>NZ_JAJEKE010000034.1 GCF_024363565.1 Lutispora saccharofermentans | reverse complement strand
AAAGTATGCCAAAGAGCTTTTGGCCTGCTTTTTTTTATGCTAATATATTAGTAAGTGATAACATAAGAGTATGAGCATGGGAAGTGATCATAATATGGCTACTTGGCTTACGCATTTGAGGGTTGCAGAAAAGATCAAAGAAAGAATCAGAGATATAGATTTGGACTATTTTATGGCCGGGAGCATAGCACCGGATTCAGGGAAAAAGGAAATAACCCATTTTTGCAAAGGGACTAGTGACGAGGACAGATATATTGACTTAAATAGCTTCTACAACAAATACCTCCGACCGGAAGAGCTTTTCACCAGATCAGATAAGACCAGGTCATTTTACTGGGGTTACTATTTTCACCTGATTGGGGACAGCCTATGGAACGAGAGGTATTTAAGACCTATGACAAAAGAGTGCAAAGACGGTAATAGCATTATACATATATTCAGGGAAGAGATGTATGCTTTGGATTTTGAATACCTGGAGAAAAATTCGGAGAACAATATATTATCTGAATTTCAATCTATGGAAATAAAGCTTGAATTCTTTAATGGATTTTCGCCTCATCAGATATATGAGAATATCAAAAAAATCAATGATTATTATAGGAAGGAAAACCATAAGCTGAATAGAGAATTTAAATTCCTTGATGCAGAGGCTATAGAGAGATTTATTGATATAACCGTTGAAAAAGCTATTGCTGCTTTTTACGAATAAATTTAAGGAGAGCATGAATGGTTGATACGAAATTAAAAGGATATTTTTACCTTGGTATAACAATACTGATCTTTAGCACATTGGAGGTCGTGTCATCAAGCCTCAAAGGCTTGATTCACCCGACCCAGCTCATATTTATAAGATTTTTAATAGGTGGATTAGCGCTTTTACCTTGGGTTATAGTTAAAAAAGAAAAGATATCGATAAAGGACTGGATGTTTTTCGCAGGCTTAGGCATATTAAATACTGTGATAAGCATGGGAAGCTTGCAGCTGGCCATATCTATGGGAAAAGCTTCTACTGCTGCAATACTTATAAGCTCCAATCCTATTTTTGTTGTAATGTTTTCCTATTTGCTGCTTAAAGAAAAAATAACGAAAAACAGCATAATTTGCATGATTCTTGGAATTATAGGCATTACCTTAATAATATATAAAGGAGGTTCCGGCGGAGATACAGCCATGAGCTTATTTCTGGGAATAGTTGCTTCACTTACCTTTGGGTTATATTCCGTACTGGGAAAAATGAAAGCGGATAATATAAGCAGTATCACCATGATAAGCCTATCGGCTATAATCGGAGCCATATGCACAATACCGCTGCTGCTGTATATGGACCTTCCAGTTCTTTATTTTCCGAAACAGGGATTTTTTAGAATAATGTACTTAGGATTAATTTTATCAGGTTTTGCATATATTACTTTTATTGAGGCGCTTAAAATACTCAGTGCAAGTAAGGGCTCAATGGTATTCTTTCTTAAGCCTGCAGTAGCCACCGTGTTGGCGGTGATTTTTCTTGGAGAAAAGATAAGCGCCAAGACAATACTGGGTATGGCATTTGTTGCTGCAGGTATATTGATAAATTTTTATAAAAAGCCTTCCGCTGATGCATCTAAGAGTTAATAGGGTTTAAGCTGGAGGCTCAACAGGAGTTGAAAGCAAGCTTGGCGCAGAAAGATATAACTGAGGATTTAAAACAAAACAATTTAGACCTGAAAGAATATGTTGATAATTATTTTGAACGGGATATCCCTTTGGTATTTGGCGATGGACCTGCCGGCGCAAAGATTGTACTGGCAGGAGAGGCACCGGGTAGGAATGAAGTAGAAAAAGGAAAGCCTTTTGTCGGCCAGGCAGGTAAGAACCTGGAAGAGTTTATGGATATTCTGGAATTGAAAAGGGAAGACATTTATATAACAAATGTGGTTAAATTTAGACCTTACAGGATAAATGAAAAGACCGGAAGAACCTCTAACCGTCCTCCTACGAGGGAAGAGATCAAGATATGCCGGCCTTTTCTTAGAAAAGAGCTGGAATTGTTACGCCCAAAGCTGATCGTGAGTCTTGGGAATGTTCCTTTGAAGTGCTTGACTATGGATGAGTCAGCGACAATAGGAGAATATCATGGTAAGCCTATTGGCATTAACTTTACTGAAAATCCAACTGTGCTGTTTCCTCTCTATCATCCTGCCAGTATAATATACAGGGCTGAATTGAAATCTACATACATAGAGGATTTGTATAAATTAAAGGAATTTATAGCAAAGAATAATGAGAAGATTCATAAGCAATAGCACCCATGTATAGCCTCGTATAGTATATAAGCATGCTCAGTGCTCTATTAGAGCACTGTTTTCATTATTTATTACAGTTTGGTTTCAAAATTTCTAAATAATTGTATTATTTACCTTGTAACTATATAATGATTGGTAAGATAAAATAATTGCAGGAGGCTAAGTATAATGAAAGTTTTTGATAGCATAAAGAGAAAAGCCCTTCTTTCTCTTACTTTGACCTTCGGGATTCTTTTTGCCGCAGCAACGGCTCTGATATATTATCTGGAAATGCCGTTGGCTTACGGATTTTATGTTTCCTTAACTGTAGCGGGACTTCAGTATTTATTAGGCCCTTTCATTATAGAGATGCTGTTTGAAATCAGCTTTGAAAGAGATATAAAAGATACAGATCCTCGGTTATATGAGTTCTTAGAGAGAACATGCTCTGAATTGGGGATGCCTATGCCTAAAATCGGCATTATTGATGATGGCAATCCAAATGCTTTTACTTATGGGCATATTCCGAGAAATGCAAGGATTGTAGTCACTACAGGCCTTATAGACTTGCTGACTGAGGAAGAATTGGAAGCCGTAGCAGCTCATGAACTAGGACATATAAAGAATTATGACTTTATTCTCATGACTATAGTGTCCGTAATACCCATGCTTCTTTATCAAATATATGCTTTTACTAACAGAGATAAAGGAAAGCCCACATATTTGATAGGATTGATGGCTTATGGGGCTTATATAATAAGCCAATATGCAGTGCTTTTTTTCTCAAGGGTAAGGGAATATTATGCCGATAATTTTTCCGTGAGGACTGTAAACTCTGATGATGCATTGGGCAGTGCTTTGGTAAAGATCGCCTATGGCTTTGTAAAGGTGGAGAATAAAAAGCCGGCGAAGGCAAACGCATTAGGGGTTGTTAATAATCTGCAAAGCCAGAGCTTTGTTCTTAACAATTATAAAGCTGCAGAGTGCGGTAAAGTCATAGAAAAGCTTATAAATTGGGATATAAAGAGTATCTGGGGAAGGCTTTATGAACTAAGCTCCACCCATCCTCTTACTGCAAAAAGAATTATGGCGATGAAGGGCAAAAATATTGAGAATCGCGGAATAAGCTTTAAACAGGTTTCAAGCTTTGCTGCTCAGGTTTTTTTAAATTATTTGCCTCATGCTGCTGCTGTAATCTTATCTATATCCAGCATCAGGGAAAACTTTGCATGGCGTATGCCTTTAGCCGGCATAGCCCGGGGCTTGTATGAAAGCTTTATTGCCAATCCCGTCAACATGGCTGTATTCGGCGCAGCATTGTTAATAAGATATTACTATATATACGGTAACAAGCATCAAGCAAATTCAATAGAAGAACTTCTGATGAGAGAAGATGCTTCTCCCATAAAAGGTATTCCTGCTGTATTAGAAGGTACAATAGTAGGCAGAGGCATACCCGGACTTTTTTACAGTGAAGACTTGATTATTGATGACGGCAGCGGAATAATGTTATTGGATTACAAGCAGCCTTTGAGGTTTCTGGAGTTTTTATTCGGAACATTCTTAGTTGAGGAGCTCATTGAGAGAAAGGTTAAAGTGGTCGGTTGGTACAGGAGAGCAAACAGACCATATTTCCTTTGCAAAAACATTGTGATGAGGGATAAAAAGGTTGTCTGCTATCCATATCTTATAAATAAAATTGCTGGCTATGCATTTCTGGCAGCCGGACTTATAACTTATATTTTTAGAATGATTTAATCCGAATAGTTTTTGCCAAGACGTTGCAGATACAGCTTTGATAGTTGCACGAGGAATCCAAGGGCTGATAAGAATGGACTGCAAGGACCAAAAAAAGTAAGGGTTAAATATGATGAAATTCTCAAATATTAATTATAGCAATATTTAAAGGTGAAGATCATGAAAAAGAGCTTTGAGTTATGCAGGATTATGTCATTTATACTTGTTTTTATATTTTCTTTGTCCTTTTCTTTACAAGCATCTCCGTATGATTCAATGGAGATAATCATTAATGATAGATTTATTAAAAACAGTCCTAAGACAGTATTAATAAATGACGTTGTTTATATACCCTTGTCACAGTTACAGGATAACCTGGGAATTAAAGTTTATTTCCAGGAGGATGATGGAAGTTATCATATCTATTGGTGGAGTAATTTCCTGTATATAAACAAGGAAAAGAATATCATAATGGTCAACAATGAATACAAAAGCCATGAGCATGCTGTAGAAATAATAAATGATGTATTATATATACCTGAAGATATGCTTGTTGAGATTTTGGGATTTAGAATTGAAAAAATCGATTCAGTTAAAGGTTTTAGAATAATAACAAATGATAAAGTGATGACTGCTGAAGAATTGCTTAAAATGAGAGAGGAAGAAAAAAAGGCAAAGCCTGCGATAGGAAAATATAATGGACCAAAAGTGGCATATATTACTTTTGATGATGGAATCGTTAGGGGTAACTCAGAAAAGATATTGGACATTTTGAAGGAAAAGAATGTGAAGGCGACTTTTTTTGTTTTAGGAAATACTATCAGCAGGAATCAGGATATATTAAAGAGGATGGCAGAAGAAGGACATTCTATAGGAAATCACAGCTATAGTCATAGGAAGGAAATAATATATAAGAGCAGTGACAGCCTAAAAAATGAAATCGATAAAACATCTGATTTGATTTTAGAAACTATAGGTAAAGCTATGTATTTGTTCAGGCCGCCTTATGGGAGCAAGATAATAAAAGGGCAGAACTATCAAAAGGCGCTTGAGGATTATAAGATTATACTGTGGAATGTTGACAGCAATGATAGCAGAGTAAAGGATATCAAGGCTGAACAGATATATAAGAATGTAGTGGCCCAAGTTCAAAACAAAAGGTCGGCAATAATCCTGATGCATGAAACAAAGGCCGAAAGCGTCAAGGCTCTTCCTATGATAATTGATTATTTAATAAAAAGCGGATTCGAAATAAAAGCTATAGAAGAAGATGAAGTAATAAGCTATAAATAAAAAATGGAATTAAATTTTTCATAAATCAGGTTGACATAATATCGCAAACCTGATAATATATAATTCCTGAGTTGATGCTGAACAAGTTTTGGGAACAAAAATTAAAAAGCATATTGACAAGGGAAAGAGAATGTAATAAAATAAAGAACGTTGGCGCGATAAGCCA
>NZ_JAJEKE010000033.1 GCF_024363565.1 Lutispora saccharofermentans | reverse complement strand
TTCCTCCTAACAATTGCAAGTCTTTATGGCAAAGCCTATGTTTATTGAGAAGTATAAAAACTCCTGCGCCGAAAAAGCGTAGGAGTTTTTATACTCTACATATAACTTCGGCAACCCGGCTGTCATGGAAGAATCTTTAGACCCGTGGCTTTGCGTCCTCATCTTTCGATAAGTTTGCCTTTTACATTAATATATACTATTTTATAGTCTTCAACATAGTTTCTAACATTCCTCTATTTTTTTATTAATATAAATTGACAGGATTCGACATATATTGATGCCATTCTTCCCTTTTGAGGAATTATCGATATCTATTTAGAATTATAGTGGCTAATGTTTTTCCATCAGGTATCCAGCCATTGTCATGGTCGGTAAGTTCCCACATGTCCATGCTTATTTTGTAGAAGCAAAAATAACCGTCAACAATGCTTCTACTGTTCTTTTCATAACCTAAATGCTCGTCCATTTCGGATTCAAGCATTTTTTCGAGCGCTCCGGAAAACAGATTCTTGAGTTTTGCCGTAAGTTCGGCAGGTGAGGTGCAGCCTTCACTGATTAGTGCTGCAAGCTGCATTTCCTTTTCATTTAACTGTGCCATGGTTTATATCTCCTTTCATTATTCATTGGAGATTATTGCCATTTACACAGTTTAAAATACATTCTCGGGGAATAATCAAAAAAGCCATGAAGTACATTTTGTACCTCGTGGCTTCTTTTATCTTTTGGGATTTTTAATATTTTGACAAAAATTCTGTCGGCGTTAATATTTCAGGATGGTCAATATCAACCACAGCAAAATCCTTGTCACCCGTTATAAGCACATCAACATCTTCCAATATTGCCGTTGCAAGAATAGGATAATCATATACATCACGCATTGCCGGAAACTTGTCCTTTTCAAGAAAGGCAGGGGTATAAACAAGCTCATAAGGTAATTCTGTTAAAAAGTCATCCAATTCCTTTAATTTATGAGCAAATTTGCGTTTTGTAACTCTGTTAAGCTCCTCTACAATATGGGAGCATAATACTATCGTATGTTTCATGCAAAGCTTTATTTTAAGTTCATTCATCTGCACTGATGGAAAGAAGATAATTGAAATCAGGACATTGGTATCAATCATTATTCGCATATCGCTCTTCCCATATTTCTTTTCTTATTTCCTTCACAAGCTCATTCATTTCTTCCGGAGAATTATAGCCTGCTTTTTGTGCTTCTCCTGCCATTGCATCCTGTATCCTATTAAACGCCAATAACGCAGCATTTTCAAAATATATCCTGCCATCTTGTTCTAAAAATATTATCTTATCGCCCTCTTTTAGATTAAGCTTTTTTCTGATTTCGACCGGTATCGTTATTTGACCTTTTGTTGTAATTCTTGCTACTTCCATATTAAAACTCCCTTCTTACTTTTCGCTTCATTCTTACATTCCTTACTTAATTATATTATATGTCGGATGAGCAAAAATATCAATCTGAATATTGAAAATGGAAATAGTTGTTTACACATTATTCTTTTTGTTGTACAACAGTTTTATGTTATATTACATCATGAAGCAATAATATGAAGAAGGCCACACTCCGAAAATGTGTGACCTACCCTCTTATCTACCTTTATATCTTAATTTTTAGATTATCTTTTGTTGTTCTGACAAATTCATTAAGCTTTTCGCCGATTTTATTAGGTTCATTTTTTGCAAGAGCCAAAATACTATTAATCATTTTGTTTTGCTGAACTACCCAAGCTCTCTTGTCCTCTGTACTCTGTTCAACAACCTGTTGCAATAGTTTCTCTGCAAGACCTATTTTGTTAGTATACAGATAGCTAAAACCCAAATACATATTTCTGAAAATTGAAGGAAATCCCACAATAATGTTAATATCCTCGACTAAACCACTTTCAATGAAAGATATAATACCTTCTGGCCTTCCAACTTCATTGAACCAAGGTATAGCATTTATTTCAAGCAATTCTTTAATCTGTGAAAGGTCTCTTTCAATATCTTTTTTGTCATTGCTATAACCCCATGCTCCAGGTAACTTCGTTTTAAAGTGGTTCAAACGATTACCAAAACTTAAAGTGATAGTATCAGATGGTATATACAATGGTTGAATTGCAATATTGCAATTCAATCCATCACTTGGCAAGTCAAAATTTATTATATGAAGTGTATCTTCACATACTCTAAGCAATACTGTTGATTTATAAAATACAAAATTATATTGCTTTGCAAATGTTGTAAAATAATCTTTAATAATCCTTTGTAGAGCCTTTTTATCCATTTTTCAACTTCCTCCAACCTATTATTTATTTTGGTCTAATCTCGTATACAGGAGCATTATTCGGCAGATGATTCAGTATTTCTTGTATTCTGCTGTTTGTTAATCCCGCTTTTCCTGTTTTTAAATCATACACAGCCTTAATTGTGCCATTAGCATTATATTCTACAACGTCAAGTCTCACTCCACCCTTTGTTCCATAAGGAACTATTTGACCATTTTTATAAGTTATCTCTGGCTGCAATAATGAGTTGTTTAACCCCTTTACTTGCTTAGCAAATTCTGTGTGCTTTAATGTTCCCGGTACTGTTCCTTGACCTGACACCGCTTGATTTGCCTTATTAGCAAGTTCTTGTAGTTGTTGTGTAGTACTACTCGTTCCCTTAAATGAACTGCCTTCTGTTACAACAGCTACATTCAAACTGTCATTTAATAACTTAACTAGTTTATTTTTAGTGTCTTCATTTCCATTTAACTCATATAATGGTCTTAGAGTATTATACATAGTTCTATTAAATTGTGCTTCAACAAGGTCCGACATTTCATAAGCTATTTTATATTTTCTTTGTAGTTTCAAAATTTCTATTTCTACAATTTTATTGATTTCACCTAGAGATAAATTATTTTGATTCTCTATTTGCTGTTGTATATTGTACTGTAACTCTAGTTCCCATGTCTTCCACGGATTTGCT
This sequence comes from Lutispora saccharofermentans, assembly GCF_024363565.1. Classification (GTDB taxonomy): domain Bacteria; phylum Bacillota; class Clostridia; order Lutisporales; family Lutisporaceae; genus Lutispora; species Lutispora saccharofermentans. The sequence goes on along the minus strand of NZ_JAJEKE010000033.1, from coordinate 2,650 downwards.
TTATCCAAATCCTTTGGGTCTACCTTCTTTGGTGGACAATCACTATACTTAGTGTTATTACCTGTATTGTCCCTAACAACTTGGCTTGTTGTCTTATCTACCGCACTTGGCTTATTAGCAGGGGCAGCTGCTCCGCCTGGGCCTAAGTCTTTATGATTTAATCCCAATGGGTCTACATACCTGAGCGGGTTATTTACTACGTATGGGTATGGGTTTAGTGTTTGTGGTGCTGTTATATCTCCCGGCCATGGGTCTTCGGAGATAAACCTGCCTATCTCTGGCATGTAGTATCTTGCCTGGGCATAGTATAGTCCTGCTGATACATCGTATTGATAGCCTGTGTATCCAAAGGTGTTGTCGGGTCCAGGCCAGTTTTGGTCAAATTTCCTTTCAGGCAGGGGCCTTCCGAATTCGTCATAGTTATAGTGGGCTGAGGTTTTTCCGTTTTCTCCTATTACTTTTATTATACTGCCTAATTCGTCTTCCAGGTAGTATATCCTTTCTGATTTTTCCGATAGGTTTGTTCCTGTTCCGTCAGGTATCCAGCCATTGTCATGGTCGGTAAGTTCCCACATGTCCATGCTTATTTTGTCCAGTCCGTTGGTGTATCTTTGGACTTGATAGTGGTCTCCGTATATCATCAGTATGTCATTTACAGGAGAGGTTATGTCTATTGCATAGTTTATTTCCATCTGGTCTCTCTTGTGCTGGTGTCCCCAGCTCGGCTTCGGATTGCCGCCATTGCCGTTGTTTCCATTTTCATGGCCGTAGGCATTTCCGGGGTTGTCCTTGTCGTATCCGTAGGCTCTGTCAGCATGTCTGCTGCATCATTATCACAAGTATAGAAGCAAAAAGAACCGTCACCAATGCTTGGATACCGTCTTTGACAAGGGTGTCCCGGCGGTTGACAAGCTGGGACAGCGTCCAATGGTTGTCCTCCGGCTTTGCGTCGGGCAGGGTATGAAGCTGGTTGATCAGCACCGTTGCAACGCAGTAAGCATCGTGCTCGTCGTTTTTCTTCATCATGGGTGCACTTTTGCGTTGGTCATAAGCCAAGGATGGATTTACATCTTTAACAGCATAACCTTTTTCAATCAGCCATACCGCAAGGCTCCTTCCATAGCCGTAGGCGTTTTCCAGACCGTAAATCGGTGATAATCCCAACGCTAAGGCTTTCTTGTTTACCCGTTTTGCCAGCTTATTAAACTCGCTGGGTTTGTTTTCAATCACGATAACATCCAATTTCTCATTCCAGCAATTCACCAGAACAGCGGTTATGGGTGTCCTTATGCAAGTCCATACCGACATAAAGGTAATTTTCTCTTTTCTGCATATCATCCCTTCTCTTTTCCTGTCCTCCACTTCAAGCCCCGAGTACCAGCAACCTCAGATGATAGCGTTAACGGGTTTTCCGTCCGCAAGGGCGCGACAGCCTATCTACCGCAAGACTTACAGTTTCAAACAGGTTATTACGTTTCACACGTTGGTGTGTGATGTTAACTCTGATTGAAAGGGATTGCAAGTCTTTTTTGCGTTTGTATCAAAACTGTCACATTCAGAAAAAGAAAAAAGGCAGGGTTTGCATTACCTCCTTAAACCCCCTCCTGCCGCAAATTATACACCACCTTCAAATATTTGTGAATTACAGCCAGTTTACAAGATCATTGCTGACAGTTTACAGAATTTGCATATCTGGCTTTTAAGTGCCAAGGGCAAGATTGCTGATGATTATATCTCACAACGTGAGCCATCGTGTGCCCCTGTGTCGCTTTTTAGCTGCCGCCATAGGGTGGTAGTTTTACAGTTTTACCTTCCTCGAAGGTGAGGACTAATTTGACGGCTTTGTGCAGGAAATCATCAGATGAATTATTCGGCAGCAAATTGCCCTTAATTATCCCATTTGCAGGGTGAACCATACGGTCGAAAGACCATGAAGGTTAAAGGCGGGTGCACTTTGGGCACACCCGCCGGTTTTCAGCGGTCGGCAATGCCGACCGCTAAGAAATTTGAACCGACAACAGCAACTTTCCTTTAGGTGGCTGTAAATTTGGCAAAGTACACCTTTAGGGTAGCTGTAATTACTGTAAAATAGCCAAGGTACAAGCTTTTCAAGGTGTCTGTCTTGGATATTCTACTTCAAAATAATCGGGCTTTGTGTAATACGGTAGTTTACAAAAACAATTGATCCTGGTACGGTGCTCTATTAAGAATGTTATTTATCTCATTTTCAGCCCTTTTCTTGTAATTCTCCCCTATTGATTCAAAAAGTTGTAGTTCTTTATTAAATATTAAACGCCTGGGGTCCTTACCTTTTATTCTGTGTTTTAACTCATAGCTTAATGCCATATTAAAAACTTGGTCATTAATTATCCAATAAGATAATTCAAAAAAATCCTTTGTTATCTTATGCATACTCACTTTTCCTCGTTCTGTATAACAATAATGATACCCATTTTCATCAGAGTAACAATACGCACCTTCCATGTTTTGTGGCGTTCCAGTAGAAAAGTAAATATCCAGTGGTTTATAGATACTTTCTGATATGGCTAAAGGCTTAAGCCTTTCATACGTTGCATTCAAATTTTTTTCAAGCTCAATTGTGGTATACAGATTGTCTGAATCCATATTATCACCCCCATATTATTTTATA
>NZ_JAJEKE010000032.1 GCF_024363565.1 Lutispora saccharofermentans | reverse complement strand
TCCCGGGAGAGTAGGTCGTCGCCGGGTTCAATACTCCTCAATAGCTCAGTCGGTAGAGCATGCGGCTGTTAACCGCAGGGTCGTTGGTTCGAGTCCAACTTGAGGAGCCATTTTTTTAAATGCATAGGAAAATCTAGATTACCTTAATATGCATTTTCCGTTAAGTGCATTGCAAAAAAGCTTCCTTAGAATTGCTTCATTCGAAGCTTTTTTATTTTTTGGAATAAATAATTATAAAACCGTAACAGAATCTATATCTTGTTACGGTTTTATTTTATTATGCTAGCAGCCCATATCGGTGATACCTCTTTTAATATGATAATACATGGCGAGGGCAGCACCATTGGCATCCCGCTGTTCAATGAAATGGGAGATGAGACGATGGTTGGTCAGGGCGTTCTCGGAAGAAAGCTCATGTGTCCCCGCATATACTGCCGTATTGATAGCATCGCTTATGGAGGCCTCTATAGCAGGCAGCATGAGCTCAATAACACTATTGTGTGTTGCTTTTGCAATCGCGGCATGAAATTGCTGATCTGCTTCAGCATATGGTTCACCGGCTAGAATCAGCTCTGCAGCTTTGCGCTCATATGAAATAATTTCTCTGATCTCCTCATCGCTTGCTCGCTCCACCACAAGACGGACATTGGCAGGCTCCAGTATAAGCCGCATCTCAAACCAGTTATGCACCAACTTTTTTTTATCCTCTAAATAAGAAATGCCAAAGGGATCATTTTGTACATATGGATTTGCCGTAACAAAAGTGCCCCGTCCCCGCTCTATTGTCAATACACCGTTTGCAACAAGCGTTTTTACAGCCTCACGTATTGTTGTGCGGCTCACTCCCAGCTCTTCGGCAAGCTGGTTTTCATTGGGAAGCTTATCATTGGGTTTATACCTTTTTTCCAAAAAGATCATATCGCTTATTATATTTGCAATGTTTTGGGAAATAGGAATAAAGTTGTTAGCCATTTATTTCTCCTTTTTTCCAAATAAATTATACAGACATTATATCACATCTGTTTTCAAAACTCAGTATTTATTTTTTATTAGCCTGATACGTAGTATGTCTTTATGCATAATAATATAAAAATGTTGACATATCGTTAAATAAAGGATAAAATTTCGTTAAGACATCATACAACGTTTGCAAACGATTCCGGAAAAACCTATTAAGTGTTCAATTAAATCTTACAGACATCATACGACGTATAATTTAATGTATATATGACGCATTAAATATTTTACGGCAGTAAGCTTATATTAACTGATAAAAGCTATGTAACGTATTTATTGTAACTTATATAGAATTTAAAATCCAAATATATTACTTGGACTTGAAACGGAGGAAAGAGAATATGAGAAGTGACCAAATGAAGGCAGGTGTGACGAGAATTCCACACAGGGCCCTGTTCAAGGCTTTAGGATTGACGGACAAAGAAATCCGACAGCCTATGATCGGTATTGTAAATGCCCAGAACGATATTATTCCGGGGCATCTCCACTTGGATAGCATTGTGGAAGCAGTTAAAGCCGGAGTGCGTATGGCAGGGGGAACACCTTTCCAATTCCCTGCAATTGGTGTATGCGACGGAATTGCAATGGGACATGAGGGGATGAAATATTCACTGATCAGCCGGGAGCATATTGCTGATTCTATAGAAATAATGGCAATGGCACATCCCTTTGATGCCCTGGTATTTGTTCCTAACTGTGACAAAATTGTACCTGGGATGCTGATGGCTGCATTGAGATTAAATATACCCAGCATATTTATCAGCGGAGGCCCAATGATGCCCGGTTATAATAACAACAAAAAGCTTACGGTTACAAGCGCATTTGAAGCGGTAGGTTCAGTGGGTGCGAACAAGATGACCGCAGAGGATGCCGCTCAGATAGAAGAGTATTCATGCCCGGGCTGCGGCTCGTGCGCAGGAATGTTCACAGCCAATTCGATGAATTGTATGACAGAGGTAATAGGAATGGGCTTGCCCGGCAATGGAACTGTTCCCGCTGTCCATGCCGCCCGCATACGGCTTGCTAAGGAAGCAGGCATGAAAGTGATGGAACTTATGGAAAAGAATATTCTTCCCAGGGATATTATAACATCTGATGCATTGCATAATGCTCTTACTGCAGATATGGCCTTAGGCTGCTCATCCAATACGGTGCTTCATCTTCCTGCTATTGCCCATTCTGCCGGTATCAAAGTCAACCTGGAGGATATAAACAGCATAAGCAAGGCAACACCTCAATTGGTTAAGCTAAGCCCTGCAGGTTCCGATTGTTTAGTGGATCTGTGGCAGGCAGGCGGACTTCCTGCTCTGTTAAAGGAATTGGACAAATACGGCCTGATACGCACCGGCTGCATGACCGTGACCGGCAAGACAGTTGGCGAAAATATTAAAGATGCCCTTGTGAAGGATTATACTGTTATAAGAAGCCGTGAAAATGCATACTCAGCTGATGGAGGGCTTGCGATTCTTTGGGGCAATTTGGCTTTAGACGGTGCAGTAGTAAAAAAAGGCGCCGTACTGCCTGAGATGATGGTGCATAAAGGCCCTGCAAAAGTTTATAATAGCGAAGAAGAGTGTGTGGAGGCTCTTATGGCAGGCAAAGTCGCAGCAGGAGACGTAATAGTAGTACGCTATGAAGGGCCTAAAGGGGGCCCCGGCATGCGTGAGATGCTTACGCCCACATCGGTTATCGCAGGCATGGGCCTGGACAATACTGTAGCATTGATCACCGACGGGAGATTTTCCGGTGCATCCAGAGGTGCAGCAATAGGACATATATCGCCTGAAGCTGCTGCCGGAGGTCTGATCGGTATCATAGAAGAAGGAGATACTATCAGCATCGATATTCCCAATAATAAATTGGAGCTCTTAGTGGATGAAAAGACCATAGCTGCCAGAAAAGCCAAGTTTGTACCTTTGGAAAAGCCTGTACCGGACGGATACCTCAAGCGTTACCGCAAAATGGTCACCTCTGCTAACACCGGGGCAGTATTTGGAGAATAGACCAAGGTATATTGAAGTTTTGAATTCTATTCCTTCGCTATATATAACGCATTAAATATTTTACAGCAGTAAGTTTATATTAACTGATAAAAGCTATGTAACGTATTTATTGCGAATTATATATATAATAGCGAGGCAGAATATAAAAAAATTAAGGGGGCTAAGAATATGAAAAAAATGCAACGTATAATGGCTGCACTATTGACTTTAATCATGGTATTTGGTCTTGCTTCCTGTGCGCAGAAAGCAGCACCATCTTCAGGAGGAGCACCTGCCTCAGAAACACCTGCTGCTGAGGCTCCTGGCAAATCAGTTGTCATCAAATTAGGTACTACTGTCAACGATCAAGACAGTTTCCAGATTGCTGCGGAAAAGTTTGCAGAGCTGGTGGCACAACGCACTAATAATGCTTATAAAATCGAAATCTATCCCAACGCTGCCCTGGGAGACGAGCGAACCATGTTAGAGGGCATGCAAATGGGCACTCTTGACATGGGGATAATAACAAGCGGGCCTTTTGTTAACTTTGCACCTGAAATGGGCGTTTTGGACATGCCTTTCCTATTCAGCAGCAATGAGGATGTATACAAAGTCCTTGATGGCGAGATAGGCAAGGAGTTGCTTGCTAAATTAGAAGCTGCACAGCTCAAGGGGCTTGCCTATGCAGAGAGAGGCTTCCGCAATCTCACCAACAGTGTTCGACCCGTAGAAAAAGCGTCAGATATCAAGGATTTAAAGATTCGAGTTATGGAAAATGAGGTTTACATAGCTACTTTTGGAGCATTAGGAGTAAACACCGTGCCTATGGCATGGACTGAAGCACTTACCGCTTTGCAGCAAAAGACTATTCAAGGACAGGAGAATCCTGTTAACGTAATTCATGCCTTCAAGCTTTGGGAATCGCAGAAATATGTTACTATGACTCGCCATGCTTATGCGGCTGCACTGATCACCATGAGCCTTGACAAATTCAACAGCTTGCCTGCAGATGTACAGAAAATATTCGCAGATTCGGCTCAGGAAGCTGCAGAATATGAGCGTGAATGGGTTGCGCAGAATGAAGAAAAGCAAATGGCTGAACTGGAACAAAACGGAATGACAATAATCAAAGAACCTGATCTGGAAAGCTTCAAAGCAGCAGTTGCTAAAGTATATGAAAGATATCCTCAGTATAGCGAATATCTTTCAAGAATCGAGGCGGCTCTTAAATAGACAGCCATAAAGGGGGGTGCATTCTATGGCGGTTGCAAAAGCAATAAATAAAGTGAGCGATTTGCTCGATAAGATATGCAGCGTCATTTTGGTAGCAATGCTGGCCGGAATGGTGCTGACTACATCCCTGCAAATCATATGCCGTGTGTTCTTCACTGCCCTTTCATGGAGTGAGGAGGTTACGCGTTATCTTTTAGTATGGTCAACCTTTCTTGGCGCGGGCTGCGTATATAAAAAAGGAGGGCATATTTCAGTGACATTCGCACAAGAGAAGTTGCCGCAGAAGCTGCAAAAGGTTGCACAGGTTTTGGTACATCTATTGTGCGGAGCGTTATTCGCAATTGCCGTATACTATGGTTTCAAATATATGGACAAGCAAGGCACTCAGCTTTCTGCAGCGCTGCGCATACCTATGAGCCTGATGTACATGGCGATACCTCTTGGATGTGGTGCGCTGCTGCTGCATGCATTTGATGCAATAATCCAGATATTTGTTAAAAAGGAGGTGGCGGGGGAATGACTGCATTGCTATTTTCTGTGTTCCTAATCGGACTTTTGATAGGCATACCCATTGCTTTTGCCATAGCGATTGCGGCTATCGCGGTACTCATCAAGGGAGATGTAAGGCTTCTTATAGTAGTGCAGCGCTTATTTGCCGCTACAGACTCTTTCCCGCTTACCGCAGTACCTTTTTTTATACTTGCAGGTGATTTGCTTGCACGCGGTGCCATGTCCCGAAAGCTGGTTACCTTCGCAGAGTCCCTTACGGGCAGAATAAGGGGCGGGCTTTCTGTGGTTTCTATTATCGCCGGTATGTTCTTCGCAGCTATTTCAGGCTCCGGTGCTGCAACAACGGCTGCTGTGGGTGCTACACTCATACCTGAGCTCAAAAATAGAGGATACAAGGAGGATTCATCCACGGCACTTATTGCTTCTGCAGGATGTATTGGCGTAGTCATTCCTCCTTCGGTACCTATGGTGTTATATGCGGTTATTGCAGACCAAAGCGTGACACGGCTCTTTAAAAACGGCTTTTTGCCGGGAGTCATGATGGGAGGCATCTTAATCGCTATTTCCCTTCACCAGGCATACAAATATAATTATCCCTTAGGTACGGCATTTTCCTGGAAAAACGTGCTGGTAACCTTTAAACAATCTATCTGGGGTTTGCTGATGCCCCTCATTATTCTGGGAGGTATATTCTCAGGCTATTTCACGCCCTCAGAGGCGGCAGCAGTAGCGGTGGTGTATTCTATGGCGGTTTCGATGTTCATCTACCGGGATCTCACTTTGAAAGAGCTGGGAAAGATCATGCTGGGAAGTGCCAAGACCTCAGCTATTATTATGATCATCATAGCATGCAGCGGAGTGTTTGGCTGGGTTCTTGCCAACTGGAAGATACCCGAGGCAGTAGCACAGGGTATACTGTCCATATCCAGCAGCAAATACGTTATTTTATTCTTGATTTCTGTTATCATATTGATAGCAGGCGTTTTTATGGAGACATCATCTGCAGTTATCTTGCTGACACCGGTGTTCTTGCCGTTGGTGCGTGTGCTTGGAATAGATTTAGTGCATTTCGGGATCATATTCACCGTAGGCATCTCTATAGGCATGATCACTCCGCCCGTAGCAATCAATCTGTTTGTTGGCTCCAGCATTACAGGCATGCCTATTGAGCGGATAGCCAGGGCAGTATGGCCATATTTGTTTGGCTTAATAGCTGTGTTTCTTATTTATGTCTATTTACCGCTGTTTATTCCTGGGCTGTTATTATAAGTAAAAGTCAATCTATATATAACGCAATAAATGCATTTGTAGTTTTAAAACGGCGTATGCCGTCATTCTGAGCGTATGCGAAGAATCTTAGCCAGATTCTTCACTCCACTTTGTTTCGTTCAGAATGACAGTTTTGTAAAATATTTAATGCGTTATATATAGAATACGATATGAAGAAACCCCGGATTGAATCCTATCCGGGGTTTCTTCTATTTAAACCTGGGCAAAATGCCTGTATTTTGAGATGCCTTAATGGTCACGGCAATCGTAGGGCCTACTAATACTCCGACTGCTCCCATCAGCCTTATACCCACATACATGGACATAAGCGTGATCAGAGGATGAATGCCCAGCTGCTGCCCCACGATCTTCGGCTCTATCATATACCTTATGGTTACGATTATGCCATATAATACGAGAAGGGATATGCCCAATCTATATTTCCCGGCGATGATAGATATTATAGCCCAAGGCACATATACGCTTCCGGTTCCTAAAATAGGCAGTATATCCACCAATGCTACAAATACGGATATGATAAAGGCATATTTTATACCTATGATATTAAGTCCTATCAATGATTCCGTAAAGGTTATGGTGAGAAGTATCAATTGGGCCTTCAAAAATCCTATGAGGGCATTGAGCAGATTCTTTTTGAAGTTGAACAATTTCACCTTCCATGCGGGAGTGAATTGTCTTAATAAGAAGTCTCCGATTTTCTCTGAATCCTTGGCAAAAAAGAAGGTTGCAACTGTGGTGATCAGGAATAATATTGCGAATCCCGGCAATTTATAAAGTGTATTCACAGCGGATTTAGCCGTACTGCTCAACAAGATGCCCAGTTTATCCAGAATGCTCTTTGCTATATCCGTAGCATAGGTAGTGACCTCTTTAGGGAGCTGAAAATATAGGTTTTGGGCTTCCTTTGACAAATTCGAAAAGAAGTCATACACATCATTTGAATAAGCAGGAAGCCTGTAGGTCAAATCTACAAGCTCCGATACACCTCTTGTTATGGCTAATGCAAGCAGTGCGGTCAGACCCCCGTATACAAGTATTATTGATATAGCTACAGAAACGCCCTTGCCGATTTTCATAGACTGGAAAAATCTCGCTATAGGCTTGATCAAAAAGGACAATAATATTGCGAATATAAATGGGGACAGATAGCGGAAAATCAATTTCAGGCTCAGGACGGTTGCCAGAAATATCAAGGCATATGTAGCAATTTTTAAGAGTATAGCTGTGGTTTTTATTATATAGTTTTTATATTCATCTATTTCGTTTTTCATGTAGCGATCTCACCTCTTGTTATGATTATAGCCATATTTGATTGAGCGCAATCAGCAGCATTCTTAATTCAAATTATATTCGAAAAAGGTGAAATAATCAATTTATATCCATTAAATCCTTTATTAAGAACGAATATATATGTATAATAGAGCTAAGAACTCAGAATTATAAACTTTAAGCTTAGAGGGAACGGAAACCACTGAAGGATATGATTATAGATTCTAGTTGCAAAGTGAGCTTTATAAAGCTGTGGTATGTTAGTATAACTTTATTTCTGTGTTTTTCCGTGAAAATTCAGTGCCTTTTAGTGGTTGCAGCAACCCAGACCCCAGAGGGATACCTTGAAAGGAAAATACTATGATTTATGATGATATGCCCGTTTTGAAATCCCTGAAAGAATATGCAGCTTCCAAAGTGCTGCCCTTTCATATGCCGGGCCATAAGAGAGGTGGGATTTTTCAAAGGCTGGGCTTAGAATATTTGATGGACAATATCATAGAGATGGATACCACTGAAGTTCCCGGGATCGATAATCTTCACAGCCCTCAAGGGGCCATTGCGGAGGCTCAAAATCTTGCAGCCAGGGCTTTTGGAGCAGGTCGCACTTTCTTTCTTGTAAATGGGACCACTTCGGGTATATATGCTATGACAATGGCAGCTACAAAGCCGGGAGATAAAATATTGATACCCAGGAATGCCCACAGGTCTGCAGTCAGCGCAGCTGTTTTAGGAAAGCTCCACCCCGTATATATGATGCCCGAGGTAGATTCCTATATGGAAATAGCTATGGGAATCGAACCCAAAACAGTTGAAAAAGCACTGGAGCAGCATCCTGATGCTAAGGCGGTTCTCATTACGAGCCCTACATACTACGGAGTTTGTTCCGATTTGGAGAAGATCGCCCGGATGGTGCACGATAAGGGGAAGCTGCTTTTGGTTGATGAGGCTCACGGCTCTCATTTTGTTTTTCATCGGTCCCTCCCCATATCAGCTATGGAAGCAGGAGCGGACATGGCGGCCCAAAGCACCCACAAAACTTTGCCCTCTATGACGGGAAGCTCCATGCTTCATGTAAAAGGGGAAAGAGTGGATATAGAAAAACTGAAGTTTTTTTTGCAGCTCGTTCAGACCACGAGCCCTTCTCATGTTATGCTGGCTTCCCTGGATGCCGCCAGGTATATCATGGAGAATTACGGGCATAGGCTTCTTGATGACTGCATAAAATACAGCAATAAAGTAAGAAAAGAGATAAATGATAAAACATCTTTTTATTGCCTTGGGGCAGATAAAAAAGATAGCTTTGGCATACATGATATAGATCCTACAAGAATAACGGTAAATCTGAAAGGAGGAGGAATCAGCGGCATTAAAGGAGAAGAAATATTGAGGAGCGAATATAATATCCAAGTTGAAATGAGTGATATTTGCAATATAGTGGCCATAACTTCTGTAGCAGATGATGAAGCATCATATATGAGACTTCTGGAAGCCATATCTGATATGGATCGGTGGAGCAGGAAGGAAAATATCGGCTGCAATCAGGCAAAGCCGCCGAATTCCATTCCCGTATGCCTGATGCCTCCCCATGAAGCGCTGTATCATGAGGTTGAAAGCATAGAGGTAGAGAAAAGCCAGGGCCGCATATCCGCAGAGATGGCGGTGCCCTATCCTCCGGGCATACCTGTTATAATGCCGGGAGAGCAGATCAGCAGGGATGTGATCGATTACCTAAGGCAGTGCACCGACATAGGGATTAAAGTGAGCGGTGTTTTAGATCCTGAATTTAAAAATATAAAAGTGATAAAATAAGAGGAGATGAGAAATATGGCAATGAAATTAGTGCTGGCAGTTGTCCAGGACGACGACTCGGGAGAATTGGTAGAAAGATTGGTTAAAAATAAATTCAGCGCTACAAAGCTGGCTTCTACGGGAGGTTTTTTGAAGGAAGGCAATACTACCTTGATGGTAGGGGTTCCTGTAGAACAGGTTGAAGAGGTTATCGGGATCATAAAAGAAGTTTGCCGAAGCAGGAAGCAAACCTTTACCACACCCATACCTCCAACAGGATCTGCGAGTGTTTTCATACCCTATCCTATCGATGTAATGGTAGGAGGAGCAACGATCTTTGTACTGGATATAGACCGCTTTGAAAAGGTATAGGAGAGCAAAATGACAAGTATGGACTTTAATGATATAGCGGGACAGGAGGTTCTGATCCAAAGCCTCAAAAATGCGATAAGCGGTAATATGGTTGCCAATGCTTATATATTCAATGGCCCTGGGGGCTCCGGCAAAAGGACGCTGGCGGAGATCTTCGCCAGAGCTGTAAATTGCAAGGACCCTGATAATAAGCCTTGCAACCTTTGTTCTTCGTGCAAAAAAACTATTGCAGGAGCGAATCCTGATATAATATATATCAAGCCTTCCGGGAATTCTATAAAGATCGACCAGATAAGGCGGCTCATCGGAGATATTTCTGTTAAGCCCTACGAGAGCAATTGCAGGGTTATTATTGTTCAGGATGGAGATAAGCTGACCTCAGAATCTCAGGACGCATTTTTAAAAACCCTGGAGGAACCAGAGGGGAACAATATATTTATATTGCTTACAGAAAACTATAACACTCTTTTGCCCACCATAATATCACGCTGTCAGGTACATAATATTCTAAGGGTCAACAGGGAAGATGCGAAATCTGTTCTGAGCGGGCTAGGGCTTGGGAATGATGAAGAAATTGAATTTGCAATTGCAAAATCCGATGGTATAATAGGGAGAGCAATAGAAATACTCAAGGATAAGGATTTCAGACGGAATCCCAAAGAATATGAGGAGCTTTTGAAAGTGATTTTGGAAGGCGGCAGGGAAGAGTTATTCAGCTTTAGTGAAAAAATAATAGAAAACAAAGATGATGGAATTAAATTGCTGCTATTTCTTTTGAGCTTCTTTAGGGATATACTTGTTATTAAGGATGATAAAGGCAGTGAATATATGATCAATAAGGATATTTCCCTTAATATTATTGAGAGATATGATAAAAAGCTGAGGGAAGAGAGCTTGTTTGAAATAATTGACTTGATAAAGCAAATAATAAGATCTGCAGATTTTAATGTCAACATGAAGAATTCTATCGATAGTTTGCTTTTAAGGGTTTTGGAGGTATAACATAATGATAAAGGTTGTAGGAGTGCGGTTTAAAAAGGCAGGTAAGATATATTACTTTGATCCCGACGGATTGGATATAAGGAAGGGAGATAATGTAATTGTCGAGACCATAAGAGGAATAGAATTCGGTAATGCTGCAGTGGGAATAAGAGAGGTTACGGAGGAAAATATCGTGGCCCCTCTCAAAAAGGTCCTTAGAGTTGCCACAGCGGAAGATTGTGTGAAGTATGAAGAGAATAAGTCGAAAGAGGGAGAAGCCTTTAAGATCTGCCTCGAAAAGATAAAAAATCATGATTTAGGCATGAAGCTTATCGATGTGGAGTACACCTTTGATAATAACAAAATAATATTTTACTTTACTGCGGACGGCAGAGTGGATTTCAGAGAATTGGTCAAGGATCTGGCTGCAGTTTTCAAGACAAGGATTGAGCTCAGACAGATCGGGGTGAGAGACGAGGCGAAGATGCTTTCAGGAATAGGGCCCTGCGGAAGAGCCCTGTGCTGTGCCAGCTTCCTGGGAGAGTTTGAACCTGTTTCTATAAAGATGGCAAAGGAACAAAGCCTGTCTTTGAATCCGACAAAGATATCGGGAATATGCGGAAGGCTCATGTGCTGTTTGAAGTATGAGCAGGATGTATATGAAGAGGTGAGGAAGGTCCTGCCCAAGGTGGGAGCATTGGTTGAAACCGCTGAAGGCAAAGGAGAGGTCATAGAATCCAGCGTTTTATATGAAAGCGTGAAGGTGAAGATGGATTCTTTGGAGAACAATATGAAGACTATAAAGGAATTTTCCATGCACGATGTAAAAGAAATAATTCCGGGGAAGGATATAGAACCGGAGCTTGAGCAAGAGGAGATAATCGAATTGGAGTTCTTGGAAGAATAATGGCGTTTAAGCGAAAATTTTAATATATTTCTAGGGTTTTCAACAGCTTGTTTTAGTGGTAAAATGAGAAAAGAGATTTTAAGGAGGTGGCCAGGGATGGCATATAAAATAACTGATGCTTGCATAAGCTGCGGAGCTTGTGAGGCAGAGTGCCCTGTTAGCTGCATAAGCGCAGGCGATGACAAATATGTTATAAATCCTGAGGAATGCATTGAGTGTGGAGCATGTGCAAACGTTTGTCCTGTTGATGCTCCTGTACAGGACTAATCAATACTAAAAAAAAGACCCTTGGGTCTTTTTTTTATAATATACCCCGGAGGTGGAATATTGGAAAATTTGATAAAGCCTGATGAGACTTTGGATGATTTGCAAAATGGGTATTTTTTAATACAGAAAAAGGAAGGTTTCCGCTTCGGTGTAGATGCTGTTCTTCTGGCTGATTTCGCTGCATTGAAAAAAACTGACAGGGTATTGGAGATGGGTACAGGTACAGGCATAATACCTATACTTCTCCATGCCAAGAAGAATCCTCGAAGCATCACAGCCATTGAGATACAGGAGGAGATGGCTGAAATGGCACAGCGCAGCGCAGCATACAATAGGCTGGAGGACCGCATCACCATATTGCATATGGATTTGAAGGATGCTTCTGGAAGGCTGGGAAAGGCAAGCTTTGATGCGGTTGTGACGAATCCGCCTTATATGAAATTGGGCAGCGGCATAATCAACCCTTCGCAGAAGCAAGCCATTGCCAGATTCGAGCTGAGCTGCAGCCTGGAGGAGGTTATACATTCGGCCTATGAGGTTCTGGAGCCCGGAGGCAGATTTTTTATGGTGCATAGGACGGATAGGCTGGTGGATATAATAACTGCTATGAGAAACAAGAAGATTGAGCCTAAGAGAATACGGTTTGTCCATTCCGGCATAGGCAAAAAACCGCATTTGCTGCTAATAGAAGGGATGAAGGGCGGAAGGCCGGAGCTTAAGTTTATGGACCCTTTATATATATATGACGACAAGGGCGAATATACAAATGAAATACATGATATTTACGGGAGGATTAAATAATGGCTTCCTGTCTTTATTTGCTGGCTACCCCGATAGGAAATCTTGAGGATATAACCTTAAGATGCCTAAGGATATTGAGAGAAGTTGATATGATTGCAGCGGAGGATACCCGCCAGACAGCCAAGCTTCTCAATCATTATGAGATAAAAAAGCCCATGATCAGCTATCATGAACATAATAAGAAATCCAAGGGCGATGAGATCATAGATTTAATTCTGGAAGGCAAGACCGTAGCATTGGTTTCGGATGCAGGAATGCCTTGCATATCGGATCCCGGCGAAGACCTGGTGAGGCTCTGTGTAGAGAGAGGCATAGAAGTCATCGCTATACCCGGGCCTTCTGCATCTCTGACAGCTTTGTCAATATCGGGACTTTCTACTTCTCGCTTTGTATTCGAGGGTTTTTTGCCGGTGAAAGGCAAGGAGAGGAGTGAGAGGCTTCAGCGGTTATCCAGGGAGGAGAGGACCATTATATTGTACGAAGCGCCCCATCGGCTTTTATTTACCTTGAAGGATCTGAGAGAGCATTTGGGTAATCCTAAGCTCAGCATATCCAGAGAATTGACAAAAAAATTTGAAGAAACCGTGAGGACTGATCTGGATGGAGCCATAGAGGAGTTCAAGAACAGGAGCATCAAGGGCGAATTTGTACTGATTATTGAGGGCAAAAGCCATGAAGAGCTTAAGGCGGAGGAAGGCCGGTTCTGGGATGATATGAGCGTTTTAGAGCATATCCAGGCATACATGGAAAGGGGCATGTCAAAAAAAGAGGCTATAGCTTTGGTAGCAAAGGAAAGAAATCTGAGCAAAAGAGAAGTATATAATATAGCCATTGAAATCTGACACTTTATCTAATATAATTTTTATGAAGGAGGGATACTATGGCATTTACTAAAGATATGACTATAGCACAGATACTGAGAGCAAACCCAAAGACTGCAGAAATATTTATGTCCTACGGCATGCATTGCCTCAGCTGCCCGGGAGCAACAGGAGAATCTGTGGAGCAGGCTGCAATGGTTCATGGTTTTGATGCAGACAAGCTTCTCGAAGACCTTAATAAGGTTGAAGAATAAAAGATAAAGTATAAAAGGTTAGGGCTTTGAGCCCTAACCTTTTATACTTTATAATTATTTTCCGGATCTCAGCTCTTCCATGCAAGCAGGGCAAATATTCTTGCCTTTGTAGACCTGAACATCCTTTGCATTTGCACAGAAAATGCAAGCGGGTTCATACTTCTTTAGAATAATATGCTCTCCATCCACATATATCTCTAAGGAGTCTTTTTCTTCTATGTTAAGAGTATTTCTTAACTCCTTTGGTATTACGATTCTTCCTAATTCGTCAACTTTTCTAACAATACCGGTAGATTTCACAGTATCCCTCCTTCCCTAATTATACAAAATTCGACAATGTTCTCAAATTAAATGTTAACAGATATGCCAATTAAAGTCAATAGGTTATTTTTAAAAATTCACAGGAAAGTTTAAATTTTCTAAGCGCCGGTTTTAAGTTATATATCTATTTTAAAATATAGTATAATTATTAATAATATAATTATGACTTGAGGTGCAATGAATGCTTTTATCAGCTTTTATAATTGCAAACACGATTACTGTACTGTATCTTTTGCAGAAAGGGCATCCTTTGGAGAGGCTTCTTCAAATCGCATGGAAGGCTTTGAAAGAGTGCAGCTCTTTATTTGCCATCATAATTCTTATGGGAGCCACAATATCTGTGTGGCTGTCTTCGGGAATAGTTCCAAGCCTTATTTATTACGGCTTTGGTTATTTGGAGGGAATCAATCTGGTTCTTGCAGCTTTCTTATGCACAATGATCATTTCCTATGTGATGGGTACTGCCTGCGGAACATTGAGCACAATCGGCATTGCACTTCTGGGGATCGGCAAGGGCCTAATGATCCCGGCGCCGGTGCTTTTGGGAGCCATTGTCTCAGGGTCCTTCATTGCAGATAAGATAGCCCCTATATCCTCCTTGACAAACCTTACCATCCAAATCACAGGGACCAGCTATAAGGAGTATATAAAATCTTCTATCAAGACCTTGATTCCTTCTATTGCTTTATCCGCAATCATATATTTTATATTAGGCAATTCCTACGGCGGAGCAACGGATTTATCCATGATACAGGAATATCGGAGCTTTATAGGAGGGAGCTTCGTCATTTCTCCTTTCCTTTTGCTCTTTCCTGTATTTGTAGTCATTCTGGCCTTCAGCGGCATAAAGACGGTCTACAATATGAGTCTCAGCGTCGGAGCGGCATCCCTCATAACCTTGTTTGTCCAGAAGGAGAATCTGGCATCAATGATTAAATCTGTTCTATGGGGCTATAAAGCCAATACAGGGATGGCCCAGCTGGATTCCTTGATCTCCGGAGGCGGAGCGATACCCATGATAGAGGTGGTTCTCATCGTTATGGGCAGTATTACTCTGAGCAGCTTTTTTGAGGAGGCTGACCTGCTTAAACCGATGACGGATTATTTTTATAAAAAAGATGATAAAGCGTTTGCTTTGATAGCAAAAACGAGTTTGCTGAGCATCCTGCTGAATATTGTCACCTGTGATCAAACCGTTGGGATACTCATACCTGCCAAGTTCGGCGCTGACAGATTTGATGAGGCGGGCCTGGACAGACACATTCTGGCGAGGACCATATCGGATACGGGGACCATAATAGCCCCCCTGCTGCCATGGAACGTAAATGCGTTGATCATCTATGGCATAACAGGGATATCAGCGGTGGGCTATGGGCCATATGGGGTATTTTGCTATATTTGCCCTCTTATGACTATTTTGAGCGGTGCGCTTCCAGCCCGCAAAGATATTGCCGCTTTACCTCAAGCTGATAAAGAAGAACATATAGTGTTATAAAATTTGAGATATATTATTTTTCACAAGGTTACAATTTTGTTACAAAAAAATTATGCTATTGCTAAAAT
>NZ_JAJEKE010000031.1 GCF_024363565.1 Lutispora saccharofermentans | reverse complement strand
AAAAAAAGAATGAGGGGTGATATCAGTGGCCATTTTCAAATTCTATCAAATCTACCGAAGCATAAAGGAAGAATTGGGAGAGGATATGGCTGTAAAACTATTCCCTGAATACTCAACACTCCCGGATAAAATGCCCCCGGAGGAGCAGGCACAATTGGGCAAGGCGATAATGGACAGAATGGATGAGCTCCTTGATAATGATACAATCGCTAGAGTAAGGCGAAAGCATTGCTGCAACTTATCTAAGCGCCAGATTGCTGAAATTAATGAGCTAAAAGGAAAATGTAAAGATATTGATGAATTCTGTATCGAATATTCAAAGCTTCTTTCGCCAGGCTATGTTAAGAAAGACGGGGACCATCTCACTGTTTCATTTGGATGGAATAAATGCGTATGTGGGATGTTTCGGAAATTAGATGAATATGAACCTGTATCAAAAACATGGTGTGAATGCTGCAACGGACATGTGATAAAAACATTCAGTATGATTTGCGATAAGACTGTTTCATCTGAAATGCAAGAAGCTGTGGCTTGCGGCGGAAAGGATTGTATTTTTCAAATTAGTCTCCTTTGATTGTATCCAGTTAATGGAGGTGCTTGGAGCATAAGGGCTTTGGGTTGATTACCAGCCGTGAAAAATAATTTGACAGCATAGCATATGTTTAGTATCGTGAATTATGAAATCATTTTATATTGCAGAGGAAATATTTATGAATATAGATACAAAGTATGATGAAATCCTGGAAACCGTTGAAGATAAATTGACCTGTTCTGCTCATAATCTGGACCATGTTTTTAGAGTTTATAAGCTTTGCCTGCTGATTGCAAAACATGAGAAAGATGTTGATATGGAAGTACTGATTCCTTCAGCATTATTGCATGATATTGCCCGGGTAGAGGAGAGTAAAGATAAATCAGGAAAAGTTGACCATGCTATTTTAGGCAGTGAAATTGCAGAAAGCATATTAAGAAAGCTGGAATATGAAGAAGAAAAAATCCAAAAGATAAAGCACTGCATTATAGCACATAGGTTTAGGACCGGAAATGAGCCCAACTCAATAGAGGCAAAAATACTTTTTGATTCAGATAAGCTTGATGCTATAGGCGCGGCCGGTATTGCCCGTACTTTTATTTTAGCAGGACAATTTGGACAAAGGTTAATAGCAGATGAGCGGCTTGATGATTATCTTGAATCAAATACTGTTGAAAACGGAAGGTTAAAAGATGTTTCAAAACATACGCCTTTCATTGAATATGAAGTAAAATTTAAAAAGATTGTGGATAAACTGTATACAGACAAAGCGAGAGAAATCGGTAAGGAAAGACTCATGTTTATGGAGGAATACTTTAATAGATTGAAGCTGGAGATAGAAGGAGTCAAATGAAATTGCTGTTCTGTTCAGCTTTTTTCTTATTTCAAGTAATATGGTTTGTGCAGGAGGGGTTTATATGGACGATAATATGAAATCAGAGATGATAAAAAACTTTAAGTCGAGAAATATAGAGGTCTCTTTTTTTGAAACATTGGAAGAAGCCAAAGATAGAATGATTGAGCTGATACCTCCAGATAGCTCGGTAGGTGTTGGAAATTCTAAAACCCTAAAGGATATGAATATATCTAAGCTGTTAAAGGAAAGAGGGAATATTGTATTCGACAAAACGCTGGCTGAAAACAAGGCAGAGAGCGAGCAGGTAAAGAAAAAGTCATTATTGGCCGATTGGTACATAACAGGGACCAATGCTGTTTCAAAAGAAGGGCATATAGTCAATATAGACCACAGCGGAAACAGAGCGGCAGCAATGATATATGGGCCCGATAATGTAATAATAGTTATCGGCAGGAACAAGATTTGCGGTACCTTAGATGATGCAGTAAAAAGAGCCAGAAACATATCGGCCCCGATGAATGCGAAAAGGGCCGGTTATAATCCTCCATGCTTGCAGTTGAATAGATGTATAGACTGCAAATCGGATGAGAGGGTATGCTTTAACTTAGTCATCATAGAAGGCCAATTTGTAAAAGATAGAATGAAGCTTTTTATCGTAGATGAGGAAGCGGGATTCTGATGCTTTATAAGCCTCATTGCAAATCATATGAACTTTGCTATCAAAAGCAAGATCGTTATATGCAGGGGATAAAAAATATATCCTATATACTTATTGAGCCTAATCCTCACATCAAGTAATCCAAAGGTATAGATCGGTATTAAGGCGAATATGCTTCTCGATTGGAAGAAGAAGCCTTCCAGTTTTGCGAGCCCGCCTCTATAATGTACGATCCTTTTCCAGACATCATCAAATCTGAATAGATAAGTCCATGTGATTTTCAGCTTTTTTGTCCAATCCAATGAATTCGGCGCAAGCAGCTTCACCCCTGTAAAGTATGAATAAAACAGTGACAAGAATACATAGCTTATGACCATTGAAGCTCTTCTGTTCCTATTTATATGGAATAAAAGCATCATCAGCAATCCGTATATTCCATATTCCAGGCGAAATTTCCTGTTGGACAAAACTTCCAGAAGCTCCGGCACTACCAACGCTGCCAAGATGCCTAAAAATGCTGCTGCTCCAAAGAATAAATCTGTATAACTATTATTGCTCTTAAAGGATTTGATCTTAGCTATACCCATATCATACAGATAGAGGATGCCTAAGGCTGTAAGGAGTGTAAACATTATGTTCAGATTAAACGGCGCAAATTTCAAATCAGGTGAAAAAAACGAATAAGGGATCTGGGATATCAATCCAAAGGCTAAAAGCCTCAATGCATATTTCTTCAAATTTGAAGTTTTTATATAGCCTACACTCAATTGATATGCAAAGATAGGAAAGGCTAATCTGCCTATAGTCCTAAATATTCTATAATCAGGGAAAAACATGTAGCCGATGTGATCTATCAACATGGTGATCATAGCCAGAAGCTTCATCATATCATCCCTGTAAGGGGCTGTTGCTGCAACTTTTTTTGTTTTTGAAAGCTCTGTATTAACAATAGCGCTATCCAATGCATATCGCTCCTATCATTATGGTTATATGAGAAAGATGACTATAAGTAATATATAACTATATATAACGCAATAAATGCATTTGTAGTTTTAAAAAGGCATATGCCGTCATTCTGAGCGTATGCGAAGAATCTTAGCCAGATTCTTCACTCCACTTTGTTTCGTTCAGAATGACAGTTTTGTAAAATATTTAGTGCGATTTATATATATAATATATGACATGTAAATATAAGTAAATAAACATTTTAAAAAACCATTATTCAAAGCCTGAAAAAGACAAACTTAAGCTCTGATAAAAAGAAAAAAATATTGACATCGAACAAAAAATGTTTTAAACTCTTTAGAAGCAAATAAATATTAATATGAATTAATAAAAATACACTTTAAAGTGGTCCTGCGAGGCCAGAAAGGAGTATATGTATGCAGCATTTATTTATATCTAATGAGATGAGTGTAAGCAAAACTTTTAAAAAAGCAAATATGAAAAGGGATAGCAAGGAATTGTATATTTATTCTTTGCTATCCCTTTTCTATAAGAGGAGGGAAATTTGTGAAGGCTAAATTAATATTGGAAAACGGAATGAGCTTTGAAGGAAATGCATTTGGTTATATGGAGGAATCCATCGGAGAAGTAGTCTTTAATACAGGAATGACCGGATATCAGGAAGTATTGACCGATCCCTCCTATTATGGACAAATAGTAGCAATGACATATCCGCTTATAGGCAACTACGGGATCAATCTTGATGATGTGGAGTCGGGAGGTCTTATGGTCAAAGGGCTTGTGGTCAGAGAAAAATGTGAATATCCAAGCAATTTCAGATGTGAAATGGATATTGACAGCTGCCTTAAGCAAAATAAAATAATAGGGCTTGAAGGAATAGATACAAGAGCACTGACCAAGATTTTAAGAAGCAAGGGCACTATGAAAGGGGCAATCACATTAAAAGATTTAAAAGCGGATGAAATCAAACAAAAATTTAATGATTTCTCTTGTAAGGATGCGGTTTACAAAGTGACTGCAAAGAAAGCATATACCATAGAAGGAAATGGGCCGCATGTTGCCGCATTGGATTTCGGGATAAAGGGAAATATTTTGAGATGTTTTAAAAGCAGGGGCTGCAAGATAACGGTTTTACCTGCTGCTTCAACGGCTGATGAAATTTTAAGCATAAATCCGGACCTGATATTTTTATCAAATGGCCCTGGAGACCCTGAGGATTTAACTGAGATTATCAAAACGGTTAAAAGGCTTATAGGCAAAAAGCCGATAGCAGGAATATGCCTCGGGCATCAGATTCTTGCTCTTGCCCTTGATGGCGGTACAGGCAAGCTTAAATTCGGACATAGGGGATGCAATCATCCGGTAAAGGATTTGGAAGAGAATAAGGTATATATAACCTCACAGAACCATGGCTATTATGTAAATAAGCTTCCTGAAAATACGGCAGTGACACATGTCAACTTAAATGACGGTACGGTTGAGGGCATGAGGCATAATGAATATCCCATATTTTCCGTACAATTCCACCCCGAAGCCTGCCCGGGACCAAAGGACATGGAAATATTATTTGATAAATTTTTAAAGATGGTGCAAGGAATGGAGGAATATCATGCCTAAGGATAATTCGATCGAGAAGGTACTGGTAATAGGCTCCGGTGCAATAGTAATAGGACAGGCGGCAGAGTTTGATTACTCGGGAACGCAGGCATGTCATGCGCTTAGGGAAGAGGGAATAGAAGTTGTGCTCGCAAACAGCAACCCTGCAACCATAATGACCGATAAGGAAGTTGCAGACAAGATATATTTGGAACCCTTAACCCTTGAATTCCTTGAAAAAATAATCGATAAGGAAAGGCCTGACAGTCTGCTTGCGGGGATGGGAGGCCAAACAAGCTTGAATCTCGCTCTTGAGCTTTCAAAAAAGGGAATCCTTGAAAAGCATAGACTGAGGGTTATAGGAACAGATATCGACGCCATTGAAAAAGGAGAAGACAGGGATGCCTTCAGAAAACTGATGAAGGAGATAAACCAGCCTGTTATAGAAAGCGATACCGTAAAAAGCATCGAGGATGGAATAAACTATGCAGAAAAAATCGGCTATCCTGTGGTTGTAAGACCTGCCTATACCCTTGGGGGCACAGGAGGCGGAATCGCTGAAAATGAAGATGAATTAATAAGTATACTAAAGCAAGGATTGTCGCTCAGCCTTGTGCATCAGGTGTTAATTGAAAAGAGCGTTAAGGGCTGGAAGGAAATAGAATATGAAGTGATAAGGGATTCCTTCGGAAACTGCATAACTGTATGCAGCATGGAGAACATAGACCCGGTCGGGATTCATACAGGAGACAGCATAGTTGTTGCTCCAGTTCAAACCCTATCAGACAAGGAGCATCAAATGCTGAGAAAAGCATCAATAGATATAATAAATTCAATTGGTATAAAGGGCGGCTGCAATGTGCAGTTTGCACTAAACCCTCTCAGCTTTGAATATGCGGTAATCGAAATCAATCCGAGAGTAAGCAGGTCTTCGGCTCTTGCATCAAAGGCTACGGGATATCCCATAGCAAAGGTAGCGGCAAAGATTGCGCTGGGATATGGGCTTGATGAAATTAAAAACGTTGTAACAGGAAAGACCTATGCCTGCTTTGAGCCGTCTCTTGACTATGTCGTGGTGAAAATACCCAAGTGGCCCTTTGACAAGTTTAAGAATGCAGACAGGACACTTGGAACAAAGATGATGGCAACAGGTGAGATAATGTCGATAGGAAGCAATTTTGAAGCTGCCTTTCTAAAGGGAATCCGTTCTCTTGAGAATGGGAAATTCACTCTTGATACAACGGAAGTCAAGTCCATGTCTTTGGTGGAGTTAAAGGAAAAAATAAGGCGCGGAGACGATGAGAGAATCTTCTGCCTTGCAGAAATGATAAGAAGGGACTATAAGATTCAAAAGATTGCTGAAATAACGGGAATAGACAGATTTTATATATCCAAATTCAAGAGAATCGTTGATGAAGAAGAAAGGTTAAAGAAATCAAGCTTTGATGAGGTCAATAAGGAATGGCTCCTTAAGCTTAAAAAAATGGGATTCTCGGATAAGGGGCTGGCAGAGATGCTCAAGGCAAGTCCTGATGACATATATAATCTAAGAAGCTTATGGAATATAAACGCTTCATATAAAATGGTCGATACCTGTGCAGGTGAATTTGAAGCAGTTTCTCCTTACTATTACTCAACCTATGAAATGTATGATGAAGTTGATGTAACAGATAAAAAGAAGGTGATAGTAATAGGCTCAGGCCCTATAAGGATAGGGCAGGGCATTGAGTTTGACTATGCATCGGTTCACAGCATTCTATCGCTTAAAAGGCTTGGATATCCTGTTTTGGTGAGGCCCTCCTACGTACTCGGCGGTAAAGGTATGGAAATAACCTATGATGGGGAAGAACTTGTTGAGTATCTGGGAAGGGCCTTCAGAAATGACAGCAAAAATCCTGTGCTTATTGACAAGTACCTTTTGGGCAGAGAGATAGAGGTTGATGCCATATGCGACGGAGAGGATGTGCTCATTCCCGGAATCATGGAGCACCTGGAAAGGGCTGGAGTTCACTCGGGAGACAGCATCAGCATATATCCAAGCCAGAGCATATCCAATGATATAAGAGAGAAGATACTCGAGTACACAAAGAAAATAACGATTGGGCTTTCGGTGTTTGGCATGATAAATATACAGTTTATAGAATATAAAAATGAGCTTTATATAATAGAAGTAAATCCGAGAGCAAGCAGGACTGTGCCTTATATAAGCAAGGTCAGCGGCGTTCCTATAGTGGACCTTGCTACAAAAGCCATGCTTGGCTTTAAGCTTAAGGATATGGGCTATGGAACGGGAATATACAAAGAACCTGAGCTGATAAGCATAAAGGTGCCGGTATTCTCTACACAAAAATTGAAGAATGTAGAGGTAAGCCTTGGACCTGAAATGAAATCCACGGGAGAGGTACTAGGTATCGGAAAGACCTTTGGGGAGGCACTTTATAAAGGCCTTGTTGCAGCAGGGATTAAGCTCAGAAAGAGAGGAACAATCCTTTCAACAATAAATGACGGCGATAAGGAGGAGTTTCTCCAGATAGCAAAGGAGTTTGCAAAGGCAGGGTTCAGATTTATGGCCACAAGCGGAACCGCCAAGTTTCTTAAGGAAAACGGAATAGATGCGGAAGAAGTTAGAAAAATCAGTGAGGAAAGCCCGAATATCCTTGACATTATAAAGTCGGGAGAAGTGGATCTTGTAATAGATACTCCAACCAAGGGAAATGACTCAAATACTGACGGTTTTAAAATAAGAAGAACCGCCTCAGAAAGCATGGTGACAGTGATCACTGTGCTTGAAACTGCAAAAGCAATAGCTGGAGTTATGAGCGAAAAACATTAAATAACAGAGTCATATGAATATATAGAAAAAGCCGAATTGATATGGTAGCATTTAGATATATAAGTATAACAATGGAACTTTTCTTAAATGCATTCGGTCTATAAATGGGGCATAATAAATGCTTCAATCTTTACTTAAAAACTTATCCGATATATGAGGAGGTGCATCGATGACGGAAGTAAAACAATTAGTGAATTTTCTTTCAATAAGAAGGCTTAATTTATTAACCAGTCTTCTATTTTTTGCTAGTATTCTTATAAAGTCACGTTTGCTATGGTTAGTTTTCTTTATTAGTTGGGAGCTTTTGCTGATTCGACTCTTCATTAGTCAGAGAAAAGAAAACAAATACCTATTTTCATATACATTTTTGGCTGCCTTTATAGCAGTGTTATGTTTAAATATTTGGGTTGTAATAAGCTGGATATGAGTTATCTAAAGGAGGTTAATGTGTGAAGTCCATATCAGGAAAAGATATCAACCTTGGCATTACTTTAGCTGTGTTATTTGGAATTACAATAGCTGGTGGATGTATCAAATGGCCTTTGTTTGTCTTTGCGGCAATCTTCCTATTTTCTTATATTGTTTTAGATAGAAAGAAGCTACGATGTCCTAATTGTGGAGGCTTTGAAAATCTTGATAGATTGATGTATGCTAAAAAACATGTATTTCATTGCATGCATTGCGGAGAAAGAATTAATATTTCGGAATAAGACGGCAGCATATGAAGCTTTAGTGGCTTTGTTAATTTACAATAGTTTTATATTGTGAACTTAAGATTAAAACTATGAAGTTAGAAAATTTATATTATATACTTAGGGGTGATGAAATGATTGAGTATGGTAGAAGCAATAGATGGTATAATGACTACGATTCTGAAATCGAATTTTGCAAAAAAAATGGATTTGATTTTTTACAAGTTTGGTATAAAGACGGAGTTTTACAAGGCGACAAAATTGTTGAACCAAAAGAAAAGACTATATTGGAAAAAGGATTCCCCATCATAATCCATGCTCTTTTTGAGATTGAGGATTACGATAAATATAGCTCATATAGATAGCTACGAACATCTACAAAAAATAATAGATGTTAGATTTCCTAAATGTTTGCATATAGCTGATAAACACTTTTCTGTCATTCATGAACATCTTCCGATAGGGCAAGGTGATTTAGATTTTCATAAAATTTTTAGCAACTATTTAAAAAGTTATAATGGCAAGATAATTTTTGAAGTGGTAATGGATGTTGATGATGAAATAATCAAAAGTAAAGAAATTATTCAAAATATAGTCAATCAAGTGTAACGAATTTAATAAGCATTTTCGGTGCCAAGATTGATGCATAATCTTTATTTGATGCATAAGAAAGCAGGCGGATATTATGAAGGCGTTAACATTAATACAGCCTTGGGCAACATTGATAGCTATAGAAGAAAAAAAGATTGAGACTAGGTCGTGGAGAACCTTATATCAGGGGGAACTGGCAATACATGCCGGAAAGAAAATTGATAAGAAAATATGTGATCAGGAACCTTATAAATCTGTTTTGGCGGCGCATGGATATACAGCTGATAATCTGCCTACTGGTTGTGTTGTCGCTGTATGTACATTGCTTGATTGTTGTAAAATTTTTTACGACGAAGCAGATAGAGTTAGCCGCCTTATGGATTTCGGTTGTACAAAGATTGAGGGAAATGAGCTTGCATTTGGTGATTATACAGATGGGCGATATGGATGGAAGCTTCATGATGTAAAAATGCTTACAGAGCCTATTCCGGCAAAAGGTGCATTGAGCTTATGGGAGTGGTTGTAATATATCGCGTTCTTGAATTGAAAGAGGACAACTGCATATAGCACCCCATTTCCGCTTCGAGGGCGGATAAACGCGAGGTGCCGGCAGGGGGAGGTATTTGCATTGGAAACAATTTGTTATAAAGAATTAAAAAAACATGAAATAAATGCAGCATTGTTTGAAAGCTTTAACCGCTATCAAGAGGTAAAGAAATGCTGGCGAAAAGAAAACGGGGAATGGGTATTAAAAGAAATTGCTTTTACAGAACAGTGGGGCCCAGATGAATATGAATATCTGGTCAGCTGTCTGAAGAACACAGTAGAAACAGGAGGCGCAGTATTCGGAGCTTTTCATAATAATATGCTTGTAGGGTTTGCCTCCGTTGAAAATCAGTTCTTCGGCTCACAAAAGGAGTACCTGCAGCTTTCAAGCATTCATATATCTTATGAAAGCCGTGGTATTGGGATAGGTAAAAAATTATTTTCCCTTGCATGTAAAAAAGCAAAAGAAATGGGCGCTCAGAAGCTCTATATATCTGCCCATTCCTCTGAAGAGACTCAAGCTTTCTATAAAGAGATGGGCTGTAGGGAAGCTGCGGAATATAATGCTAAATTAGTTGATGATGAGCCATGCGATTGCCAATTGGAATACAGTTTATCTAATGAATAGCTTTGCGAAATAAAAAAGGATGCATGCTAGGGGAGGATATGATGAAAAAAACGCTGTCAGAAATGACATTAGAAGAGCTGTGGGAGCTTTTCCCTATTATTTTGAAAGAGCACAACCCGGAGTATGAAAAATGGTACTTGATTGAAAAGGAAGATATTATTCGCCATATCGGACAGAAGAATATAAAACGTATCAATCATATTGGAAGCACATCCGTTGAAGGATTAATCGCAAAACCCACAATAGATATATTATTGGAACTTGATAATGATTGTAATCTTGAGTGGTTGAAAAGCACTCTTACAGGCATGGGATGGCTGCTTATGTCATCCGAAAATGAGTCGGATATGAGAATGGCTTTTAATAAAGGGTATACCCCTGATGGATTTGATGAGAAGGTGTATCATTTACATGTCCGCTATCATGGGGATTGGAACGAATTGTATTTCAAGGATTATCTTCGGGAGCATAGCGAGGTTGCAGAAGAATATGGCCTGCTAAAAAAGCTTCTATGGAAAAAGTTTGAGCATAATAGGGATGGTTATACAGATGCGAAAACAGAGTTTATTATGAAATATACAAATATAGCAAGAGCGTGCTATGGAGATAGATACTCACCGGATGCCACTGGCTGCAAGGAGAACAAACAGCAGTGACATAAAAATTAGCTGTCTATCATTTTCGCGAGAGATTTTTGGATACAAACAAAAAGGAGAAAGCCATGATTGTTGAAAAAATAAAGCAGATGGATTCAAAAGCCATATCTTTGAAGATTTTGTTGCCGATTATTCTATTAATAGTATTGATTTTTTATTTTAAGGCCTTTTTCACTATAGGAGCATATTATGAACGTACATTTCTCGTAAAAAAGGTTGCGGCTTCTGATAATCATTACATAGGCAAAAGTAAATACGGTGATATACACATCACAGTCAAAGGACTTGAAAATAAAGGCAGTAGTGCTGAGGTAATTTACAGGCTTCCCAATAATATTAATAAGAAATATATTGTAAATTTTAAAAACGCTGAAAATTGGAGTTCAGGTATTGAAAATATTGAAGATGAAGATGGAAACATAATTTTTGAGGGCGAATATCAAAAAGGAAGCCAGTTTATGTTTGATAAAGATGGCGAACCGCTAATGGATTACGCTGATGTTCGAGTTTCGCTCGGCCTAGAGGCGATTTATAGTGCTGACTATAAAGTATCATTAAAAAGCGTAGCGGATTTTGCATCCTTTGCTAACGATACAATACGTGGAGAATATAAATATTTAATATTAGCCATAATTTTATTTTTTATAATAGCAATAGACATTAAATACCCGCTGTTTTTCTTTGAGCTTGAACATTGCTTAGATGTGAGAGATCCTGAACCATCAGATTTTTATATAACAATGCAAAGGATATCCTGGGTAGTGTATCCTATAATTGGAATAGTGCTAATGGCGGCAGCGATTTACTAACCTCATTGATGAGATAGCAAACATTTATGTAGGTCCATTCTCATAAAAAGAAATTAATTTGGTCAATCATTACGTCTAATATTATAACAACATTATTGGTAGCAGTTTGCGAGCGAATGATCTGTATTGGACGATGGTAATTCCTATAAAGGAAAGAAAGATGGGATTTTATCCAAATACGTTATATATGCAGCGTGATACAGAGATATAAGGAGACACATATGAAAAATTTAAATATTAACTTTAAGAAGAAAAATAAAGCGAGAGCTTTTGGAATTATAGGCGGAGGAGATGGGTCTACCTCAATTTTTATTGCCAAGAAGGAAGAGCAGGACAAATTTTTGTCCTATGCGGCAGAGAATATAATTCCTTGTAATAGGACTTTTAAACAGTTGGAAGACTACTTGATTGAAAAGTACAATGCAATTCCTCATACACTCTTGCCCCATGAGCTGAATATTTTGAAGGCAAATGTCATTCTAAACCGTTTTGATTATGTTTTGGACAAGCCTTTACCTTTGGGAGAAAACCCTACAAGAAAAGAGTTAAAGGCATATGTTGAACAGGATACTTCTTTTTTTCAGGCAAAAGAATACCCAGCAGAAAAGCTCGGATTGGAAATGAAAGCCTATAGATTGCATGGTATTGAATCTGAAATCAGCAAGGAAAATAAACCTAGAGATAAAAGCCAATCTGCAGTCCGCATCTCCAGCTATACAGATGAGGATGCTATTGTAGAAATGGAGATGAAATCAGAGTATATTCTTATTATTAACGGCAGCAGAGAGGTTTCAGATGATTTGCTTTTATATCAAGGCGTCTCGGAAAAAGATATAAAAGAGAGAACTAATCGCTTTATCGCATATGCTTATACATTGAAGCATATGGGTAAGTTGTAGCTATTTCTGTTATAGCCGGACATGCCTTTGCAAAAGGGGGGATTGTGATGGATTATAAAGAGAACATATCGGCAATGAGGCCCAAAGCCCGGTCAAAATTCAGAATATATATTGGCAAGAAGTATTATACATATAGGAGATATTTTGATTGGTACTTCGGTCCGAAGAAATATGCGCGAACCAGGGATGAGAATCTTTTGCCCAAAATATATTTCAGTCACAAGACTCCAACACTGAGGAAGCTAAAAGACGTAGACATGTGGTACCAATATAACAAAATTATCAATCTGAATATAGCCGCAAAACGTCTTAATAACATAATTATCAAGCCCGGGGAAACATTTTCTTATTGGAGGCTTATAGGCAAGCCAGATAAGAGCAAGGGCTATGTAGAGGGAATGGCGCTTTTTTACGGCAGCTATAAAGCAGAGATAGGCGGGGGCTTATGCCAATTGTCGAATCTTATATATTGGATGACATTGCATACACCATTGACTGTGATAGAGCGGTATAGACACAGCTATGATGTTTTTCCTGACTCCAACAGAACTCAACCCTTTGGGAGCGGAGCAACCTGTGTGTATAATTATAGAGATCTGCAGATATATAATGGAACAAATGAGACTTATCAACTGCACTTGAAAGTAACCGGTGAAGAGTTGTCGGGGGAATGGAGAACTGAAATAGAGCCTTATTTTAAGTATAAGGTGTATGAGAAGGAGCATTCCATAACCCATGAATATTGGGGAGGATACATGAGGCATAATGTCATATGCAGGAAATGCTATGATGTTAATGGCAGTCAGATAGATGATGAGTACATAACGGAAAACCATGCGTTGATGATGTATCAGCCATTCTTGGGAGAAGGCATCGGCTGATCATTGGCTGAAATCAGCATATAAATATTATGAAATGGAGGAAGAAAAATGGATTGTCCATATTGCGGCAAAGGCCTTATCCCGGGATTTATTTATGGGGGAAGCTATGGTGTGAACCATTCATTAAGATGGCTGCCGGAAACTAAAAAGCCTACATTGGCAGAATTGGAGCTTGAGGGAGAGGTTCTTAATAAAAACCGGTTTTTTTCTCAGCCGGAAGTGAAATGCTACAAATGCGCTTATTGCAGAAAGATCATCATAGATTTAGATGAGTAAATATAATATAAAGCTATAGTCAATAAGGGATAGCTATATCGACTTCAAAGGTATCTTCCATATCCTTGATCTCTATAAAGCCATTCATATTTTCAACGGTTTTTTTGATGTTAGGCAATCCGAAGCCATGGTTGGCCTTATCTTCTTTTGTGCTGTAATTTTCGTCTATACTCGATTCGGGCATTATGATTTTTCTGTCCTTGCTGTTTGATACCTTTATTATTAAATGATCTTGCCTTATATGTATCCTGACAGCTATCCTTCTCATATCCTCGGGCATATTGGTACACGCTTCTACGGCATTATCCAGCAGATTCCCCAATACGATGGATATAACCCAAAACTCCAAATTCAATTTATGCGGTATTGAAATATCAATATCGCATTTTATGTGCTCCTTATAAGCCTTTTCCATTTTAGTATTCAATATTGAGGATACTATGGGGTCGCCTGCGCTGATGATATTATTGAAACTGGATAAATCCTCTGTGAGCCTTTCCATATAGGCTTTAGCCTCATCTGTTTTGCCCATGCGGAGAAGGCCGTATATGCAGCTGATATGATGATTGAAATCATGTCTTTGAGCTTTTATCTGCTTCAGCATATCCTCTATGGCCGAGATATAAAAGCGCTGCCTCTCGAATTCCCTCTCTTTAAGCTTCCACTCGGCTTCTTTTTTCAGTTGATCGGATATTTTTCTCAAAATGCTTAGTACAGTTATGCTGAAAGAAATTGAGGCGAGAGACATAAGGATGATATACCAGCTTTTATATCCTCTTGTGATATAAGTATATTTATAGAACCAAAATGCGATAAAGCCGATTAAAACATTAAAACCTGTTATCAAGGCAAATTGGTATAGCCGTATATCTTCTATTTTATCAATATTTTTGAACCTGTCTTTATTGGAATAGATGATAAGAAGGCTCAAAGCCTTTGATAAAATTACTGCGGTCATCCTATGGATATTTGGATGATAAAACCAGTAGGCTGAAGCTTTCCCGATACATAATACAGCAGCCATAGCAGCCATTTCACCAATGCCCATGATCAGCAGCCCGATGATGCTGCATATATATATTTTTATCAAATTCCAGCCAAACAGAAGATGATATATTACTCCGGTGGAAAAATACATCAAAGAAAAGCTTATCAAATTTCCTATACCAAAGCAGCCGTTTAAAATCGTGTTTATTGCTGATTGCAAAACAACGGCAGCGGCAGCTCTTTTATATGGCAGCCTGCTCTTGCCAAGAATAATATATGTAAAATAAAGCAGCAGGGATACATCTATAATGTTCACCATGAATTCGATAGAATCCCATATATCCATTATATAAACCCCCTTAAGAGAACAGCCGGCAGGACATGGCTTCCCTTACATTGGATTTATATTTGCGGCTCATGGATATTGAGGGCTTTATTCCATTTAATATGAGCTCATCCTTCCTGATCTCTTTTATTTTGCTTATATTCACTATATATCCTTGGTGGCATTGTACAAAGAAGTCCATATTCAAGTTATTCATGAGCTCCTTGAAGGTGCCGTAATATTCATAAATCCCGCATTTGGTGTATATCCTGACCTTCCTCAGCGATTTTTCAAAATAAAATATATCATCATACCTGATGGCGGCACTTTTATCCCTGCTGGCTATAACCAAGGCTTGGCTCTTTTCCTTATAGGCCCTTATCTGATCGAGCCTTATGGTTATATCATCCATGAGCATTTTAAACTGGCTGAAAGTAACCGGCTTTATTATATAATCAAAAGATTTTACACTAAATGCATCAAAGGCATAATCCTTAAACCCGGTTATGAATACTATTATCAAATCTTTAAATTTTTCTCTTAGAATGAAACCGGTCTGGATACCATTTAAGCCTTTCATTTCAATGTCTAATATAACTGTATCCGGCTTTACAGCATCAATTTTGCTCAAAAGCTCCTCGCCGCTTGTCGCTTGTGTTATTGCAATTTCACCTTTGCTGAATATACTATGGATAAAGGAAGTAAGCGTTTCCAACTGAACCAGGTCATCATCACATAAAAATATGTTGATTGGCATGCAAATCCCCCCCAGATCACACCGTTGAGCAAAGGAACAAACAATATCATTTACTACATTATACCATTTTTAACAATTAATAAAATAGGTTTAATTCCTTATCTCTTCATCATCTTCATAGTCTTGGGAGTCCAATGATGACATTTCAACGACCTGTCATGCACAAGCTATTTAAAAAGGTGCCGAATTTTGGTATATTTCAATTACAGATCAAGTGCTCTTTTTCATGCTGTGGTATAAGCAGGCAAAATTTAAACGCTGAATGAAGTTTCGTTCAAGAAAGGGGGGAATAGAAACAGGTGATAAGGTGGCTTAGAAGCTCTAAATAAATACTTGGCAGATAGGAGGTGAGAATATGGAAAGTGATGTTATTAAAGCCGCCTCATCTCAAGGATTTTGGGCTGTGCTGGCAGTGGTGCTTATATTCTACATCTTGAAGGCACAAGAAAGAAGGGATTCTAAGCAACAGCAAAGGGAGGAAAGATACCAGGAATTGATTTCTGAGCTTACTCTAAAGCTAAACACTGTTGAATCTATAAAAAAAGAAGTAGAGGATATAAGGAAATACATTAACAAGATTTTAAAGACCTAAGCAAACGAAGCTCGTGTCAAATATGACATTTAAACGACTGCTTATGCATAAAGCATTCACATTGGGACAGTAATTTGATATAGTGCATGTAAGAATATAAATAGATTTGGGTGATGCTATGATTGATGATATTTCAGGCATTGTTGCTCAAAAAATATTGGATGCCGGTATAATCCGAAGCGAGGATCATGATATATACTATTATGGACTTCAGCTGGTGGTTTCTACAATAATCAAAGTCTTTGGATTGATATTTATAGCAGTTCTGTTCAAAAAAGTAATAGAAGCAGTAATATTCCTAACAGTTTTCGGCTTTATGAGAATCAATGCCGGAGGGTTGCATCTCGACACCTATATGAAGTGCTTTATAGCTACAGCCGCGTCTATGATGCTGATTATCTGGGCAGGAAGCAGCATTCCTTCATACCTAAGCTTCTATATAATATCCGTTGCATTAGCCATATCATTTCTACTCATCATACGATATGCTCCTGTGGATAATCCTAATAGAACTCTGAGCAAAAGAGAGCATGGAATTTACAGAAAGAGGAGCATCTATGCGATAACCATACAAATCATCATTATCGTCACAGCATATTTCATAAATATAAAGCTATATAGATACTGCAGCATAGCTTCTCTGTCAGTTTTATTTGAGTCGTTGACCCTTTTGCCTCTGGCATCACGCTGCAGGCAAGAGTAAAAATAAAATGGAGAGGAGGGATTACAATGAAAGGAAAGCATAAATTATTGAGCTTGGCAGCTTGCCTGGCTTTATTCGCAGCACAGACTTCTGCAGGAACATGCTGCTACTGGGTATTGCATCAGCCCAAAATGCCTGAGAAATTGAGAAGATAGCAGATTAATAAGAAGGGATCAGTGAAGAGGTAGTGCAGATACAGGATGCAGCATCGGAGACGGTTCTTTTTATCGCATATGGTATGTGTTATAAAAAGAACCGTCTCCGATTTTACATATGGAATCATTGATTATATACAAAAGGCCAATATATATGGTAAAATTTAGGCATGTATGATAGCTTCAGTGAAGCAGCAAAGCGAAGAAATATGAGATAAAGAGGGAGGAAGATAGCTATGGTCGATATTTTTGATATTTCCTATGATGAGGTTGAAATCATCAAAGACCTCTGGGAAAAGAACCGGAAGTACCACGAAAATACCTCCGAGTATTTCAAGGAATCATACCGTTCTATTAATTTTGAGCAGAGGATCAAAGCTTTCAGCGTGTTCAGCAAGGATACAATAAAAATAACCGTAGCCAGAATCGGTGATGAATATGTGGGATATTGCATGTCAACAGCAGTGGATGGGAAGGGAGAGCTTGAATCCATGCATGTTGATAAAGCTAAAAGAGGCGGCGGGATTGGGACGAAGCTTGCAGCCGGGCATGTAAACTGGATGAAGGAAAAGGGCTGTAAGGTCATCGGAGTCACAGTATCCCAGGAGAATGAATCGACGATAAACTTTTACAGGAAGCTGGGATTCTATCCGAATACCCTATATATGCAGCAGCGTGGTATAATAGAATAATAGATAACTAATGATTTGCGGAGGAATATATGTTTTTTATCGGAGTATTTGGCATACAAAATAAACAAAAAGAAATAAAAGATTTGAATGATGTACCCTGCAGGAATTGTGATAAGGGATCGGGAGGAAAGCTGATAAAGACCTTTAACTTTTTTCATTTCTTTTTCATACCTATTTTTAAATGGAATGAAAAATATTATGTGATATGCAGCGGCTGCGGCTCGTTGTATGAAATCCCGCAAGAGAAGGGAAAAGGGATTGAAAGAGGAGATAATATCGATATCTCTTATTGGGATTTGCGGCCTGTTGAAACCGGGCATACCTATTCGGCCCACAATATATGCGGACATTGCGGAAAAGCTGTAGAGGCTGATTACGAATACTGCCCCTACTGCGGAACGAAGATCAGAAGCTGAATTTTTGTTTTTTCGGCGCGAATTAAAAAAATAATTTAACCGCACAATAGACGAGCAGAAGCGACATAACGATATTTACTGCCCTGTCATTTTTCACAAGAAATTTTTGAAACGCCGCGCCGAACAGTGCCCAGCTGCAATTGGCCAAAAAGCCTATAAAGGTCAGCAATGCACAGAAGCTTATGAGAGCCAGCGGGGATTTGTAATACGGCACGATAAAGGTTGAAACTGTTGTTATGGCATAAAGGATGAGCTTTATGTTTACAAACTGCAGCGCTAATCCTGCCATAAAGGTGTTTGTGCTTTTGTGGGTTTCATCCATGCTGTGGGGCTTGCTTTTATAGGTTTTCCACGCAAGCCACAGTATATATGCAGCGCCAATCACGGTCATGACCGATTTGACGGACGGGATCAACCTGTAGAGAGCTACGCTGAAGATGCTGCTCAAGACAAAAATAATAAAAAAACCGCATATTATGCCGATAATAAACCTTATGCTCTTCTTAAAGCCATATCGGCTTGCATTTGACATGGACATGATGGTATTAGGCCCCGGCGTGAAGGTCGTCACAAGTACATAGGATAAAAATGCTGCAATATCAGGCATAGACTTTTACCTCCTAAAAATATGGTAAACCTCTTAATTTACAACAAAGCCTTATCATATATATTTTTTCTTTTGTAAAGAACAAGATTGAATAAAAAGCGGAAGGCCAGATCTATGCTCATCACCACCCAAATGCCTGTTATGGGAAGCTTGAGCAAGTAGACTACCACCAAAGTGAAAGGCACTCTGATCCCCCAAAGCCCTGTTCCTGCCACCAGCATGGGGATATTCGTATATCCTGCGCCTCTCATGGCCCCCATGAGCACGTTGGAAGCATTTTGAGGTATTTGCACTATTCCCATGAGTATGAGATATATGGAACCAAGACGTATGACCTCAGGATTATCCGTCAGCAGGGACATCATGGCACCCGGGAAAAATACAAGCACTATAACGCTTGCAGCCGTGATGGAAATAGCGCCTTTAAATATCTGCTTGAGGTAGATCTTGGCTAGGTTTTTATCATTGGCTCCCAAAGCTTGTCCTATGAAAGCGGTGGCGGCGATGCTGAAGCCGGTAGCGGGCATATACGATATGGATTCTGCCTGCATTCCGAGCTGGTGGGCAGCGAAAGCTGTTTCGCCGTAAGTAAGTATGGATCTGGTCAAAATAATAGCGGCAAGCTGCCAGAACATAGACTCTGCAGAGGAAGGAAGGCCGACCTTATATATATTCCGTATCTGTGGCATATCAACGCTGAAGAAGCTCGTGTTCAAGTAAGAATGCAGCACTCCGCTTTGGTTAAACAGTACATACAGGCCCAGGATTGCTGCGACGAACTGGGACAAAGCGGTTGCTATCGCAGCTCCTTTGACTCCCATAGGCTCGAAGCCAAGCCTTCCGAATATCAGCACATAGCCAATTGCTATGTTTACGATGTTCATCATCATGGTTATGATCATAGGGGTTTTAGCATTCCCCATGCCCTGGAGCACTCCCCCGACAACAAGCATGACAGCCAAGAATGGCAAGCCGAATGAAACGGTCCTTATATATGTAATCGCCTTTTCCAGCAGCTCGGGACTTGGGTCAAATATGCCCAGCAGAGCAGGAGAAAAAATATATACGACTGCTTGGAGTATCACCACTACGATGATTGTAGATATCAATGTCTGCTGCATGACATGCTTCATCTTGCCGTATTCTTTGGCTCCGAAATACTGGGCCACATATACGGATGCTCCCGTGGTTATACCCTTGAAAAGAGCCCAGACCATCTGGGTGATCCTCATGCTGATTCCCAGAGCGCTGACAGCTATGACATCGATCCTGCCTATCATTCCCATCATAACCAAACCTGCAGCCATCTGAAGAACGCCTTCGATAGCTACAGGAAGTATCATTGCAGAAATTTTCTTATTTATATCCCTTAAATCATAATTATCAGTCATCATTTGTTCTCCATATAAACAGTATTTTGATTCTATTATATCATCTCATATGCAGGCTAAGCAATTTCATTTATCTGCTGAGCTTCTGCAATGGAAACTGCGGCTGCAATAACATATAGGAAAAACAAAGCAGTTATGATAATATTTAGGTATAAAAGTAAGACAATGGTAAATGAGAAATTATATATAAAGCATTTAAGCTTGAGCTTAAATGTGATTTGTTTTACTTAAAACCAAACAAGAAAGAGAGGGGGATTTTGATGAGAAAATTAGCTTTAATTTTAGCTGCAGCTTTCTTTTTGTCATCATGCGGGTTTAACCCAGCTTCAACAAAAGAGCATACAGAAGTTGAAAGTAATATTACTATATATCCTGCTGAAGCAGACTTCCTAAGAGGGGAGCTAAGCTCCTTACCGGCTTATAATCCGGACTCAACCGATGGCTGGCAGGTCGATTTAAGAGGGTATGACTTATCATCCTTAAATTTGGAGGACAGGTTATATGATTTACAGTATGCGGACTTCGATAGCAAAACTGTATGGCCTGAAACTCTTCCGAAAGGGTTTAGCCCTGATAAGATAATGAAAATCGGTAAAAGCCCGGGGTTAAATATTGATAAATTACACAAAAAGGGGATAAAAGGAAAAGGCGTAGCTATAGCCATTTTAGATCAGGTGCTTCTTGTTGACCACGCAGAGTACAAGGATAATCTCAAATTATATGAAGAAATAAACTGCCCTCCCGGGATCAAAGCTCAAATGCATGGATCGGCAGTTGCTTCTATCGCTGTTGGCAAAACAGTGGGTGTTGCACCTGACGCTGATCTATATTATATTGCAGTACAAAACGGAATGTATAAAGCAGATGGCTTTGAATATGATTTCACATGGCTGGCTCAAGCTATTAATAGGATCCTGGATGTCAATGAAACTCTGCCCAAGGATAGAAAGATAAGGGTCATTTCAAATTCAGTAGGCTGGTCGGAAGGTCAGAAAGGGTATAGTGAAGTTACAGCGGCAGTGGAAGAAGCCAAAAAACAAGGCATATTTGTAGTGTCTTCATCGTTGGTCAAAACCTATGGATACTACTTTCATGGTTTAGGCAGAGATCCTCTTAGCGATCCTAATAAAGCTTCCTCTTATGAACCAGGCTCATGGTGGGCGAAAAGCTTTTATGAAACGAAATTTGATATGATTAAAGAAAGATTAGATATAGATGATATCCTATTGGTGCCTATGGATTCAAGAACTACAGCAAGCCCAACTGGAAAAGACGACTATGTGTTCTACAGACAGGGGGGATGGAGCTGGTCTATTCCATATATTGCGGGATTATATGCTTTAGCATGCCAGGTTAAACCGGATGTCAATCCCGATATATTCTGGACGGAAGCTTTAAGAACAGGAAAAACAATCACTATAGAGAAAAATAATGCTGAATATGAGTTTGGGAAGATCGTATCTCCGCCGGATTTAATATATAGTTTAAGAAATAAGTAAAGGGTATAGTTTAACTTGTTGTGGTAGCTGATAAAAGAGTATTTTGTGAAGAGGCTTAGAGTTTGTTAGCGAAGTATAGGAAAAGTTTTGACGCAGCCCTATACAAGCTTACAAAATCTTAGCCTTGAAGCTTTATACTTGTTATCAGCTAACACAACAGATTAAGTTAATGAAACAATTGCTTATTGGTTCAGAAGCTTAT
>NZ_JAJEKE010000030.1 GCF_024363565.1 Lutispora saccharofermentans | reverse complement strand
GTAATGCAATTGACACATGACATATTTGGATAAAAAGGATATAATTATGACATATATCGTGCTTATAGGATAAATATTGCAGCGAAGCGAGAGGAGCGTTTATTTAATGAAGAAACTATTTAAGCTGATCATTTTAGCAGCAGTCATAGCAATGGCGATCCCTTTAAATGGCGGATACGCCAAAGCAGAGCCTCTTGATGAGAAGGGCTTCAGCGGCATTTGGGTAGCCACAGTGCTGAATATTGACTATCCGTCTAAGCCTTCAGCAGATGCAGAGGTTCTGAAGCAAGAAGCGGTAAAAATACTGGATGATGCGAAGAAGCTGGGAATGGATGCGGTTTTCCTGCAGGTCCGCCCTTCCGGAGACGCCCTTTATAAGTCCCGGTTCTATCCCTGGTCCAAGTATCTGACAGGCCGGCAAGGCTTAGCACCCGGCGGGGGCTTCGACCCTCTGGAATTTTGGGTTGCAGAGGCCCATAAAAGGGGGATAGAGCTTCACGCATGGATCAATCCCTATAGAATCACGAAGAAGACCATATCTGAGCCAAAGCATGATATTAAATCTTTAGATCCTGCCAATCCGGCTGTAAGGAATCCTGATTGGGTAGTAAAGCATGGAGACGGAAATCTTTATCTCAATCCGGGGATACCTGCGGCGAGAAAATATATAACTGACGGTGTGTTGGAAATTGTACAAAACTATGAGGTGGACGGCATACATATGGATGATTATTTTTATCCGGGTAAAAGCTTTGATGACAAGGATGCCTATTCCAAATACGGAAAAGGCTTTAAGGATATAAATGACTGGCGCAGAGAAAATGTCAACTTGCTTGTAAGGGAAATATCAGAAGCGCTGAAAATGCATTCACCGGCTGTCCGGTTCGGCATCAGCCCTTTCGGAATATGGGCGAACAAGAGCTCCAACCCTCTGGGAAGCGATACAAGGGGTGCCCAAACCTATTATGAGCATTTTGCAGATACAAGAAAATGGGTAAAAGAGAAGACCATAGACTATATCATTCCCCAGCTGTATTGGAATATCGGCTATTCCATCGCAGATTATGAGAAGCTGGCAGCCTGGTGGACAGATGTGGCTAAAGGAACAGGCGTTGATTTGTACATAGGACAAGCTGCTTACCGTGTACTGAACAGTGATCCTGCAAGCCCATGGCATGGTGTGGGAGAGATAGAAAGGCAGCTTGATCTGAACTCTCAAAACCCGGAGATAAAGGGCAGCGTATTTTATAACTACAGTTCCATAGCTAAGAATCCTCCGCTTTTTTCTCTTCTGCAGGCCTATTATGAGAAAAAGGATGAGGTTAAGGCAAGACTTCCTGTCAGTGTTGCCGTGCCCGGTACTGATATAAAAACAAGATATGATCAATATTATATATGCGGTTCATCCGATCCGGAAAAACCCTTGCTGTTGAATGGAGAGCCTGTAGAGAACAGATCCTCTCATGGTTTTTTTGGTATCTTAGTCAAGCTTAAAGAAGGAGCCAATACCTTTGCCTTTTCCCAGGAAGGATCAAGCTCCGCTGTTTCTATTTTTAAAGAAGCAGCTTCAAAGCTGCCGGAGAAAATGAAAAAGGCAGAAATACCTTCTTCTTCTGTTTTTCCTCAAAGCCAGGAGCTTAGAATGCCGGGAGAAAAAATTACCCTGTCCTGCGAGGCTCCCATAGGCTCAAAGGTTACGGTTGCAATAGGAGGGAAAAGCTATGCAATGAATCCCTCCGCGACGAAGGCTATAGACGGAGGCATCTATCCTGCCAGCTTTACCTATGTATACACCATTCCTTCATATACAGGCAATCCGAGAAATATCGACCTTGGAGCACCGGTTTATAAGATGAGCTATAAAGGGACGACAAATTCAGTAAAGGCTCCTGCAAAGATAGGTGTTGTGATGAAGAATTCTCCCTATTATGCTGAGGTTATTGAAGACGGAATATTTACATATCCGGAGCCTGACCGTGACAACGGCGGGATCCATGAGCTGCAAAAGGGCATGACCGATTATGCTACAGGCATGACGGGAGATTATGTCCGCCTGGCCATGGGACAGTGGGTGGATAAGAAAAGTGTCAGGACTTATATAGGCCAGAGCCGGATGAGAGCCAAGGTAGTCAAAGCTACATATACCGCCGGGGAGAGCTGGGATAAGCTTACCCTTGGCATTTCAACACCTTCTCTGGCTGTGGCAAGCTATGAAAATGGCGAGTTGAGGCTTGCGATAGCGGGATTGGCCGAAGGGGTCTTGCCAAAGCTGCCGGAGGGAGCTTTGCTGTCATGTGTTGAAACAAAAGTCAAAGAAGGAGATGGAGAGTATATATTAAAGCTGGAAAAGGATCAAAATATAGCAGGCTACTATATAGAGAAAACTGAAAAGGATATAATTCTTAATATAAAAAGACCTGTAAAGGGGAAACCCGGACCTTATCCTCTGAGCGGCATCAGAATAATGCTTGACCCGGGGCATGGAGGGGACAGCTTAGGTGCAGTCGGCCCCTTGGGGAAGGAATATTCTGAGAAAGTGATCAATCTTAAAACTGCCCTGAAGCTCAAGTATGAGCTTGAGAGCCTGGGAGCACAGATTTTAATGACAAGGACGGAGGATGAGGCGGTATCCCTGGAGGAGCGCCTGGCTGCATCAAAGGCTGCAAAGCCCGACCTTTTCATTTCAATACATTCCAATAGCATGGCGGATAATATTGATATTTCAAAGGTGAACGGATTTTCCGTGTTTTATAGGGATGCACATGCTTATTCCATTGCTGAGGAGATCCATGATGATACTATAAAAAGCTTGAACAGAAATGACAAGGGCATCCATAAAAAAAGCTTCTATGTGTTCAGGGGTACCTGGACTCCTTCCATATTGCTGGAAAGCGGGTTCGTTCCCAATCCTGCTGAATTCGAGTGGCTCATCGATGATGATGAACAGAGTATCCTTGCAAAGAGCCTGGTCCAGACTATATTGAAATATTATACAGAGTAAAATAATGCTAGATAGGAGAATCATAATGAAATTGACAGTAAGAAAAAAACTATTTTTAGGATTCGGGGTTTTAGTCATTTTGATTGGAGTACTAGGTGCATTTTCCATCTATAATCTTGCATCAGTTAACAATGAGCTGGATGTTTTGTATGATATGCATCTTAAAGGTATTGAGCATATAAAGGAAGCACAGGTCAACCTGGTTTCATTGGCAAGAGACCGAAACAATCTGATATTATCAACGGAAGAGTCGGAAAAGAATAGTTATGCTGACAATATGAGGGTGGAAATAGAAAACTTTGAAAAAAACCTGGAAGGCTTCAATGAAACAGCGGCATCCGATGAAGCCAAGCAAAGGTATTACGAGATAACGAGCTTATGGAGCGAGTTGAAGCAAAATGAAGAAAAGGTCATTGAATTAGCCAGGGACAGCAATGTTGAAGAAGCCAATATCCAGGCAGTGAATAACCGCATCTTTGCCTCACGGATAGAATCAGAGATTGATGCGCTTGTTGAGCTGAAAAACGAATTAGCCCTTAAGGCTTACACAGATGGTGAGACAGCATACGACAGGATCAGATCCATAACTATGATCATTATTGGGGTCAGCATACTTTTCAGCATTGGGACCGCATCATATATTTCTTATATAATAGCCAGACCCATACTGCATATAGCTGGAGCCGCAAGGATGATCGCGGAAGGCGATCTGTCAATTCAGGCCGTAAAAGTAAGGAATAATGATGAAATAGGTGAGCTGGCAAATTCATTCAATAGGATGACGGAAGGCTTAAGGGCAGTAATAAAGAACGTGCTGGACGCCTCTCGGCAGGTAGCTTCCTCCAGCCAGGAGCTTTCGGCATCTTCGGAAGAGGCTACTTCTGCAACCCAGGAGATGGCTTCTACCATAAATCAATTAGCTACCGGGGCGTCAAAGCAAGCAGAGGATGCCTCTGCAGCAAGCGTAGTGGTCGATCAGATAGCGTCCAGCATACAGCAGGCTGCAGAAAATGCCAATACCGTATCTGCAGTAAGTTCAAATGTTGCGAAAGAAGCTGATAGCGGTTTGGGCGAAGTCCAGAACGCAGTTGAAAAAATGCAAAGCATAAGAAAGGTGACAGAAGAATCGGCGGAAAGTGTCAAATTATTGGGAAGTGAGTCCGAAAAAATTGGAGAGATAGTTGAAGTAATAAGAGAGATCTCCGAACAAACCAATCTGCTTGCTCTGAATGCGGCTATTGAAGCAGCCCGTGCCGGAGAACAAGGCAGAGGCTTTGCGGTGGTTGCAGATGAGATAAGAAAGCTGGCTGAGCAATCATCAACCTCTGCCATACAGATTGCAGATATTATCGGCAGCATACAGGGTGAA
The DNA here is from genome assembly GCF_024363565.1 of Lutispora saccharofermentans. Lineage (GTDB taxonomy): Bacteria > Bacillota > Clostridia > Lutisporales > Lutisporaceae > Lutispora > Lutispora saccharofermentans. The sequence goes on along the minus strand of NZ_JAJEKE010000030.1, from coordinate 20,261 downwards.
ACCAAACGAGTGGTTGATGTGATGAATCTAACTATGGACCATGTACTGCAAGGGGTAACAGCCGTTAACAATACAGAGAAATATTTTGATCTGATATTTGGGGAAATAAATAATGTGACCGGCGAAATACAGGAGTTAAGCGCTTCGGTACAGCAGATTGCCGGTCACAGCCAATCCATGAATGAATCAATTCAGGGTATTGCATCAGTAGCCGAAGAGACTGCGGCTTCAGGAGAAGAAATAAGCGCAGCTTCTGAAGAGCAAGCTGCGTCCATGGAGGAAGTGGCTAATGCAGCTCAGGAGCTGGCAAAATTATCCGAAGATCTCCAGACCAATGTATCAAGATTCAGATTGTGATGAGCATAAGATGTTCAAAGAGAATCCTGGAAAGCTGACCAGGGTTCTCTTTTATTTTCTTTTTGTATTGTACAATATTTCTACTTTTTGTGGGATACTAATATTATATGTAAAAATTGAAGCAACACAATAACTAATTAACTGATGCAAAACGGTGCATAGCAAAAAAGTACTAAAACACTGTTTTGGTTTTGGGCACCCAGTCGGAGGTTATATATATGAAAGAGTCGCTTACAAACAGACAAATTGCTTTTATGCTTTTCGGCGCTGTAGTGGGCTATGGTGTTATAGATCTGCCTAATAATGCAGCAGCTGAAGCAGGTACCGGTGCATGGATACCTCTCACCTTTACGACTGCAATTGTAGTGCTATTTACATATTTCATTATATATATTGGATATAATAATGAAAATCAAACATTGTTTGAGTATAGTCAAAAGCTCATGGGAAAAGCATTGGGTAAGCTTATAACTATTGTATATATTATCTATTTTTTGCTTGTTTTAAGTGTGCTGGTTAGAGCATATTCAGAAGTAATAACAACGCTTTTTTTTCAAAAGACACCTGTATGGTCTATAAGCTTGTTTTTCTTGTTAGTGGTAGGGTATGCACTTACTAAAAATCTTAATACCATCGCAAGAGTAACAGAAATATACATACTTATAGTTATAATGGGATATATTTTTATTCATATTTTAATGGCTACCCAGGGAAAAACGGTAAATATACGGCCAATATTTGGTTCTGAAGATCTAATGATATATGCGAGAGCCTCATTTAAGCTCTTGCTTCCTTTTTTAGGTCCTGAAATAATTATGTTTATTCCCATTAATAAAAAGGCAAACAAAGGTGTGATAAAGTACCCCGTTTTATCTGTACTTTTTATTGGACTTTTAATTATTTTTATTGTTGAATCCACTATATCTGTTGTAGGTGTAGAGGATGTAGTTTATTATAACGCATCAGTATTTAAGGTATTAAAAGGAATTGATATACCCTATCTTGAGATATTCAGGCGTCCTGATGGTATTTATATTATGTTTTGGACATTGAACATATTCTGCTCTCTTTGTATATGGTCTTATGGCTATGTAAGTCTGTCAAATAAGCTTATTAAAAAAATGCCTCTTAATATAATTATTTTATCAGCTATAATTGTATCATTTATACTGTCCCAAGTTCCTAAAACTCCGGATGAATTAAGAAAAATGTTTTCCTTAGTAAGTTATATAGGAATTTTTACATTGATTGTTGGACCAACTATTCTATTTATTATGACAAAGGTGAAGAAAAATGATAAATAAAATGAAAAAAATATTATTGATAACCTTATTGCCTGTTTTACTGTCCGGATGCTGGGATTATGAAGATATAAACAATAGAAATATAGCATTGTCTATAGGTGTTGATGAAGAGGATGGAAGGATTGCTTTTAACGGTGAAATTGCAAAGCTGATTTCAGAGTCCGATACAGGTGGTACTACTGCATCAGTTACCGACGTATATCACTATACAGCAGAAGGCAAGGATTTTGAAGAAGCAAGGGATGATTTTGACTATAAAACTCCCTTCTTGGATTTCTTCGGTGCAATAAGAAGTGTTGTATTTTCTAGAGAATATGCAGAAAAAAAAGGAATAGAAGCATATATAAACAGGCTCAGCTTTATACCGGGTTTTAGAAGCTCTGTACTTATTGCCATAAGTGAAGAAAATACCGGAGAGCTATTCGGGGGGAAAGTTGTAAATGATATATCAGTCGGATATGCGATTGAAGACACCCTCCTTCCTTTGGAAAAGGATGGAGCTGCTATATATACTACAGCCCAAGATATAAGATATAATATATCATTTAAGGAAATAGGATATGTGGTACCTTATATAACAAGAGAAGAAGATACTATAAGATACTTAGGCCTTGCAGTAATGAAAAGCTCAAAGCTTATTGGAATAATTGATGCAGCAGATAGCAGGGGTTTCCTTTATATAGCCGGCAAAAATGCCGTTTCTACAAGAATTATACCTAATCCCCAAAATGAAACAAATCTATTATCTATAAAGACCACGCTGAAGAAGAGAAAAATAAACACTTATTATAAAGATGGGAAAATTTATATAAATATAAAATTGAACATTAAATGTCAGCTTCAATATGAATATGTAAAAGAGCCTATTTCTCAGGAAACAATAAAAGAATTAGAGAATACCATAGCCAATATGGTTAAAGAAGAAGTTATTTCGTCAATTAAGCGTTCTCAAAAAGAATTTGAGTGCGATATTTTCGGATTTGCCCGATACTTCAAAGCAGATAATCCGCAGATATTCAAAAGCATAAATTGGGTAGAGAAATATCCTGATGCCCGCTTTAATATTGAAGTTAAATCTAAAATAATAAATTATAATCTTATAGATGTTAACTTTAAGGATAATTATAAAGGTGGGACGGAATAATGAATGAAAAGGATATATTGGAAATAATAAATAATATAACTTCCTCAGGCCGGGATATTAAAGCAAGAAAATTGTCTGTATCAGGAACAGATATATATATACTATTTATTATGCATATAACTGACAGAGACAGCATTTCAAAAAATATTATTAAGCCTATACTTTGTTATAAAGGAGAAGATCCTCTTAATGCAGATAGGATTGCTGATTCTATTATCTATTCTGATGATATTTTTATGGACAATAAAAAAGAAGACATTCTCAATTCTGTGTTGGATGGAAATACAGTAATACTTGTTGCAGGTGACGATAATTTTCTAAAAGTGAATACTTTAAAAGTTGAAAAAAGAGGTGTAGAATCTCCCGAATTAGAGACAGCACTCAGAGCCCCAAGGGATGCTTTTACAGAAAACTTAGATACTAATCTCTCCCTCATAAGATATAGGATAAAAGATCCATCTCTATGTATAAAGTATTTCTCAATAGGGACGAGAACAAAAACAGACATAGCCCTAATTTATCTTAAGGACGTTGCCAATCCTGAATACGTAAATAAGCTAAAGAAAAGGCTTTCGGATATACAAGTGGATGGTGTTTTAGAGTCAGGACTTGTTCAAAAGCTTATAACAGGAGATCCTGCACTGTTTCCGGAAATGGGAACTCTGGAAAGGTCAGATTCAGCATGCTCTCATATTTTAGATGGCAGAGTATGTATAGTGGTAAATGGCAGCAATCTTGGCTTAGTTGCTCCCATGACATTTATGGAATTCCTTGATTCCGGGGATGACCATTATAATAATTCATATTTTTCAATATTTGTTAAATTTCTCAGAGTTTTAGCTCTTGCCATTACTCTCACTCTTTCCTCTTTTTATGTGGCTGTTGTAGCCTATCATCCGGAAGTGCTTCCTTCTCAGTATATATTAGCGCTTGCCTCATCACGTATTGCAGTACCTGTAAATGCATTTTTAGAAGCAATGCTTATGGAAATTGTGGGAGAACTCTTAAGGGAAGGAAGCGTAAGGCTTCCTAAGCAAATAGGTCCTGCTATAAGCATAGTAGGCACTATAGTTATCGGTCAGGCAGCTGTAGCTGCGGGGCTTGTGAGCCCATTAATGGTGATAATAGTAGCCTTGTCATCTATGACATCATTTGCTGTTCCGGATTTTACACTAATGAATGCTATACGGCTTTTAAAGTTTATGCTTTTGATTTTTACCGGAGTGTTTGGCCTGTTCGGTTTCATGATGGGCATCAATATCATTGCTGTCAGGATCGCATCTACTACAAGCTTTGGGGTACCCTATACCGCCCCTGCTGCTCCCTTTAATCTCAGGGATGTGATGAAGTTTTTCTTCAGCAATGCAATGTTTGAGAAAGAAAGAGCCTCATATTTAAAAACTAAAGATAAAAAAAGAAAGTAAGGGCATATGGCATCTTTGATGACATATTTGCATGAAAAGGTTATAATTATGATTAGAATTCTGTTTAGGGGGAAATTTAATGGATTTGATAAGAAATAAAAAGGGATTTATATGCGACATGGATGGCGTTATATATCACGGCAACTCTCTTTTGTCAGGCGCTAAGGATTTCGTGGAGTGGTTGAAAAATGAAAACAAAGAATTTCTTTTTCTTACAAATAATCCATCCAAAACACCGAGAGAGCTTATGCAAAAGCTGGAGAGGATGGGCATATTTGTTGAAGAAGAGCATTTTTATACGAGTGCTCTGGCCACTGCATACTTTCTGAAGACCCAGGCTCCAGGCTGCAGTGCTTTTGTCATAGGCGATGCAGGCCTTTATAATGCTTTGTACGATGCAGGCATTACCGTAAACGATGTTAATCCGGATTATGTGGTAGTGGGCGAGACCAGAGGCTATAACTATGAAAGCCTTTTAAGGGCAGTCAGATTGGTCAATAATGGCGCCAGGCTTATCGGCACAAACTATGATATGACCGGGCCTGCGGAGGATGGTATAATTCCGGCCACCCGCGCTCTCATTTCCCCCATAGAAATGGCTACAGGCAAACCGGCATACTTCGTAGGAAAGCCCAACCCTCTTATGATGAGAACGGGGCTCAAGCTATTAGGATGTGAAAGCGAGGATACGGTAATAATTGGCGATCGGATGGATACGGATATAATTTCAGGGATCGAATCGGAAATCGATACCGTATTGGTGCTGAGCGGAGTCAGCAATGAAGTCACCCCCTTTGAATTTGCCTACAGGCCTAAATATATATTGCAGGGAGTAGGAGATATATTATAGATGAGTATACTTATTTTTGGACATAAAAATCCGGATACGGATTCTATGGCATCCGCTGTCGCATTATCCTATCTGAAGAATAGGACAGGCCACAATACTATTCCCGGTTTATTGGGAGAGCTGAATAATGAATCAAAATTCATACTGGAATATTTTAAAGTCCCTGAGCCGGCATTGATCAATAATGTAAAAATACAAGTCATGGATTTGGATTATGACAGGACCGCGCCTATATCGCCCAAGACATCCATACTCAGGGCTTATAAGATTATGGATGAAAAAAGCCTCAAAACCCTTCCCATAGTTGACGAATCAAATCACCTGGCAGGAATTGTGACCATGAAGGATATCGCTATGGGCCTTATCAAGGGTGACTTTTACATGCTGAACACTTCTTCGGATAATATTATCAATGATCTTGATGGCATAGCCTTGTCTCAAGGCAGCAATGAAATATGCGGAAGGATCAAGGTAGCGGCTCTATACAGCGATACGATCAGAGGGAACAGGATTTTTGGGAAGGATGATATCATAATCGTAGGAGACCGCTATGCAGTGATCGAAGAGGCTGTCAATGCCGGCGTACAGCTCATCCTTGTAACCGGTAATATGGGGATTCCCGGGAAATATATCGATATGGCTAAATCTAAATCGGTCAACATGATTTCGGTATCCATGGATACCTATACTGTTTCAAAGCTCATATCCCAATGCAATTTTATAGAATCAATAATGAAGACGAAAAATATTGTGCAGTTCCATGAAGGAGAATACTTGGAAGACATAAGGGATGAGATGCTCCAGATAAATTACAGAAACTTTCCTATAGTTGATGCGAATGGACTTTTTTTAGGTCTTATGGGTAAAAAGCATATCATCAATCCCAAAAAGAAGAAGGTCATTTTGGTGGATCATAATGAATATGCTCAAAGCGCTGAGGGGCTGCATGAAACAGAAATATTGGAGATAATAGATCACCACAAGCTGGGAGACATATCTACATCAATGCCTATAAGCTTCAGGAATGCCCCTGTAGGCAGTACCTGCACGATTATCTACGGCATGTTTGAGTCAAAAGGGGTGGAAATTCCCTATGATATAGCAGGAATATTGCTTTCCGGAATAATTTCCGATACATTGTTTTTGAAATCACCTACAGCGACAGATTGGGATAGAAAAGCTGTCCGCGAATTAAACAATATTGTGAATTTGGATCTGGAGTCTTATTCCATGGAGATGTTCAAAGCGGGAACCTCCTTGGAGGGCTACAGCATAGAAGAGATATTTTACAGAGACTTTAAGGAGTTTCAGATAGAATCCGAGAGAGTTGGCATCGGGCAGGTATTTACATTGAATATCGGCAGTGTATTCAGCCGTAAGGAGCAGTTCATTGATTTCATCAGCAAGGTTCATACGCGCAATAATTATCATCTGACCTTGCTGCTGGTTACGGATATAATAAAAGAAGGCTCATACCTATTGCACCGAAGCGCCAATTCGGGCCTTATACCGCTATCCTTCGAGGTAGAAGGAGAGCAGGGAGTTTTTGTGAAAGATGTGGTATCAAGGAAAAAACAAGTAATACCCAGGATAGCAGAAGCGGTGAGAATGCTGAGATGACAAAGCGGAGAGTTGAACTCCGCTTTTTTAATGGGCATCTGAAGGCATTAAAATTAGCCGGGCAGTCTTGTACATTTCAGGCTGCGGCAGAAACTTTGAAGAATATGATATATGGCACAAATATTGACAAGGAATTATTTACCAGATATAATATATTTGTAACTTGAGCTAAAAAATGAAAATCACTTCTTTATTTACAAGTGACGCAAAGCTTCTTACATAGAGTATTCTAAAGTTCAGATCAATTGCATCTGAACTTTAGAATGTTGTTGATATACGTATCTGTCAAAATAATTAAGAAAGGTTTGGGTTTACAATGAAAGTGCATATTTGTGAATGCTCAGAAGGAGCTGTCTTGTCTGAAGATATATTGAATGAGCACGGAGTTGCCTTAGTTACCAAGGATACTGTGATAAATGATTATATTATAGAAAAGCTTATTGAGATGGAAATTGTTATGGTGGATGTTTACTCTCAAAATGAAGAGGAAAATGAAGATACGGAAAAATCCTGCGAGGAATTTGAAAAAGACTACCGGCAAGCCCTCCTCAAGATAAAGGAAGTCCTGACGGATCTTTCCGCGGGCAAAGCCCTTGATTATAATAAAATCATTGAGATCCAGGGGCTGATATATAAAAACATCGATAAATGCGATGAGATAGTTGCATGCTTGAGGGATATACGGCAAGCGGATGAGTATACATATAATCATTGCATCAATGTAGGATTTTATTGTATGCTCATGGGAAAATGGCTGGGCTTGGGCTATGATGACACGATAAAGCTTATTCAAGCCGGGTTGCTGCATGACATAGGAAAAACCATGATACCTGCTGATGTATTGAACAAAAAAGGCAAGCTGACTGTTGAAGAGTTTGAACTGATAAAAAAGCATACGGTATACGGATATGACATACTGCTGCAAGCAAAGGAAATCGATGTGGAAGTCAAGAAAGCCGTTTTGCTCCATCATGAAAGGGTGGACGGTTCGGGATACCCTCTCAGCATTCCCAGTGACTATATAGGATTATACACAAAAATTGTAGCAATAGCGGATGTCTATGATGCTATGACTTCAGACCGGCCATATAAAAAAAGGACAACACCATTTGAAGCCTTCAAAATGTTCTTATCCATAGGCATCAGTATCTTTGATCTAAACATACTATATGTCTTCCTTAACAGCCTGGCAGCCAACTTTACAGGTATCAATGTGAAGCTTGATAACGGCAAAGAAGGAAGGGTCGTATATGTTCCTCCCCATAATATAACAAAGCCTGTACTTTGCGTAGACTCAAGCTATATCGATCTTTCAAGAGAGGATAAGATCAATATTGACAGTGTGATAGATTAGGGAAAATTGTGAGCGGAGTTATTTGGACTCCGCTCTTTTATATGCTTTTCCTTTGTGATAGTAGCTCATCTTTATTGTGTCCGGTACCATGCTTCCTCCCGTTGCCCACACTATATGAGCAGAGTTATTCATCTTATCCGACAATCCTGAGGATTTGATATACTCCTGGCCGTAGGGGCTGTTTAAGAGCCATGATGGTCCAGGAAAACCTGCGGCGGCAGAAGGCTCAATATATATATTTTCTGTGTCCGCCAATGTAGCCAGCAGCTTGTACAGCTCTCTATCCTCCACGGTATATATGCCGCTCAGGAGGCTTTCCATGGTTTTCCCTACAAAGCCTGATGGCCTTCCTACAGCGAGGCCGTCCGCCTCGGTAATATTGTCTATCCCCAAATCCTGGACGGATATTTGATTGTGAAGCCCTGTCATCATCCCCACGAGCATGCAGGGTGAATGGGTAGGTTCCGCGAAAAAACAATGAACATGGGGGCCAAAGATCACCTTGAGCCCAAAAGCGACACCGCCGGGGCCGCCGCCTACTCCGCAAGGGATATAAACGAATAAAGGGTGATTTTCATCTATCTCTATTCCTAAATCCTTCATCTGATTTTGCAGTCTTAATGCCGCTACAGAGTAGCCCAGAAACAAGTCCTTTGAATTTTCGTCATCAATGAAATAGCTGGAGGGGTCTGAGTCGGATTGCTTCCGCCCTTCTTCAACAGCCTTGCTGTAGTCCGAAGCATACTCCACAATAGTCACGCCTTTGTGCCTTAACAGGTCCTTCTTCCACTGCCTGGCATCGGAGGACATGTGGACAAAAACCTTGAAGCCGAGGGCGGCGCTCATTATCCCTATGCTCAGGCCCAGATTGCCTGTAGAGCCCACGGCAATTTTATGCCTGGAGAAAAGCTCTTTGAAGCGTTTTTCATGCAGTATGGAATAATCGTTCTTCGGTGAAAGCGCGCCTTCTTCTAAGGCCAGTTTCTCAGCGTGCTTGAGGACTTCATATATCCCGCCTCTGGCCTTTATAGAACCGGATATGGGAAGATGACTATCGCACTTTAGCAGCAATCTGCCCAAAATAGGCCTGTCACAGCTCTCCAATGCATCTTTCATGTAGGGTATTTCCGATAGAGGAGATTCTATTATGCCTGAATTTTCTGCGGTTTCAGGAAAAATCGATGCAATATAAGGTGCAAAACGCTTAAGCCTGGCCTCTGCGTCCAGCATATCCGTCATTGTGAGGCCGCCGGCTTCAGAAATAGATTTGCTTTCGTACTTAGGATTGAGCCAAAAAACTTCCTTTGTTTCTTTGATTCTGTCCATAAGATTGGGTCCGGCAGCATTCATCATCATACATCTCCTTTCCTTATTTCTTGATCACTATCAGGTTATCCTCTTCCGTCAATTCCGTTAGTGTATAATCCATAGTCAATCCATCTTCCAGCATAAAATCCTGACCTTTTTTTATCAGCATAAACAAATAAACATCTCCATCAGAAGCCTTAAAGCTTGTAAGCTTATTTTTCTGGAAGCTTTCCACAAGCTCCTCAAGGCAAAGGCCCGTTTGCTTTGCGTATAGAGACAGCGGCTTTCCGATATATCTATAGTGCCACGGCTCAAAGCTTATCTTTGTCTTCTCCGTCTTCTCCTCGGGATATCTCGGAATAAAGCCGTAATCCCAGCAGTTCTCCTTTAACCATGCATACTCCTTTGATTGTGAAAAAACACTGCCTTTGGGATATTCGACGCTGAGTATGTCCAGGGCCATGCCGGTTTGATGCTCGCTGGTTCCGGGATAGGCCACCACTTTTGAAGCTTCTTCATAGGGGTTGGCAGCACCGCTGGCTTTTCTTTCATTAAATCTATAGTCAAATAAATTTTTCTGCTCTGAATAGGATCTATAGGTGCTGTTTAAAACAAATCCCTTTACTCCGTCTGCTGCTGCTTTATCCAGCATTATTTTCAACGCTTCCAGAGTAACTTTGTCAAGCCTCATCCCTTTGTTGCTTATGATGGCTTGTACGCCTTTTATTGTGACAAGATTCTCGTTGTTATAGCCGTCAGGCAAAGTGTTGTCCTGATTTACCAGCCTTGAATGATAATCCGGAGCCTGGTCCTTCAAAACGGACTGATAGCTTTTGGCATTCGTTGCCGATAAATATTTGCTGTCATCTATTGCAATATCAATATTACGGGCTGTCCAACCATTGCTGCCCATAAAGAAGACCTTCCCAAGATCATAGCTTTTTTCTTCGCTTATGGGGAGCATGATCCTTCCTTTTTCATCAACATTATACTTATCGGTATTCAAGTCCATATATACTTCAGCCGCTTTGTTTTTTTCAGCCAGCAGAGCCTTAAGATCTTCTGTGCCAAGAAGTATGGCTGTGTCTGTTTTTTCAAGCTTTTTAATGCCGTTCTCCAGCTGCAGCTTATAGCTATTGCCCTCAAATATGGAAAACCAGGTTATGTCCTTGCCTTGTGCTGCAAGAACTATGGTAAAAGAGAGGACTAATATAATAGCTGCTGCAATTAGTGTGAATTTTTTAGATTTTACGTTCCTCATTTTCAAATCTTCCTCCTAGAGTCTGTTTAGTATCTGTTGTAATGGCTGATATAAGAGTGCATTGTGAAGAAGCTTACAAAGTCTTAGCTTCGTAGCCCTGCAATCGTTATCAGCTAGCACAACGTGTGCTTTTAGTTTAAGTCAATTCACGTGAAAATGTCAATGGCTGATAAGTGCCAGACACGAAGGGTAGTCGGTTATTGCAGCAAAGCGCCGGATATTCAGCTATTTCTTGCATGGCATGATTATGCACCTGCAAAGAGCATGGGGAATATATTGTAATAATCTTTTATTTTGTAAGCTTTAGCTTTGCATAGAGCAGCAAAGCTATGGAAGCAAAATAATAAATCAGGGGTGATGGTAATGGGTAAACACGGCAAGACCACACTATTTTTGATCGCAGCAATGATCGTGTCGCTGCTGTTGTCAGGCTGCGGCAGTCCGGCCTCAAAGCTGGAAAACGGATTGGAGATTGTAAAGGTAGCCTTTGATAATGCACCCTCTGAGGCAGGCATTATCCTGGGAGATAAGCTGGGCTATTTTGAAAAGCAGGGGATCAAGATCGAATATGTACAGTTCAACTCAGGCGCTGATGAGCTGTCTGCCATCGTATCGAACCAGGTGGACGTGAGCCGCGGCATTATCAATGCGGCTTTGTTTAATGCGTCCAATGAGGGCATTGATTTTAAGCTGGTAGCAGATGGGGGGCACAATATTCCGGGCCGCGGCTATTTTCAAATCGCTCTGAGAAAAGGCCTCGGGGAAAAATACAAGGACTACAAGGATATGAAGGGGATGCGCATTGCAATAGCTTCCATAGGCTCCATCAATCAATTGTTCGTTGAAAAAGCTCTGGAAAAAGGCGGCCTGACCTCAAAGGACATACAATTCATCATTGTGGATTCTTTCCCTGATATGCTGACAGCCGTCGCTAACGGCAATGCGGATGCAACCATGCAAATAGAGCCTTTGATCACAAAAGGCGTATCGGAAGGGATATTGGAATGGTGGAAGGACCCGGACGAATATGCCCAGGAAGAAGAAATATCCGTAGTCATGTACAGTCCGAATTTTATTAAAAAGCCGGAGCTGGGCAAGAGATTCATGTTAGGGTATTTGCAGGGAGTCAGGGCATATAATGACGCTCTGGTATGGGGAAATAAGGATCGGGATAGGATTGTCGACATCCTGACCAAAACCACTTTTGTAGATAAGGCGGATACATTTTTGCAGATGAAGCCTCCGGGATTGGATCCTGACGGACATGTTCTGAAAGATGGGGTAATCGCGGATCAGGAGTGGTATATGAAGCAGGGATTAGTGAAAACAAGAGCGGATGTGGATAAGATCATTGACGACAGCTATGTTGAATATGCTCTAAAAATATTAGGAGAATATAAAAAGCCATAGTGAGGGATGAATTATGACTCATGAAAAGAGAGCAGATCAAAAATTCAAGCTGGATGGAAATAAGGGAAGACGCATGCTCTCTTTTATTTCCCCTATAATGCTCATCATAGTCTGGGAAATGGCAGTAAGGCTTCAAATGCTGGACAGCAGGTTTTTCCCCGCACCTACAAGGGTGATGGGAGCATTATGGGAGATGAGCAGCGACGGCGTTTTGTTTTCCGATTTGAAGCTCAGCCTGGTGAGGATATTCGGAGGCTTTTTACTGGGTGCTGTCCCGGGGCTGATCATCGGTTTGACAATGGGCTTGTTTCCCATTGTCAAGGCGCTTTTGGACCCGATTGTTGCCGCCTTGTATCCCATACCGAAATTAGCCTTGATGCCTCTAATTATGATCATCTTTGGATTGACAGAATTGGAAAAGATGGTGATCATAGCTCTGGGTACTTTTTTCCTTGTACTCATAAATACAGTAGCCGGGGTAGTCAATCTGGACAGGATTTACTGGGATGTGGCCAAAAATTATGGGGCAGATCGGAGAAACTATTACCTGACCGTAGCTCTGCCGGGGGCCCTGCCTATGATATTTGCAGGGATAAAATTAGGCATGGGCATGGCTTTGCTATTGATTGTGGCAGCGGAGATGAACGGAGCTGTAGGAGGCATCGGCTACCGCATATGGGAATCCTATGCCATATTCAACATCCCTGAGATGTATGTTTCCTTTATTGTTATGTCCTTTCTCGGATATGTATTTACCATAGCCTTGGATGAAGTAGAGCACTGGATTATTCCGTGGAAGCGGGATTGAAGGGAAGATGTTATATGAATGAAATAGCAGGAAATAAGCAGAGAAAAATAGAGATAGAAGGATTGGGCAAGACATTTTTCATCAGAAAAAAAGAAATAACAGCCTTCCATGATATAAGCCTCCAGATCAATGAAGGAGAGTTCTGGTGCTTCGCTGGGCCCAGCGGATGCGGCAAAACCACGCTGTTGAGGGTCCTGGCGGGATTAGAAACTGCTACAAAAGGCAGTCTGGAAATAATCCATAATGATCAGAGCAAACCGCTGAATGCCATGGTATTTCAGGAGCATGCTATTTTTCCGTGGATGACGGTTTGGGATAATATTGCCTACGGATTGAAGAACAGAAAGGTAGAAAAAGACGCCATAAAGAGGATAGTAGATGAATATATAATAAAAACAGGCCTGGAGAAGTTTGCCTACAGCTACCCTCACCAGCTTTCAGGCGGCATGAGGCAGAGGGTCAGCATAGCTCGAGCTTTTGCCAATGATCCTGAGATGCTTTTGATGGATGAGCCCTTTGCTTCGCTGGATGAGCAGAACCGCCTGATATTGCAGCAGGAGCTCATCCAGATATGGGAAGAAAACCGAAAGACCGTGGTATTCATCACCCACAGCATCGATGAGGCGCTGTTCCTGTCTGATCATATCATGCTCATGACTGCTCATCCGGGGACAGTAAAAAAGATATACGATATCGATCTGCCGCGGCCGAGGAATATGATGGAGATACGAAAAACTCAAGACTTTATGAGGCTTTTCTCAACAATATGGGGTGAGCTGAGAGAAGAGGTAGGCCCGAAGCATCAAAGCCAATAAGGGATCAAAGGAAAAGGGCTACAGAAGCATTTCTGTAACCCTTTCAAGTATCCCGTTGAGATGGGCGATGGCTGTGCCGAAATTGGTTATCGGGACGCCTGCAGCCTTTGCCTTATATAGCCTGCTCATAAACTGCCTGCCGTTTATCATGCAGGAGCCGCAGTGGACTATGAGCTTATAAGAAGATAGATCGTCGGGGAAATCTCCGCCTGATGCGACCTTTATTTCTAAAGGGCCTCCTGCCCTGGCTGAAAGCCATGCGGGTATCTTTTCTCTCGCTATGTCATTTTTTAGTGCATGATGGGTGCAGGCTTCGGATATGAGCACCTTGTCTCCGGGCTCCAGATGATCTATGGCCCTCGCACCCTCCACAAGCATACCAAGATCGCCCTTATAGCGGGACATCAGTATTGAAAAAGATGTCAGAGGTATATCTTCGGGTATTATTTCATTGACCTTTTTAAATACCTGGGAGTCGGTAATGACCAAATCCGGCTTCCTGGAGAGGGACTCTAAGGCATTCTTCAATTCGCTATCCTTTACGGTCATGATTTGAGCATTGTGGTCCAGAAGGTCTCTCATGACCTGGACCTGGGGCAATATAAGCCTTCCCTTGGGGGCCTGTATGTCCTGAGGGGCTACAAGGAGCACAAGAGCTTTTTCTCCTATTATGTCTCCCACAATGGTGCTTCTTTCGAAATCAGTAGGCGCATATTGTATAATAGCCTCCAGAAGCCCGTCTATATTTGATTTTTCCTTTGCGCTTACAGATACAAAAGGTATATCGAAGCTTTCTTTGAGCCTTGCTTCTGCATCTATGCCATGGCCTTGTCCCAGCATATCAATTTTATTTATAACACCTATAGTAGGTATGTTTTTAGCCTTTAAATCTCCGAACCAAAGCTCCTCCATCGAAGCATCGCCGGACAATGGGTCGAATACTAGCAATGCCAAATCGGCGGAATCCATAACCTTTATCGACTTCTCCGTTCTCAGCCTGCCTATTTCTCCCTCGTCATCAAGGCCCGCAGTATCTATGAGCATGACCGGGCCCAGGGGAAGAAGCTCCATAGCCTTATATACCGGATCTGTGGTTGTTCCCGCCACAGGAGATACCAATGCAAGGCTTTGACCTGTTATGGCATTTATAAGGCTTGATTTTCCGGCATTTCTCCTGCCGAAGACTGCTATATGAAGGCGGTTTGCTTTTGGTGTATCCTGCATAATGATCCTCCTTGAATCTCAAATATCTCTTGCTATTTTCGAACATGACAAGCATTTTCTTAAACTTTTATTCTTTTTATAGAACATGCCTAATATGTTACTTTTTTGTCATAGCCGACTTAACAGTTACGCCAGCTATTTTTCCCAGCTTGCCTGTCATAGCACTTATCTGGTCGGTGGTTCCGTCCACAATGAGAGAAATCACGGATATGCCCTTTCCTCTGTAAGGTATGCCCATTCTGCCCACGATTATTTCTGCAAAATCGTGAAGCACGGCATTAACCATAGAGCTGTTTTCAAGATCCTCAACAACTATGCCCACTACGCCGATTCTTGTTTCCATAAAAATCCCTCCATTTGAATGCTTGCAATTAAAAAAGCCTTCCGCAAAAACGAAAGGCAGAAATAACAATATTTCCTCCTCTCCCTTTTGCCCGGAACATCCCGACAATCAGGTTTAGATTATTTTAAGCAAACGGATGAGCCGGATATATCCAATCCAACCGTTGATATAAGTGTATATCATCGTCAATATCTTGTCAATAAATTAACCTCTTGTGCTAATTAATTTGATTTAAGCTAAAGGAATATTATACCAATTGATTAGGATATAGTATCCCTGCCAAACTAAGATACTTTGAAGTGGATTAATTATCCAAATACTAACTCTTTGATTCTTGAATATACCTCACGACCCATAAGCTTATTGATGTAATAACAAAGATTATACGCCAACAACTTGGTTTTAATCCTTGCCTGCAACCCCCAGTATGACTTTGCAAGCACTCTTTCAATGTTAAGTTGGCAAGCAAGCTGGGATGCTGATGTTTCAATCCTTCTCCTTAGTCTAAAGATGGTTTGCCTTAATACTTTGGGGAATTGAATTTTGCTGTTGTTTCTTTTTAAGGGTAAGATGTCAATGCCTCTTTCAGCCTTTAAAGCTTCTGCAAAATCATCACCCATATAGCCTTTGTCACCAAACATAGTAATTCGACTATAGACACTGGTTAAATCCCAAGCTGCTGCTCTGTCATCTATGTTTGCTGGAGTGATTACGGCATCAGTTATGAAACCATCTATAGTTGCAAGCATGTGCAGCTTATACCCCAAGTATGTTTCCTTCTTGGAAGCACATTTACCATAAGCAGCGCCAAACCCTTTAAATGTCTTATGAAAATGAGCTCTTCCAAACTTGCATACTGGAATAGGTATACTGTCGATAATTCTATATGGCTGGTAAACATGTTCTGTAAGTGAAGAAATCTCTTTTCGAATTTCTTCTATGACTGCATGAAGATTTCTTCGGGTTCGATTGAACCTAGATCTACTGCAGAGCCTTGGAAACAAATCTCGCATATTCTTCTGACAGAAACCAAACCAGGCATTTTCAGAATCAATAGTTAGTAACTCAGCAACAATGCTTAAGGTAATTATTTCACTATCACTCATCTTAGAATTATTGAAATTACAACGTTTTTTAATATGTGTTGGAGTAACACTTTGGTAAATATCGTCAATTATGACATAGGCGACAGTTACAAAGTCTTTTAAATCTCCAATTTTTTTGATAGAATAGTTTCTATCAGACTCCAGCATATATGTGACCCCCTATCAATGGATTGGTGTTTTTTGATAGGTTAACATAATATGTTGGAGTTTTTCATTCGAAATTTTTGGTAAATTAAAACCTAGCACAACGAGTTAAATTAACAAGATATTGACAGCAAGAAATCCTGCAATATCATTTTGAAGTTGCCGGGAGGGTGATGGCTTCCAATTTATCTGCACTGCTTGGCACTATGGTAACGTGTACGCTGTCACCCGGCTGCTTGCCGATTTTTGTGCGAATATCCTTGCGAATACCTATGATATAGCACACAGAGCCATCCGCATTCTTTACGCCCATATTGACGATACTTCCATCATACGGCTCGCCGTCAAATGTTGCGTGAACTTTTACCCGGCCCTTGCTGAACTCGGTGCGGACATCATATGGAAACGACACATAAGCGCCGCCCTTGTCGGCAGATTGTATGATGGCATCGTATTCATAGCATTTTTCGTTGTACCTCATTCCCATACTCAACGCCTCCATTTTATCTTTGCCGGATTCGGTTCATTTTCTACAGCGATAGTGCGAAGCGCCGCCGTTATATCCGCACAAACTTCCTTGGCGATTCGGTCATACACCTCGGCAGTTTCGTCTGTCCCGACACGGTCATAGGCAACAGCCGCCGCACCGTAGAAGTAAAGTCCGAGTGAATGGGACAGCGTATGAACCACCGCCGAGCTCTGCCCGCAAGCGCGTGCCGCCGCTTGCGCCGCCGGATCAGAGTCAAGCTCACGAGCGGCGGCATGGCACTCGTTTAGTATGATGTTCTTGACCACAGGAAACTTCACTTTGCCGTCAAGGTAGTCACGGGCGGCATTCAGCGCATTTCTCGGTCGGCCATCACCGGGACGACGCCTCTCAAATATCGGCAGGATGTGAGCTTCGGCGTAGTCCATACACCACTTGCAGATGGTAGCCTTGCTCTGTGTATCAATCAGCCGCATCAGAGCGGCCACTTCCGGTGCGTTTACATCACCGAGCATTTTACGGATTTTCTTTGCCATAAACATCCTCCAATTCTCTTGTTATCAATGTTATCGCTATCTGCAGGGCTTTCACCCGCCTTGTTGTCAGCGTGTGCTGCGAGGTTCCTTCGCGTAATTTCAGAAGCACCTTTTCACACTTGCCAATGGTCGATTGAATAGAGCGAAGGGCCTCCTGCAATTCTTCACGGGCATAAGTTTCCCGAACACTTTTTATCTCCATCGTTTTATCGGTGTTCGCTGGTATCTTGACACTGAAGGACGGATTC
Source organism: Lutispora saccharofermentans (assembly GCF_024363565.1). GTDB lineage: Bacteria > Bacillota > Clostridia > Lutisporales > Lutisporaceae > Lutispora > Lutispora saccharofermentans. Next base: position 2,518 of record NZ_JAJEKE010000030.1, on the reverse strand, counting down.
TCTTCTGATCTATGTGCCGTAATGATTGTGCAGCTGTATGCGTTCACGGTAATGACCGCTTCGCCAGCATACACATACCAATTCTTGCCCTTTCTGATGATTTCGTCCGCCTGCAATACTTTCTGTTTGCACCAATGGACCACATCATCAGCTGTAAGTCCGAGGTTTCGCTTGATGCGCTCTGCTCCTAACTTTGTTGTATGAAGCATGTCAATGTGATTTATAAGTTCGTTTGACATATCTCAAAATCCTCCATTTATCCCCATCCTTTTAAAACTTCATCTTCTTAGCATCTATATCAAGATTAAGCATACCGATTATTTCTTGATTCATCAACATAATATTCAATAAACTTTTACATTTACCTCCATAAAGTTATAAAAATATTTTTTCTAATTTATGTTTATCACATAGCAGCACCATAAATCAATAACTACCCGTAAAACGGGTAGTTATTGATTGCTAGGGATTTTAATGCTCTTGGCTTTGAAGGCTTCAATTGCAGATTGTGCAAAAGCTGACAGAGAGAAACAGGAGAGGACAACAATAGCACCCATAACTGTTAATAATGTTTGGTATTGAAGTATAAACTGTAGTGCCTTCTCCCAATTTGCTGTCAATATAGATAGTGCCTCCATGCGCCTCAGCTATTCTTTTTTCTATCTCTAGCACTATCCAGCATGAAAAACGGTTGAAATACATCATTAACTTTTTCATCTTCCGGTGATATACTGCTATACAGCTCCTCTCCATCCTGGCTTACCATTGAAATACAGGTTATGTACCTTTTCTTTCAGGGGATCTTCATTAAGATATTCTGCAAAGCCACGATCATTCTCAAAGTGTCGGTTCTTTTTAACGATGGCGGCAAGGATGGGGTCCTCATATGCCACGGCCTCTGCCAGGGTGATTTCCTACGGTGATAGGTGATAATCTTCAGAGGGAAAAAGGTATGCATCATTTCATTTGCCATTATGCTTTCCTCCAATCTTGTAAATATAGTTCATGCTTCAGACAACAAGAAAGCTATGTCTTTCGATGAGTGAAAAACATAGCCCCAACTATACAATTTGCATTTTTTGGGTGTTATCTTCAAAAACATCGAATGTCATCTATAAAATAGCATCTAAAATAACAGAATAGCTTCTGGTTGACAAAAACAAAATAAGTAGTATAATCAAAACTAATTGAATAATATCTTCAGGGCAGGGTTTGATTCCCTACCGGTGGTAAAGCCCACGAGCCGCAAGGCATGGTTCGGTGAAATTCCGAAGCCGACAGTATAGTCTGGATGAAAGAAGATGAATAGCCACAGTGTTTCTGTGTATGCAAATTTGCTCTGGAATAATTTTTTGTTCCAGAGTTTTTTATTTATAATAGAATCAATCCACACCTATGATGTCTATAATGCCCTGAACGATTTTGTTCAGGGCATTTTTTCTTTCGGAGGTGCTATATGACTGATACAGAATATATGAAACTTGCCTTACAGCTTGCAAAGAAGGGCTGCGGATGGGTAAATCCGAATCCAATGGTGGGTGCGGTTATTGTAAAAGACGATAGGATTATCGGACAGGGTTATCACTCAAAATATGGAATGTTTCATGCTGAACGGAATGCCATAGCAAGCTGCGAAGTATCTCCGGAATACGCAACCATTTATGTGACACTGGAACCATGCTGCCATTATGGAAAAACTCCGCCTTGCACCGATGCAATTGTGGAGAGCGGTATCCGCCGTGTAGTTATAGGTTCTTCTGACCCAAACTCGTTGGTTGCCGGGAAAGGTATTCAAACTTTGCGTTCTTACGGAATCGAAGTAACAGAAAACATCTTGAAAGACGAATGCGATGCGCTCAACCGAAGCTTTTTCCACTATATTCGAAGCGGAATACCTTACGTAATCATGAAGTATGCCATGACCCTGGACGGGAAAATTTCAACACATACCGGCAAATCCCAATGGATTACCGGTGAAATGGCACGTCGGCGTGTTCATGAGGACAGACACCGTTACTCTGCCATTATGGTGGGTGTTGGCACTGTCTTTGCGGATGATCCGATGCTGACCTGTCGGCTAGAAAATGGTAGAAATCCACTCCGCATTGTTTGTGATACGAATTTGAATACACCATTGAATTCAAAGCTTGTGACTTCTACCGCTGTAGCCGATACTCTCATCGCCACGGCGGTGGAAGATTGTGAAAAACATCAGCCGTATCTGGAGGCGGGCTGCGATATTACGGTAATCCCCAAAAAAGATGGCCACATTGATTTGAACTGTCTTATGACAAAGTTGGGAGATAGAAAAATCGACAGCATCCTGCTGGAGGGCGGCGGCACCTTGAACTGGTCTGCGCTGCGAAGTGGAGTCGTCAACAAGGTACAAGCCTACATCGCTCCCAAGCTAATTGGTGGCAGTGGAAAAACACCGGTGTTGGGTCCTGGTGTGGATCACCCTGATAAAGCTTTTCAATTGAGCAAACCGACTATTACGCCGATAGGCGAAGATATTTTA
>NZ_JAJEKE010000029.1 GCF_024363565.1 Lutispora saccharofermentans | reverse complement strand
AGGCATTTCAGCTTGTCAACATGGTAAATTTTGACCCCCTATGAAGCTTGCCGCAATAGTGTGTGCAAAAAATAGTATATCACAATTCTATATACGAGTAAATATTTTTTTATATTTTTCTACATTTTTTATGTGGGATTTTCATTCATATTATATATAGAATTTACTCCGTCATATATAGACAGATTTATCAGCTTTGGTTCATCCTGATATATTTCTTCCACCTTATCACAGACAGCATTTATTTCAGATTCATTTAATGGTCTTATGGATAAGAAGAACACATCCTTCGAATCTTCGCTATCTCCCACTATCATATTTCCATCAAAGCCTGCCAAGCCTTCGCCGCTATCAAAGTTTATATTTCTTATTTCAATCTTTCCATATTTCTCCGGCTCAGCTATAACGATCCTATCCTTGTCGATCCCTTTCGCTTTACTCATTTGAACCTTCCTCTCTAAATTGACATCTGTTTTTATACTTCCCCGCATTTTTTCAATAATTCTTCCCAGCTTTCATCCACATGCTTTTGAATCTTTTCTATTAAATGAAGATTTTTTTCTTTGAACAAATGCATAAATCTATTCTGAGGCTTTAAATATTCCTCCACGCTCAGCTTTTTTCTCGGTTTATAGGTAAGCTTCCAGTTTCCATCCTCTATTTCGTATAGAGGCCATATGCATGTGTCCACTGCAAGCTTGCAGATTTTCATCAAATCAGGCGTATTATATCTCCAGCCTCTTGGACATGGCGCCAAAACATTGAGAAAGGCCGGCCCTTTTTTATATATGGCCTTCTCTGATTTCAGATACAGATCTTTGAAATCCGCTGTCAGTGTCGTCTGCGCAGCATAGGGAATGTTGTGAGCTGCCATTATTTGAGTCAAATCTTTGTTAAACTGCTGCTTGCCCTGGAGAACATCACCGGCGGGGCTTGTTGTGGTGTCTGTGTATATGGGAGTTCCCGAAGACCTTTGAATGCCTGTATTCATGTACGCCTCATTGTCATAGCATACATATACCATGTCATGTCCTCTTTCCATAGCACCGGATAAGGATTGAAGGCCTATATCATAGGTCCCTCCGTCTCCGCCGAATGCGATGAACTTATACTCATCCTTTATCCTTCCTTTTCTTTTAAGCGCATTATAGGCAGCTTCCGCACCGCTTATCGTAGCCCCTGCATTTTCGAAGGCGCTGTGTATGAAGGAATCCTTCCAGGCCGTATAGGGATAAAGAAATGTGGAAACCTCCAAGCATCCTGTAGCAGCGCCGCATACTGCACGATCTTCCGGCTTTAAGGCTCTCAGCACCCCTCTTACAGCAACGGGAGCACCGCAGCCCGCGCACATTCTATGCCCTCCGATCAATCTTTCCGGCTTGTTCATTACTTCCTTTAAACTATATGCCATAAATGTCCCTCCTATTCTTTTAATCCCAAATATCTGTATGTATCTTTAACGCTGCCTTTTTTCATTATTTCCATCAAATCATCATATACCTTTTTTATATCATCGGTTTTCACGTCTCTGCCTCCCAGACCATAGATATAATTTACAACAGGCATATCATGCGCCTTTCCATATAAAGCCGACTTGATCTCTGCAGCCAGGGGCCCCCCAACGCCGGAAAGACTTTCCGCCTTATCCATTACTGCCAAAGCTTTGAGATTTTTTAGAGCGTCTGCAATTTCATCTGCGGGAAAAGGCCTGAACACCCTGATTTTCAACAGGCCTGCCTTTATACCCTCTTCCCTCAGTTCGTCTACAACTGCTTTTGCAGTTCCGGCGGTTGAGTTTATAACCACTATCCCCAATTCTGCATCTTCCAGCTTATATGCTTCAAACAGGCCGTATCTCCTTCCTGTCAGCTTGTAGAAATCCTTTGCGACTTCCAGTATGACCTTCTTCGCGTTGATCATGGATTGAGCCTGCTCTCTTTTTTGCTCAAAGGTGTGAGAAGGCAAAGACAGTGGACCTACAGCGATGGGTTCCTTTTCATTAAGCAAATAATGCTCAGGATCATATTTCCCTACAAAGTCTTTAACCTCATCGTCTTCCATAAGCTCGATGTTTTCAACGGCATGGCTGGTGATAAAGCCGTCCTGGCATATCATTACCGGAAGCTGTACACTTTTATGCTCGCCTATTCTGACTCCTTGTATAAAGTTATCATAGGCTTCCTGATTGGTTTCTGAATAGATCTGTATCCATCCGGAATCCCTTGCGCCCATAGAGTCGCTGTGGTCATTATGTATATTCAGCGGCCCCGACAAGGCTCTGTTTACACATGCCATAGTGATAGGAAGCTTCATGGCCGAAGCAATATAGAGCATTTCCCACATAAGAGCCAGGCCGTTGGCAGAAGTCGCAGTCATAGTCCTGGCTCCTGCAGCCTGCGCTCCTATACAGGCAGACATAGCGCTGTGCTCCGATTCAACAGGCACAAATTCTGTATCTACTTTGCCGTTGGCGACGAACTGTGAAAAATATTGGGGTATTTCTGTGGACGGCGTGATGGGGAAAGCAGCTACTACATCTGGGTTTATCTGCTTCATCGCAAGAGCAATGCTTTCATTTCCGGATAATCTTTCTCTTATGCCCATTTTCAAACCTCCTCTGCATCTTCTCTTACAAAGTCTATGGCGCCAAAGGGGCACACTTCCGCACATACGCCGCAGCCTTTGCAGTGATTATAGTCATAGTCAAGCCTCTTGCTGTCTTTGACAGGTATTGCACTGTCGGGGCATGTAGGAGGGCAAAGCATGCATTGTGTACATTTTTCTATGATCCATACCGGTTTCATCGCTCTCCAGTCTCCGGTCTTGAATTTTTCTGCACTCCCAGCATCATATATGGTACCCCCGGGGGTCGTCTCTCTCCATGTCAGATTTTCTTTCATATGCCCCGCAAGATTTCCCTTCATATGCCCTCTACCTCCTTTAATGACCTTTCCAAAGCCTTCATATTCCCATCGATCACTTGAGGCTTGGTAGCGAATTTATGAGCAAAGCTTTCTTTCATATAACCCAGGAATTTCCCTTCGTCCATTATTCCGCTCACTTTCACCACCGCGCCCAGCATAGGAGTATTGGGGAAGTTTTTCCCTATGGTTTCCTCAGAGATTTTTCTTGCATTTATGGTGCAAATCTTGCCTTTGAAGTCCTTTAGGTGTTTTCTCAATTCTTCAGGGCTTTTGTCCGAATTGATTATTATGGCACCGCCTTCCTTAATTCCTGATGCCACGTCTATAGGCCCTATCAATGTCTGATCAACAACGGCTACATAATCAGGTTCATATATATTTGAGTGAATGGTGATCTTTTCATCACTGATCCTATTGTAGGCCGTTATGGGTGCTCCCATTCTCTCAGGGCCGTATTCAGGAAAACCCTGTATGTATTTGCCTGTATTGAAGGCAGCGTCTGCTAAAAGCAATGCGGCTGTTTTAGCTCCTTGACCTCCCCTTCCATGCCACCTTATTTCAATAAGCTTTTTCATTCTTGTCCCTCCTTTTAATTTGTCTGAGAATATTATATGCCTAAAATTTATTTAATATTATTTGAAGTAATATCAATAATGCAATAACAATAAAATGTCAGCAGTCTGATAATAATAAAACCCATCTTAACAGATGGGTTTTATTATTATATTCTCTATTTAAAAAATCTGGGTTTTGTTAATATAGGGCTCTAACATATTAAGACGTTCCTTAGCTTGCTCATCTAATAGAACGGCAAGCTTGGTGCAAATTAATTCCAAGAGAAACATGGGGGCTACATTGGAATTGAAAAAGCTTAAACTTGCCACATCAACTATCATAAGCTCATCGGCATGTTGAGAAAAGGGTGCCGTTGCTCTATCAGTAATAAGAATTAACTTTGCTGATTTTTCTTTGCAGATATTAATAATATCAAGAGTGTTCTTCTTATATCTATTAAAACTAATTATAACTAAACAATCATCTTTTTCGATATCCATGACCTTTTCAATATTGCTTATATCCTCGCTTGTTGCTAAAATAACATTTCCAATGATCAAGCCAAGTAAAAAACCAAATTTGTTAGCAAGGTCGGCAGTCCCTCGATACCCATTTATATATATATGATTACTTGTAGCCAAAATATCCACTACACGATCAATTTTAGCAGGAGTATTCTTAGATAGAACACTCATGATATTATTAGAATTAAGCTCAAAAATTTTTGTAATTAGCTTTTCCTGTGATAATTCATTATTATTCATTTCCACTATTCTTTGCATAGGAGGTAACCGAAAGTTATCAGAAAAATCTGCCTGATAGGATATATATTCTTGCATTTCCTTTTGAAGCTCATTAAAACCATTATACCCCAAAGCTTTAGCCATTCTATTAACAGATGTATTACTGGTGTTAAGCTCTTTAGCAAGATCGCTAGCCGACATAAAGCAAACTTTACTGACATTATAAAGAATATATTCGGCAATATAACTTTCTTTTTTTGTGAGCTTAGATTTAATTATCTTTTCTTTTAAATCTTTTAAATCAGGCATTTTCCCCCTCCAAACAACTTTATTAAGGAAATTATATCCTTTTTTTATAGTTCTTAATATATCTTACACCACAATGAATTGTATTATCAAGAGGTTTGATAAGCCATTCCACCATAATCTTGAGTATTTCCCTATCGGTCTCCTTCATGCCTACTCTTCCTAAACGTCCTATACTCTTAATAGTATCCTCTGCAGTGCCCTTAACGAGCCCTTCACCGCTGCCTCAATCCAATATATTTTCACATGAAAGCATTTTGCTTATTTATTGATTATTATGCATTTATTATTAATCTTGGTTAGCAGCTCATACCCATTCTCAGTAATAAGCACCGTATCGGAATGTCTGACTCCTCCCCAAGATTTTTCCATCAGCCCAGGTTCAACTGTTAAAATCATACCAGCCGTCAGAGGAATTTTGACTCCCTTGCCTATTGAAGGAAACTCGTGTGCAGAGCATCCCATTCCATGTCCAATTCTTCCGGGAAGAATATCCCCAAAGCCATACTTGGTGAATAATTCTACCGCTTCAAAATAAAGGGACTCAAGCGTAATCCCCGGTTTCATTTTATCAAAAACCGCTTGTCTTGCTTCCAGCATCGCTTTGTAAGCTCTATCCCTTTTTTCATCCAGCTTATTAACAATAATGCTGCGCTCATTTTCAGCATGATATCCGTTGACTTTTGCCCATGCCATGGGCAAAGAAATATCACCGGCCATTGGAATATAATGTTTTGGGCAGTCACATCCATATGCTATATGCTCATTAGATAGACACCATACGTGGAAACTATCGATTATTCCTCCTTCTGAGGTTCCAAATCCGCAAATCTCCGTATTACTATATAATTTGCTCCATGTCTTGCGCATTTGATACTGGCCTTCTGTGGAGGCACATGCCTCAGAATAACCTTCCTGAAGATATTTGATAGTGGTTTCAACTCCGATGTCAACCAGGTCAGCAGATTTCCTTGCACAGCTTATTTCATATTCATCCTTGATCATCCTCATCATATTTACATCCACAGAAATATCTTCAATGAAAGAAATGTTAAGCTTAGTGCAAATATCTTGATAAAGCTTATAATTTACGTCGCTCAATTCCAAGCCAAGCTTGATTGGTCCATGGGACAAAATTTCTCTTATTGCATCAACAGGGTCCATTGCAAGAGAAATATTAGCACCCCATTTCCCATATAGCTGCACATTATCGAGGGATCCTTCCTCCTTTGCATGATCACATCTAATGCTGTGCACCAGCAAATGTGCTCCCTTCTTAACACTGATAATTACAAAACACGGATGGCTATTGATTACAGGATTGAAGTTGCTGAAATAAAACACATTTTCCGGTTTGATTATAATTGCTGTATCCAATCCTTTTTCAACCAGCTTGTCTTTTAGCACCTCAATCCTACGATTAACAAGTTCTTTTACCTCCATACTCTACCTCTTCTCCGCCAAAGATGCATATCTCAAATTCATACATGGATTACCTATAGTAGTCCATGCTTCTCGATCTTCCAATATTACCATGCTGGAAGAAACCGTTTGCCCAAGCACATCTCCTTTAGGATGTCTGCATATGGAGTTGATCCCATTCTCGTGATCAGACATAATTCTGAATAAATCCTGAAATCTTAGCTTGCCATAGCGTTCTTTAATCATCTCACCAATACGTTCAAATCTCTTATATGTTGATTGATACTGCTGCGGATCGGGATTTAGGTTCTTCGTTTCCGGCAAAATATAATGGTTTGTCCTATATAGCACACCTCTCCCGTCATCTTCTTCTATATACATTGAATTCCGTGTTGTCTCAATGGCATATGCATCCTTCTCGTCCACGGCAATAATGTTCAATCCATTCATCCTTGGAGAAGTTTTAATATATTCAATAACCTCTTTTGCAGTTTTGCAATTGTCAAGCAATAGTCTAATATTAACAAATATATGAGCTGCATCAACCTCGCTAAGGATGGGCTCCGCACTTTTTGACCAAAAACCTGTTGTTGTAACTCCCAAGCCATAATTGTTCATTCCGCTGGCAGGATAAGTGACTACACCAGCACCACTAACTTCAATCATGCTGTTTCCGTTATTGTTTTCTCTTTTTATAACAGCCTGCTCAATCATACAGCCCATGTCTCTATTTTTTATCAAATAAGTATTTCCATCGTAAGTCGCTTTGCCTCTAACCATAACCATGCTACACTCTTGATTTAAATACTGGGTCATAAAGTATGCAGGTATATTAAGCAGGAGAATATCCTCCATGCAGATACCCGAGCCATCAGCTATTCCTCGCATTTCTTCCATCAAATCATTATGATTCTTTTCCATAAACTTAGCATTACTTTCGACAAAAGAATTGTAACGTACCATATCCACTTTATCGGCAACTAACTTAGTTTTTACATTTTCAATATTATTTTTTATTATCTGTGAAAGCTCTTTACCTTGTATAATACCTTGTTCATAGGGTGTTCCTTTTACTACAGTAATACTATTCATTATACAACCTCCTTCTTTAAAACAGCTTCTTCAATTTCATATTTTACCTGCTTCACATACTTTAGTATTTCTTCATCTATAGGATATCGGATAACGCATCCCGGTGTAAGGATATGTCCTCTTCCCTTGAGTGCTTTAACACATTCATATATTTGATTTTGTAATTCATTTTTGTTTCTGTTGGTAATATCCATTCTTTTAATTCCACCCATTACGCATTTATGAGCTAAAAAATTTGCCTCCTCAAGTTTAGGTAAACTTTCCCACACATGCCAATTAAAAACATTTACAGGATAATTCTTCAGCAAGTTAAACATAATATTCTCTCCATGGGCATGAAGCACATTAAACCAGCCTTTTGACGCGGTTATGACCCTTTCATCATAATAAACCCCATATTCTTTATACAATTCTTCGCTCATAATGTCATATGAGCTCATCTGTGAAGCAAAAAATATGCCATCTGCGCCAATACCAATTGCTCTTTTAACAAGCTGGCATGTGGTCTGAGTAATGGCCTCAAGGGCTTTGTGCACCTTGCTTCCGCCTCCATTCTTAATATGTTCAGTTAAATACTTGTTTGATATTTTATCTGCCGTAGTGATTGGGCTGAACACGGTAAAAATTACGGGAACTTCACCTTTTGTTTTTTCAATTAGCAAGGACAATGATGTCAGCTCACGCTTCAATGCTCCCTGATCTATGCTTGTAACCTTTACATTTTCCCAATCATCAATAGATTTTACAGGAGTATCTATTAGCTTTGCCACACCACCTGACACAATATCGGAGTAGTCGATTGTACAGCCCAGATCCTCTATAGGATACATACCATTATTCATTGTCTTTATAAAATCAATATCATATTTCTTATAAAAATCAAAAGTGGCATCTGCAAGGGCAGACGGATCCATGTCTATTCCAGGCAAATGTGTCCAAAATGCATAGGGTATAGAATCAGTTTGCCTACCCTCAATAGCTGCTTTAATCCGTTCAGTTTTTGTCATAATTTAATTCCTCGTTTCTAATAAATCGCTTATTTTCTTATACTGCTACACCAGCATACAGCGACAGAAATGTCCATCCTTTATTTGTCTAAATTTTGGATTATCAATGCGGCATCTTTCTTCCGCCATGCTGCATCTTGTAGAAAAGCTGCATCCTGGTGGTACGTTAATGGGGCTTGGAATGTCACCTTTTAATATTATTCTGTTCTTTTTAGCATCAGGATCCGCCAAAGGAACAGATGAGATCAATGCTTTGGTATAAGGATGAATGGGGTTATCAAAAATATCTGTTTTGGGAGCTGTTTCCATAATTTTCCCCAGATACATAACAGCAACCTTTGTTGATATGTGTTGAACCACTCTCAGATCATGGGAAATAAAAATTAACGTCAATCCCAGCTGTTTTTGGAGCTTAACCAATAAATTAATTATCTGGGCTTGAATAGATACATCCAATGCCGAAACACATTCATCACAGATAATAAGCTTAGGGTTCACCGCCAGTGCTCTTGCGATGCAGATTCTCTGCCTCTGGCCTCCGGAAAACTCATGGGGGAATTTATTCATGCTTTCTTTACTAAGGCCAACCATGTCTAAGAGTTCTTCTGCTTTTTTCATGGCTCCATCTTTTGTTGCTATGCTATGAATGATAAATGGTTCGCATAGAATATCCTTTACTCTCATCCTTGGATTTAATGAGGCATAAGGATCCTGAAAAACCATCTGTATGTCTCTTCTCGCTTTTCTAAGATCTCGGGGGGACATTCTAGCTATATCTTTTCCTTCAAATACGACTTCTCCGTCTGTGGGTGATATAAGCCTCATGATAGTCCTGGCCAAAGTGGATTTCCCGCATCCTGACTCTCCCACGATTCCCAGGGTTTCTCCATAGTTGATGGTAAGGTTTATATCATCAACTGCTTTAACGAAAGATTTTCCTCTATTAAATAAGCCGCTGCCAACACTAAACCATTTTTTTAAATTGCGTACTTCCATTAAAACCTGGTCATTATAAGTAACTTCTGCATTCATACTTCTTGCCTCCTATCCCCATCTATCGGTACACTTCCAGCACTTTATCCATCGTTCTCCATTCACCGTCGTAGGCGGTATCTCTTGAGTACAGATAGATTTCTTATATTTGCATCTGTTATTAAAGGCACAACCGCTTGGTAGTTTGTATATGCTGGGAACATTGCCCTCTATAGTTTCCAAATCTCCCTCCACATTTTTCATCGTAGGAATTGATTTTAATAACCCTTGTGTATAGGGGTGCTTAGGATCACAGAATATTTCTCTCACCGATGCCTTTTCTACTATGCTTCCCGCATACATTACCGCAACAGTATCAACCATCTCTGCAACAACACCAAGATCATGAGTTATCAATATAATTGATACATTAAAATCAGAATTAAGCTTCCTAAGCAAATCCATAATCTGTGCTTGAATAGTTACATCCAAGGCTGTAGTAGGTTCATCTGCAATAAGAACCTCCGGATTGCACAGCAGTGCCATAGCAATCATTACACGCTGACGCATACCGCCTGAAAGCTCAAAGGGATACTGTTTAAAACGTGTTTCCGGTGATGGAATACCAACGGTTCTTAGCATATCAACTACCCTTTGATGACACTGTTTTTTAGAACACTTCTGATGAAGATTAATAACCTCAGAGAGCTGATCTCCTATTGTAAATAAAGGATTTAGTGAGACCATGGGCTCCTGAAAAATCATAGTCACTTTATTTCCGCGATATGAACGCATTTCTTTCTCACTTATATCAAGAAGATTAGTATCCCCAAGAATTATCTTTCCCTCAACTTTTGCCGGAGGTGATTGCAATAACCGCAAAATGCTCTTGGAAGTCACACTTTTACCAGACCCTGACTCACCAACCAGCCCTAGCTTTTCTCCTTTTTTTAGTGTGAAACTGATATCATTAACAGCTACTGCTTTGCCGTATTTGGTTTCAAAAGTTACAGTTAAGTTCTCGACCGTAAGTATAGGTTTAATCATAATTGATATCTCCTCAATTCTTTTTTAGAAATCTAACTTGGGATCAAGATAATCTCTCAACCAGTCACCCAATAGATTTACACCTAAAACGGTTAATGTTATAGCAAATCCGGGTAGCACAGCCATCCATGGAGAAGTTACAAGATGTACTCTACTGTCGGATAACATTCTTCCCCAAGTAGGTATCTCAATAGGAACACCTAATCCAAGGTAGCTAAGGGAAGCCTCCATAAGTATAATCTTTGCCATCTCTAAAGTTGCAATAACAATAGCAGGGCTTATAACATTAGGAAGAATATGGCGAAAAATAATCCTCGCGTTTGAACCTCCTAAAGATCTGATGGCTTCAATATATTCCATCTCTTTTATAGATAATATTTCGCCTCGGACAAGCCTTGCATATCGTACCCAGCCACTAATTGCAGCAATCAATATAATGTTTTGCAGACCCGGTCCGAGCACAGCAGCAATAAATAATGCCAGTAAAATAAATGGGAAAGATAGCTGTATATCCACAATTCTCATTATAATAGCATCAATCCATCCTCCATAATATCCGCTTATAGATCCCATAGTAATTCCAATTATTCCGGCGAAAATTGTTCCTGAGAACGCAACCATAAGTGTTACTCTGCTCCCATAGATTAAACGCGATAATATGTCTCTTCCCAGCTGATCAGTTCCTAAAATATGCTGCCAGCTACCATCCTCATACCATACAGGGTTCATCATTTTATTTATGATGTCCTGCTTCGCAGGATCGTGGGGACTTATTATTGTTGCAGTAAAGGCAAGAAAAATTACCAGTAAAACAATACCTGCACCCAAAATACCTGTTTTGCTTCCCTTTAAGCTTTTCCACATAGGTATACTCCTCCTTACTGCATCTTTATACGTGGATTAATAATGCAATATAATATGTCAACAATAAAATTTACTAAAGTAAAAGATATAGCCATTATAAACACTATGGCTTCTACTACCATAAAGTCACTGTTTGTAATTGATTGGACAACTAATCTTCCAATTCCCGGCCAGCCAAATACCGTCTCAACAATCACAGCACCACCAATCAAGGATGCAATTTGAAGCCCAAGGACCGTCAAAATAGAACTGAATGCATTTTTAAATGCATGTTTCATTACAACCATAAATCCGCTTAATCCCTTAGCCTTTGCCACATCTATATACTCCTTAGTCATGATCTCTAACATATTGGAGCGTAGCAAACGTGCAATAGTTGCTGCAGTAAAAACTCCCAATGTAAAAGCAGGCATTAAAAGAGATTTGAAAGAGTCATATCCTGAAGTAGGAAGCCATTTCAGCTTCACGGAGAATATCATCATCAGCATAATTCCAAGCCAGAATGCAGGTATGCACTGACCTAATAAAGCCATACTACGAATTATCATGTCAGTCTTTGTATTGCGTTTTATTGCAGATATAATCCCTGCCGGGATACCTAATACCATCGCTATCACAAAAGCTGCAACCGCAAGCGTAACAGTAGCAGGAATCCGTTCAACAACAACTTTCATAGCAGGTTCATTATAGTTATAGGACATGCCGAAATCCCCTGCAATTGCACCTTTCAAAAAACGTCCATACTGTATCATAATCGGATCATTAAAACCCATTTCCTCTCGCAGCAGCTCCATATCTGCCCTTGAGGCACTAGGTGGCAACATCAATTCCACAGGATCACCGGCAACATTTAAGACCAAAAAAACTACAAGCGTGATTCCTAATACCGCAATTAGCGATTGACAAAATCTTTTAGCTAAATACTTTGCCATATTTGTCCACCTTTCTTTTGGTGTAATTTAGAATAGGGATGACATATAGAAAGTATAATAAAATTCATGCATCATCCCTATTACTAAATTTTCGGGGGAGAATTACAATATTTAGTATTAACTAATGTACATCTGCTTCAGTAATTAATATCATTTCATCTACCCTTGGAGACCAGTTAATAACTTTTTTGCTGTTATATCCATATAAACCATATTGCTGATACAAGAATATAGCAGGAGCTTCATCTTTAGCCAGCTGCTGAAGCTGCGACAAAAGCTCATCTGATTCCTTCTCATCAACTGTTGCAGCTGCTTTAAGCCTCAATGAATCGAAATTAGGATTACTATAAGTTGAGAATCTTTCTCCTGTACCGAATGCTATTTTTGCTACCAAATCAATATTGCTATAAGGACCTCCTATACCATTCATATATAGCTGTTCAACTGTACCGGCAACAATTTTCTCACGTTGAGAGGCACTGTCTGTTTCTTTTACATTACACTTAATTCCAACTTCAGCAAGTTGTGCTGAAATAGCTTGTACAACATCAGCACCGTTAAGATATCCGGGAGTAACAGCTATATCTATTTCAAAACCATTGGCATAACCTGCTTCGGCTAACAGTTGTTTTGCTTTTTCCGGGTTATATTCGTATGGAGCAATTGATGAATCATAACCTTCATATTCAGGAGTGGAAATAGTTGCAATAGGGGTTGCATAACCATCCAGAACCCCCTTGATTATTGCCTGCTTGTCAACAGCATAGTTGAGCGCCTGTCTTACTCTTACGTCCTGCATTGGACCTTTAGCTATTGAGTTGATACCCATGAAAATAACACGGGTAGTCGGATTTCCTATTACATCAAGGTTTTCTTCTGCTTTTAGTCTTTCAACTTGACTGGTTTCCACATTGCTGATTATATCAACATCGCCTGCTTCAAGAGCAGCAATTCTGGAAGCCGCTTCCGGTATTACCACATATGTGGCTTTATCTATTGCAGGTCTGCCTCCAAAATAGTTGTCATAGGCTTCCATTACTACCTTTTCATCTTTCTTTCGTTCAACAAATTTATATGGACCTGAACCTATAGGTGCTTTTGCGAATTCTTCATCGCCCACTTTTTCAACATAAGCTTTAGGTATAATTTTTACATAGTTCAATCTTAAAGGAAGGGCCAAGAAAGGCTCATCGGTTATAATTTCGAAATTCAGTTCATCAATTATCTTTACTGTCATAAATGAAAAATCAGAGGCTAGTTTATATTTCTTATCTTTGTCTTTAATGGTGGAAATTGTGTATTCAACGTCCTCTGATGTAAGCTTAGAACCGTCATGAAAAGTAATTCCGTCTTTAAGCTTAAATTTCCATGTAGTAGCATCAACTAATTCATAAGATTCTGCCAAGTCGTTTACAATGGCCCCCTTGGCATCTGTTCTTAGAAGACTGCTAAAAACATGTGCTAGAATCCCAGCTGTAGTTGTACCGGTTGCATTTCTTGGATCCAAGCTGGATACATCTGAAGGTGATGCAAATTTGATCTCCTTCAAGGCCGGTGTCTTATCAGGCAGATCTTGACCCTCTTTAGGATTACCGGAACACCCTGTAATTACTGAAAGGATCATAACTAACAAGAGTACTGTGCTAATAATTCTTTTCATTTTATTCCCTCCACTTTTATTTTTATAATAACCATTTGTCAGCATTTATATTTATCCTTGTATGCTAACAAATGGTTTACGTTTAAAATTTTTTAAATTTTATTTCTGCGTTAATGTTTAATTATTTTTATTATATATTATTTGCGTTTAAATTTCAACACATTCTTTAAAGTTTATTTCCGTTTTTCTTTACTGTCCTCAGTTATAATTCTTGTTACATTTTCATAATGCATATACGATCAACACAGATTTTCTTAGCACCTCTTTTGGATGGCAGCTAACCCCCACTTCTTTAATTCTCCATCATATAAAAAAATAAAAGACTTCTAAAAGCGAAGCCTTTTCAAAGATACAGCTCTGTTCGGTATGTTTCCAAAGCAAATATGCATCTCATAGAAAATATTGCAGGAACAATAGCAGCAGCACTCCCGGTATTCCCAGGAAGCCGGCTATAAGAGCAGTTACCGGATTTATAGCGATAGTTATCCCGATAAATCCGCCAAATATATTGAGGAAGAAAAGAGCAACTGCACCGATTATACCGTTGATTATAAATTTGATTACAATTTTTATTGGCACCACCAAAAGCATTCCAATAATATAAATAGCTCCTATGGCCAAAAATACGGCCAATATAGTAAAAACATCCACCTGTGGCATAAAAACCGCCTCCTTTTACTGCAACTTGGCTAAATAATATATATTTCAGTGTAAATAAAATATTACACAAAGTCACAGCAAAAGCAAATAATATTATATATCCATCTTTATGCCGCATTGCCTGGCACGTTTTATCATATACATATATTTAGATTTCGCCGCTTCCATCTTATAAATTGCATGATCGATCAAGTCCGATTCAACCACATTTTCAAAATAGTTCTGCGCATCGTACCATTCCTGGCGAGCTTTAGCAACGGCCATAAAAAATTCCTCATTGCTGCTGTTCTCTTTGCTTTTCACAAAACCGGGTATCATATGTAAAAGCTGCTTGACTTCTAAATTTGCGGACAAATGAAATGCCTCCTCATATTTTTTCTATTTTTATATAAATATACCCATATTATAGAAAAAATATACGGAGGCGGTTTTTTATATTTCTCTTCTGCCTTCAAGGGCTTTCATCAAGGTGACCTCATCGGCGTATTCAAGATCACCGCCGACGGGCACTCCATGTGCGATCCTTGTAGTTTTCACACCTAAGGGTTTTATCAATTTTGAAATATACATAGCTGTGGCTTCCCCTTCTATATTTGGATTGGTCGCCAGTATGACTTCTTTTATCTTTCCGTCCCTGAGTCTTGCCAGCAGCTCCTTAAGACGGATATCATCAGGTCCTATACCGTCCATAGGAGAAATCGCTCCATGGAGCACATGATAAAGGCCCTTAAACTCCCTCGTCTTTTCCATGGCCACAACATCCCTCGGATCTTCGACCACACATATTATGCTTTCATCCCTTTTGGAATCGGAGCATATATTGCATTTATCACTGTCCGTGATATTGGAGCATATCTCGCAATATCGCACGCTTCTCTTTGCGTTTATTATCGCATGAGCCAATTCCTCAGCTTCCTTCTGGGGCATATCAAGAAGATAAAAAGCCAGTCGCTGGGCCGTTTTGCTCCCTATGCCGGGCAATCTTGTAAAAGCTTCAATAAGCTTTGCAATAGGAGCTGCGTAATAGTTCATTAGAATAAACCTCCAGGCAGGTTCATACCACCTGTAAATTTGCTCATTTCTCGGGCCATCATTTCGTCAGCCTGCCTGATAGCCTCGTTGACAGCGGCCATCACCAAATCTTGAAGCATTTCAACATCATCAGGATCTACTACTTCAGGCTTTATGGCTATGGACTGCACTTGTTTCTTGCCGTTTATAACCACGGTGATAGCTCCGCCTCCTGCGCTGGCTTCTATGGTCCTTTGTTCTATTTCCTGCTGAAGCTTCACCATTTCCTGCTGCATCTTCTGAGCCTGCTTCATTATATTGTTCATGTTCCCCATTCCGCCTGGGAATCCACCTCTCGCCATTATTATCCTTCCTCCTTTTTATTTAACCACTGAAGGTCACTGAATCTCTCACTAAATTTCACGAAAAGGATATTATACTTTGCACATGATTAGTTTATTATTTTTTTGATGAATTTACAATAACCTTTGTAATATCTTGATAAATTAAAATACCTCATCCCGTCCGCGTTCTTTCGTGAAAATTTCCGTGTATTTCAGTGGTTTCCGTAACCCTAAGTTCTTATTCTTCTTCCACTACTTCAACGAGGTCTTCGCCAAATAGCTCGATAGCTTTTTTTACTACATCGTCTTCACCTGCATCATCCTTGCCTTCGTCTTCAATCTTCCCGGCTTCATCTTCAAATATGGCTTTTATTTTTATAGACTTTGAGAAATATTCACATGCAATCTCTTCGATCTCTTTTTTGGTATCCATCCTCTCCACAGCTTCCTTTGAAAAGGAATCCTGTCTGGTAAAGCAGAGCATGATCTTTTCACCGTCAACTATGGCGGGCTTGCATAATGCCAGGTAAGTCCTCAGCTTCATCTTTTTTCTGTTTTTGATCTCTTGTATAAAGCCGTCCCACTTCTCCATTATTTCCGGAGATAATGGCTTAAGATCAGCCTTCTTTATCTTTTCCGGGACTTTCTTTACTTCTTTCTTCTCTTCCTTTTTTGCTTTTTTATCCTCCGGTATGGCGGTTATGGATATCTCTCCCCTTGCCAGGGCCTCCTCCAGCTTTTCTATCCTTGCCAACAAGCCGTCGGAGCTTATATCCTTCTGAAGCTTGCACATTTTTATTATAGATACTTCCAAAATCGTTTTGGGCTGCGGTGACCATTTTATCTCTGATGTCAGCTCCGATAAAATATTTATGCACCTGATGATGTTGTCTCTTCCGTAGCGGCTGCTCTGGTCCCTCAGCATTGAGATAGTCTCTTTGGATAAATCTATAACATCCTCCGCTTGCTCTACCAGCTTAGCCATGAGAAGGTTCCTGTAATGATTCAGGAGATCTCTGGCAAATTGGTTCATATCCTTTCCTTCACGGGAGATTTCCTGAATGAGAAGCATGGCCTTCGAGCTGTTCTCCTCCAATATAGCCTCTGACATTTTAAAAAGATACTCATCATTTACTATGCCCAAAACCTTAAGAACGTCATCATGGGTTATGTTCATTTTGCCAAATACGGCGCATTGGTCCATAATGCTTACGGCGTCTCTCATGGCTCCGTCGGAATTTCTCGCTATGAGCCTCAAAGCATCGTCATCAGCTTTAATATTTTCTTCCTTACATATATATTCCAATCTATTCACAATATTATCCTGAACGAGGCGCTTGAAATCAAACCTCTGGCATCTGGACAATATAGTAGCAGGCAATTTGTGAGGCTCTGTTGTCGCCAGTATAAATTTTACATAGGCCGGAGGCTCTTCCAAGGTTTTCAGCAATGCATTGAAGGCTTCATTGGTGAGCATATGTACCTCGTCAATTATATATACCTTGTACTTGCCCAAGGCAGGGGCAAACTTTACCGCTTCCCTCAGGTCTCTTACGTCCTCAATCCTTCTATTTGATGCTGCGTCTATTTCAAAAACATCCATGGAATTGCCCTGGTTTATGCTGGTGCAGCTTTCGCAGCTGTCACAGGGATTGCCGTCTATAAGGTTAAAGCAATTCACTGCCTTGGCAAGAAGCTTTGCCGTGCTGGTCTTGCCTGTTCCCCTGGTGCCGCAAAATAAATAGGCATGAGAAAGCTGATTAGCCTTGATTTGATTTTTTAAAATTGTAGTGATCTGTTCCTGACCGCAAACATCCTCGAATTTTTTAGGTCTCCATTTGCGGTATAATGCGGTGTACATATTATCAACTCCTCATGTTTATGACTAATATATATTATAACATTTTTCCCGGTTTGGAAAACTATATATGCTGAGAAAAAGAAAAAAGCCCGTAAAATTACGAACTTTCTTTTTAAAATATAAATGGCCGTGCACCTTTCTTCGGCTTCGTCATCTCCAAGCGTTACCCGGACAGTTAGCTCCAATCAGGCATCCCCGCGGCACACAGAAGGGTTTACTTACCGCTGCTTCCTTCCGGACCTGACGGAGTTCATAAATTTCTGTTGCGCAGGACCCAATCATCATAACCACTTATCAAGGTCAGACCTTACAGACGCCGGCCTAAGCAAAGGAATTCAATCCTGCTGCTGCGGATTGCAGGTTACAGGGCACCGCAAACTCCCCATCTAGCACGGCCAAGCTGTAAACAATCAGTGATACAGATTAAATTATATAATCAATAGCTCTTCGTGTCAACGGATAGATTTGGTTTATTATTTTCCGGATACAGCCAATTCTCTGATTATCAAGCTGGGGCTGCCGAAACATCCTCCTGAAGGCATCCCGAATTTTAAATCTCCTCCTGCTTCGATCACATCTCTAAGAAGGGTGTAAAAGTTTCCTGCTACTGTTATTTGTTCAACCGGCTTAATTTTTTTGCCGTTTTTTATCTCAAAGCCTTTTGCGGCAAGAGAGAAATCTCCCGATACTCCGTTGGCACCTGAGTGCAAGCCCTGAACTTCAGTGATCAATATGCCGTCCCCCAAAGCCTTTATCAATTCTTCCATGCCTTTTTGACCGGGTTTGATATAAAAGTTGCTGGGTGATACTCCTACAGGCGAAGAATAGGAACCCTTTGAAGCATTTCCTGTTGATTTTACTCCGTCTTTTAAGGCAGTTTTTAAATTATACAGCAAAGTTTTTAACTTTCCTTCCTCTACCACTGTCTTTGTATGGCATGCAACACCTTCCGCATCAAAGGGTGCAGAAGCCAGGCCCTTTTCCATAAGCGGATCATCAATTATGGTGACAGCTTTTGAAGCGATGTCAGCTCCGACTTTTCCCTTCAGCAATGACATGCCTTTCTGCACATTATAAGCAGAAAATATGCCTGAAAAAGTATCCAGTATATCTGCCATGACATCATTTCTTATTATAACTTTATATTTACCTGTAGGTATGCTTTCCGCTCCCATATTAGCCAATGCATCTCCCACAGCTTCCTTTGCCAAAGCCATGGTATCTATTTCGCCGGAGTCATCTGAGGCCCTGAAGGCAAAAGCTGTGTTGACCTTGCCCCCTTCCTCCACGACAGGCGCCACTATAGCATATATGGTATTTGACTTATACTGCAGATCTAATCCCTTGGAGTTTATTATCCTGTTTTCTCCGGCGCCCGTGACCACCATGCAGTCCTCTATGTTCTTTACCTTTTCGCTCTGGGCCAATGTATCCTTTTCAAGCTGCAGCGCAAGCTTTATCTTTTCATCAGCCTTCATCCGGGATAATTCTTCATTGAAGCCTGATATTTTTGCATAGCTGTCTTGACCGCCATATATTATATCTACCTCTTCATCTTCGATGGCGAGAGCATTTTCCCTGGCATCCTTTATCAGCATTTCTACGGCATAATCGTCCAAAACCTCTGTATAGGAATAGCCCATCTTTCCGTTGTACAAGCCCCTGAAGCTCAAGCCTCTATGGGAATTTAAGCTGTACTGGTCTATTTCTCCTTTGTAAATGGTCACCTTGAAGCTGTCCCCATCCACATAATATATCTCATACTCTGTGAAGCCTTCCTCCTTTGCCCTGGAAAAAAGCTTATCGGCAAAGTCCTTAATAATCATAACCATACACCTCCTACTCTCTGCCGCCTACTGTGATTTCCGATACTCGGATCAGCGGCTGGCCTACATTTGTGGGTACACTTCCGCTCACTGAGCCGCACATGCCTGCTGCCAAATCCAGCTCCTTACCCACCATGTCTATCCTGGTGAGTATCTCTGAGCCTTTTCCTATCAAAGTAGCGCCTCTCACCGGCGTATCTATCTTGCCGTTCTTGACCATATACCCTTCCAATACCGCAAAGTTGAATTCTCCTGTCACCGGATTGACGGAGCCGCCTCCCATTTTTTTTGCATAGAGCCCGTAGTCCATAGACTTGATTATATTGTCATTCTCATCATTGCCCGGTGCTATGTAGGTATTTGTCATCCTGGAAGTAGGAGCGAATTTATAGGACTGCCTTCTGGAGCTTCCCGTGGCTTCCGTCCCCATTCTTCTTCCGTTCAGCTTATCTATCATATAACCCTTCAATATCCCGTTTTCTATAAGTATATTTTTTCTGGAAGGATTCCCTTCATCATCTATGTTTATGGAACCCCATGCATTGGGCAGAGTCCCGTCATCTATTGCAGTGACCTTATCCGATGCGATCTTCTGTCCCAGCTTTCCTGCAAATTCTGAATTGCCCTTTGCCACTGACGTAGCTTCCAGAGAATGTCCGCAGGCTTCGTGGAATATGACTCCTCCAAAGCCGTTATCTATGGAAACTATCATCTTTCCCGACGGGCACAAAGGCGCATGGAGCATTGTTACCGCAATCCTTGAAGCTTCTCTGCCGCACTCTGCAGGATCGATCATATCGAACAATTCAAAGCCCATGCTCCTGCCGGGGGCTTCGTAGCCTGTCTGGTTCTCTTTGCCGTCGCTGGCAATGGCTTGAACAGCGAACCTGGATCTTATCCTTCTATCCGTGGTATATAGGCCTTCGCTATTGGCTATAACGACTCTCTGATCCACATCCACATAGTTTGACATGACCTGGGCTATCTCCTGGCTGTAATCCTTAGCCGCCTTATAGGCTTCCTTGAGCTTTGAAACCTTCCTGGCGATATCTATTCCCTTTGGTACATAAGCTACGGGGTGAATATTGGCATTAACCCTCTCTATCAATTCCACTGCCATGTCCTCTTTTATATCCCCCAGGGCCAATGCTGCATTATGGGCAGTCCTCAAAAGCGATTCTTTGGAAGTATCGTTGGTATAGGCATATATGCTTCTCAAGCCTTTGAATATCCTTATACCTATCCCGAAATCCCTGCCTGAAACAGCGGTCTCAATCTTACCGTTCACCAAGCCTAAAGAGCTTCTCTCAGTATCTTCTATGAATACCTCTGCGAAATCTCCCCCGGTAGATAAGGCTTTTCCTAAAATATCCTTTATAATGTCTCTTTCAATCAAGCTAACCCCTCCTTGGAAGAAAAATATTTTTTTATTTTATTATAGCATATGTATTATATTATAGCATATGTATTATTTTCCCCTGTAGCAATATTATTATCTGTATCATTTATGTTTCATTATACACCCTTTGATGATATAATAATAATATACGACAATTTTTTAACAACCTCTATAAAGCCGCATTATTCAAGTGGAGTGGTAAGGAGGTGGCATGTTATGAAAAGCAAAAAAACCTTTCTCTCATATATGCTGCTGATCGCTATACAGTGTATGGCCCCTTTAGGCTTATTCGATGCTCCCCTAAGCCCGCCCGAATACAGGTCCGAATTTATATCCTTGAACAGGATCTTTGTCAACCTTCCCAATGAAGAATATGATGTGGAAAAAGCCAATTCCATTATAGATAGAATATCGGTCTTTCCCCCCAAGCTCATAGACAGGCTCATAGCAAAGAATGAAAAAATGAAGCTTATAAACGGCCGTCTTACCGATGAGCCCGAATATGAATATCTTAAGGGGAAAACTCCAAGAGGATGGGAGGATACGGGCTGCACCTGGGATGATGTGCCCGGCATAGGAGGCAATCCCATAGTAGTGAGGATAGAATCCTGCGGCGGCAGGGACAAAAGCCACAGCAGCGTATGCCTGGAGCTGCATGAGGTAGCTCACAGGATCAATGCCATAGAAAGCACAAGGATCAGTGACGGCTATGACTTTAAGAAGCTGTGGAAGGCTGAAGCCCCTATATTATTCGAGAACAACCAATATTTCATAGACCACTGCAACGAATACTTTGCTGAGTGTTATTCAATGTACTTATTCGATGAGGATACAAAAGCTGCGCTGAAAAAAAATGCGCCTCTTACCTATGAATTTTTTTCCCAGGATTTCTTTAATGCGCTGCCAAAGCCTGATCTGTCTGTATACCGCTTCGGAGGCACAAAAATATGCGGGGGCATATATAAAAACAAAATATACGATTCATATAGCGACATAGTTACCGATGCATATTTCAAATCCTCAGATCATCTTTACATCGCCTTTGCAGCCACCAATTATGGGCAATCAACGGATAAGCCTCTAAGACTATCCCTTTGGGTAGACGGCAAGCAAATATTTTTCACATACAAAGGCCCTATAAAGTCAGGACAAATCTGCCGTTTTTGGAATATAAGCATAGGTAAGTTCTCCCCCGGCGTACATTCCATAATCTACGAAGTGGACAGCAATTACGGCGTATCGGAAACCGATGAAAACAACAATTGGACGGAATATAAAATCGAAGTGGAATAGATAAGTATAGCAGGAAAATACCTGACTTTGGCGAATATTATGATAAATCCCAATATAAGGAGTTGAAATATATGAGCTTTCTTAAGAATTTAGGAGACAAAGCCTTGAACACAGCTAAAGTAGTAGGCAATAAATCTCAGGACTTGATGGAAATAGGCAAGCTAAAGATGCATATTTCTCAGCTTGAAGGAGATATCAAAAAGCTCAAGGGGGAAATTGGGGAAGTTGTCTATAATGCTTACATCAACGGTCAAGGCTCACCCAGCGAACAAGTCGTCGCCCTCTGTGACAGCATAAGTGCCAAATATACAGAAATTGAAGAAACCAAGGCCAAGATCGAGCAGGTACAAAACGACTGATGAATTTAAAAAAGGCTTATTCCATTCGGGATAAGTCTTTTTTCTTAATGGATCTGGCCTATATTATAACAATAGGCTTAATCAAATCCTTTGGCTTGTCTTTCATAAGCATTAATGCCTCTTCCATTTTTTCAAAGCCTTTAAATTTATGGGTGAGAAGCTTGCTTGTATCCAATCTGCCGGTTTGCATCAAAGTAACAAGCTTTTCCATGCGGAGTCTGCCGCCCGGCATTAATCCTCCGGCAATCACCTTGTGGCCCATACCGCATCCCCATTCAGCCCTTGGAATTTTTACATAATCACCGGAACCCAGGTAATTTACATTTCCAATTCTTCCGCCTGGTTTTACCATTTTAGTGGCTTGAATAAAGGTATCCACATCTCCGCCTGCAATAACCACGCGATCAACACCTTTGCCGTGGGTTTTTTCCATGATTTGCTCTACAATGTCGCCTTCGCGATAGTTGATAATATCAGTTGCACCATATTCTCTGGCAATCTTTACACAATTTGGGCGTGAACCTACCGCATATAGATTAGATGCACCACGGAGGGCAGCCCCTGCAACGGCCATCAATCCAACAGGCCCTATACCTATAACACAAACATCATCACCGAATTGGATATCAGCCAGCTCAACTCCATGAAAACCTGTAGGAACCATATCGCTCAGCATAACTGCTGCTGCCGCATCCACACCTTCAGGCAAAATGGCCAGGTTCCCATCTGCATCATTGACGTGGAAAAATTCACCGAAAACTCCATCCTTGAAATTTGAAAATTTCCAACCTGCCAACATGCCGCCGGAATGCATGGAATAACCGGCTTGAGACTGAAGAGAATTCCAATCAGGAGTAATAGCCGGAACGATTACTTTGTCCCCTGGCTTAAAGTCTCTAACAAGCTCACCAACTTCTACTACTTCACCAACGGCTTCGTGCCCAAGAATCATGTCTTTTCGCTCACCGATGGCTCCCTCCCAAACAGTATGCACATCTGAAGTGCATGGAGAAACAGCTATAGGCTTGACTATTGCGTCTAATGGGCCATATTTAGGATATGACTTTTCAATCCAACCAGTCTTGCCAATTCCTAACATTGCGTAACCTTTCATTTTTAAGCCTCCTTCAATAATCATACGTTACACTTTTATATTACCTCATTGATATTAATTTATCAATGCTTATGCATATATACGCATGAAATTACATCCCACCGTCCCTAATGCTTTTGCTATTTAGAAAACTATTCTATCTTATCAAGATTCAAGTCCCAGGGTAAAGTATTAAAAGGGCTGTATTTAGATTTTAATAATTCTTGGTTGAGCTTATTGCGGCGATATGCTTGGGTAGATTCATCATTTCTATCCTCTTCAGACCAAAATTCATAACCTATAATATAATGCTCTGCCATGTCTTCCCAGGAGGAATAAGTCTTTTGTATGACCCTGCATGCGTCCATACATATGTCATAAGCTTCTTCTATAGTAATATACCCTGCAACGTAACTCCAGCCGGTAATCTGTACAATGCGGCAATAATCCCAGGCAATTAAGCCCTTATCCTTAAGCTTATCTTTGTTTTTTACATAAAGCTTGAATATAAAGGGAACTTCTTCTCCTTTATCAATCGCCACCTGCAATAGCTTAAGATTTTCACCTGACAGCTGTTGCTCCATTTGTCTATAAGACCTTGTATGACCTTCTTTTTTCAACCATTCAAGAATACGGAAAAAATCCTCTCTATTTTCAATACCCCAGCTTTTCTTTAAAGTTGATTTTGAAGATGATACGTACCCACAAAACCTGTCATGCCCACCCATAACATTATAAATACCCCAATTGTATTTATAGATATTGACAGCCGGTGCAACAGCCCATTTTTTCTGCTCCTCCGTATATTTCACTCTGCTGTAATCTTCCCTCACAACAATAGCAGGAGCCATATACCTTTCATCCACTTTGACATCTTTCCTGCTCACCATTTGCCCTAATTCCTTTGCAATAAATTCAATAGGCACATAAATTTTAAAACTTTTATTATCTGAATTCTTATGTGTCTTTTCATATAAAAATGGAGCCACCTTGAGAGAAACTTCTATGCCATTGACCTTTGCTTTTTTGCTTTCTATATTCATGACTATTGTTTTATCAAATTTCTTTATTGTAATTGTTTTTACTGCTTCATCCCATATCCATTGAGCACCTAAAGGCTCTGCTATATCCCTGCACTCAACCATAGGAGTGCCGTCTTTGACTTTAATGCCTGTAGTAATGGATATGCTTTCATCAATCATTAATAGCATGTCTACTAAATCATAATATTCATCCGTATTCCTTATAGGGGAGAAAGCAGGATCCATATGCAGCCTATAAGAATACTCATTACTTTGCCCTATTTCAAATGCTTTTTTTACATACTCTATTGCCTTAACTTTATCATTTTTCTGCATTTGGATTCTGCCCAGATAATAGTATACTTTTGCCTGCTTTTTTTTGTTTACAGATTTCCTTTTGTCTATCAAGTCTTTGGCGATATTTTCTGCAATTTTCAAGCATGCTTCTGCTTCCCCATTTTGCCCCAGCTCATTTAATGCTATACCTTTATAATAATTTGCAAGCCACAGCAATGTCTCATCAGGATTGCTTTGCAATACCGTATCGCAACTATCCACTATTTGCTTAAACTTTTCCATAGCAGCAGCTTTGTCAGGTTTAACTAAAAGCTCATCAGCCTCCTCCAGCAATTTTTCCAGAGTATCCTCATTAATCATTTCACTATTTGTTTCACTACCAGCATAAATTTTTTCTGCACCGCAAAAGCCCAGAACTAGTACAATTGCTATAATTATAGATATGCCTTTAATTAATCCATGTTTGTTATAATGACTCATTATTTCTCTCTCCTTTACTATCTATTATCGGTTCAGCACTTTATTGTCTTTCATCATTATATTAACACTGCTCTCTAAATCTATATCTCTTGGTTTATTGCCATATACAGTATTGTTTTCAATGCTTCCTTCAGATCTGAAATCAAAGAATATGCCTGAATTTCCATTATTGGCTATTGTGCTATTGAGTATTTCTGCATGAGAACTGCCTTCCACTACTATCCCTTGGGACTTGTTCTTAACCACTCTAGTCTTCTCAACGAATACTTTAGCTATGCCATTTATATAAATACCTGTCATTTTATTGTTGCTTATAAAATTCGATAGTAAATCCGAAACACTGCTTGTCCCTACATGTATACCATTCATACGATTGAATCCTACAATATTGTCTATAATATCGGCTTTAGAAGAATCATATATTTCAACGCCATTACCATTATCCTGTATCCTATTATTATTGATTCTAAGTTCACACCCTTTATCAGCAGTGATTCCGGAAATCTGATTTTTATCTATGTTATTATTAAAAATCACCAATTGCTTAGCATTATCTGCCATAATCCCATATTGCTCATTCTTGCTTATATAATTATATTTAATAATTGTTTTGCCGTTGCTGCTAACTTTTATCCCGCTTTGTTTGTTTTGGCTTACAAAATTTGATTTGATAACTGCACCTGATTTATCAGCTACTACTATGCCGTCCACACAGCTTTTAATTATATTATCTACTATTTCAGGATTTGATTCATCGACAATCCTAATCCCAGCTCCTCCATTACCTTTTATTACACAGCGAGAAATATTTGGCTTGCCTTTTTTTATGTAAAGGACTTCTTCATTGTCCTTGCTTTTATTCTTGAATTCTATATTTGATATTTTTACATTTTCAGAATCTATAGTTAAAGTATTCTTGCCTTCTCCTTCTATTATCGCTCCAGCTTTTCCGTACAATTCTATATCACTTTTATTGATTAACAGGCTCTCATTATATATTCCAGGCTCAATCACTATTTTGCTGCCTGGAGCAGCCTGTGATAAGGCTTCTGTTATTGTTGTTATTTTGCTCAGCTTACCCAATTTATCAACTACTATGCTATTATTATCAACTTTTACTGTTTCGGACTTGCTATCTATTTCATTTATGATATAAGTTGCACGATTTTTGGACACAGTCCATTCCTTAGAAACTATTTCCCCATTCCTTATTTCTTGAGTTAATATATAATGTCTTAAATTAAGATAAAAATCATAGTCCTTTATACCGTATAGATTAGCTTTGCTTTTCACCATATTGGTAAAGTAATCGGCCAGTTTATTTTTAAAAGCATCATCGCCTATTTTCTTTCTATAGGCTTCTGAGTTCTTGGTAGTGATAATAACATTATATGCTATCTTTAGCTTACTACCGTCATACATGCTTGAGCTTCTAAATTCAAGATCAATATCATCAAAAACATCTTCAACTTCCATCCCCAGATCAATTAAAAACTCAACATTCTTATCATTTATCAGCCCCTCATGCTTTGACAAAGGAATATAGTAGGTATATTCGTCCTCAGCTATATTTGCAGATAAGCCTAATGCCTTACCATTCTTATCTACCAAAACCGAACCGACAGTGCCAAAGTATTTAGCTCCTTTCATGCATATGTATTCCATATCATCAATAATTTTAATTCCTGTATATTTTCCGGGATTGGCTATGGGGCATTCCTGTGACTGCCAAGATATCGAATAAAGGGGTTCATCAGTCTGCAAATCTTTATAATCTCTGATCGGCAAACCTTTCATGCCGCTATAAGGTTTACTTATGAGCACTGCCAAATCTTCATAAGGGCTTATATTTGCTACTATCTTGCTGGAAGCATTTATTTCTCTAAAACCATCCCTGTCCTCCAATATGCTCTTGTTAACAATAGATACTCCCTTTTCACCTATATACATGCGGATGCCGGCTTTGAATGTATCGTTGGCCTTGTCTCCATGAACCTCAAGCATAGAAATATTCTTGTCTAATTCCTCTTTTATTTCTTGGGAAAATACACCTTCTTTTATATGCAGCAGCCTTTTTATACTTTCAATAGTTACATAATCTAGAGCAAAGCTATCTTCATCAACATCGGAAAACACAGTAGTAGGCATTAAATTTGACAATACCAAAATAATGACTAATAACTTAACCAAAGCTTTTTTGAATCTCATTCATAAATCCTCCTGATCAACTTATAATTCATTTGCTTTTTCTCTTTTTAGCGATAAGTCCCATCTGTATTTTACCCATGGACTTTCTTTAGCTGTGATCAGCCATTCAAAAGCTTCATTAAAACTTTCATTTTCTTTGCCTTCTATAAGCTTATAAGCCATTAAGTAATTCCTTCCCATATGCTCCCATGAATTAAAATTTATCTTTAGTTTTCTCAACTATTGTTGATCCTGCTGTTATCACAAGGGAAGCATTCTCTGCTTCGATGCTAAGCTTTTTAGAATCTGTATTTTTATACTTATAGCCTAAGGCTTCCAAAACCGGTTTTGCCTGTATGATAATAATACCTTTTTCTATTCTTGGCTTTTCATCAGATTCAATATATTCTCCATTTACAATCAAATTAATTGCATTATCTGCCAACACCCCATCGAAGGACATAATCAAGACTGCTATCAGAAAAACATAGAAAATTCTT
>NZ_JAJEKE010000028.1 GCF_024363565.1 Lutispora saccharofermentans | reverse complement strand
ATAGATTTAACAAGGGGGAAAAGTATTATGTCGAAAATAATGACAGTGCTGGAAAAGTTTCGAGTAGTGGAAAAAACGGATAATGAGAAGACAGAAACTGTTAAAAGCAAAGAAAACAAGATGACGGAGCAGGTCAAGACTCAAAAAAATGACAATAAATATCAGAACTCGGAAAACAATACTAAAAGCACAAAACCGCCTGTGAGAGAGGAGAATAAGCCGGTAGTGGAAAAGGCTGCATTTGAGAAAAATAAAACCATAGAAGAGATCTATTCTTCTTATGAGCTGGGCAACGGCAATGTTAATACAATATTCATGCTGGGCAACTTCATAAATGCTTTACCGGAGAATCTGCCCTATGCAGTACGAAAGGCATCGGTT
Organism: Lutispora saccharofermentans; assembly: GCF_024363565.1. Lineage (GTDB taxonomy): Bacteria > Bacillota > Clostridia > Lutisporales > Lutisporaceae > Lutispora > Lutispora saccharofermentans. Next base: position 38,871 of record NZ_JAJEKE010000028.1, on the reverse strand, counting down.
ATGAATATTGTCAACGCATCGAATACAAATATTAATGTGCTCATGTCCGACGGAGAAAAAAGATTGAAGGTCCTCAATCAATTTGCCAGTGATTACAGCAATTCGGTTACAAACGTGATTTTAAAGCATAAGGAAGAAATAAAAAAATTAAAGCAGATGATAGATTATTATGAAGATGAAATTGCAGCCAAGCAAACCATGCTGGAGGAGCAGAATAATATCATTAAATATGAAACACAAAGGATCAATAACATCATCGGATTTTTTAAGAAGGAAGAATAATTATACTATCTATATAAATTTTGCCTAAAGATTTGAGGGATTCTATGGCGAGTAGACGATATCAACTTACCAGGGCTGCAAAAATCACTATTATGCAATTATTTATATGCTTTGTTGGTCTGATTTTTGGCTTTATGTGGGAGATATACGATCAGAATGAGAAATGGGACAAGCTCATTTATCCAGGGATCAAAGTAGCCGGTATTGATTTGAGCGGCAAGACCAAAGAAGAAGGAATAAATTTAATTAAATCCGGCTACATAGATGCTTTGATTCAAAATGGAGCCAATGTGATTATCAATGGCAGGACCTATATTATGGATTGTTCAAGACTTATTTCGGGTTATGATGTTGATGGCGCCGTTGATAATGCGATTGCAGCAGGTAAAAGCTTGAGCTTTTTAAATAAATATCAGCTTATAAAACAGGGGATGGCAAAGGAATATGATATCTCCTTTAAATATAATGACCGCTATCTCGAAGAATTTGTCGGCCTAATAGAGAGCGACATCAACACCGAGCCTGCAAATGCCGGTATAGCCATAACTTATGAAGGAAATATCGAGATTATAGAAGACGTCAAGGGACATAAGCTTCAAGCTGGAAGGCTCGGGGAGCATATAAAAGAGAATGTTGAATCCGGAGCTATCGGCCATATTGCGATAGAAGCCCCTGTGGAGGAGGTGGAAGCTTCCGTAACTGCAGGTCAGCTGCATGTTATAGATACAAAGCTGTCGTCATTCAGCACCAGCCTTGCTTCATCCTCAGCTTCCAGGACACATAATATAGAGCTGGCGGCACAAGCCATCAACGGAAGTATTCTTATGCCGGGCCAAACATTCAGCTTTAATGATCATGTGGGAGAAAGAACAAAGAAACGGGGTTATGTGGCAGCCCCTGTACTGGAGGACGGCAATTACAAGCCCGGAATCGGCGGGGGGATCTGCCAGGTATCAACTACGCTGTATAGGGCGGCTCTGGACAGCGGTGTTAAAATCATTGAGAGAAGAAATCACGGCTTGCCTTCGTCATATATAGGCCTGGGTCTTGATGCAACGGTTTCCTGGGGCAATATAGATCTTAAATTTCAGAACACTTTAGACTATCCCATATTTATTGAGGCATATGCTAAAGAGAAAAATTTAAATATCAATATGTACTCGAATTCTAATCTCAGCAATAGGACCTATATCATCAGAAATAAGGTATATGCAAAGATTCCGGCAGAGATTAAAATATTTGAGGATCCTGATTTGCCAAAGGGCAGAACTGTAGTAGCCAAAAAGGGCTCTGATGGCTATAAGGTTAAGGTTACAAGACAAACCTATGAAAAAGGTATATTAGTAAATTCGGAAACCATATCAAATGACTATTATAGACCAATAAACGGAATAATTAAAAAAGGTATTAGAGATGAGATATAAGGGGATGATAAGGATTATTTATCATCCTTTTCTATTTATATATAACGCATTAAATATTCTATATAGCTGTTATGCTGACTGATAACATTATTGCTGTAAAATCTTTTTCACGTTATATTTAGCTTGATGCAATTGGGCCAATAAATATGGTATAAATAAGATAAATTAATCTGTTGTGCCGATTACACTGGACTCGACTAACATTCAGCGAGGGTTGAATCCCCCCTCTGAATGAAGTCTCGCTCAAGGTGATGCTGCATAAAGCAGGAGGTAAAATTATGTCCCATCTAGTAGCCAAATCAGCATATAAAAGTCTGGAGGAGAGGATAAACCGTTTCCCTCAGGGGGCTCCGCCTTCGGAAACATTATATAAAATACTGAGCTTGTTATTTGATGAAAAGGAAGCCGCCCTTGTTGCTCAATTGCCAATAAAGCCTTTCACGGTAAAAATGGCAGCACGGATATGGAAGACAGACGAAGTATCGGCTCAGAAAACTCTGGATGCGTTGGCGGCGAGGGCTCTGCTGTTAGATTCAGAGGATAATGGAGTGCGCAAATACGTTCTTCCTCCGCCAATGGCAGGGTTTTTTGAGTTTTCTCTGATGCGGACAAGGCACGATATCGATCAGAAGCTTTTAAGCGAGCTTTATCATCAATATATGAACGTGGAAGAGGATTTTATAAAGAATTTGTTTTTCGGTACCGAGACAAGAATGGGAAGGGTGTTTGTACAGGAAAAAGTTTTGTCCAGGGAGAATGAGATGCATATACTGGATTTTGAAAGAGCTAGTCATATAATAGAGAATGCTTCCCATATAGGCATCAGCACCTGTTACTGCAGGCATAAAATGCACCATATAGGGAAAGCCTGCAATGCCTCAATGGATATATGCATGACTTTCAATAATACGGCAGCCTCCTTGATAAAGCATGAATATGCCAGAAGAGTAGAAGCCTCTGAGTGCTTGGGGCTGCTGCATCAGGCCTATGAAAGCAATTTGGTCCAATGCGGAGAGAACGTAAGAAAGGATGTAAGCTTCATATGCAATTGCTGCGGTTGCTGCTGCGAGGGCCTGACAGCGGCGAGGAAGTTTGGATCGCTTCACCCTATAGAAACTACTGCCTTTATACCTAAGCTAAGTGAGGATGACTGTACTAAATGCGGCCGATGCATAAAGGCTTGCCCGATAGGTGCCATTGATATGGTATGTATAGATGAGGTGTCCGCCACCGGAGTAAAAAGGGTAAGAATAAATGAGGAAGTATGCCTGGGATGCGGCGTATGTGTAAGGTCTTGTCACAGCAAAAGCTTACATCTTCACCGGCGGAAGGAGACAATAATAACTCCTGTAAACTCAGTGCACAGGATTGTCATGATGGCAATAGAAAAGGGTACACTGCAAAATCTGATCTTCGATAACCAAGCCTTCGGAAACCATAGAGCTATGGCTGCAGTTCTATCTGCAATATTGAGGCTGCCTCCCATAAAGCAGGCCCTAGCCAGCGAACAGATGAAATCAATTTATCTGGAGAAATTGATAGGAAGGATGATGTACAAATCTTGAAAATAGAAATTTATCACTGAACTAACCCGCTCTAAGACCCCCGCCTCTATAGGCGGCGGGTGCCAAGAGCGGCTAAGTCCAGTATGGACTCGACTAACATTCAGTGGGGGTTGAATCCCCCTCTGAATGAAGTCTCGTTCAACTGTTAAAATGAAGGGGCATCAATTATGTGCTGTATTATCCTTTTTGGCCGCAGTGCTCAGCATATATTATTTCAAAGTGAAGAAAGCATGGGATTAGGACGCTTAAGGACGCTTTAGAAAGCGTCCTTAATCCTTGATGAACATTACCGACGAAGCCTTGATCAAAGCGGTTATTTCGTCACCCACATTGATATTCATGTCATCTACGGAGCTTTTAGTAATTACGCCTACAATCCTGATGCCGTTTCCCGCATCGATTTCCACTTCTGAGGTTACTATCCCGTTTATTACATTTACAACTTTTCCTTTTATTTTATTTCTGCCGCTTATCTTCATAATGAAAATCTCCTGTGCTATGACATCTTATACCAGCCTTTGGACTGCATTTCGCTGAACAATGTTTCGGCATGATCCTGCTCTTCTTTTTGTATGTGCTGGAGCTGCTTCCTTATATTTGTGTCTGCCGATTCCAGCACTGCATTGTTGTAAGAGCTGGAAACATGTTTTTCTGTAGATAAAGCATCATTTAGAAGCTGAGCGTCAGTGAAGCCAAGGTTTTGGCTCACATTTGAGAAATCTCCCTGAGGGCTGTTATAAGTTCCGAATATGTTTTGATCATTTATGTTGCTTCCCGCTAACATGCCCTTGAGGGTGTCGGCGTGCTTTTGCTCTTTAGCGGCAAGATCCGTAAACACCTGTTTTAGTTTTTGATCCTGAGCCATAGCAGCATATTGCTGATATTTTCTTATGCATAAGTATTCGGCGTTAAGATTGTCTTCTATCAAAAGTCTTTCTTTGTTGCTTAGAGCCATATATATAAACTCCCTTCAAAATATATTGTATTATTTAGTATGGCTCTTTTGCAGATTTATATTTATATAAAAGCGGAGCTATGATATAAAAATATATCATTATGCTATAAAAATTAAGTTATTTCTGTATAACTTAATGCTGCTTTTATTTGTTTGGGTTCCTTATGGGGTGTTGATGCCATTACCTGTATTATATTCTCCGGCTAAGCGCAGCTTGACATTGACGAATTCCTCTAAAGCCAGCTTATCTTCCATAGAAAGCTGCTTGAATTTAATGATGGAGTTGTATTCGTAATGTGTAAGCACTAATACACGCGAGTTTCCCGGATTATGCTTCAAATAAGCCTCCAAAAGATTTACTATCTCATTCACCATATCAAATTTCTTCTCATTGGATATGGGGTTGTTTTTACCCCAGGGTTCAAGATGTGCATATCTCTTGATTATTTCTTCAGCCGTGCCCCGCAAATAGGCTTTGAAGCTTTCTGAGCTTTCATCAAAAGCCAGGTTCTTGCCGGTCAATATCCACTCCATGGATGTTCTGAAGAGTTTAGCCAATTTATACAGCATAAGCGATTCGGGAATTCTGTTTCCATTGACATAATTACTCATGGCGTTCTTTGATATTCCTGTTAATTCACAAGCTTCTTTTTGCGTTATTTTATTTAGCTTAAGCATCAGACTTAGCCTTTCTCCAATACCTTCAAACCTATCAAGCATATCTTACACCTCCAAAATGTTCTCAATAATAGTAATACGCGACAACAAAGATGGGAAAACGACAAGCATTAATTGACATATTTCTCATAAGTGGTAAAATTGTAAATGTACACGCATTTTTAGTAACATTTTCATGATAACATATTGGCAATGTTAAACAAGCGACCTCAAGCATATCTTTCACCTAATATATGACTATCTTGCAGCATCATTGCTGTTATATAATGATATCTTTTTGACAAATGTTCATAGTATCAAGGAGGGATAAACTGTGAGGAAAAGGAAGCTCTCAAGCCTTGGACTTATCATCAAGCACAGACTTTCAGAGCTGAATATGACTCAAAGGGAGCTTGCCCGGCTTGTCGGAAGCAGTGAAGCATATATATATCTGATAACTACGGGAGACAGGTCAGGCAATAAGTATTTGGACTCTATAGGGGAAGTGCTTAACATAGATTTGAAAAAAAAGCACATATGAAGTTGAGCTGGTCCAAAGCCATCAAGCCAATACTTGGAATTATGCAAATATAATTATAGTTGGGAGTGTGTTTTTTGTGTCTAGTAAAAAGCTCTCAGAAGGGAAGGCCATTTTAAATAATGTTAAGATATCTGCTTTAATATTATTGCTGGCCGTTGTTTCCATAGCTTCTATCGGAGGTATGTCCATACTGGGAATAAAAAATATGAATTCTTTGGATAAGGAAGTAAATAAGCTGATGGAAGACTACGAAAAAACCAACCTGTCTGATGAAGAAAAAGCAGGCCTTGAAGAATTCAAAAAGAGCTATCAGGATTATTTATCCCATTGGTACAGCATAAAGGACAGCGTGGCATCAGGGGCTATGATTTCAAATGAAGATAAGGATATTTTCGTAAAGTATTCTGAGGATGCTCAAAGCCATGTAGAGTCGCTGGTCGAGTACAATTTATCCAGCGCAGAAGAAATGGCTTCTTCTTCTCAGAAAGTCGCATCTACTGCACAAACGCTGAACGGTATGGCTGCAAAGCTGATGGGAATTGTTGAATTGTTTAAAATATAGAGGTCATAAGCCGGCCTGGAGGGGGGACAGCTATGAAGTACCTGCTGGAGGATTTGATAGAAGCTGGTGAATTTGACGATATATTTGATGATTTTTTCATCAGCACCGGTTTACCATTGGGGTTGATAGATAATAAAGGCGATATGCTAATCCAATCAGGGATGATAAAGGGTGATAGTCATACCTATGCAGAATGGCTGAAAGATATCACCGTAAATATAAATGAAGGATACAGGTTATACGGCTGCAGCGATGGGTCAAGCTATGCTGTATTTCCCATAAACATGGAGAGCAAATCTGCAGGATACCTTATCTCAGGGCCTTTGAACCTCACAAATTGCCGGATTTCAGAGTCCTCCAATTTATTATTAACCTTAAAAATTCTATGCCATTTAATATATGAAAAGATCAAAAGCAAGAAGGCCAGGGTTGCCCAGGAGGCTGCTGAAAAGCAGCTTGAAATATGCACCCTCCTTGATCCTGTAACTTATCTTCCCAACAGGATGCAATTTTTTCAAAGACTTGATATTGAGGTCGGATGCTGTAAAGCCGGAGACGCCAAGCTAGCCTTATTTTCACTTGACCTAGATAATTTTAAAGATATAAATGACGCCTTCGGTTATGAGTACGGTGATATAGTACTGAGGAAATCGGCAGAACAGCTAAGAAAAATAATAGGAAGCAGAGGGCTGGTATGCCGATTCGGAGGAGATCAGTTTGCGGCTTTTATATCAGATGTAAAGGATGAAGAGGAGGCACTGCATATCGGTGAATCGATTGCAGACCTGTTTAAGAGCATCATAAGGGTGGATGATTACGAGATGCTGTGCTGCGCCAGTGTAGGCATAGCGTTGTACCCTGATCACGGAAGAGAATATAAAGCTTTGATAAAGAATGCCGATGCTGCCATGCACGATGCTAAAAGCAGCGGTAAAAGCCAATGCAAGCTCTATGAAAGCACAATGGCAATTGAGGTCAAGAGCAGAACATTGCTTGAAGTTGAACTGAAAAAGGCTGTTGATGAAGAGCAATTCTTGCTGTATTACCAGCCTTTATTAGATTATAAAAGCGGCAGAATTACTAAGGCTGAAGCCCTTATCCGATGGGATCATCCCCAATACGGCTTGATCCCTCCATCAGAATTTATCAATATTGCCGAGGAAGACGGCTTGATCATTTCTATGGGAGAATGGGTGCTCAGGACCGCTTGCGAGCAGTGCAAGACATGGCATGATAATGGGTGTCCTTTATCTGTATCGGTAAATATATCTGCGATCCAGCTTCAAAATGATTTTTTTGCGGAAAGCGTAAGAAACATTTTGAATACGACGGGGCTGGACCCCAAATACCTGGAGCTGGAAGTCACCGAAAGCGAGCTCATCAAAAGAATAGATGAGAACATAGATAAGCTCAAGGAGCTGAGGGACATGGGAGTAAGGATTGCATTAGATGATTTTGGCACGGGTTATTCATCTCTGAGCTATCTTTATATGCTTCCCATAAGCGATTTAAAAATCGATAAATCATTTATCGACGAAGTATGCAGTGATAGAAGGATAGAAGCGATCATTGACGGCATAATCCTCCTGAGCAAGGGATTGGATCTGGATGTCACGGCAGAAGGGGTTGAAAAAGAAGAGCAATTCAAGCTTTTAGCAGATAAAGGCTGTGACCGTATACAAGGCTATTATATCAGCAGGCCGCTGGAAGCGAGCAGGCTTGAGGAATTCTACACGAGCGGCGGAGCGGTGAATGACTTCTCAATGGTTTTGTAGATTACAAAAAATATTAATATTTTCCGATATTTACAAATAACAGTTGCATATTGTAAATATTGATGTTATACTTAGTTAGAAGTGCAGCATGGTTTGCATTTTAAAGATTAAAACGATTAACGACATTTCTCTTTTGGGGCGTTGAGTCGATCAGTTTTAACTTTTAAAAATGAAAAAGGAGGAATGTTGAAATGGAAGATAAGAATTTAACTTGCAAAGACTGCGGAAAAGAGTTTGTATTCACAGAGGGCGAGCAAGCTTTCTACAAGGAAAAGGGTTTTGAAAATGAACCTCAAAGATGTCCTGATTGCAGAAGAGCAAAAAAGCAGCAGAACAATAACAGAGGATTTAGAAGATAATTCTATATTAGCAGCCAAACCCTATAAGAATTAATTCTTATAGGGTTTTTGTGTTGTAATTAATATAATTTACAATGCAAATAATAGAAATGGCAGGGAAATGGGACACACCGCTGCTTTGCCGGTATTCCCTGCCGCAAAATGTACCAAATAAAACGAGAAAGAAGGAATTTAATGAAAAATGTGAAGTTTGGAGACCTGGGATTAAGTGAGAAGATACTTAGGGCAATAGACGATATGGGCTTTGAAGAGCCCTCAAAGATACAGGAAGAAGTAATACCCATAGTTTTGGAAGGCTTTGATGTGATAGGTCAGGCTCAAACGGGAACAGGCAAAACCTTAGCCTTTGGAGCTCCTATTTTGAGCAAGCTGGACAGGTCGGAAGGAAGAATAAATACTATTATTCTCACTCCTACGAGAGAGCTTGCTATACAGGTAAATGATGAGCTGAACCGCATAGCCAAATTTACCAAGGTAAAGCTGCTGCCGGTATACGGAGGACAGCCCATAGATCGGCAGATAAATGCCCTCAGGAGGGGCATAGATATAGTGGTAGGAACTCCGGGAAGAGTTCTTGACCTTATCGGCAGAAATGTGATCGATCTAAGCCGCATAAAGTTTTTGGTTCTTGATGAAGCTGATGAAATGTTGGATATGGGATTTATAGACGATATTGAAGAAATTGTAAAAAATTGCAGCAAGGATAGGCAGACCATGCTCTTTTCTGCCACTATGCCGGATGAAATAAGACAGCTTTCAAGAAAATATATGTCTGACGAGACGAAGCATGTCTCCATAGTTAAGAACACTATGACAGTGGCAACAGTAGCACAGTTCTATTACGAAGTAAAGCAAAAAGACAGGTTTGAGTCCCTGTGCAGGATATTGGATGTCGATGAACCCTCAAGCGCTATTATATTCTGCAAAACCAAAAAAGGTGTGGATGAGCTGGTGGAAGCATTGGACGTAAGGGGTTATAATGCTGAGGGAATGCATGGAGATATGAGCCAGAGCCAAAGAATGAGCACTTTGAGAAAGTTCAAGGAAGGAAATTTGGATTTTTTGGTGGCAACGGATGTAGCAGCAAGAGGGATTGATGTAGAGAATGTATCTCATGTAATAAATTATGATCTGCCTCAGGATACGGAATCCTATGTCCACAGGATAGGCAGGACCGGCAGGGCCAATAGGGAAGGAACCGCATACACTCTGGTGACTTCCAGGGAATATTATATATTGAAGCAGATAGAGAAGGCAACGAGAAGCAAGATCAGGAGAAAAGAAGTCCCCTCCATCGATGAAATATTCCTCACAAAGTATAAGAGTGCCGTAGCAAGAGTGAAGGAAGTCATAGAAAAGGAAGAACACAAGAGATTTGTGTCTTTGGCAACAGAATTGGATGAGGAATACAATCTTGTCGATGTGGCGGCGGCCTTGATAAGCATGGTGCTTGAAAAAGAACTGGGCTCAAATTACGCAGAAAACTCTATAGGCTCTTCAAGCAGCTATGTAAGACTGTTCTTGAGCATAGGCAGGATGGATAAAATAAATCCCAAAGCTTTGCTCCAGTTCTTCAGCGACCAGGCTGACACAGACAAGGAAGACATCGGGGATATAGACATCATGGAGAAATTTACCTTTGTCAATGCTACTGAGGAAGCTGCAAAGGCCATAATCAAGCATTGCTCAGGCAAGAGGCTGATGAGCAGAAGGGTAAATATCGAAATATCCAGACCGAGATAGAAGCAGTATGGCCAATATTACAGACTGCGCCTAGTGCGACGTCCGTGTCGCACTTACGCATTCTCTATTTTAGACTCCGCAAGGAAGATCATTCGGCCCCTGCTAACTCACTCAGCAGGTTTTTGAAAATCTGCTTAACAGGCAGTATTTCCTTAATTTTATATACAAGCTCTCCGGCAAACATCAGGGCTTCCTCAGGGTTGCCTCTGTCGCAGGCGTTGAGGAGAGCTTTCATTATGCAAAAATTATGGTTGCAGCGTTTAAGGCATGCAAAACACTCATGGGTGCCTTTTGATGCTCCGCTTTCAATCCGCTTATAAAACCCGTTTCTTATGCATTGGCCGGGCAAACCTACAGGGCTGCTTATGTGGACCACATCCTCCTTGTTTGCCCTGACATACATATCCTTCATTTCCTTCGAAGCAGCGGATTCCTCGCTGGCGGCAAAACGGGTCCCCATTTGGACTCCGCTGGCCCCAAGCTTTATTGCACCGGCAATATCTTTTCCGTCGATTATACCTCCCGCGGCTATCACAGGGATTTTTACCTCTTTGCAAACTTCCCGGAGTATCTCTTTCATCGGCCTGTCCGTGCCCAGATGTCCGCCTGCTTCCTTGCCTTCGACAACTACCGCAGCGGCTCCAAGCTTTTCTGCCATTGAGGCCAGCTTTGCAGAGGAAACGATTGGGATTATGGGAGTATCATACTCCTTGCCCCAGGAAAACATATCCCTGGAAAAGCCTGCTCCCGATATGAAAAGATCAATGCCTTCCTTCATAGCAGTCCTTACCAGGTCTGCGAACTCTCTCACTGCGAACAGCACATTGACGCCTATTACTCCATTTGTCATTTTTCTCGCCATGCGTATTTCATTTATGAGCTCATCCATGCTCATGCCCGTGCCTGCTATGATGCCTATACCACCTTCATTTGCCACTGCTGCTGCAAGGCGGGCTGTAGATATTCTTACGGCCATTCCGCCCTGGATTATAGGAACGGACACGGTAATATTGCCTATCTTTAACTCCCTTAAAATCATCTGATTTTCTCCTATTCTTAGCACCTGGTGCTATATGCTCATACTATTATATCATGATAAACAAAAGGCAACAATTGATTTTTTCAGGCTGAGTGAAAATTAATGTGTTATTTGGTTGGATGTGCTTTTTGTTTATGGTTGGAGACATGTTCAATAAGAGAGATTATAATATTGACATAAGCAAAAGGAAAAGGGGGAGAATTGTAATTGCTTAAATTTTTGCTTCAAGGGTTTATGCTGGGCATTGCTTATGTGGCGCCTATAGGAATGCAGAATCTTTATGTGATAAATACCGCCATTGGCAAAAGCAGATTTAGAGCATACCAGGTAGCCTTTATCACAGCTTTTTTCGACATTTCTTTGGCCTTAGCCTGCTTCTTCGGAATGGGAGCCCTGATGGAAAGGTCTGAACTGCTGAAGGCGATTATACTGTGCATCGGTTCCGTGGCGGTAATATATATAGGAATACAGCTCGTTCGCAGCAAACCATCTGCAAGCAGTGAAGTAGATGTGGACAAATCACTGCCCCAGGTCATTATATCCTGCTTTATGGTGACTTGGGTAAATCCTCAAGCTCTGATAGACGGTTCTCTGCTTTTAGGTGGGTTTAGGGCATCCTTGCCTCCAGAAGCTGTAGGGTTTTTTATATTCGGAGTTTGCTTGGCTTCTTTTTCATGGTTTACAGGATTGACTACAGTTGTATCGGTTTTCAAAAATAGCTTTAATAACAAGATCATAAGGGGGATAAACCTGATATGCGGCACCATAATAGTATATTATGGTACAAAGCTGGGCTATAACTTTATTCAAATAGTAAAACCGTAATAGTTGTTACGGTTTTTATTTTTCCAATTGTTTATAATAAAACCATAAAATATTGAGGAGGAATTAAAAATGACTAATAAAACCTTTCAATTGGAGACATTGACATGCCCGAGCTGCGCATCAAAAATAGAAGCGGTGGTAAAAAGGATAAAAGGCATAAATGAGGTTGAGGTACTCTTTTCTTCCAGCAAGGTTAAGGTATCCTTCGATGAAGGAGCAGCAAACGAAGGCGAAATAAAAAAGACAATAGAAGCCCTGGGCTTTGATGTCTTAGGCGTGAAATAAAGGTGCTCCTGCAATGATTAAGATAAGCAGGGGGCAGAGGGTATTGATTTCAGGGCTTCTGATCTTATTATCCTTTGCTCTCAGATACCTTATTTCTGATCCTGTTTGGAAAGATGCTTTGATGATCATGGCTGCCTTGATTGCAGGATATCCTATAGCCCTGAATGCCTTCAGAGCCATCAGATTCAAAATAGTAGGCATTGATGCCCTGGTGACCCTTGCAGTTGCCGGAGCGCTCATAATAGGCGAATATTGGGAAGCTGCGGCAGTCACCTTTCTGTTCATGTTCGGAGCATACCTGGAAGGCAAGACCTTGGAAAAGACCAGATCTGCTATAAAAGCGCTGCTGGACCTGGCGCCTAATACAGCTAAAGTCATAAGAGAAGGGACAGAAATAGAAATACCCGCCGAGGAAGTGATAAAGGGCGAAATAGTGATAATAAGGCCGGGAGAAAAAATACCTGTAGACGGCACAGTGGTGGAAGGAAGCTCCTATGTGAATCAGGCAGCCATAACAGGAGAATCTATCCCCGTGAGCAGAGGCGAGGATGAAACGGTTTTCTCCGGGACAGTCATAGAGTCCGGATATATAAAGGTGAGAGCGGACAGAGTGGGAGAGGATACCACCTTTTCAAGGATACTTCAGATGGTGGAGGAAGCTCAGGATAAAAAGGCAAAGACTCAAAAATTTCTTGAGGTTTTTTCCAAATACTATACTCCCGGCATTATAGTCTTGGCAGTGTTGGTATTTATGATAACAAGAGATATAGAGCTGGCTCTCACGCTGCTGGTGATAGCTTGTCCCGGGGCTCTGGTGATATCCACACCCGTATCTATCGTAGCGGGCATAGGCAATGGAGCAAAGCACGGCGTACTGATGAAGGGCGGAGAGATCATCGAGAAGCTTGGAACTGTGAAGGTATTGGCCTTCGACAAAACAGGGACCTTGACCATCGGCAAGCCGAAGGTCACAAAAATAAAGGCCTTTGAGTGGGAAGAAGAGGAACTCTTGAGGGTGACCGCCATTGCAGAAGGATATTCGGAGCATCCCCTGGCAAAGGCCGTGCTGGAAGAGGCAAGCAAGAGATTTAACGATGATCTTTCTGCTCCCGGGGATTTGGAGATAATAGCCGGTCACGGCCTTAAAGCGAAGATAGAAGGAAGAACAATTTTGGTGGGAAACCGGAAGCTGATGGAAGAAAACGATATAGATATTCCAGATGAGATTGAAGACTATATAAGAGGAGAAGAAGCCTTGGGGCAGACTGCAGTCATAACAGCAGATCGGGACAAGATACTGGGTGTGATATCTATAGCTGATGACATCAGAGAGGGAGCCGACAGGCTGATCAAAAAGCTTAAGGATAAGGGGATCAAGAGGATAGTAATGCTTACGGGAGATAATAAGAGAGCTGCGTCAGCCATAGCAAAGAAGCTGAATCTGGATGATTATTATGCAGAATTGCTGCCGGAGGGCAAGGTTCAAATGCTGAAAAAGCTTCAAGAGGAGTATGGAATCACAGCCATGGTTGGAGACGGTGTTAATGACGCGCCGGCATTAGCCTCGGCAGATCTGGGGATCGCCATGGGCGGAGCAGGCTCTGACGTGGCTATGGAGGCTGCAGACGTGGTGCTCATGTCGGCTGAGCTGAAGAAGCTTTCTTATGCTATAGGCTTGAGCAGGGCCACCGTCATCAATATGAAGCAGAATATTTATTTTGCCATAGCAGTGGTCATAACGCTGATCGCAGGAGTTTTGCTGAAGCTGGTATTTTTATCCTCGGGCATGCTGATACACGAGATATCCGTATTGCTGGTCATAATAAATGCCATAAGGCTTCTGGGATACGGCAAAGAAGAACTGGGCAAACTATAGAGCAGTCTTGCATGACAAGGGCTCTTTTTTTGCACGATAGATGATCGCGCTAAGAATACTGTTAACACTGAATGAGTCCAGCTCAATATCCAAAAAGTAGAAGGAAAATCCATTTCTATGTAGAAATATGTATTTGGATCATAATCATTGAGGAGGTATTCATAGTGAGCAAGCTGAACCTTAAAGAAATGGGCTTTGCAACAAAAGCCATACATGGAGGCCATGCAGACAATGCAGCAGGAGCATTAGCTACACCAATCTATCAATCCTCAACCTTTGCATTTGATACGGCAGAACAGGGAGGGAGAAGGTTTGCCCTGGAAGAGGGCGGGTATATATATACCAGACTGGGCAACCCAAACAACACTGAATTGGAAGAAAAGATAGCTCTTTTGGAGGGCGCGGAAGCGGCCATGTCAATGTCTTCGGGCATGGGAGCCATAACTTCAGCTCTTTGGACCGCGCTAAAGGCCGGAGATCATATAGTTGCGGCGGAGACACTATATGGCTGCACCTTTGCATATTTGAACCATGGCATAAGCCGCTATGGTGTGGAAGTAACCTTTGTAAACACCAATGATCCGGAAAATGTCCGGGAAGCCATGAAACCCAATACTAAAGCTGTTTATCTGGAATCACCTGCAAACCCGACTATGGATATCGCCGACATTGAAGCTATAAGTAAAATAGCGCATGAAACCGAAGGATGCCTGGTATTCGTAGACAATACCTATTGTACCCCATACATTCAAAAGCCCCTTGCGCTTGGCGCGGATGTAGTGCTGCATTCAGCTACAAAATATCTGAACGGGCATGGGGATGTTATAGCTGGAGCAGTGGCCGGCAAGAAGGAATTTATAGATCAGGTAAGGCTCTTCGGAGTGAAGGATATGACCGGCTCTGTTTTAGGGCCCTTTGAAGCATACCTGATATGCCGCGGTATTAAAACCCTGGAGATCAGGATGGAGAGACATTGTGAAAATGCGATGAAGGTAGCTGAGTTCTTGGAGCAGCATCCGGCGGTTGATAAGATATACTATCCGGGACTCAAGAGCTTTCCTCAATATGAGCTGGCGAAAAAGCAGATGAGGCTGCCGGGAGCCATGATAGCCTTTGAGATAAAGGGCGGAGTGGAAGAAGGCAAGAAGCTGATGAACAATGTGAGGCTGTGTACTCTGGCAGTGAGCCTGGGTGACGCGGAGACATTGATCCAGCATCCCGCTTCAATGACCCATTCGCCTTATTCACCGGAAGAAAGAGCAGCTAGCGGCATAAGCGACGGGCTTGTAAGGCTATCGGTGGGGCTGGAAAATCCGGAGGACATCATAGCTGATCTGAAGGCTGTTCTGGATACCATATAAGGCGCATAGTATCTATATTACGCAACAGTAGGGAACGAAAACCAGGTCAAGCCACTGAAACAGCACAAAAATCACTGAAGAGTTGATGATAGTTATTATTGTCCGCAACTAAAAACGCGTATGCTGTCATTCTGAGTGAAGCGAAGAATCTTATCCAGATGCTTCGCTTCACTTTGTTTGGCTCAGAATAACAGATACAAAGCATTAAGAAATCAAAATGCTAAATAAAAAATCATGACCTGTTTTTTCGTGAGAAATTCCGTGTCTTTCAGCGGTTCCCGTCTCCTCCTATGCCGCATTCCCTCGTTATACTTCTGCTATCCAGCCTTCCGGAGCCGTAATATCTCCCACCTGTATTCCGCAGAGGGTTTCATAGAGCTTCCTGGTAACAGGGCCTACCTCTGTCTCGCTGTAGAATACATGAAGCTTGTCCTTATATTTTATGCCGCCTATGGGAGTTATCACGGCTGCTGTACCGCAGGCTCCCGCTTCAGCAAATTCATCAAGCGCATCAATGAATACATCTCTTTCCTCAACTTCCATGCCGAGATAATCTTTGGCTACCTGCATCAACGAATATTTAGTGATGCTTGGGAGAATTGACGGAGATTTTGGTGTTACAAACTTATTATCTTTAGTAATGCCAAAAAAGTTTGCAGCTCCTACTTCTTCAACCTTTTTATGGGTTGCAGGGTCGAGATAAATGCAATCTGCAAAGCCTCCTTTTACAGCCGCTTCATGGGGCATAAGGCTTCCTGCATAGTTTCCTCCGACCTTTGCAGCGCCTGTACCATAGGGGGCTGCCCTGTCATAATCGGAAACCGAGAAGTTTACAGGCTTCATTCCGCCTTTAAAATATGGTCCTACAGGAGAGCAAAATACTGAAAAAATAAACTCAGGTGCGGGTCTGACTCCCAGGTTGTCACCAACGCCGATCAAAAAAGGGCGCAGGTATAGAGTCGCACCGCTGCCATAAGGGGGAACGTAAGCTTCGTTAGCCTTTACTACCTGCTTGCAGGCGTCAACAAATCTTTCAATGGGAAATTCAGGCATCATGATTCTTCTGCAGCTATCCTGCATTCTGGCCGCATTCCTGTCAGGCCTGAAGAGATGGACTTTTCCATCCTTTGTCCTATATGCCTTAAGGCCTTCAAAGCATTGTTGACCGTAATGAAGAGCTGTGGAAGCTTCGCTTATATGAAGCCTGTTGTCTTGTGTCAATGTCCCTTCGTCCCATTTGCCGTCCTTCCAATAGGATATATAGCGATAGTCTGTTTTTATATAGCTGAAACCGAGCTTGCTCCATTCGATGTCGACGATCTTTTCCATTGATCATACTCCTTCCATGACTTATTAATAGTATTATACCTTATTATATCGGATAAAGGAATTTGCAAAAAGCTCATTAGATATAGCTGGAAAATTCTCGGATAATCAGTGTATAATGGAATTAAGATTTTACCGCAATAACCTGTTGTCCTAACTGATAAAAGAGTGCATCGTGAAGGGACTTAGAGTTTGTTAGCGAAGTATAGGAAAAGTTGCGTCAACTGTTTGAGCCAAAGCGAGTTTTGACGCAACCCTATGCAAGCTTACAAAGTCTTAGTCCCGGAGCTCTCGCAATCGTTATCAGTTAGCACAACGGATATTTGCAAGCTGATAAAAATGAGTTATTGTAGAGGAATCAATCAACAATGCAAGGCAGGTGATCTTATGGAAGATTTCAAATTGGGCAGGCTATATCAGCAATCTATGGAAAGGGATACGAAAAAAGCACATGGCAAATACTATACCCCCGATTATATAATCGACTTTATGCTTGAGAAGACCTTAGACTGTGCTGACCTGGTTGAAAAGCCTTTTATTAAAATCCTGGACCCTGCCTGCGGCTGCGGATTTTTCCTGCTGAAGACCTATGACTTGCTGAAGGCAAAGTTCAGGGCAGTCCTTCCCCAATTGCGGGAGAAATATGAAACTGAGAAATATGAAATAAATAAGGAAGGCACAACCTACGCTGTTGACGGCTGCAGCTACTGGCAGGAAGAGAATCTGCATTATCATATTCTGAAGCATTGCTTATATGGTGCAGATATTGACAAGGAAGCCCTCTGGCTTTGCTCAGCAAGCCTGATGGCCAAGGACAGAAAAAAATACTTTGGAGAAATGAATATAATATACTGCGACAGCCTCTTCCGATGGGAGCAGTATTATGATAAAGAACAGCTAAGCCGTGAGCTTCAAGAGTATAAGCTGGTATATAGCGTCCATAATCTAAGGGATGATAAGGCAGAGTATTTAGAAAGGGAAAAGACAGAAGAAATACTTAGGAATAATAGATTCTGGTCGAATAAATATGATTATATAATCGGCAATCCTCCATATGTGGGGCATAAGGAACTGGCCATGGACTATAAAAGATGGCTGCTGGATGAATATAAAGAGGTTTTCCGGGACAAATCCGATATTTCCTACTGTTTTTACCAGAGGGCCTTAGAGGCTGCGGATGATAAATGCATAATTGCCTTTATTTCCTCCAGATATTTTATGGAAAGCCCCACCGGCAGGAATCTGAGAGCTTACCTGCAAAAAAACAGCAGGATAATACAAATAGTAGACTTTTATGGAGAAAAGATATTTCAGGGAATCGGTGTAGCAACCGCCATATTTTTTCTTGCCAATGAAAGTGGTGGGGATAACGAGACAGAGATATGGAAGTATGACGGAGGCAGAATAGAAAGCATAGACTCCGGGGATTTTGAGAAATTTGCCGTGGATCAGGATAAGCTCCTGGAGGACAGATGGATTTTGATTCCGGATGATAAAAGAGATATCCTGAGAAGGATCGAAAATCGCTGCAGGACACGCCTTGGGGATATAGCAGAAAGCTTCCAGGGAATAATAACAGGATGCGACAAGGCCTTCATAGTGGATGAGTATATGGTAAAGGCTTTATCCATAGAAGAAGAGCTTTTGAGGCCCTGGATAAAAAACAGCCATGTTAGAAGATACAGGATCAAAGATAGCAATTTAAAGCTTATATACTCGGATTGGATAGACGAGCCCCTTAAATACCCAAACAGCATAATGCATATAGAAAAATACAGAGCACGCCTGGAGAATAGAAGAGAATGTAGAAAAGGCTTCAGGCAATGGCATCAGCTTCAATGGGGCAGGAATCCGGAGCTTTTTACCAAGGATAAAATAGTTTACCCTTTTAAGAGCGGCAGCAACAGATTTGCATTGGACAGAACCGGCTGCTTCTGCAGTGCCGATGTCTACTCTTTTGTTTTAAAGGATGGAGCAGAGAACTATACTCTTCCTTTCCTGCTTGGAATCTTGAATTCCAGGCTTTATGAATTTTATTTCAAGCTTTTTGCTAAAAAGATGGGCAGCGGCATGTACGACTATTATCCCAACACGGTGATGGAGCTCAAGATACCTGATTATGAAGACTGTAAGGATATAGAGCCTTTGAGCGGAGAGCTTCTGGAACTGCATCAAAATGGTGCATCTAAGGAGAGAATAAAGACTTTGGAAGAGGAGATAGACGGTATGCTGTCGGCTTACTTTGGAATAGGATCAAACTTCTAAAACGCATGGATAGGAGCATTTTATATATGAAAAGGAGGAATAGTATGGTAAGTCTTTATGAAGCCATGTTTCACAGAAAGTCAATACGCAGGTATGATATGAACCCGCTGAAGGAGGAAATATTGGAAGGGATAAAGCAGTACGTAAAAAATGTAGAATCTCTTATTGAAGGAATAAAAGTGGAATTTACATACCTATCCAGCGGCGAGGTAAAAAATATTCTGCCTGTCAGGGCACCCCATTACCTCTGCATCTATTCGGAAAAAGCTGATAATTACCTGATGAACGCAGGCTTCATGCTGCAGCAGGTCGATCTTTATCTTTCTTCAAGAGATATAGGAAGCTGCTGGCTGGGTATGGCAAGGCCGGAGAAAGGTGTGCCCCAGGAGATGAACGGCATGAGCTTCGTTATTATGCTGGCTTTTGGAAATAGCGCTGAGCCTGTACATAGAATGGACGCATCGGAATTCAAGAGAAGAGGCTTAAGCGAAATCTCAGCCGCAAAGCATGCGGATGATATACTAAAGGCAGTTCGTATTGCGCCCTCTGCAAGCAACAGCCAGCCCTGGTTTTTTACAGGAGACGCCGAAAAGCTCAATATATATAGAGCAAGGCTAGGTATGATTAAAGCCGCCCTATATGATAATATGAATCAAATAGACATAGGAATCGCTATATGCCACCTTTTCATAGCTGCAAGAGCTCTGGGCAAAGAGATGGAGCTCATGTCTGATGAAAAAGGCGAAGCAATGGCGCCCAAGGGATATCAATATATGATAAGCGTTGCTGCAATGCCTTCAGATGCCAATGCAAGATAGAAAGAAGTAAAATAAAAATTTATTGATGGGAGCTCCATTTTAAGTAATAAAATATGGGGAGACCCAGCAGGGTTATACCTATTCCTATCATGGAATTCAAAGTCGCGCTTGCTATGGTGCTGTATATGATATAAATACCGCCCAATATTCCTATTATTGGAGTCAGCGGATAAAGAGGAACCTTATAGGGCCTTTTATCGGCAGGCACTCTTTTTCTCAGTATAAATATACCAAAGACGCCCATAACAAAGAATATCCATAAAACAAATACCAGCAGATCGGTCAGGGTATTAAAGGTCCCTGTAAAAATATAAGCAGCGGCTATTATGCATTCCAGTATAAGGGCATTGGCAGGAGTGCCGAAGCGCTTGTGTATCTTTCCCAAGAATTCAGAGCCGGGAAGCTGTTTCCGTTCTCCCATGGCAAGGGGGACGCGGGCGCCTGTCATGAGATAGCCATTCATGGCGCCGAATACGGATATAATTATCCCTGCCGTTATAAATGAGGCTCCGCCATTGCCAAAAAGTGCAACTGCTATATCTGAGGCAGGCCTTGGTGATGCGACTATCTGTTCTATAGGCATCACATTGAGCATGGTCATATTCATCAAGGCATACACAAATATTACGGAGGTCACTCCTATAATTATTGCTTTAGGCATTTCCTTCGCAGGATTCTTTAATTCACCTGCCATATTCGTAACCCCTATCCAGCCGTCATAAGCCCATAAAGTGCCTAAGATTGCAGCTCCAAAGCCTGCTCCTTCGGCAATGACGGTGGTCGAACGGAAGTCATGGCTTTGACCCCATATTAACCCGAATGCGATTATGGATACGATGGGGATCAGCTTGCCGATGGTTGATATGACTTGAATCACCCCTCCATATTTAGTGGCGATGATATTCATAACTATTACGAATATCAATACAGCCACTGCCAGCAGTTTTTGCTGAAGGCCATCCATCGGAATAAAGAAGGTGGCGTAAGTGGAAAAGGCTATGGCTAAAGCTGCACCGGATGCAGGGTAAGATATTACCGTTTGAACCCAACCCAGAAGAAACCCCCAAGTCTCCCCGTATAATTCTTCAAGGTATACATAGAGACCCCCTGTTTTTGGGATTGCCGATGCTATCTCCCCCACAGTGAGGGCTGAGGCTAAGGTTATGATGCCTCCGGCTATCCAGGCCAGCACGCCTGCCATGGGAGAACCTGCATTACTGAAAACAATGCCGGGCTTTAAAAAGATTCCTGAACCGATGATCATTCCGATTACTATGGAAATGGCTTCGATGAAGGTCACAGATTTTTTAAGTGATTTCTCCAAAATTTCACATCTCCTATACATGAAAATATTTATTTAAGACTCAGCTATGTTAAAATATTAACATAGCTTTTATTATGGTTTATAATATTTCAATCATTAAAATGCCTCGATAGAAGTATGCTTATTCATCAAGACCTTGCAGTATATCTGCACAAGCTTTGATAATAGTATGGAGCAAAAAACGCAAAACTAACCTGATATAAAAATAAAGGATAAAAAGCAGGAAGCCTGATAGTAAGGCATATAACGTAAAGCAAATGCGGTGCTTGGCGATTATTGCAAATAAATAAGTCCTCTGGTAGCATATAAATAACAGACGATTAAAGCTTTGCTGATAGGAAGATCAGAAAGGCTATATGATGTCCCGTGACGTAATAAAAATTGGGGGTGATATGTTTTATGCTAAAGAATCTAAAGGTAGAGGTAGATAGGACCAAGCTGAAATGGGTTGGCTTGGTGCCCATAGGCATTATATTGGTTATAATGCTGTTCAGCTGTTTTTATACTGTGGATCAGACCGAATATGCGGTTTTGATCACGCTGGGCAAGCCAAATCCGGCAATCCTTGAACCGGGCTTGAAGTTTAAGCTGCCTTTTGTGCAATCGGTTAAAAAGATTTCAAGAGAAACATTTTCATTGACATTCGGCTACAGCGAGACCACACCTGAGATATCCAAAAGGCGCAGCAATATAGCAGAGCCGGATGATGTAACGGTTTATATGAACGAGGCCAAAATGATCACAGGGGATGAAAATATTATTTTGGTTGATTTTGAGGTCCAATGGCGTGTGACAGATCCCATCAAATTCTTCTACAATAACGAGGACCCGGTCCTTACCCTCCGCAATGTCGTATCTGCGGCATTAAGAGGAGTGATAGGAAGCGCAAAGGTTGATGAAGCCTTGACCGACGGCAGGGCACAAATAATGAACGATGTGCGTTCTTTATTGACGCGCCTGGTGGACAGCTATGATATAGGCATCGGAATTGTCAATGTCAATTTGCAGGACGTGGATTTGCCTACAGAGCAGGTGAGCGCAGCATTCAAGAAGGTCACATCGGCCAGGGAAGATAAAATTACTAAGGTGAATGAAGCCACCAGGTATAAAAATGAAAGGGTAAACTCAGCTCAAGGTCAAAAAGAAGCATTGATAAGCAATGCAGAGAGAGCTAAAACAGAAAGGATAGAAAAGGCCAAGGGAGATGTGGCAACATTTAACGCTATTTATTCCGAATATATTAAAAACAAGGAAGTAACGAAGCAGCGCCTTGTAATAGAAACATTGAACAAGATTTTGCCTAAGGCCAAAATATATATCATGGATGAGGGCTCCGGTACTGTAAAATACCTGCCCATAGATGTTATAAAGGATACCAAGGGAGGTGCTGAACAATGATCAAATTAAAAGGCAGCAAAATGGCGATACCTGTTATTTTGGTTTTGGTGATCCTTTTTACGGCTCTTACCAGCCTATATATAACTATACCCAGTGAATATGCAGTTGTCAGGCAGTTTGGTAAAATTGTCAGCGTGATCGATGATCCGGGTTTAAATGTGAAGCTGCCCTTTGTTCAATCGATTTCACGGCTTCCAAAATGCACATTATTATATGATGTGCCGCCTACGGAAATAAATACATTGGACAAAAAGCGCATAATGGTGGATTATTATGCGATCTGGAATATCACAGATCCGCAGAGAATGATCGAGACCCTGCGCACTCAATTAGCTGCCGAAAGCCGCCTGGGAGATATAATATATTCAAATATCCGTACGGAATTGGGAAAACTGAATTTTGACCAGATAGTGAATTTGGAAAACAGCTCCCGCGATGATTTTGATGTGGTAGTTAAAAATAAGGTAAATGATATTTTAAAGCAAAACGGCAACGGAATCAATTTGGTCGACATCAAGATGAAAAGGGCGGATCTGCCTTCCACTAACGAGCAGTCCGTATATACGAGAATGATATCTGAGAGGGAGAGCAAGGCTCAAGAATATTTATCCCAGGGCGATGCCGAAGCGATAAAGATAAAAGCCGAAACGGACAGGGAAGTAGGCGAAATGCTGGCAAGGGCAGATCGTGAAGCAAAGGAAATTATTGCTGAGGGTGAAAAGGAGGCTGCCCGCATATATAATGAAGCCTATGGAAAAGATCCAGCTTTCTTTGAGCTTTATTTAACTTTGGATTCATATGCAACGACCTTAAACGGGGAGCCGGTTATAATAATCCCGTCCAAATCTCCATATGCCAAATATATAATAGGATATTGATATTGATTTTGCTGCAATAAACCTAATTTAATTCTGCTCCAGGGCATCTTCTCTTGTTCCTGCGGAGCAATTCACCTTAGTTGTCCTAACTGATAAAAGAGTGCATCGTGAAGGGACTTAGAGTTTATTAGCGAAGCATAGGAAAAGTTGCGTCAACTGTTTGAGCCGAAGCGAGTTTTGACGCAACCCTATGCAAGCTTACAAAGTCTTAGTCTCGGAGCTCTGTAATCGTTATCAGTTAGCACAACAGAAGCGCTAAAATGAGTTATTGCAGTAGAATCAAACTTATGATTGGCAAAACTTTTTAAAAAAGGATGAGAAAGATGAACATACAAATATTCGGAATAGATAAGTGCTTTGATACAAAAAAAGCACAAAGATATTTCAAGGAGAGGAATATTAAATTCCAATTTATCGACTTAAAGCTTAAAGGCTTGAGCAAAAGAGAGCTTGAGAGCGTAGCTTCAGCTGTTCCCTTCAATGATTTGTTCAATACAAAGTCAAAAAACTATGAAAAGCTCAATTTGCACAAGATTACCAACAGGGGCATCAGGGAAGAAATACTTCTGAACAATCCTGAACTCTACAATACCCCTATAGTAAGAAACGGAAAGCAGGCAACAGTAGGCTATAAGCCGGAAGTATGGCAAACATGGGAGTGATCATTTAAATCATAGCCTTATATTATTGATCAGCTCCAGAAAAGTTTTAACATCTATTGAGCCTTCGGCATCTATGCCCTTTGGAGGCTGTATGTCCTGTTCCTTATCCAGATCCCAGTATTGACTGTTATAGTTCCATGTCTTGGTAACCTCCATATCAATTTCAGGATAATAAAGCTTGCTTTTCAGATTGATGTTCTTTTCCATTATATAGCCATTGGCATCAATAAAGACAGTGTATTCCATGGACAAGGGCTCTAATGGTCTTATACCGGCGGTGAGCATCTCCTTGATTCTTCTATCGGCAATTTTATCAGAATCCAGCTCGCTGAAAACCAGGGTGTTTTGGCTTAGAGCATGCAGAAGTTCATTTTTCAAGGTTTTTAATCTCTCGCCCTCCAGGGTGATCCTTAACTCTTTGACCTTGATACCTCCTTCCGGTGTGTTGAGGATTTTTCTTCCGTTGCTCATCATGCTGTCTCTCGTGATATGCTCGTCTGCAATATCAGCAAGCACAGCAGTTATATCATTATTAAAAGAAAGATTTTGCCCTTCAAAGCCGTATTGCTTAAAAAATTCCTTCACGAATTCATGGGATGTAAAGCGTACATATTTAGGGATTTGAAGCTTTTCAATGATATAGCTGTCCTTATCCTTGTACAACTTGCCCTCCAGATTATATATATTGAATCTGATATAGCCGTCGCTTATATATTTATCCTGCGTTACATCATACTGCTTTGTAAATTCAATCCTAAAATCCTTAAATTTATTTAGGGTTTCATATAGTATCGCCGCTTCCGGACTGCGATTTTTCCCATTTTTTAATATCGATCCCAGCTCGACCATATCCGCTTCATTGCTGAAGGTCAAACAAACTTTTTGCTTGCCGGTTTTTATTGAACTTGTTTTTTCTTCTGCCTGCTCATATATTGCAAAAACATCTCCTGTACACGCTGCAAGACCGAATAACAGCACGGCGAGTAAAAATAATGGCAATACGATCCTTAACTTTTTCATCAAAACACCTCCATGCACTTTCTAATAACATCATAGTTGATTGCAGAGCGTTTATCCTATGCATAAAGATATATCTTTTATACTTTAACCGTTACTTAAGTCATATTATTTTTTATTCCGAATATTGCAAGCTGAGTCCTATCCCTTAGACCAAGCTTGCTCAATATGTTGGAAAGATGATTCTTTACGGTTCCCAAAGACAAAAACAGTTCATCGGCTATTTCCTGATTGGATTTGCCCCGGGAAACCAGAACCACAATTTCCTTTTCTCTGCCGGTCAATAGATTTATTTGTCCGCAATTGTCAACGCCGGTCCCAGCATTGGCCATATCAGCAAATTTTTTTGCTACCTTTGCGGCTATGGTGGGCTCCATGAGGACACCGCCATTATGCAAGGTTATTATAGCCTCGATGATGGAGCTAGGAACTGCATCCTTTAATATGTAGCCGTCGGCTCCATACCGCAGAGCTTCAAATATGTATTCGTCATCATTGAAGGTCGTCAATATCAATACCCTTATATGGGGAAAGTCCCTCTTTATAAGCCTTGCGGCCTCTACTCCGTCCATTTCAGGCATCTTGATATCCATAAGCACTACATCAGGCATGAGCCATTTGCACATTTCATAAGCTCTTTTGCCGTTCTTTGCAGAGCCCGCCACCTCTATTCTGTCATCGATGCCAAGAAACATCCTCAGGCCCTCCAGAAATATTTCCTGATCATCCGCTAACAATACTTTGATTTTATTCATATATATCACCTGCCGGTATCAAGGCTTTTATGAAAAAACCTTTATTTCTGCTGCCATAATCAAAACATCCGTTCATTTCATCGAGCCTTTCACTCATGCCTTTAAGCCCATAGCCTTCAATGACTTTTTCAGCACCCGATCCGTCATCCTCTATCATAATCTTTATATGATCTTTCTCCCGATTAATGTTTATTGATATATTTTTTGCTCTGCCGTGCTTTATGGAATTGGTCAAAGCCTCTTGAATAAGCCTGAATATAAGGCTTTTATACTGCTCCTTAAAGAATGGAGTGTCTGCATGATCATTAAAGACGATAACTGCTGCCGTTTGTTCTTGAAATCGCTTGATCATTTCTATTATATCGTACTTGTCATTCCTGAGCTTTTCAACGGCTTGTCTGGCCTGCCGCAATGCTTCTCTGCTGCTGCCTATAGAATCCCGCAGCAATCCAGAGCTTTTGTCTTTATCGGTATCAAAGACATGATATGCCATTTCCAGCTGCATAATAAGGCCTGTAAGGGTATGCCCCAGGGAGTCGTGGATTTCCCTGCCTATCCTCAGCCGTTCATTTGCCTTTGAAAGCTCTTCGATTTTTACGGCGGACTCCTTCTGGGCCGATGCATAATTGAGGATGGTTATGATAAAGCTCAATATCAATAGCTGAAATAAGAATTCGTTGTCAAATTTATAAAAATATTTTATAAGGGAAATTCCGGCGATAAAAGCATTTATCCAAAGGGCCTTCTTTCTATCCAACACCAGGCCTGCTTCTAATATCAGGAAGATATAGAAGATATGCAGGTAGTTGTTTATGACATATTTTGATAAGCTTTCAAGAGCAAATATGAGAAATGCTTCTGCCAAAAAGGAAGAGAAATAAGTTTTGCCTTTAATAAGCATTTTGCTTCTGATATATTGTCCTGCTAAAAGCGAAATGAATAAACCTATAAAAGCTATGGCCCTGGCACCATCTGCATGTTCCTTGATATATGCCATGGCAAAAAGCAGTACCACCGCAATGGACTTGGTTAAATATAAGCTTTTTTTGAAATTCACCTTTTTCACCTGCCGGAATTTTATATATATAAGTTGCGGTAAATATTTTACAAAACTGTCATTGTTATGAAAGACCGGCTTTCTTGTCATCCTGAGGGCTGCGCCCGAAGGATCTAATTTGAGATTCTTCGAGCTGTGCTCTCAGAATGACCAGATATGTTTTCGTTTATCGTGGTGCGGATAACGCGTAGTAATTCTGAACGAAACAAAGTGGAGTGAAGAATCTGGTTAAGATTCTTCGCATACGCTCAGAATGACGGCATATGCCTTTTTAAAACTACAAATGCATTTATTGCAACTTATCTATCAACTTCTTGAGCCTTTACATATATACTCATTATAACACTATAAAAAAAGCACAGAAACCAGCTTAAGGTATCTGTGCCATCCTATTAAAAAATATCTATATTATTTAGAAACTCTATCTTTTCGCCTTCATGAACCGTAAAGACTTTTTCCCTTAACTTTCTATGTTTGCTTTCAGGATCTGTGGAAATAACATCTTCGATTATAATATTTATCTTCCATAGATTGTCTTCTTCCTTTAAAATAAACTTTTTGTATTTCTCCAAGGGCATATCTAAACCCCAATCTACTGTTTGCTTTGTATAAACATATTTAGAGCTTCCATCCTTGCTCGTATAAACATTGGATGCGTACAGGGGCTCGATTTCTGCCGACGGATACCCTGCCTCTTTGACCAGCTTATCAAACTTATCTTTTAGCTCCATAAGCTTGCCTTCGTCCGCATCTAAAACTTCTTCCATGGAGACATAATTTGCAAGCGTGCGTATGCCATTTGAATATATATAAAATTTATCTTTTTTCTTTTGGCTGTCTAGATATCCTGAGTCCGGGTGAACAAGAGGCGCTATTCTTTTTTCGTAGGTCTTAAAATTAATGGCCAGTGTATAAAATCCATATTCTGCTTGTTCAAATTCTTTGATTGTATTTATGATTTTATTTTCTTCAGATTCTGTATTGCTGCACGCAATGAATAAAAAAATTGTAAAAAGAATCAGGCAAATAACTTTTCTTTTCATAAAAAATCCCCCATCATGGAAAGCTTTGGCACTGTAAGCGATACACTATTTCAAGCCTATACTATATGAAGAGAGCGAAAAAGTAAATAGTCCCAGGACAAGAGGTAATATATTGAGGATAAGATGAAAGTACAGATGAAGTCTCGTTCAATGTTGACATAAAATAAAATTAGTAATATACTACAATTAGTAATTTAGTAAACTACTAATTGTAGTATATCTATTGGAGGTTAAATTTATGAAGATACCAACTACTTTAAAGCAT
Source organism: Lutispora saccharofermentans (assembly GCF_024363565.1). Classification (GTDB taxonomy): domain Bacteria; phylum Bacillota; class Clostridia; order Lutisporales; family Lutisporaceae; genus Lutispora; species Lutispora saccharofermentans. Next base: position 10,814 of record NZ_JAJEKE010000028.1, on the reverse strand, counting down.
AAACCGGTTATAGTATCTGAAAACTATGAGAATGTTGACGGCAGATACGCCTATAATACAGATGCCAAAGGCCTTTCCCTGGGATTAGCTCAGTGGAATGACCGGGGCAAGGTGGATATTTCGGCCAAGGTTTGGAGGTACACTGGAGAAAAATGGTCGAGACAGTCTGAAGAATTGCCGCTGCATAGAGTGCTTGATCTGGCGATACTTGTTTGCAGGGCAAAGCTCCATTTTAATGAGGCCTACCGGTATGAGAAGCTCTACGACACGGAAAACCCTGTGATCGACAGGGTCGGCCTCCAGGGGGATGCCATGACTGTGGCCGTGTGCACCGACAATGAAAAGATTGATGAAGATATAAAGCTTTTCAGACGGGCTCTTGAAAGCGATGATGAGCTGATCGGTGAAAGATTGCGCACATTATCAAGAATACTGAAAGAAATGGGGTACTGATATATGAGCAAAACCAGGAAAGAAGTAAATATGTCTGCTTTCCTAGATGAGGACGGCAAGATAAAACAATGGCCTGCATCCAGCAGGGCTAAGACAGCCGTCCTGGCATATCTGGCAGGCAAATTTGAAAAAGACAGAATCTATAATGAAAAAGAGGTCAACGGGATCATCAATTCGTGGCATACCTTCGGAGATTATTTCATATTGAGAAGGTCTCTCATAGATTACAAATTTCTAGGAAGGACTGCCAATGGAGCTGAGTATTGGGTGACCGCAAAAGAGGATGAAAAAGAAGGAGACAGCTGATGGATAGAAAAAAAGAGCTTAAGGAATGGTATAAGAATATGAAGCCCGATATGGGCATATTTATGATTCGATGTAAAGAAAATAACAAGTGCTATATTCAAGCAACCCATGATCTGAAAGGGGTTATAAACGGTGCTAAAGTCCGTCTAGGATCAGGGATGCACCCCTATAGGGAGCTGCAAAAGGAATGGAATGAGTTTGGCGAAGATAATTTTGTGATTGAGATACTTGAAAAGCTTGAGCATGATAAGGACGAAACCAAAACCGATTATAAGGATGATCTGGCTCTTCTGCAGATGATCTGGGAAGAAAAGCTGGCCCAAGAAGGCTTAGAGTGCTATAAAAAATAGAAAGCTTTCTGCCGGCTTCTCATACTTTCCTTTGTATTTTCCCCACCAAGAACAAGATTGCCGGTAATACAATGAAAAGGATGATATTTGTCGGTATTGCTATGAGGTTGGAGAAGCTCTCCGGTTCAAACCTGTTTTCGGCAATAAACAAACTAAAGAAATAGACGAAGATCAGCGTAGGTGCAATCAGAAAATTTATATTCGACATATTGGATAAACCCACAAAAATGGCTATAATGAAATGAGTCAAGCTTATTAAGATAGAAAAGATAGCTGGGGTTTAAGCCTGGTATATACTGATTGACATGCTTGGCATATGATTGTTAGAAGGAGTCTATATGTTCAAATTCTCAATATCAGATAGCGATATATTAGAAAATACAGTCAATACAGCCACTTATGCAAGAGGTTTAGCTTATTATAGCAGCAATAGGGTCAGAAATTTCTCTTTTGACGAAGACAGCCTGACTATCGTGGCTGATGTAATAGGAAGCAAAAAATACAGAGTAAAAATTGAGCTTTATCAGGATAGCACCGTGGCAGACTATGAGTGTGAATGCCCTGCCTATTATGAGTATGATGGAATCTGCAAGCATATTGTTGCAGTGCTTAAGGCTGCCCAAGGATTCTTCGGCAAAAAAGGAGACATGATCAAATCTGACAAAAAGCCCTTGCAAATCAATCCAAACAAAGAGATATTCAATTTTTTTGATGCCTTGCAGGTTAAACCGGCTTTAAAAGAGATAAAACTGAAGCTGCTTTTGGAGATGGAAGGGGGCTATAGGAGGAATAATTTTTCTATAGAACTCCGAATAGGGGAAGAAAGATTATATGTGGTAAAAAGCCTCAAAGATTTTATCAAGGATCTGAATGAAAGAAAGCTGATCCAATATGGCAAAAGCTTTACCTTTGATCCTGATGAACATGGTTTTTCTGAAGCGGATCAGCAGATCATCAAGCTGATAAAAGAACAATATGATAATGAACAGGTTATTATGGCAATGAGCTCCTACGGATATGGCAATCCAAGTGCTTTTAAGGGCAGGAAGCTTTACATATCTGATACGATATTGATGAGGCTTTTCGAAATATTAAAGGATAAGCCTTTTGATTTTAAGTTCTTTGACAGCGATATGACCGATATGAAAGTATGGGAAGAGGATATTCCGCTTAAGTTCAGGCTATATAACAAAAATGAAAATATGGTGTTGAATTTGAGCATTGACGACTCCTTATATCCATTGACTAAAGGGGGAGAATATTTTCTTTGTGAAGGAAAGATCTATAAGCCCTCGCATAAGCAAAAACAGGCTTTTGTCCCCTTTTTTAACTCCATGGTAGCTAAACACAACCAGGAGATGGTTTTTTCTTCTCATGACAAGGAAAGATTTGTATCGGAGATATTGCCTTACATAAAAAAAGCCGGAGAAGTATATATAGATCCAAATCTGGAGCGGAGCTTTTATCAGCAGGAGTTAAATTCAAGGGTATATTTTGATAAGCTGGACTCTGGAATTTCAGCCAGGATAGAGTTTTGCTACGGAGAGGAAGTTGTTGATCCTTTCCTTGCAAAATCCGATGATTCGCCAAATGGCAGAATACTCATACGGGATGCGGAGAAAGAAAGAAACATAATCGGGTTGTTGGAAAAAGCAGAATTTAAAATACTTAAAGATAAAGTTTATTTAGAAGAGGAAGATAAGATATTTATTTTTCTCAATGAGATATTGCCCCAATTGCAAAAACTATCGAAGGTTTATTATTCAGATGCTTTCAAAAGGATGACCATAAAGGACCCGCGCTCCTTCTCGGGGAGAGTAAGACTGAATGAAGGGTCGGACTTGCTGCAGTTTTCCTTTACCTTTGAAGGCGTAGACAGAGATGAACTGCAAAGCATATTCAATTCCATAAGAGAAAAAAAGAAGTATCATCGATTGAAAGACGGCTCCTTTATGCCTCTTGAGGCATCGGAGATCATAGAAGTATCGGAGCTTTTAGAGCACCTCCATATATCAGGGAATGATCTGAAGGGTGAAACTCTGGAGCTTCCGAAGTATAGAGCTCTATATCTAGATAAAAAGCTCCGTGAGTCCAACCTGGTAAACATAGAAAGAAATATTGCCTTCAAGCAAATGGTGCAAAATATTCAGGAGCCTAAGGATATGGATTTTGAAATTCCCGGAGATCTGGGAAACATCCTCAGAGATTACCAAAAGGTAGGCTTTAAGTGGCTGAAAACTCTTGCAGCTTATGGCCTGGGCGGTATCCTGGCAGATGACATGGGTTTGGGAAAAACTCTGGAGGCCTTGGCATTTATAGTATCAGAAAAAGAAAAAGGCGTAGAGCCTGTATTGGTAGTGGCTCCGACATCTTTGATCTATAATTGGCAAGCAGAAGCTAGGAAGTTTGTGCCTGATATGAACGTAATGGTAGTAGCCGGCTTGCCTAAAGACAGGCAGGAATTATTAAAAGATGTCACTGGTGCTGATATGGTAGTTACATCTTATCCATTGATCCGCAGGGATATTGATTTGTATAGGGGAATGAAATTCTCCTATTGCTTTTTGGATGAAGCCCAGCATATTAAAAATCCGGATTCCATAAATGCCAAATCAGTAAAAATACTAAAGGCAAAAGGCTTCTTTGCCCTAACCGGTACTCCTATTGAAAATTCATTGACTGAATTATGGTCAATATTTGATTTTATACTTCCCGGATATTTATTATCCCACGGTAAGTTTGTAAAGAAATATGAGAAGCCGATTATTCGGGAAAAAGACGAAAAGGCATTGCGGGAATTGGGCAAGCAAATAAAGCCCTTCGTTCTGAGAAGAATGAAGAAGGAAGTGCTGAAGGAATTGCCCGAAAAGATTGAAAGCAAGATGGTTTCTGAGCTTACAGATGAACAAAAGAAAATATATATGGCATATTTGGAGCAAGCTAAAGGCGAGGTATCCAAAGAAATTGAAGATAAAGGCTTGGAGAGAAGCCAGATAAAAATATTGGCAGTGCTCACCAGGCTCAGACAGATTTGCTGCCATCCGGGGCTGTTCATCGATAATTACACCGGAGGCAGCGGTAAAATGCTATTGCTGGAAGAACTGTTAGAAGAAGCTTTGGCAAGCGGCCACAGAATTTTGTTGTTCTCTCAATTTACCTCCATGCTTTCAATCATCAGAAAGCATTTGGAAAAGCAAAAAATAGAGTATTTTTATTTAGATGGAAGTACAAAATCGGAGCTTCGCGGAGAAATGGTCCAGTCGTTTAATAATGGGATAGGAAAGGTTTTTCTCATCTCCCTGAAGGCCGGAGGCACAGGACTCAATCTTACAGGAGCAGATATGGTAATCCATTTTGACCCCTGGTGGAATCCGGCAGTGGAAGATCAAGCTTCAGACCGGGCCTACAGAATAGGACAAAAAAATGTTGTTTATGTGGTTAAGCTTATAACTCGAGGCACTATAGAGGAGAAGGTATTTGAACTGCAGCAGAAAAAGAAAGAGATGATCGAAGCGGTAATACAGCCCGGCGAAACCATGCTGGCAAAAATGACACCTCAGGAGATAATAGGATTGTTCCAGTGATAAAAACTTATTATCTATTTGCTCAGAATAGCAACATCCTTTATAAATATATGATCCCTGTCATAGTCAATCATGCCTTCCTCTCTCATTTTTTGCAATTCTCGGGAGAGGGAGGTTCTTTGTATTCCAAATTTTTCTGCCAGCTCTTTCTTTGTTTTAATCAGTTTTATCTTGCTGTTTCCTTGAATGTGGTATTCATAAGTTAAAAAGTCCAATATCAACTGTCTTATACTTTTGCCGGATATAAGCTTAATTTTATCTGTCAGCAAAACCGATCTGTCTGATAAATATTGAAGCACCATCAGCAAAAAATCTTTTTTTCTCATGGATAACTCGATGATTATCTCTTTTTTCATATGGAGGATTATAGAATCTGATTTTGAAATTATGGTCATAGGATAATTACATTTTTGGGAAAATAAGAGATTAAGGCCTATAATATCACCCTTTGCGAATTCAGATATTGTAAGAACATTTCCATCCTTATTGATGCTTTGAACTACGACAGTGCCGGAAAGCAGCATGTCCAAGGAGCTGCATTTTTCATTTTGAAAATATATAATGGAATCCTTGGTGTATTTATCAATTCTATAATTGTCGCTGGAAAAAAGCTGCTCTATCTCTTCAGGTGTTATATTTCGGAATAACGGATTTAGCTTAATAAGTTCTGAAAGCTCCTTAATACTCATACTATCTCCTATTTACAACAGCCAGTTACCTTGGTAACTGTGTATATTTCATTTTTATTATAACATTAAACATATTATCAAAATAGGAGGTTGACCAATGAAATTACCTAAGCTGGACATATTTACTTTATCATTATGGCTCATTACGGCAGGCCTATTTTTATTCTTTTTGTTTAAGGACAAAAAGAAAACCCTGAATTCCACCAAAATAGCAAAGGGCATGATGGGAGGGCTCTTGGGAGACCTTATGGGAATATTGTTTCTCATAGGCTTGATACTAACCTTTATACCACCGGAGACTATAAGAACCTTTTTGGGCAAATCCAATGTATTTCTTGCCACAGTCATATCAGCTCTTGCAGGCAGCGTCACTTTAATACCGGCATTCATTGCTTTTCCATTAGTGGGCTCATTGGTCAAAGTTGGCGCCAGCATAGTACCTGCCGTAGCATTCTTGACAACCCTTACCATGGTAGGCTTTGTGACTTTTCCATTGGAAAAGAAGGAACTGGGTCTTAAATTTGCATTATGGAGGAACTCACTGAGCTTTGTATTCGCATTAATTATTGCATTTATTATGGGGGTTATAGCATGAAGATATTTGAAAAAGTTAAAAAGAATAAGCTTTTATCTGCAGTGATTTTGGCTTACGGGATATTGTTTGCAACAATGCCTGACAAAGCTCTTGCAGCTGTAAACAACAGTATGTATTATGTTTTCGAAATGCTTATGATAATGCCTGTAATATTTATTCTTACTTCCCTTGCAGAAGCCTGGGTGCCTAAAGAGGTAATAATCAACAGCTTTGGAGAAAAATCTGGCTTTAAGGGCAATATATTTGCATTTTTATTGGGCAGCTTTTCAGCGGGGCCTATTTATGCGGCTTTTCCCGTGTGCAGGATGCTGCTGAAAAAAGGTGCAGGCATAGCCAATATCGTAATTGTCCTCAGCACATGGGCGGTAATTAAGGTGCCTATGCTTGCCAATGAGGCAAAATTCTTGGGACCCAAATTTATGGCTATGAGATGGGTATTGACCACTATATCCATATTTATAATGGCATATTTTATAGCTAAGGCCGTTAAGAAAGAGGATATGCCTCAGGAACTGGAAACTGATGGCCAGGCAGTAAGCGTAAATCAGGATTATTGCATAGGTTGCGGTGTATGTGTGAATATATGTCCCAAGATATTTTATATGGAGGGCAAAAAAGCTGTTGCAAGAAAGGAAGCTATTGCAGGGCCTATAGCTGAAAAGGTAAGCAAGGCCGCTGAAGCTTGTCCCGGAAAGGCCATAAATTATACATTATAAAAAAGCAGAGCCAGGAAGCCTTCTGCCGGCTTCTCATACTTTCCTTCGTATTTTTCCCACCAGGAACAAAATTGCCGGCAACACAATAAAAAGTATGATATTCGTTGGTATGGCTATAAGGTTGGAGAAGTTCTCCAGCTCAAACCTGCTTTCGGCAATAAACAGGCTAAAGAAATAGACGAAGATCAGCGTAGGTGCAATCAGAAAATTTATATCCGATAATCCGAACAACGATCTTAATATGTTTAAAAAGGCATACGAAAACACAGAGAATAAAAGGAAATCCTCCAGGACCCACAAGGCCGCTGCAAAAGGCTCGGATTTCTGGAAGGTGTTAAAGACCGATATCTCTTTGATGGCTACCATATACGGAGAATGCAGCCTCTCTACAACAGAGTGATCAAAAACTCCTATGGTCATGATATTAAGCATAAGAGTTATCACTGCCAAAAAAAATATTATTTTGATGCTCTCTGATTTTAAGTGATTTTTATTGGTAAACCCGTCGCTGATAAAGAATATCACCAGGTAATAAGCCCAAATGCCTGTGGTGCCAACACTTGCTTTTAGAGCAGGAATGATATCCAGACGGCTTATAGGGGTTAAATACAAAGTCTTGACATTAGGGGCGATCATCAATGCAACCGTCAGGAAAGCAAGTATGGTAATGGGCAATATGATCTCATTCATCCTGCATAAAACTATTATTCCGGAGTACAATCCTATCGCCACGGTTACCAATATTATGGCAATCAATATATCGACCTTTGTATCGGTCATGATAGTTGAGACTGTTCTTTCAGCAAAATACCGCACAAATTTTGAAAGCTCTATCAAAATCCATAGTCCCCAGATCCCGCAGATAATCTTTCCGACAGCTTTGCCTGTGATCTCGCAGACAATATCCATGAAGGAAAGACCGTCAAAGGCTTTGTATAAACGGTCAACGATCAGAGCCAGCAGCAGCAAAAAGACAATAGAGATCACAGGTGAAAGCCATCCTGCCTGTTTCCCGTTCCGGGCTGAATAGATAGGAATCAGTCTTTGTGCCAAAGGGAAGGTAGTCGTCAAGTACAAAAGCATGGCCCGCCTTACGGATATTTTATTCTTATCTGTGGTCATATGCCTTTATTCCCCTCTACTGTGGTATATGGAGTATGCTTAAGAGTATTTTAGTAAAGCTGCTTCTATGAGGGTTTGACAAATAGTAAACCCCCATAGCAAATGCAGCCAATAGCGAAGCAAAAAAAACTGCCATTTCATTTTTGCTCCAATTTCTAAGACGCTTTTTTATTTCTATAAAGCTAATCCCAATAATCAATACAGCTAATAAAATCATCGGTTTCTAATGTTTTCACTCCTTGTGGGCTGTTTAGTGATATATGTTCTTTTGATATCCGAGGCAACCTCTACATCGGTTTTCAGGTTTGCAAAGGCCTCCATCCAAGTATTCTCCAGACCTTGCCATTTGATTGGATGCTTGTGATATATTATGTCTCCAATGCCAAAGACATCTGTATGCTTATCTTTTGCCAATGCAAGGGCTTTCTCTATTTCCCGCTTGATGATCTGTTCCTGCTGATTCTTTAAGTATTCAAGGGTTTGCTCGTTATATATATCCTCTGAGGAGGTCTGCTCGCTTATATTGCTGGACATATCCACAGAAACCGTAACAGCAAGGTTATTGTTATCAAACACGGGGCGGATCTTTGTCCTGGAAGAATGGATCTCCAAGGAAATATCTTTTCCGTCCTTTCCTTTGACCAGTATCACCCCGGATATAACCTTGTTTGTTATCCAGTTAAAGCCTCTTGCTTCTTTTTCAGTGAAGTATCCGATCAGTTTTTCGCCGTCAAAAATTGCATATCCATCCATTTCAATATCATTCTCTCCATCTTCATTCAAGCTTTCTTTAATCCTGAGCGAAGGAAGATACGGGGATATATAGCTCTTATCCAGCGATCTTATGATATCCTTTAATTTAACTCCGCTGGATATCGATAAATACCTGGAATTTTCAAGCAGGCTTTTCAAGTATTTAGATACAAAATATTCATTTTTCACGGCCGTATCCAAAAGTTCCTTTGCAGTAGTATTTTTTACTATAAAAATATCCGTATTCAGGTTTACCTCATAATACCGCGCAAAGAAATCAATGTATTTCAGCAATCCATCTTTTGCAATGTCTTCACTGAACAAGATAAAGTCAACCTGTCCCAAAAATATTTTTCTATCCGAGAATGAATTAAAATTCCTGACCGCGTCAAATAATGTTTTCCCCTCGGAGGTTATGACATCAGCCTGCTTTTTCTTAGCGGACGGATCGCCTGACCCTCCGCTTGTCGATACCTGGTAGGCTGCAGTAATGCTCACATCATTGCTGTCGGTATTTGCTTTATCAATAGCAAGTACCCTGGCGAAGATGATTTCATCGATGTTTTTATAATTTGTTATACCGTCATCACAACCGGTAAAAGCAATCATTATCAAGACCAAAATACTGAATAGTATTCTCTTCATCTGCACACCTTCCATCATTTTTGTCTTCTTTTGTTCGCGGATTTAAGGGTAGGAGGTCGTTTTTTATACCATGAAAGCGGAAGACGGATCAAGGTATCCTTAAGCTCTTCCCTATCGATCCCGGCAAAGGGAGACAGGTAAGGGATTCCAAAGGTTTCAATCCTGCAAAGGTGATGTAAAAAGAGGATGATTCCAATGCTCAGTCCGATCAGACCCAATATACTGCTGAGTATAATGACTAAAAGCCGCCATACTCTTAATGCAAGCCGGACATCATCATTGGGCATGGTGTAGCTTGCTACTGCTGTAGCTGCGATTATGATGACAACGATGGGAGAAATCATGCTGGCTTTGACGGCTGCATCTCCGACGATCAGGGCACCTACTATGGGAACGATCTGCCCGGTGATTCTGGGAAGGCGAATTCCAGCTTCTTGGAGCACCTCAAAGGCTAAAACCATAAAGATCACCTGTATAAATGAAGGAAATGGGACACCTTCCTCTGTAGAAGCGATAGAAATAGCCAGTTCACTTGGTATCATACCCTGGTTGAATTGTACGAGGACGATATATATTGCAGGCAAAAGCAGTGTAATAAACAGCAGGACATATCTTAAAATTCTTATAAAAGAACCGTTAATATAATTTTGTCCATAGTCCTCGGGAGCCTGGAAGAATTGTGCCAATGTAGCCGGTATGATATAAGAGACAGGATAGCCTCCAATGATGATTCCTATACGGCCTTCAAGTATATTGGCACAAAATTTATCCGGCCTTTCCGTACTGATCACCTGCGGAAAAGGAGAATATTTTCGCTCTATAATATATTCTTCAATAAAGCCTACCGATGTTATCCCTTCAATATCGATCTTATCCAATCTCTCCTTAACCTCATTCACCAGATCAATATTGGTAATGCCGTCCATATAGACCATTGCAACAGGCGTTAAGGTCTGTTTTCCTATGATCGTTTCCCGGATGATCAGGTTTTTGGTCTGTATTTTATTTCTGACCGTTGCGGTATTTGTCCTTAAATTTTCGATGAAGGAGTCTTTTGCACCCTTTATGACGCTTTCATTGGTGGGCTCAGTGATGCTCCTCTTTTCGTAGCCCCTGGTATCAAAGGTTAAAGCTGTTTTTTCCTTGTCAAAAATCAAAGCAGTGTTTCCTGTAAGCACATCATTTATTACATCATCCAAATTATTTCTGATTTTTTGTGCATGGTAATATACAGCACCATGATTGATCAATTCGATGATATCTTTTATATTTTTCGATTTGCTTAGCTTTGATTCTTCTGCGAGAGGCTTTAATATGTCGTTATTGACAGCATTCCTGTCAATAAGTCCGTCAACGAATAACAAGGTTGCTGTGATCCTTTCATCTCCGTTGATATATATTTCTGTAAAAACAATGTCATTGCTTTTTCCAAGGATAAGCTTCAAATTTTCAGATATCAATTCCATCTTTACCACTCGATATGTAATTTTTAGGCTGCGTTGAATAGCCTATATTCATTATTTGTATGAATATAGAAATTTATTCAATGCTTAAGAGGTATAAATATGCTGAAGGCGTATATCTTTATGCATGTAATGCAA
>NZ_JAJEKE010000003.1 GCF_024363565.1 Lutispora saccharofermentans | reverse complement strand
TATGTTCTCATCCGGAGTAAATTTATCATTCTCTTCTTTAATAAATGAAATATAATCGTTAAGAAAGTCTTTGTCGATAAGCTTTTCTGCCCAGTGCCCGGAGAGACTTGTATCAATATCAGCAAAAATTAGAGGGCACATCGTAAATATGACTGCAATGACCAATATGGGTATTAAAGCCTTTTTCATCATAATATCACCATATTAACATAATTTTATATATTTATAATGTATTTTTCTATTTATAGTAACCTTTTTCTTATTTTACATTATTTTCATAGCTTATTCAAGTTATACTTGTCGATTTGAATAAATAAATTTTTTTTCCCTCAATCGCTGCAGAGCTTAATGAAAAAAATCCATAAAGCAATGTCATATAGCAGAAGATATAAGCATGAGGGAGCGGCAACCCGCTCCCTCATGTTCTTTACTCTATTGAAATTACCTTAAACATTCTGCCTCTTTGATAAATATTGAAGCCGCTCTGGAAATACCCTTTAACTTTTATTTCCTTTCCAACCATATTGCCCAGCATTTTATCTGTTGCCCTGTCCTTTTCATCCGCAATCAATACATATATGCCTTCACTGGTCTCAAGCTCATAATGCCTGCCCTCTATATCGCTGATTACAAGCTTGCCGCTTGCCATAGAAGGCAAATCAATTAGCCCCATGCTTTCCATTATTCTTCTCACCATCACTGCGGCCTCAGCCCTGGTCACATATTTTTTGCCGCTGAAGTTGCCTTCGCCGTCACCTGTCATTATGCCTTTTTCATATGCTGCGGCAACATCCTTGGCAGCCCAGGCAGATATCTGCTCTTTATCCTTAAAGGCCGTTTCCGAAACATCAAACTCTGGTTTTATGTTTATCATCCTGGCTATCATGGCTGCCATCTCTTCCCTGCTCACAGGCTTCTCAGGCCTGAAGGTGCCATCAGATAGCCCTGTTATTATCCCTTCCTGCACTGCTGCTCCTATATAGAGACGATCTTCACCTATTACGGATACATCCTTAAAGGATACCGAGGCTGCATCTGAAAGCCTTATATTCCTATGGGGCGCTTGCATTAGCACCTTTACCAGCATCTTGACAAGCTCTTCCCTGGTAATATATTCATCGGGCTCAAACTTATCATTCCTGCCCTCTGCAATATGCTTGAAAATCAAAATGTCAATGTCATCCTTGGCCCAGTGATTTTTGCTATCCTCAAAATCTTTGGTGTAGGCCATCACTGCATATTTGCTGAAATGATCGGTCATGAAGGTTATGGTATTATTGAATGAGTCATATACACCACCTGCATAATCCCATCGCTTGGCCTTTTCATCAAATCTGTATACACCTAATTTATTTCTCCCGTATTTATCAACATCTTTGCTATCCAGCTTTATGCTCACTTTGATCTTTTTATTGAAGCTCTCTATTTTTTTATTCTTGCTGCCATCCTTAGCCGATGCTGTAAAATCAAACATCTTTCCGTCTATAGCAGCAAGCTCTTTGGCGCCAAGGAGCTTCTTTACTTCTTCGGAGCTTAACTTTAGGGCTTTGATATTAAAAATAGATGTTTTGCTTGATAAATAATCCTTCAGTTCATCCGTTTCAAAGGCAGCCGGAGGTATATCGAATATAACGTCATTTCCTCTTATATTAAGCCTCTTCTGCAGTTTGGTCAGCTTTGACAAGATATCAAAGGATATAGAAGCAGACTGGATATCACTGCTGCCATGGGCCTTTACATCCACTATATCCGATGAATTGTTTAGCTGCTTAGCAATATCCTCATCCAAACTGTCGGTCGGCTTAGCTTCAGTCGCAGCGGTGCTGACGCTGCTCCCGCCACCTCCTCCACCGCCGCCTCCGCCGGAACTTCTGCCACCAGAACCGCCAGAACCACCACTACCGCTGCCATTGCTGTTTCCGCCCGGCGTTGGAGTTGCAGCAGATGTATCAACAATAATCTCGGATGCTGATGCATTTCCCCATTTATCAATTGCCTTTATCTTATATGTATATCTAGTATCACTTGCCAATCCACTATCTGTGAAGCTATTATCTTTAGTCTTTAAGAACTCGGCATAGCTTCCGCTCCCCGTCTTTCTCTCTATGATATATTTCTCAAAGTCTCCTGCTTTAACTCCACCCCATGTAAGTGTTACGCTTGAACCTGATTTAGAAGCTTTGAGATTTGAAGGCTTTTGAGGTGCTATGGCCTTCAACGCTGCAAAAGCGTCTGCCATTCCTCCGGCAACTGTTTTACCTTCTAAGCTTTTCAATGGTTTTACCGTATCCATTATGGCAGCTTTGATCTGAGCCGGTGTCAGATCAGGATTCTTGCTCAACAGCAATGTGGCTATACCCGATACATGCGGAGCTGCCATGGAGGTGCCTTGCATGTAAGAGTAGGGGTGCACCACAGGCACATACTCCATAACTGGCTTTACATATTCGCTTGTATGAATAATAATATCTCTCCACTGGTTCTCTATGATATCATAAGACTTGCCTTGAAATGGTTCATCATTCCATTTTACTTCCTCATTGATGCCAAATTCCATACAATCGTCAATTTTCAAATATTCCTTAAATAATCTGCTGTCTTCTATGCCTAATAAAGCGTCTTCTCCTATCAATATGAACTTTTTATTATCCTCTAAGTATCGTATTATATTGCTCTGATCATTCTCGGTAAGCGTTGTTATACCTTGCTTGGGGTTTCCGAATGCTTTACCTGTGAGCCATATAACAGCACCATATGCTTTCATATCCTCATAGAGCGGCCCATCAGCATATTTCATTACATCATTGCTTTCAGTTATATTTAAAAAGCCTAATCTATGCAAAATATCTAAATAGACTTTACATGTATCAAGACCTTCCATATCGGTTTCATCATCATCTACTACCAATATCTTATCGTTTACATTAAGGTCCATCACTCTATTGCTAACTACTTTTTCGATGAAATCTAATTTATCATTCTCTACTATAAAATCACTGATATCAAAGGAAGAATAAAAAGCTTTATATCCATATACTGCATCGGTAACAGTTATTGCCGCGGTACCTCCTATGCTGGGCATAGTGCTTAAAATTCCCCACCCAGGTGCCCCTATGTCAACCGATAAAGAGCCATAGTTAGAAAAATCAGCCTTGTTGCCTCGATTATCCACTGCCCCTACAGATATAATATTTTCGCATTCAGAAGAAGCAGGATAGACAGGCTTATTGTCATTATCGTTATTATTATTCCCTGCAGCAAAAACGAATAATAGTCCTGATTCTTTTATAGCATTTTCTAATGCTTCATCCTTAGATTTTCCTGGATCTCCGCCCCAAGAACAATTTACTATATCAGCACCATTTGCTGCAGCATACTTTATTGCAGCAACCGCATCTGATGTATAACCCAATCCATTTGGTCCCAAAAATTTAAGAGGCATTATCTTTACATTGGGAGCAACCCCTATTACACCTATGTCATTTGCCGATGCAGCAATGGTTCCGGCCACATGGGTACCATGAGTATCTCCATCTCGTTCATCGAACACTGTTTTATCACCATTATAAAAGTCCCAGCCATTGACATCATCTATATACCCATTGCCATCATCATCTATGCCATTACCGGGAATTTCATCAGTATTAACCCAAATATTATCCTTCAAATCCGGGTGATCAATATATATTCCCTCATCAATTACCGCGACAACAATATCGTCTCTGCCCGTAGTTATATCCCAGGCTTCCGGAGCCTTTATATCAATACCCTCTTCTCCTGCTTGTCCAAGTATCGTCTGGCCCCTATTATTAAATCCCCAAAGCTCATTATAGCGACTGTCACTGGGAACTATTAAAGGTTTATATATGTAGTTAGGCTGTGCATATTCCACTAAACCGCTTTTCATAAGCGATTTTACTGCGCTATCTACACTCATGCCTTTTCTCAGCTCATAGACTTCAATTCCATCATTCTCAAAAGATTTTTTTAGTCTTAGTCCTTTGCCAGATGAAAAAGAACTCATCTGGCCAGCTTGTACATCATCTTTGAATTTTACAATGATCTCTCCATCTTTATAAGGCCTGCTGCTTTTTTTGTCATATCCGGCTCTATCCGCAACAACAAAACTGGAAAGCAATATTGAAAATACAAAGATTAATACAATAAACAAGCTTAACTCTCTTTTTCTTTTTGCCAGCATGTCCCATGCCCCCTTAAAATTGTGTACTAAAATAATATCATTTTCTAACATTCTACCGTAATTGCCAAATTGCTACAACTATATTGCAAAAAGCACCATATTAATACAAATATGGTGTTACCTATGAATTGTGTGTCCTAATTAATAGCTCATAAGGCTAAAATTAATACTCTCTAAGTATTTCATTTTAGCTATACATTACGTTTTATAGACTTCTTTACGCCCTCAGATAAAACATCTGCAACGTAATCTATCTCCAAATCTCCCAAATCATTATAAAAAGGTAATGCTATGCAGCTTCTTCCGGCCGCAGCTGTGTTGGGATAATCCTCTTCCTTATAGCCAAACGATTCAACCATATATGGTTGAACATGTATAGGTGTAAAATAAGGACGGCAAGCAATGCCATTGGCTTTAAGATATTCCATTACATTATCTCTATCAATGCTTTCATCTAACCTTATAACATAAACAAACCAGCTCATCACAGTAGTATGTTCAGATGTATATGGAAGCTTAACACCCGGAATCCCCTTTAGCTTTTCATTATATTTATTAGCAACCTTATTTCTTCGTATAATAATATCATCCAGCCTATCCATTTGTACTGATCCAATAGCGGCATTTATTTCACTCATCCTATAGTTATAGCCTAACCTCTCATGATGAAGCCAGAATCCTGTTATCGCCCTTCCCTGAGATCTGTAGCTTCTACATAGCTCAGCTATATTATCATCATTAGTGACAATCATACCGCCTTCGCCCGTAGTAATCTGCTTATTAGGGTAAAATGCAAAACAAGCCGCATCAGCTAATGAGCCCGACTTAATGCCGCCATACTCAGATCCGATAGCTTCGCAAGAATCTTCTATGAGAATTAGATTATGCCTATCAGCTATCTCTCTTAACTTCTTCATATTCATTGGCTGTCCAAAGACATCAACAGCGAGTATAGCTTTTGTCCTTTCAGAAATATGCTCTTCCACTTTATTTATATCCATTTCAAGGCTCTTAGGATCAATATCTACGAATACAGGCTTTGCTTTCTCAAATAAAAAGCAATTTGTAGATGCAACAAAACTAAATGGAGTAGTTATAATCTCATCGCCTTCACCTATCCCAAAAGATCTAATTATCAGATGCAAAGCACTAGTACCGCTATTGACTCCTATGGCATGTTTAACTCCTACGTAATCAGCGACTTTTCTTTCAAACTCTTCAATTTTAGGACCTATGCTGAGCCATCCTGACTTCATCACTTCCACAACTGCATCAATTTCAGCTTGAGTTATATCCGGTCTAGCCAATTGCACTTTCATCATATGTACTCCAATCTATTTTTAATTGGCTTTGCTGGGCTCCCTACAGCAACGCAGTTAGCCGGTATGTCATTTATAACAGTAGCATTAGCTCCTATTACTGACCACTCGCCTATTCTTTTATTTTGTATAACTGTAGTTTTTGTACCCAACACAGCTCCTTCTCCTATTGTAACAAATCCTGACAAATTTACATTCCAATACAATGAAGCATAGTCTTTTATAGTAACATCATGGCCTATGCCGCATTGAGGATTCAATTGAACATGATTTCCTATCTTTATATTGCTGGTAATAACACAATTTGCTTGAATAATCACGCCTTTACCAAACTCAACATATTTAGATATAACGGCGCTAGGGTGGATTAAATTAGGATACACTACATCAGAATTTTGTATTTTATCAAGGATTTTCTTTTTTATCAGTCCATCTGAAATAGTACAGATTGCATATACTTCAGCCTTGTATTCATTAAGTATATTAATTCCACCCAATACAGTATGACCATGTATAGTCTTGCCATGTATAGACATGTTATCATCGACAAAGCCAATAATATTCCACTCATGATTCTTGCTGTTAATATCATCTATAAGGCATATTGTTTCACGCCCAACTCCGCCAGCACCTATTATGATAATATCCTTCATCACATTCCAACTCCATTATCATTGTATCCTTGAAACTTCTCCATTGTAGCATGGTTTTCAGATGATATGCCATCTCTTCTGAAAACCTTAATAACAGTCATAATCAATATCTTAAAATCAAGCCATAAACTCCAATTGTCAACATACCAAACATCCAGCTTAAACTTTTCCTCCCAGGATATTGCATTTCGTCCATTAACTTGAGCCCAGCCTGTAATACCAGGTCTCACTTCATGCCTTCTTGCCTGCTCAAGTGTATATTTATCTAAATATTCAACAAGCAGAGGTCTTGGGCCTACAAGGCTCATATCTCCTCTTAACACATTAAAAAATTCTGGAAGCTCATCTAGGCTTGTACTCCTTAGAAACTTACCAACAGATGTCAACCGTTCAGCATCAGAAAGCAGATTTCCATTCCTATCATTTGAATTTAACATGGTTCTAAACTTATATATATCAAATATTTTCCCATATAAACCTGGTCTGCTCTGCTTAAATAATATCGGAAAGCCAAAACTGAAAGCAACTACTATTGCCACAATGAAATATACAGGCAATAATAACATAATCAGCGTAAATGATGCGACTATATCAAAAAACCTTTTGAACTTTGACTTCATAAAAATGCTCCTCAGTATATATTAAAATTAATTAATGCATTCTTCTAATTTATCCACTAATATATCTATTGAATGGTACCTTTTAACATAAGCCAGCCCATTTCCCCCTATTTTTTCTCTCTCATCTTTAGGCATTTTATATAAGCTTATAATTGCCTCAGCCATAGCTTCCGGGTTTTCCGGAGGAATAGATATTCCTGCAGCTGCTTCAGAAACTATATCATTTCCACACTTACAGGCAAATACTATAGGTTTGCCAGAACATAGGTAGTCAAATAGTTTATTAGAGCTAATACCATATTTGAAAACATCTACACTCTTAAGATTGAAAATTTGAATATCGGAACTTATAAGCAAATTTGGTATATACTTTTTGTCTATATGCTCAATAAAATTTATATTGTTTATTTCTAATTCTTCAACTAGCTGTTGGATTTTGTGTTTCTCAGGCCCATCCCCTACCAGATAAATCCGAATATCTTTATAACCTTTATCACAGATTATTTTTGATGCATATATTAAATTATCCAGCTTGTTTGCCGGACCAACTGAACCGGCATATATACAGTTAAAAAGTGTTTTATCTACTATATTAAGATTGTTGCTCAAATCCTGAGCGTTTTTACTAAACTGCTCTATATTTATACCATTTGGTATGTATACTATTTTGTCTTTGCTGATATTATATTTTGATATATATTCATGTGCTAACGGCAATAAAACAATTATCTTTTGAGCTTTTTTATATACAAATCTCTCTATAAATCTAAAGAATACAGCTACCGGATGATTGTTTGAAATAGCACCCATATCAATTAAAGTTTGAGGCCATAAATCTCTGATTTCGCAAATAAATTTAGCACCGGTAAATTTCGATACAAAATATGCTGCTGCACATGCAAATAGATGAACCGAAGAACCGATAACAACATCAGGTTTCTCCATTTTTTTATAAATTCTCAAAGTGCCTATAAAATATGACACCATATTTAGAAATCTTTTAAATCCATTGCCCTCATACCTAGGGCTTGTCCTTAGAAACACGAACCTGACTCCATCTATATCCTCTATAGAATAGCTTCTCTCATCAATTATATAATCCTTTTTGTTAAAGTGATTATATGATGAAGCAAATATCGTAACACCATAACCTCTATCAATGAGCTCAAGGGCGAAATCATAATGTCTGGTACCTCCTCCCTGGCCTGGAGGGACAGCGTAATGATTAAAAATCCATAATCTTTTCATGTTGATCTACTCCATTAAAAAAACATCTCATCCATAATTCAAGGCTTATCCATCTCCACAGATGATTATAGTTGTTACTATTAATAATATCATAAAAGTCCTTATAAACTAAAGATGGATTGATATATTTGCTTGATAAGAACTCTTCTTGATTAAATATGCTTCTAAAGAACGCTGCTTGCTCTAATAACCACGTCTTCTCGGCAGTAGCAAAGCCCATTTTGTCCTTTCTAAGCCTTATGCTATCCGGAAGTGTACCTTTCATGACATCCCTGAGTATTGATTTTGACCATCCGTGCTGCAGCTTATATTTATTGGGAATCTGCTTTGCAAACTCTACAATCCTATAGTCCAAAAATGGTAGTCGTGTCTCAATAGAAAAAGCCATAGAATTTTTATCTTCATATCTCAAAAGGGCTGGTAGGGAAGTTCTTGTCAAATCCATATACATTGCCTCTTCTAAGGATTTTGGTGAAATCATACTTATTTTTTGAGAACTGCAACTGCTAATAAAATCACTATTATAATAGTTTAAAATACCTGCATTATTACTTTTAAGACCAAAAATTTTCTTTATCTTGTTCAAATCAGCCTTAGCATTATAGGATAAATTTGTTTGATCTATGCCCTTTATTATTTGAATTAGAATTTCACTAAAGTTTCTTTGAGTATATAGCTCTTTTATATAATAGAGTCTATACTTCCTATACCCTCCAAATATTTCATCAGCGCCCTGTCCATCTAATATAACCTTTACACCTTCATCTTTTGCCTTCCTCATCAAGCACCATTGTGCAAAAACACTTGTGCTTAAAAATGGTTCTTCTTGATGGTAAACAAGGTTATAAATATCTTTTATCAACCCTGATGAATCAGGAAATAAATAATTTCCGTTTATATTTTGTCTTCTCAATACTTCTTCAATATATTTTCTTTCATCATAAGCCTTATCCTCTGAGCACGATGAAAAAGTATTGACAACACTGCCTTCCAATATATCACTCATAGTACATACTATAGACGATGAATCAATACCCCCGCTTAAACAGCTGCCAATAGGTACATCAGATCTAAGCCGCAGCTCCACAGAGCTTTTAAAAAGCTTTGAAAGCTTATTCTTGCAGTCTGCATAATTCATCGCATTCTCTTCTCTTATGCTATCTATATCCCAGTATTTAATCATATCAATTTTTTTATCATAGCTTACTGTGGCATAATGGCCCGGTTTTAGTTTATAAACACCTGAAAAAAATGTTTTATCATCATAATCTACATATCCATTGATAAGATACTCATAAATGACTTCATCATCCGGCTTAACTTTATATTTCATATACTCTAAAATAGCTTTAATCTCGGATGCAAAAACAAAAACCTCATCATCTTTAAAATAATAAAAGGGCTTTACTCCCAGTCTATCCCTTGCGCAGAAAAGCACTTTGTCACAACTATCCCATATTGCAAAGGAAAACATACCATTTAACTTGCTTAAAAAGCCTTCTTTCCATTCAATATAAGCGTTCAGCAGCACTTCAGTATCAGAATCCGACTTAAACGTATATCCTAAAGACTCCAGATCGCTCCTTAATTCCTTATAGTTAAATATCTCCCCATTGTAAACAATAGCATATCTGCCATCTTGTGAAACCATAGGCTGCTGTGCATCCAGCGATAAGTCTATGATTGAAAGCCTCACATGCCCTAATCCAACCATATCTTCGTCAAAATATTTTCCGCTTCCATCGGGTCCTCTATGTTTAAGCTTGTTAATCATTCTCTCAATAACTTCTTCATCTTTTTTGCCGATCATTCCGCAAATACCGCACATATAAATCACCCATCCACTTTACTTTTCCAGTAGAGTATTGTATAGCCCCAGCAGCTTTTTTTCTTCATAATCCCATGAATATTTATACTTGTTATTTTTCATATTAGCTCTATATTTTTCAAGCAGCTCACTTCTGGCAAATATTTCATCTAATTTCTCTGCTACTATATCAGGTTTAGTAAAATCAACTGTTATTCCAAAGCCTTCTCCTTCAACTATTCTTTCAAGTTCAGGCAACTTATTTGCAATTATCGGAAGCTCCGCTGAAATAAACTCGAAAAGCTTATTAGGAGTACAGTAATAATTATTTAAACAATCTCCTGCATATGGTATAACTCCAATATCAGCAGATTGAGTATATGCTAAAAGCTTATCCTGACCAACTTCATCAATAAAATATACCTTATCATTCAAATTTAGTCTTCTTACTAAACTAATAAGATTACCTCGATAATCACCACTACCCAGCAATACCAATACTGCATTACTTTTTAGATGCTTCATGGAGTACACAAGTTTTTCAATATTCCGTCCTCCAACTATACCTCCCTGGTATAATATTATCCTGGTTTTATATTCTAGTCCCAGTATATCATGTATAATTTTTGATGAAACTTTACTTATATCAGAATATCCGTCAAGCTTATTCATAACAACTACTGCGCTTACTCCATAGGTACTGCTCAAATAGTCCGCAGCAGAATCATTTACTGTAATTATTGCATCAGCACTTTTTATATACTCCATCTCAAGCTTATGCCACTTTCGCTTTTCCATGTAACCAAAGCCTTGCTCACAGTATATCTCATGTGAGTCATATACCACCAAAGAATTATTGATCTTAGCAGCTTTGACGGCTGAAGTAAGCGAAGGCAAATCATGAGCATGGTATATATCAGCCTTCTCCATGACAGCTAATTCCAGTAGGTGACTTTCAAAGTATCTTTCGACATCAATGAAACAGCCATTTACTATATTTCTACTAAAAAACATAAGCTTTGGATGCGAAAACAAAAACTTCTTTAGATGAGAGTACACTTTTCTTAGTATATCGAACCCATTAGATTTTAAATTACTGTTATATCTAAGCACCTTTATGCCCTCATAAGAATCAAGGCCTTCCCAAGGGAAAGCCACGATACTTACTTCAAAACCGTTATCAGATAAAGTTTTCGCTTCTTGTATTATCCTTCTGTCAATCTTCCTATCATGGGTTATCATCGTAATCTTCATTTTTATCTCCATACTAGTCAATAAATGTTCTAAACCAAAGCTCAAGGCATAAAAGCCCCCATGTTACACGGCTAAACTTGCCTTCTCTTCTTACCAAACCTTCAATTTTCTCTGTATTAAATAAGCCTCTGCTTTTAGTCCTATCACTAAGAAGAATATCTTCTACATAATCCTTCAATGAATCTTGATACCATTCAACCAAAGGTACTGGGAAACCCATCTTGTCCTTACGATTTAAAACCTCAGAAGGTATTATGTTCTTAATTGACTCCTTAAACAGAGCCTTGCTCTTTCCGCCTTTAAACTTTATAACCGGCGGTATTGTTGCCAAAAGCTCTGCAATTCTATAATCAAGTAAGGGTAATCTTGATTCTAAGCCGACTGCCATGCTTGTCCTATCCTCAACATTTAGCATTGCCGGCAAGGAACCCTTCATATCAAAATATGTCATTCTGTTAATATATGAATGTACATCTTCTTTATCAAATATAGACTTAAACTCTTCATAAGGTGAATAGCTATAGCTACTCAATACTTCCTGATTAAATATATCCTTCATTCCTGCGCTTCTATCTACCAGCCTATAGTAACGCTCAGCCTGAGAACCAAATAAACCGTCCTTCCAGAAATACTGCAGCATAGGTTTATATGAATGAAGAAGGGGTAAATTCGGCACTATAGAATTCAGGTCAACAGCGTATTTATCCTTATCAGCAGTCTCCCATATAGCACCCCTGATGCATTCCTCCAGGTAAGCCACCAGATATCTGGCATATCCCATGAATATTTCGTCACCGCCCTGACCACCTAAAACAACCTTAACATGCTGACTTGCAAGTTTCGAAACAAAATACTGAGGGAATACCCCAGGGCCTGCACCTGGTTCATCCAAGTAATATATAATATCAGAGAGCACATTTTTAAAATCATCTGCATTAGGAATTATCTCATGATACTCTGTATTAGCAAACTTAGATACGATCTTGGCATATTCAGTCTCATTATACTCCCTGCCTTCGTTAAAAGCACCTGTAAAAGTTTTTAGTCCACCTTCTAGAAGGCTTGAGGCAATACAAACGATAGTACTGGAATCAAGCCCGCCGCTCAGATGGCTGCCAAGGGGCACATCACTTCTTAATCTGATCTTTGTGGCGTCGCTCAAAAGGAACATAAGATTGTCCACAAAGTAATCCTCTGTATGATATGTATCATAATTAAACTTAAGATCCCAATACTGTTGAATTGTGACTTTCATTCCCTGATTTAAATCTAATTTGAGCCAATGTCCCGGATTTAACTTCTTTATACCTTTAAAAAGGGTCTTCTCTCCCAAGGTAAATTGAAATACGATATAGTCTTTAATCCCGTCATAATTTACTTCTTTATCTACAAGGCCTGTAGCCAATATTGCCTTTATCTCAGAAGCAAATATAAACTTGTCCGAATCAGTATAATAATAAAAAGGCTTTACTCCAAATCTATCTCTTGCAGCAAATATTTCTCTTTTTCGCCTATCCCATATAACAAAGGCAAACATACCGTTAAACTTATCTACACACTTTTCACCATATTCCTCATAAGCATGTATAATTACTTCCGTATCAGAGTATGTCTTTATCTTGTGCCCTCTTTGCAAAAGCTCCTGCCTCAGCTCAAGGTAATTATATACTGCTCCATTGAAGGTAATCCATACTGTCCCATCCTCATTGCACATAGGCTGATGTCCCCCTTGAGGGTCTATAATGCTAAGTCTTTTATGAGCAAGACCTACATTGCCATCTATATGATATCCTTCACCATCTGGGCCACGATGGGCTATGGAGAGGAGCATTTTATCTAAAGTTAATTTTTCAATATTTATATTTTTGTTAATCAGTCCTGCTATTCCGCACATAATAACCCCTCCTAAAAACGCTGAAAACTAATTTATTTTTTGACCTAAATGCTATCTTTACTTAAATTGCTCATTAACTCTTTTTATATTGACTATGCTATTAAATCTATCAATAAACTTACTTGTAATTATTGAAATAGTGATACTGTCTTTATCTAGCATCTCACCCCAATACTTGTTCTTACCGATAACTTTTATTGGATTTTCATATATATAGTTAAATGTTTTAATTCCGTTTTCATATAAATCTTGCCCATATTCTTCACATTCAGAAAGAAAAACTAAAGACCAAATAAATGGTTGGATATCACATAAAATATTCTCTCCCACATTGTATTCAGTATAAAATCTATTTCCATTATCTAATATCTTTAATGTTCCGCCATCTTCTTTCATATTTCCTATCACATTAAGTGATTTCATAGCTATATCCATGTAATTTGATGACATTTCTTTATTAACATATCTTGCAGCTTTTATTAGTACTGCTGCAGAACTGGCTTGTGAAGTGCTTGAAATAAAAGGCTTTGTTGCATCTTGCCTGTTAATTTCTATATTGTTTAGCCAATATGCTTTATCTTCTTTGACAATCGCATTATCGTACAACCACTTAGCATGGTTCATGAAATCCTGTTTTTCATTTTCATCTCCAGTTTCTTGCCATTTATAATATGATAGTAAAGCTTTGTGCCCTACACCAGTTACCCAAATGTGCGCCCCATATCCCGGAGGTACAGGCACTTGAAAATTAACGAAAGAAAAATTGAAATCATATTTTACTATACTATTTTGATCTTTATAATAATCCCAATAGGTTTTAGCTTTGTCACTTGTCCCTCTATACATCTCTAAAAAAAATGATTTTGTACCTTTATAAGTATTAATTGATTCTATAGTTATCATTTTCTCTTCCAACTGCACATTATTAGTCAACATGCCTTGCTTATTAATAATGGCGCAAAGGTTCTCTATTATTACAACTGAACTTGGTGTACATACATATAAATTTCCTAATTTATCAATTTCTAAACGCTTTGGCTTAATGATATTTTTGTACATCTTGTTGGTCAAACATCCAATATATCTATAATTGGAATCAAATATTTGTAACCTATCTTTTTCAGGCTCGCTTACAACTAAGAATTCACCATCCTTGCTATAAGAAATATCATACGGTTTATAGAACCCAATGGGGGATATGATATTATGAGCTGTATTAGTCTGTAGATTTACCTTAAATACAGAGTTATTAAACATATCACATATTACTAGATTGTCGTCATTTGTAAAAACAATACTTGTCGGCATAGAACGCATACTTGTCTCACCAGATAATTTTATTAACTTTTGTACATCACCATATGGTGATGTTATAACTACATTCCCCGGCAAAGTATTGGCCATGGCAATTTTATCCTCACTAATATCAAAATCTTGAAGTCTATAAGTAAATGTGTTGATTGGATTTGTGGGATCAAACTGATGTGTAGTTAATCCCATATATAAATCCATTAATCCGCTTTTATTATAATAATTCAAGCTCCCAGGCTCATCCAATACAACTATTTGATTATTCTTTAATTTGAAGCTCCAAGGGTATATTAAATCTTTAACCACTTGACTTAATTTATTTTGCCGTACATTATATTTATCAACCACTCCGCTATTACTTTTTAGCATATATAGATTAGATTCATCATCTATTTCCAAATCATCTACACTCAATTTTAGTTCTTTTGTTTTGATCCCAGAAATCTCATTAACTATGTCATGTTCTTGCTCATCCAATGCCAGTTCTTCGCCAGCTCTAACAATTGAATACATATAGTCTCCATCAGCATGAAATCTTTGTATTCTATGATTATGTGTATCTCCAACGACAATAGTTCCATCAGTATCCACTGCCACGGCATAAGGGTAATAGAACTGACCTTTTCCTATTCCAAACTCTCCGATACTCTTTTTAAAACCGCCTTCTTTGTCAAATATCTTTATCTGGTGAGCTACTGCGTCAGCTACGTAAACTCTACCACCTGAAACCCAAACAGTAGTTGGGTATTTTAAGTTGTCTTCTTTTTCAATGCTATATCCAAAACTTCTAAGATAATTACCATTTAAATCATACACTATTACAGACGGAACTCCATATAATTCGGTTACATATACCTCATCATTATTAATAAATAAACCGTGAGGGCGAACTAATTTATCCTTAAAAGAATTATTCCATGATTTAACTAATTCTCCAGTACTATTAAACTTCAAAATATACCCATTACCATAAGATGCAACATAAATATTCCCTGCATTATCACAAGATATACCTTCCGGGTCACTCATTAGAGTATTTGTGAACTCACCTAGATAACTATAGTTTTTTGAATCAAGGATGACTATCCTATTATTTCTATAATCAGCTACATATAATTTATTCTTGCATTCAACAATAGCCGCAGGAAGTCTAAAGCTTACATTCTGATTCATCTTTAAATTAGTTAATATTCCCTCAGTAAGTTTTGAAATCCCTGTAGAGAGGTCAACCAAGAATAGCCCTCCCTCTGAATTATAGCAGAAGGCATTCGGGTTAAATATATCTTCATTTATATTATACTTATTTATCAAATCATATCTCCAACTGCTTTTTTTAGCCTTAAATAGTCCAGTGTATGCTAAATCCTCGTATGCTTCAACATAATATATGTTTTTAAAAAACATGTCACTTTTATATACTTCGTGCCCTTTACGCCCTGAAAACGTATCATTAATCGGATTTTCAAAAGAATGATTTAAATCACTTATAGATTTATTATATACCCACCCATTTAAAGGATCAGCCAGTAACCATCTATCACCCACCTTAACTTCTACCATAGCATGATTAAGAGCAAGTCCATTACCAAAAGTTGACTTAACATCTAAAACTCTGAATGGAATATTATTTTGATCAAGATAATATGCAAACCATAGAGCAGTATGACTGCAATTGCCTTTTTTACCGTCTATTACATCCCTTATTGTCATGTCCGAAAACAATGGTTCTGCTGAATATTCTTGAAGTCTATTAAAAATATCCTCTTCTAAAATATATATTAATCTGTCAATAATACTATCTGTATCCTTTTCTCTATAATCTATATCAGAATATATTTGGGTTGATATAATGAAAAATGACAAAAGTAATATTAGTAAAAATAAGCATGTCCTTCTCAATTTCAAAGTTTTCCCTCCTTATAAAATACCATCTCTTATAGCAGTACATTAATTTTTATTTGCCTTAGTAATATTCTGTTCTGCCCATTAGTTTTATTAATTATAAATTTAATTTTCTCACCACTAATATTATTGGGCAGAATAATTTTCTGGTATTGGCCATTTTGATTAACTATATCTTCTTTATATTTAACTTTATCATCTTTTTCTGTGATTTCAATTGTATAGCTAACACCATAGTTTGATTCACTTTCCCATATTAACTCGATCTCTTTAATTTCCTTTTTATTTGATATCTCTAATATGAAAAATTGCGGGAGAATCCCTTCAATTCCTGCAGTATAATCATCATTAGGATTCCCATCAAGTGAGTTTTCGATTTCAAACCCATCATACATTGGAGAGCTATTAATTACTTTTACTTGGCTGGAAATATCTATTAATTTAAGTGAATCGCTTTCTTCAATTACAGGCTTCTTATTTTTATATTGTGATAAATAATACTCCCATTTTTCAGTATATTGTTCAAAGTACCAATCCTTAGTTATATCAGCAATCAATTTAAGTTGATCAACATGAAATTTTTGATAATCTGAACCCATATACCAGCCTAAATCTTGAGGTCTAATAGTTATTGCAGCGGTTTTCCATTTCCCGTCTCCTACACATTCAACAATTGCATTTCTAAGTGGAATAAATTCTAGATTATTACCCTCAGAAATTGATTGAGCCTTTATAGAAAATGTTCCCTTAACATCATCCTTATAATTTATCAATAATTTATGACTTGGTACATCAAAATAATCATCAAACTTCTGCTCTGGTAAAACTCCAAAAAAATATACATTATGTCTTGTAGCGTTCTTTATTGGCTCTTTATTAACCTTGTATCCATTAATAAACCTTCGTGCAGTCTTACCATCAACATTCTCTACTGAAGACCATTCACTACCTGATATTCTCGGATATCCAGCAAAATCATTTGAAGATCCAACATCAACCCTAGTAGCAGTATTCGTTTGTGGGTTTAATAATTCTATGGTGTCAATAGCGGGAGATTTTTCTCCCGAAATCCAATCTATCTGAAACAATATCTCCTTTTTAGGATTATGATCATACTTTGACCAATATCCGGTATCATAAGTATAAAGGTATTTTTTTAAGCTTTTCAAGCCGTCTTCATAAACATCTCCTATAATACTATCATTTAAATACTCATACACATTGTTTAAAGTTACAAGACTTGTCAAATGAGCATTCAAAATATGAGTGTTGTTAGGCACTTCTTCAAACCATATATTATTATTCTTATCAAGTGAGGATATTCCTCCAACTGACGTTGGGTATTTATAAGCATATGCAGCTTTCTTTACAGTTTCCTTATCATTAATTTTCATATATGCATCTATTATATATTTTTGAGAAAATGCGGATTGCCATCCAGGCTTCTGATACACGTCATTATACGCATTTTCAAAGGAAAACCTCCATGTATATCCATCCTTTATTATCACTTTATTTTTATTAAGCCAATTATACGCTGATTCATTACTTATGGTATTAACATTTTCATTAGTTATCCAATTATACTCTCTCCTATAATTTTGACTAAAATTGTTAAGTAAGCTTTTATCCATAAAAAAGTTGTCTGAAAAATATTTAGATCCTTCAATTGCTTGAATAGCTATAGTGTATGGAGAATATCCTGGCTCTCCGCATTCACTTTTCCCATCCCACATACCATTAATAAATTTTGTTCTTTTACCTGCTAAATGCTGACGAACAGCACCTTCTTTATCAAGTGAAAATAAAGGTATGGACGGTGTCTGTTTTAGGACTTCTTGAACATTATTTTTAACATACTTTATCTTTGTTAAATCTATAGAATTCATATTAAAATAAGCAGTAGATATATTATACCACGCACTAAGTTCATCATAGTACTTCGTTAATTCCTTTAAATATAAAACATGCTTATCAGAATAAAAACTTCCAGTCCAAAATCCCAAATCAGATGGTCTTATTGGAATTTTCCATTGTCTCCACTTACCGGAACCTGTCAATAGTAAATCTCCATCCCGTAAATCTCTAAATGCAGTTCCTTCGCAAATTGAACGCATTTGAACTGAAAGATTACCTTGTATTTCATCTTTATACTCTATCGTCAGCTCAAGCCAGTCTTCTCTTAGGTTATCAGTCCACTCCATAGGCAACTTTAAATAAAAGTAAGTATATGGCGAATGCATTTCTCCATCATTTCCTTCAGCAACCGATACAGGAACTACAGGTTTTAACCTTCTTACCGTCCTTCCATCTATTTCTTCTATCTGTCCCCAATCATTACCTGCTATTCTGAGTTCTCCTTCTGGGTCACTATTTCCTACATCTAGTATGGCTTCCTTGCCGCTTATTGGATCTCTATGAGTAATTTTATCTATCGGAATATCTGCAAGCTTGTATCCATATGGATTTGTAAATCTAAAAAGAAGCTCATTCTTCTTAGGGTTAAGGTCATACCTTAACCAATAT
The DNA here is from genome assembly GCF_024363565.1 of Lutispora saccharofermentans. Taxonomy (GTDB): domain Bacteria; phylum Bacillota; class Clostridia; order Lutisporales; family Lutisporaceae; genus Lutispora; species Lutispora saccharofermentans. The sequence goes on along the minus strand of NZ_JAJEKE010000003.1, from coordinate 320,854 downwards.
CCGTTATCATATTTAGGCAGCCATCTATTTAAAGTTTCAGCTCCTTTAGATGCCCACTCGTCAATGATCTTATTATTGCTGGCAATAGCCAATTTCTTAAGTGCTATTACAGCTCGCATATGTCCATTTAACACATGAGTAGGATTTTCAGCAGGAACTGGTATCTCCTCGAACCATATATCGTTACCTTTCTGAAATAGCAATCCACCGTCATTAATGTCTCTATATAAAACTTTTGATGCTTTCTCAGCTATCTCTAAATGCCTTATATCTTTATCAGTATCATAAGCTGCCACAAGAGCTTCAATCCCCACTGCCTGTGCAAAAGCACTATACCAAGGTGCTTTGATATTCACATCGTTATATGTGCTGTCAAATTTGTATAGCCATACATAATCACCATTCGAATTCTTTTCTAAATTCTCCTCTAACCACTTTATGCATGCTTGAAACTTAGTTAAGTCCTTATCAACTTCTTTATCATAAAAAGATTCATTACCCGAGTATTGTAATGCATACATGCCTACCCATCCAGGATGTCTTACTTCTCCTACTCCCTTTATTTTTAATATAGGAACTCCGTTTTTATCAACTGAATGCTCAGCATTATTAACATCTGTTTGATTCATAGCTATGTCGTCTTTTACAATCCCCCCCTTAATTACACTATTTGCATCGGAACAAGCTGCAAGCGTAATGGATATAAGTATTACTGAAATCAAAATAAATGCAATTTCATACTTTCTAATTTTATTATTTCTTATATTATAAAAACCAAACATATTAACATCCCTCATAACTATATTTATGTATATTACATTGTAGATACTTTTTCAAATTGATTGAAATCTTTTATGTATTTGCAGTATTCATCTATAAGTTTCTGTTTTTCAGCTTCCCAACAAACTAAATCCGATAATTTATTTAAGTTATATCTATACTTCTTCAAATCTATTTCATCACTAAAGATTGAGTCTATAGCCCTTGCTATGTTTCGAGGATTAGAAAAATCTTCTACCTTCCCTATTTCATTATCTTCCAGTACCTTTTTTATGAAAGGTAAATCATTAGCCAATATTGGCAATCTCGCTTGGATATACTCATATAACTTATTTGGTGAGCAATAATATGTATTTTTATCTACTGCAGGATATGGAATAATACCTGCATCTGCCGAACATGTATATCTTAATAATTCCTGCTGAGGTACAGCATCCATGAATATAACTTTTTTATCAAGCTTACTCCTTCTTGCTATATTTTTTAAAACTTCTCCAAAACTTCCAAAGCCTAACATCACAAGTACTACGTCAGTGTTCATTACATACTTCATACTCTTAACTAAATTTTCAAGGTTTCTTTTTGCTAAAAAGCCACCTTGAAACAAAAGAATTTTTTTATTCTCACCAATACCCAATTTCTTTCTTAAAATATCATTATCTTTGCATGTCTCATATTCATTCCACCTATCTATAGCATTTTGTATAACCAGAGGCTTGTCTATATTCTTTTTATATTTATTCCCATATTTCTCTATCATACAATTCCCTAAAAGTTCATTTGGAACAATCCAAAAATTAACATTAGGTAATATCTCCGCTTCAACTTTTTCTAACTGTTTGGCATACTTTTTCATAAGAGTGCATTGTTCTGTATAATTCTCATGTGCATCGTATATTAATGGAATACCTTTTTCTTGAGCTATTATAGAGGCAGCTTTAAGTGATGGCAAATCATTGGCTATTATTATATCAGCATCTTCTTTGATACCAGCATTGAAGAAAGCCATATCAAAGTTTGGAAAAAAGTTAATTTTTAAAAGCCTAACAAAAAATAAAGCTATTCTGTATATGAAATTTACTAATTGTTGCATAAATACAATAGTCTTTGTGCTAACAAAATTCATAATCTTAATGTTTAATGAAACAACTTTATTATTCATATGCTTTATAGGTTTAAGACTGCTTGTCTCATCAATATATATAGCACTTTTGTTATAATATGTATTTAATGCTTTGTTTCTTTTAACCGCTAAACTATTGATATCTGCATGAAATTTCTTATATAGCTTGACCAACAAATTATCATAATTTATATCTTTTGAATCTATTCTTTTTACTCTTATATTATCAGAAATATATCCTGACAAAAAATTATCTCCTTGATAAGGTACCCCAACTATTGTAACCTTATGCCCAAACTCCACTAAAGCATTAGCCTGAAGCACAATCCGTCTGTCAATGTCAGTATCGGGAGTTAAAATTAAAACATTCATGCTTGCTCTCCCTTCTTAAAAATAAAGTCACATAACTTTCTATTATTTAGCTTTTCAATTGTTTCCTTCATTCTTTTGATATCACTATCTTTTTCTTTTATTTGATATATAAAATCTGACATTCTTAAGTCAAGTTCTGCAATTTTATCTTTTAGATCTTTTATTTCAACACGGCTTAAACTTAATTCTTCATTAAGCGTAGCTATTCTATCCCTATATTCCTTTGAAACAATCTCATAATTGCTATTAATTCTATTTAAATCATCCAACATTTTTATCATAGCATGTAACTCGGATTGCATTTTTTCTTTTTCTTCAAATTCTTTTAAAATAATCTCATAATTGCTATTAATTTTATTTAAATCTTTTAGCATTCTTATCATAATTTGTAACTCGGATTGTATTTTCTCTTTTTCTTCAAGCTCCTTATTTCTCAATTCATGCAACAAGTCAATAATAGTTTTGGATTTATCATTTATGCTTGATGCTAAAACTCTATTACCTATGAGACCCTTATTGCATACCTCTTTAAGTAAGTTATAGTCAAAATTATTCTGAAAAAGTTTATAGACCTTAGATTTCATATCATTATTATATATCTTGCTAGCGTTTATGGCTTCATTAAAATACGGATCATTAAATACCCATTTATATATATGTGTTTCAAATAAGCCATCATCTATTTTATATTTATCAAGATTTACTACAATATTTTCAAATAATAAGCCAAACCCTTTTGCATCATTTATGCCTTCTACATGTATAATAGTATCACTTAACATTGCTTCATTTAGCTCTAATTCATAAAACTTATACATATCATCAGCAAATTCTTTATCGCATAATTCATTTAATGTATTTTCAAGAATGTAACTTCCATCAATGAGTATCTTATCTATATAATAAGTGGGCTCAATCTCTTCATTATAACAAACAAGATCAAATATATATCCTTCATCTAAACAATCAATGTTAGGTGGAACACTGAATACAGATGTTTTCCACATGGAATCATTTTTGCATTCAAGGTCACCCAAGCGTATATAAGAATCATTTTTATCATAAACTTGAAGAGTAAGCGGTACTTCAGAACAATCTTTGTAGGATATTGTAATATTGAAACCGTCCTTTGTAAACTCAGGAATGATAAAAACAGCATGATTAGGCGATTCATTTTTTTTAATATACCGCCTAGCTAATCTGTCATCTATTAGCTGGATGCTTCCCCAATTTATATTTTCATTATCAATTATATAGGGATGAATACTAAATTTCTTAGTATCTAACCTGCTATTATAATTAGAACCAATAGCTATATCATAGCAACCCTTGTGCATTAATCTAGCTTTACTATCAATTTTCTCATTTTCTCTTTTATCAGTTTTTATGTAAAAAAACAACTTATCTTTATCAAATCCATCATTCCAACCGCTATGGCAATTCTTTGCTTTAAATAGTAATAGCATCTCATTTCTTGTTGGCATGTAATTAGAGTTCATTCTAAGGTTTTCATTAAAACATTCTTTTCTTAATTTATCTAATCCCCCTATTGCCTCAATTCCTTGCTTAACAGTTTCAGATGAGCTGCATAAAGGGCATACTGCTCTATCCCAGATATGAAAATTATTATTCGCTATACGATCAACTTTATCCACCGCATCACAATAAAATGGCCAAGAATCACCGCTGAATCCTATGCTACATAAACTAAATTTTTTTGTTCCGATTTCATCTACAATTTTCTTTATATCCAATGAACGCAAATGCCAATTTATATGGTATTCGCAACCACATTCTGAGCATTTTGCTTTTGCAAGCTCTAAGTCCTCCATATATGGGGCAGCTATCATTATGTATTTTCTTGCAACTCTTTGCATCTCATTCAATCCATTACGGTATATGTCAATTGACAAATGTTCAATCGTATCAGTCGAAAGAAGCAAATCAAAAGCATCATCATCAAAAGGCAGTTTATCTATTGAACCTACCTTCGTGTCTCTATCCACATATTTTAGAGCTTCGTCGCTTATATCCAACCCACACACATGCTTATCATTGGGTAGCTGATTAGTAATTACTCCATTACCACAACCCACATCTAAAATTGATTCAATATCTTCAGGAAGCATACTTAAAACTTTGTCTAAGAGAAGCTTTTGCTCAGGAGCAGCATCACCGCTCCATAATTCTGAAGCATTATAGTATTTTAATGTATTATCATTCAACATATCTTATATTCCACCTTACTGGATGATTTATTAGGCCTAACTCTGTATTAATACCAAAAGGCTGTTCAATTTTTAGTTTGTACTTTCTATCATGCAAATCATAGGCTTCCGGTTCTGCCGCATCAAGAAGATTAAGCTCTTTAAAAATTGCTATTGATATTATGTATTCACCTCTGCCAATCAAAAGAGGATCAAATATGACATCAACAGATCCTCTGCCATTTAACTTGTCAATAATAAAATTATCTTTATTAGAAATAAGTTGTGATATACATGTGCCATCGTATTTATATAAAGCAACTACGAAAACAGGGTTAATAATATTTTGAGACGCAATATACGATATTCTACATATCATCTTTTCACCAGTTATAAAAGTATATTTAGGAATTTCATTTTCATCCATAAATTTAACATCACCTATTATTATTTCTCCGCTTCCATATATATCATTAGTATTTCTATCAATTTTATCAAGACTCTTTTCTTTTATTATATTATTATTCTTAACATTGACTGTTTTATGACTTTCTTCTTTTACTACCTCTTTGTTTTTATAGCCTAAATAAATAGAATCAATACTGCATTTGCTTTTTTTCCATTTGCCATCATTTATATTCTGTAGCTCACCTATTTTCACATAGGATTGCCCATTATATAATTCTAGTATTACTTTTTCGTTTGTAACATCTTTATATCCAATTTCAATTTCATAGTTTGATTTGTCTAAAGCATTACTATCTTCTACAATATTTACAACGAACACAGCATGCTTATATATACCGCCAACATTTTCAAAACTTCTAATACATCTACCATCATATTTTAGTGGTTCAGACCAGTTTATCGTCCCTTTGCTAGTGAGAAGAAAAATACTTCTAGTGTTATCATTATCCATGGCATCTCCTAGTATTAACTCATCAATCATAACACCGTTCTTATATAATGATATTTTATTTATTGGATGTTTTTCTTTAGGCTCTCCATCTTGAGTAATGAAATGAAATAGAAGCTGAGTAGAATCATTATTTTCAAAAGCCTTTACAACATTTCTTTTGAGTTTCATATTTTCTGCCTTTAACCTTAGTTCCTCTTGTTTACGTACTGAGGCTAAGTAAGCTTTTGAAACATCTATAATATCGCCTTGCATTAATAGCTTTCCATTGTCAATCCAAATTGCATGGGTACACATCTTCTGAACAGAAGAAATATCATGAGATACAAATAAAACAGTAGTTCCACCTTCCGTAAGCTTTTTCATTCGCTCTATACATTTATTCACAAAATAAGTATCCCCTGCACCTAAAACCTCATCAATTATTAAAATTTCAGGTTCTATTGATGTAGCTACAGAAAATGCCAGCCTTGCATACATTCCAGCTGAATATGTTTTTACAGGTTTATCTATAAAGTCTTCAAGCTCAGAAAAATCTAGTATATCATCATACCTCTGTTCTGCCTCTTTTTGATCAATACCCATATATGCTAATGAAGCATATATGTTTTCTCTGCCAGTAAATTCTGGATGGAACCCTGTGCCTAATTCTAGTAAAGCTGATATTTTACCATTTATTGTTATTTGCCCGTTTGTAGGTTTTATATTACCGGTTATTATTTTTAAAAGGGTACTTTTCCCTGCTCCATTCCGTCCCAAGATACCTAATTTCATACCCTTAGGTATCTTAATGCCAACATCTTTTAAAGCCCAAAACTCATCATAAGAGTTTCTGTCCATAAACAGTTTTAGGTTCAGCAAATCAAGTATACGATCTCTTTTTTTGTGATAAATTTTATACATTTTTGACAGATTTTCTATAGTAATAGAATAATCATCATTAGCCTTATACATAATCAGCAAACACCACTTTCAATCGTGAAAATACAAAGTACCCCAAATAAAATACAAATACTGAAACTGATAAAAATATTGAGAAATCATATATGCCAGGCAGTCTATTAAACATTAGAATATCTCTTAACATAGTTATCAAATAATATAAAGGATTTGCCTTCATATATGGTAGAATCTGAGGAGAAATCATTTCATTCGTATATGCTATAGGTGAAACCATCATAAGCATTATTAAAACAACTGTAATTATCTGACCTATATCTCTAAAAAAAACATTTAAACTTGCTAATATCCATACTAAACCAGTAGAAAAAACAATCTGTAATATTAATAGAATGGGCAAAGCTAATACCGCTAAACCCATATATCCTTTAACTATAAGTACTAACATAAGCAAACCCATTCCAATCAATTGAGATATCATACTTGCAAATACAACTTTGACAGGAATAAGTTCAACAGGAAACAATGTATTCTTCAAAAGACTTGAGTTTGAAGTAACTGAATTAACTCCCGTACCTATTGCTTCTGAAAAACCGAACCATGGAATTAAACCACAAAATATCAGCAATACATAGTCAAAAGTGCTCATTGTATTTAGTCGTATTTTAAATATAACAACATACACGATAAAGTAGACACTTAAAAATAGTATGGGATATATAAAAGCCCATAGAATACCTAAAAAAGATCCTGCATATTTAGCTTTTATATCGTTGATTGTTATAGATTTAATTATTTTTCTATACTCCCATATGAGCTTAAATGGTTCCAGCAATTTATGTCACCTCTTTCAGGAAAGGATTACTTTAACCTAGCCTCAATTATATCTCCTATTATTCTTGAAGCATCTCCATTACCATAGCAATCAGTATGTTTCAGAGTATTAAAATTCCTCGTTTTAAACATACTTGCTGCATCTTTAATAGTCTCTGAGTTAGATTGAGATAAAATATTCCATCCACTTTCCACCGTCTCTATCCATTCAGTTTCAGTCCTTAGTGTTATACATGGTGTCTTTAAAAAGTAAGCTTCTTTTTGTACGCCACCGGAATCAGTCATTATAATCTTTGCATGCTTCATGGCCATTATCATATCTAAATATGCAAGAGGTTCAATTATTTTTATATTTGAGTCATTAATAAATGCAAATAAATTAGCATTATTCTTTATAATGTTTCTTGTCCTCGGATGAAGCGGAACAATAATAGGCCATTCCAGCTCTGAAAATGCTTTGAATATATTAGTCAAATTCTCAATATTGTCTGTATTCTCGGCTCTATGTATTGTGGCTAAAATATATTTTTGGGGCGCAACATTAATATCTGCTAATATATTTGACTTAATCTCGGCTATTTTCAGGTTATAAAGCAATGCATCAAGCATAACGTCTCCTACATTATAGACGCCTTTCGTTATTCCTTCTTTTGCTAAGTTATCTACAGCATTTTGTGTAGGGCAAAAAAGCATCGTAGCCAAGTGATCTGTAAGTATACGGTTTTGCTCCTCCGGCATGTGCATATTATAGCTTCTAAGACCTGCTTCTATATGTATCACAGGTATATGCAGTTTGCTTGCAGCAAGTGCGCCTGCCAATGTGGAGTTTGTATCACCATACACAAGCATTGCGTCAGACTTTTCATTTAACAGAACTTCTTCTATCTTCATAAGCATTTCGCCTGTCTGCTTGCCATGATGACCAGAACCCACATTCAAATTATAGTCAGGTTTTGGTATGTTCAACTCTTCAAAGAATATATCCGACATATTCTTATCGTAATGCTGTCCTGTATGTACAAGTATTTCTTCATGATTTTTTCTTAGCTCTCTCGAAACAGGAGCAGCCTTTATAAATTGAGGTCTTGCACCTACAACTGTTACTATTTTCAAGTTCTACACCTCAGCTATTCATTGATTTTTTAAAAGTTGGCTGTCAGGTACTCTTTTATATGGTTTTGCAGGATTACCGACAGTTATTTTTTCAGGCTCTGTATCTTTAGTTATTACACTGCCTGCACCTACCAGACTATCTTCCGCAATTACTTTCCCTGGCAGTATTGTTGCTTGAGCACCTATTCTTCCGCCTTTTCTTACTGTCACACCTTTAAAATGCTTAAATCTTTCTTTGTCTCTGCCTGCGTAGTTATCATTGGATGTAACTACACCCGGAGCTATAAATACATAATCTTCAATATCTGAATACGCCGTAATGTATACGTTTGTTTCAAGCTTGCAATAATTGCCTATGTTACAGTAGTTTTCTATGGCTACACCTCTGCCTATAATAGTTTTTTCTCCTATAGCCACGTTTTCCCTTATTGTCGATAGATCAGCAATCAAGGAGCTTTGTCCAATTATACAGCCTGCATAAATAACAACAGATGTTCCTATTATCATGTTATCTCCTAATCGGCATGGAGGCTGCAGCTTATCATCTGAGGTTGCAGAGGTCACGGCTTTCATCGGCTGCTTCCCTATTACCGTATTATCATCTATTCTTGTATTACATCCAATAATGCTGCCCTTATATATGGTTACATTATTACCGATTATACAGTTGTCACCTATAGTAACATCATCCTCTATAATTGCAAAATAACCAATCTTAACATTTTGTCCTAATTTCGACTTTGGACTTATAAAGTTCATATGGCACCTACCTCTTTATCTTATATCACTATTTTTCATTTCTATTGTTGAGAATTCCAACCCTTCATATTTTATAGGCATTCCGGTTTTCTGGGATTTATATGCAGCTAATATTATCTGCATGGCTTTGATCCCTTCTTTTCCGCTTATCAAAGGCTGCTTATTCATTATGATTGCATCAATGAAATCTTTATATAAAGGAATATGCCCAAAGCCATAAACAGTGTCCGGATCATCATCCTTAAATGAGGTAAGTGCTACTTCATCCTCTAATTCATCAGCAAATTGCCATGTTTCAATCTTGTTTACAGCTAGTCCGCCAATACATACCGTACCTGTTTCACCAAATATGCTTAAAGTTTCTTCCAAATTTTTAGGATAAACGCAGGCAGTGCCTTCGACAATACCAATAGCTTTATTCTTGAATCTAATAATGATAGCGCCAAAGTCTTCTGCATCTATGCTCCTGATATAGTTGCCGGTTTGTGCATAGATTGTATCTATTTCTCCACCCATCATCCATTGGAGAAGATCAATATTATGTATGCATTGATTCATTAGAGTACCGCCATCTTGCTCCCAAGTTCCTCTCCACGGAGCTTGCTTATAATAGCTCATATCCCTGGACCAAAGTATCCTTGCTGTTCCATTTATCAGTTTTCCAAAGCGTCCTTTATCTATGGCTTCTCTTAGCTGCTTTATAGGCAAATTAAATCTATTTTGGTGGCATACTGCTAATTTTACTTTGTTTTGTTCTGCTGCAGCTATCATGTTTTTTGCATCAGCAGTTGACAAGGCCATTGGTTTCTCAACAAGCACATGCTTGCCTAGGTTTAAACAATATATTGAGATTTCTGAATGATAACCGCTTTCTGTAGTTATTGCTATCGCATCAATAGGCACTTCATCAAGCATCTTTCTATAATCGTTATATACAAGGGGTTCTATTCCGCATAAGTTGTAATATTCTTCTGATCTCTTATTTGCTCTTTCTATAACGATATCGCATACAGCAACTAACTCTGCTTCTTCAAAATTCTTCGCTAAGCCTTCTATATGCTTGTACGATATTCTTCCGCACCCTATTATGGAAAATTTCAATTTCTTCATTACAAACCTCCTAGAGCAGCTCTATATTTTCTCTTTCTTCTACGTTCTTCATAGCATTCTTGGTATCAAATATGAACTTTGAGTTCTTTTGTATAAATTCATAATCATAACAGCTGTGCATTGTTGTTATAACAACCAAGTCAGCACTTTGAAGATTCTCTGCAGTCAACTCAACAGAACAATATTCACATGCTTTATATTTACAAGTTGGAATGTATGGGTCATTATATACTACTATTGATCCTTCTTTTTTAAAATTTTCCATAACCTTCAAAGCTGGACTCTCTCTGCAATCATCGATATCCTGCTTATATGCAACTCCTAATATAAAAACCTTTGATCCATTAAGGGGTTTTCTAAATCTATTCAATATTTTAGAGGCTCTCTCTACTACATATTGAGGCATGAAGTTATTTATCTCACCTGAAGTCTCAATAAGCCTTGTGTGATAATCATATTCTCTAACTTTCCATGTTAAATAATATGGATCTAAGGGTATACAATGACCACCTAAACCAGGTCCAGGATAGAATGCTTGAAATCCATAAGGCTTTGTCTTGGCAGCTTCTATTACTTCCCAAACATTTATACCCATCTTGTTGCATATTATAGCCATTTCATTTGCTAGTCCAATATTTATATTTCTATATGTATTCTCAAGAATCTTTTCCATCTCTGCTACCGCAGGGCTTGACACCTCAAATACATCTGTTTGGAGTATGTTCCTGTATAAAGCAGCTGCTATTTCCGTGCTATCTTTGCCTATACCGCCAACTACTTTAGGAGTATTTTTAGTCTTATATTGGATGTTTCCCGGATCTACTCTTTCCGGTGAGAAAGCCAAAAAAAAGTCTCCCTCACATTTGAGTCCTGATGTCTTTTCTAATATAGGTTTTAATAGTTCCTCTGTTGTCCCGGGATATGTAGTGCTTTCAAGAACAACCAACATACCTCTATGCAAGTATTTAGCAACGTCTTCAGTTGATTTTTTTACATAAGTGATATCAGGCTGTTGATACTCATCTAAAGGAGTAGGTACACATATTGCTACACAGTCAACATCTTTGATGAATGAAAAGTCTGATGTAGCCTTTAGAAAGCCTTCTTCTACTGTGACAGCTACTTCATCATCTAATATATCTCCAATGTAGTTATGTCCTGAGTTGACAAGATTAACCTTTGATTCCTGCACATCAAATCCAATAGTCTTATAGCCGGCTTTGGCTTTCTCAACAGCCAGCGGCAGTCCTACATAGCCAAGACCAACTACGCCTACAATAGCGGTTTTGTCATTTATTTTCTTAAGCAACTGCTCTTTTATGCTCATTTAATTATTTCTCCCATCTCAATTTGTCTATTTAAAGAAGTTATTAATAGTTGCAATTACATGTTCCTGTTCATCTGCTGTCATCTCAGGAGATATTGGGATAGATATTACTCTTTTGCAGGCTTTTTCTGTATTGGGAAAATCACCTTTTTTATAGCCAAGAGACTTATATACCTCCTGTAAATGCAATGGAACAGGATAATATATACAGGTGCCTATTCCATTGGCTTTCATATAATCTTCAAATTGTTTCCTGTCATCAACTTCTATGGTATATTGATGATAAGTATGATATTGCTCATATGTTGCTTCTTTTGGCACTTTCACCTTTAATTTTTCATTATACCTATGAGCAATCTCCCTTCTTCTTCTGTTCCACTCGTCAAGATATTTAAATTTAACATTTAAAATTGCAGCCTGCAGCTCATCTAAACGACTATTATACCCGAACATGCTGTGATAATATTTAGGGTTAGAACCATGCGCTCTAAGTATCTTTAATTTAGCTGCCAGTTCTTCATCGTCAGTAACTATCATGCCCCCATCACCATATCCGCCTAAATTCTTAGTAGGATAGAATGAAAAGCATCCTGCTATACCGAAGCTTGAGCTCTTCTTCCCCTTATATTCACTACCGATTGCTTGACATGAATCTTCTATTATGTATAAATTGTGCTTTTCAGCTATTTTCATCATTTTGTCCATATCACACATTTGACCGAAAATATGTACAGGAATTATTGCCTTTGTTCTCTCTGTTATCTTTTCTTCAATTTTATCTACATCTATCAGGTATGTATCAGGATCTATATCAGCAAAAACTGGCTTAGCCCCTACTTTAGATGCTACCTCTGCAGATGCAATAAACGTAAATGGCGTGGTAATTACTTCATCGCCTTCACCAATATTCAAAGCTTTTAATGTTAGCTCTAGAGCATCTGTTCCATTAGCAACGCCTATGCCATACCTTACATTGCAGTAAGCCGCTATCTTATTCTCTAACTCTTTCAAGTTAGGACCAAGTATAAATTGGGTTGATTCCAAGACCCCTTGAATTGCTTGGCCAATTTCATCCTTTAAATTAGTATATTGTCTTTTGAGATCTAAAATCGGAATATTAATAACAATCGCCCCCTTATATAATATGAACTAAAGCTACAGTACCTGAAGCAAGTTTTGAACTCTGCAGCCTTTTTCTAGAAGTTCCAAATATCGACTCTCGTTAAGTACCACAACATAACAATGTGTGTAATCATCTATTTTGTTGACACATGATATATCTCCGGCTCCTAATTCCTGTATGGCTGTTCTGGTTATCTCACTTAACTCATCGTTTTCCATCAAGACAGTCACTTGCCCTACTTTTTTTGATAAAGAAAGCAAATAAGATTTTATACTTTCTTTCGTTTTGTTTATATAGTTATAATGAATTTTTATATAATTATAAGTCTTGTTAACCTTTTCAAGCATGCCCTTCGGAGTTAACATATAAACTATACGGTTAGCCGGTATCTTCTCAATCTTAATTAAGCCTTCTCTGACCATCTTCGATAATAAAATATTTACACTGCCTAATGATAGCCCTGTGAGCTTTGAAAGCTGTCTTTGGGTAATATTATAATTCTCGTGAATGCTCTCAAGTATTATAAATTCTCTATCCATATTTTATCCCCTCGTTCATGTTTTGAACACCTAATCCTATAATATATATAATCAGAATATTTGTCAACAAACGCTAAAAAAATATATCATTATTCTAATGAGTCCTATTATCCTTCGTTGCAGCAGCTTCTATATTATCGTTACTAAAGGTGGGGACAATCAGCATAAGCTGGGAAATAAGTCTGTCCGGAGAATTTAAGTTCTCCTTAAGTTTATCAATATCCTCTAGAAGTTTGTAATAGTCAATATCAAAAGCTTTTCCAATAAATATCTGTGGATGCAAGGTACTCTCAATTCCCTCTTCATCCATTAATAGCTCTTCAAATAGCTTTTCTCCTGGCCTTAACCCTATGTACTCAATCTTAATATCTACTTCAGGCTCAAAGCCAGAAAGTCTTATTAGATCGCAAGCTAAATCATATATTCTTACCGGTTCTCCCATGTCCAGTATGAAAATTTCTCCTCCCTTTGCCATTGAGCCGGCTTGTATAACTAACTGAACTGCTTCGGGTATGGTCATAAAATATCTTGTTACATCAGGATCAGTTACTGTCACTGGCCCTCCGTGAGCTATCTGCTTTTTAAACAAAGGTATTACGCTTCCATTACTACCAAGCACATTGCCAAAACGCACTACTGCATATTCAGTTCTACTTATTTTTTGAATGGATTGAACAATCATTTCTGCTAATCGTTTGGATGCACCCATCACATTTGTGGGATTGACCGCCTTATCCGTCGATATAAGTACAAACTTTTCTGTTTTATATTGATCTGCCGCCTGAGCAACATTTAAAGTACCTATTACATTATTCTTTATAGCTTCTTCGGGGCTTTGCTCCATCAAGGGAACATGCTTGTGGGCGGCAGCATGAAAGACAACTGTAGGCCTATATTTTTCAAAAACTTCTTCAATTTTATGCTTGTCCCTTACAGAAGCAATTATTACCTCAAGCTCAACATCACTTTCATATGTATATTTTATTTCGTTATATAGCTCGTAAGCATTATTTTCATAAATATCAAGAATAAGTATTTTCTTCGGAGAGAACTTTGAAATCTGCCTGCATAGTTCTGATCCTATAGAGCCTCCTCCGCCTGTTATCAGTACAGTTTGATCCCTCAAAAAGCCGGATATCCCTTGCATCTCTAAACTTATCTGATCTCTTCCCAGTAAATCTTCTATTTGAACATCTCTTATCTGATTAATATTAATTGTTCCATCGACAATTTGATAAAGATTAGGTAGTGTTCTTAGTTTGCAATCAGTCTCTTTGCATATTTGAAATATTTCTCTCATGTCATTTTTAGCAGCTGAAGGTATAGCAAATATTATTTCGTCTATCCTCTCTCTCTTTACAGTATCTATTATGATAGATCGATCACCTAAAACCGGAACGCCATTTATGGTAGCGTTATGTTTCCTGCTATTGTCATCTATAACTCCAACAATGACAAAATCAGGTTCTTCATTTTTCTTCAACTCCTTTATTAACAATGAACCTGCTTCTCCGGCTCCTATAATGAGGATTCTATTGCCGCCTTTAACCGTTTTAAAGCTTTTATTTCTTATTCTTCTTAGTATCCTATAGCTAAATCTGAAACCTGATAAGAATAAGAATGTCAATATCCACCCCATGAAATATACAGTTCGCGGCAATCTATTCCCACTTATAATACCAAATCCAAAGGAGAAAATGCTATCCAGGCAGGTGGCATAAAAGATTTGTATGAGTTCATCTATTCCTGCATAGCTCCATAAGCTATTATATAATCCCATAATCATATAAATTGAAATTTTAATTACTGTAAGACTTATTGCAGTTTTTAAATAAGCTATCATAAAACGATGTTCTATAATACCATCGAATCTAAAATATAATGCTAATAGTATCGCAAAATTAACAATTATAATATCAATAATTAACAAAAATAACTTACGGGTAAAAGCTTTCATGATTACCTCCAAAAAAGGCGAGCCTATAATTATTATACAAAGCTCGCCAAATCTGTATATAATTAAAGACTCCAAAACCTAACTTTATTTTTTATTTTTTTATTTTATTTGCCTGTTCTATCCAATTAAGTGCTAAATCTGTTTTCATATCAAAGCCTTCGGGAAGAGCTATAGGTTTTATAACTTTACTGTTTCTTTTATCATATTGTTCCTTAACCTTTATCATATTTTTAAGATACGGTATGGCTTTTTCATGTTGGCCATTCTCAAAAAAGTATTTTGCTATTTCATAGTTCAAATCTATATTTATCGCATAAGATTGACCAACCATAGGTTCATTTTTTAGTTTATCATCTGCCATAGCCACAGCTTCATCAAGCATTCCATTTGAAATTAGCAGATTTACCAATACAGGCATATATTTATAATTATATGGTTCATACTTCTTGATATTAGCAATCTGTTTCAGCATACTATTGTAATACTTGGTATCTCTCGTTTCTTTAAACTTATTGTTCATAATCTGGGCATAATCTGCCCTGTAATCACTATTGAATCTATCATATTTCATTGCATTTTCATAAAGCCGTATAGATCTATCTAAGTCTGAGTTTCTAATTATTGCTGCTTTATTTCCTAACCTAATTGCATAGGCTATAGACGAGGAAGAAACCAATATAACTATAGAAAAAGCAACCGGAATCATATGTAGCCATTTATTTTGCAATAAGGTTATTTGTTTTATATTACTATCTGTGTTTATAATTCCTATAAGCAACCACAATATATATGACACAGCAACAAGTGACAGGTTGAAATCTATAGTCGAATGTAAGAATACCAATAGAACAGCTAAATATACATATAAGTAATTGGACTTTCTCCTAATATTCTTTGCAAAGCCTATAAAAAGCTGAATTATTAAAGCAACTAAAGCAAGAAGCCCTACTAACCCTACTTCTATTGTATATTGAATGAAGAAATTATGAGTTTCCGTTGAATCATAAGGCATTGATTGATATCGATGATAAAGATTCTTCCAGCCACCGCCACCAGCTCCTATTAAAACATTACCTTTAATTATTTCCATGCCATCTTTAGCAAAAGTTATCCTATACGAAGCGCTCTGGGTTTCTAAATTAATATCTGATAATCTGTTAGCTATAAAATCAGGTATATACTTATAACGGTCTTGTTTTTTTACAATTTCACCATAAGAATTTTTAAGCATTATATTTTTATATATTGTATAAGTATTTGTTTCGTAATTGTATAAGATCACTTGTATTTTATCTGTATCTTCTAAGGTAGTAAAATCTATTGATTTATGTTCAAAATTTTGTCCGACTGACTTAAACTCATTGAAAATATCTTTAAACTCTTCTTTTAGATTATAACTTCTTATTGTCAGCCCATAGCTATTTGGATTCTTAAGAGAAGATTTTACATCAAAGTCAATAGTATAATCCGTATAAGCTTCAACATCATTAATATAAAAGCTTTCATACTTCCAAGATTGCTCTTCATCACTCCTGTGTTCTATTCTATACTCAATTGGCTCTTTAACACTTAGCAAAAAAATTATAACTATAATAAGGACTATAATAACTCCAATAAGAACTATATTTATTGCTTTTTCATTTATACTTTTAAAAAGATTTTTGCTCAAAATATGAAATAATACTGTAAGACCAATACATATTACCAGACTTAATACATAATTTGCTAATATATGTTCAAACTCTGCCTGGCCGTTAGTAAAATATTTATAAACTAGGAATAAATTGGATAATAGAGATATGAAAAAGTTTACAACAAATCTTAATTTAAACTTTGTTTTTATTAGAATAAAATTTAGTAATAGAATTCCTGCAAGAATAACAAAAGCACCACGGGATAGAATAAATGCAAAATTACTTATTAAAGTTGTTAATACTATTTGATATGCTAATTTATATTTTATATCAGTAGTATTAATAAGCATGCCTATTGTAAGAATTATTCCAATAGCAAATACAGATGCGGTAGTATTGGTATATTGATATAATCCAAATAATCTGCTATCTACAATAACCCCGTTTGGTGTTATAAAATCAGATAATGCAAGTACAGAAGTAAAAGCAGTGATAAAAGTACTAGCGATAATAAGGTTTAGCAAAATATTCTTTTTCTTTTCATCATTCTTTGTTATTTCCGACGCTATCCTATATATCATAAAATAACTGGCATATATAAGTACTGCATCCAGTCCATCCTTTGCATTAACACCAAATAAAAAAGATATAAAATAACATATTGGAATAGCTAGCACTGCTAAATCAAGATATGTATCAATAATCTTATAATCTTTATGTAAAAGCTTGTACACCAAATAAGCAAAATATAATAAGCTTATAAAAGCAATAGCAGGCATATAATTTTCTCTAAAAAATAGGCCTCGATAAAATGGGATTATTATCATAAAAACCGATATAAGTGCTAATAGTATGTATTTTATATATTTGTCTTCAATTAAAAACGTTTTTTTCTTTGACACTAATGATTTTTTTGCCATCAAGTGCACTCCTGTTCTAGTTTATTCTACAATAACTATAATATAACATTTAGTGTAGTTTTGCAATTGATTAAAGAAGGAATTGCTTTATCTGTCAAGGTTTTTTACGGCGGTAATGATTTCAAAAATAAGCACAAATGGGAACATATGAAATGTTCCCATTTGTTAGTAAGCGTCAAAAGCAGCACACATACAAAAAGAAGTCCCATCTATGAGATAATTGTCGTAAGTGGGACTTTGACATTTTTATAATTTCTTTTGCAATTTACACTCTGCAGGTATTTCTTCTGACCATGGCAGCAAATGATCTAGGGCCTCTGGACGGTCAAGCCTGGTATTGGGGAGCTGTTCGAATAGATATTTCATGTAATAGAATGTATTCAGTCCATTCAGTTTTGCGCTCTCTGCAATACTGTAAGCAATAGCGCTGGCCTTTGCTCCGTGAGGCGATTTTGCAAAGAGAAAGTTTTTTCTTCCAATAACGAAGGGTTTTATTGCCCTCTCTGCACGATTATTACTAAGTTCACATTGCCCATCCTTTAAGTAGTTTGTTAATAACTCCCAATTTGATAAGCTATATGCAATAGCCTGTCCCAGCTTGCTCTTCTTAACTACCTTTGGCTCAGCTTCCTGAAGCCATGACAAATAAGCCTCGAGTATAGGCTTGCTTTCCTTCAGTCTGTTTTCATATCTCTTTTCTGCACTCAGTTCGTTCCACTGACTTTCAAGGGTGAATAATTTCTTAAAAAATTCAAGCGCCTGATGTGCATAGGTGGATTCAATGGAAACCCCCTTCGGAATCGCTTTCAGCGCATCCGTATAATACCTTCGAGCATGGGCAAAGCAACCTACACGGATGACATTTTCAACGGAGTTATATCCACTATAGTCATCACTTTGAAGTAGCCCGGAGTATCCTTCAAGAAAGCGCTTGGCATGCTTGCCCGATCTGGATGGCTGATATTCGTAGAGTGCCATCTTCCTCCCATATCGGCCAGTTGCATAAAGCCACATATACGCTTTGCTGTCGGTAGGCTTCCCATCCTTTGTCAATACCCGCATGGGACTCTCATCTACATGCAGGAATGTCTCTTTAAGCAGATATTGATGCATTCTATCGTATAAAGGCTCTAACCACAGTTCTGCGCCCTTTATGATCCAGTTGGCCATGTTCTGTCTTGATATATCAATGCCATATTCTTTAAATATTTGCTCCTGCCTGTGCAATGGCAGTGCGGCAACATATTTCTGATGCATGATAAAAGCAAGCAGGCTTGGTGACAAAAAGCTGCCGGATATTACCGGCGCCGGCATAGGTGCTGTAATAATCGGTGCCTTTTCCTCGGCCTTTTCGCAAGCTCTGCAAGTATATATTTTTCTGACATGCTCAACAATGCTCACCTGTGCTGGTATCACCTTAAGCTCTCTTCTGACTTCCTCAGACATAGAGTGCATCGTCCCATTGCAAACAGGACAGATTTGCTCATCAATAGGCAGGTCATATTCTATCCGCTCAACAGGAAGATCCGCAAAGGAATCCTTGTTGGTTCCTCTCTTTCTCTTCTTTCTTTCATAAACTATTTTCTCAAGCTCCGGCTCTTCAGCTTCCGGTCTTTGAGCTATTTCAGCCTCGTTTAAGAAGGAAATCTGTTCTGTGGGTACAGTGTCGCTTGATTTACCGAAACGTTTTGCCTGGTTGAGTTTGTATTGTTCCTCATACCATTTCAGTTTTGCCGTCAGAATTTCATTTTCATGCTGAAGCATGGCATACTTGTTTTTCAGTTCTTCAAAAGACGCGCTATTTTGTTGTAAATCCTTGCTTTCAATCATTTCACTCATGATATTATTATACCATAAAAACGGATACAAAAAAAGCCCCAATCCATTGAAATTGAAGGCTTTTTAAAACTTTTTTCAGATTAAAACCCGCTCCAATGCCGGCTTGTGTGCTGAGTCCTGATTTATGCTCATTCCATCCAGCAACCAGCGGAATTCTCTTTCAGAAAGCGATAACGATAGACATTTTTCCTTTGAGGGCCATTTGAAATGCCCTTTCTCAAGACGTTTGTAATGCAGCCAGAAACCATTATTATCCCATACCAATATCTTTATCTTGTCTTGGCGTCTGTTACAAAATGCAAAGAAGTGGGTTGAAAAGGGATCCATCTTCAGGATGTGCTGGACAATGAGTGCAAGCCCTTCCACAGACTTGCGAAGATCAGTGGGACCTAATGCAAGATGGACTTTTTCAATATGAAGTTGGTTTATCATAGCTGCTGTAATGTTCTGATAGTCTTTAAGAGTAACTTCTCGTCAAAATCTGTGTTTAGGTGAATTTTAACTGCCCCAAATTCCAAGATTATGCTTTTTGCAGAGCATGTATCGGGAACATTAAGACTCGCAAATTCAAAGATTCCAGCTTCTGCACCAGAATCATCCCTGGAATTTAGTTTCCTTAGCCAGTACCCAAGCGCAGACAATTTTATTTCGTTTGCCTTGCACCATTGAGACTGGTTCATACCGCTCTCACGGAATGAAGCCACTCTTGTCACCCATAGCTCTCTGTTTTCCTTATAGTTCAATGAAAAATGCACCTCCTATTTTATTCTTTGGTGCATTATCTCATATCACTATGTTGTTGCCCATGTGGGTTATATTTGACGGATACGCATAAAAAAACTGGATTCCGTTTTTGGCGAAATCCAGTTCAATTGTTTTTATTTTTGTCCTGTCTACTTGATAGGGGGTAGTTCACTAGCGGTTTTTAACCGCTAGTGCGACAGCCCCTTTTTTTAAACTAATTTAGAGCTGGCTCTTCAGCTTCAGGATCATCTAATAATTCTAATAACTGAGTTCTGCTTACTCCATCATAACCTAGTATAGCAGAAACAGCCGCATCCTCAGCTTCTTCTTCAGCATCTATTAATTCAACATTTGTTGGATCAGCTAATAATTCTGCTCTAGCCTCATATGCTGCTAAAACTGCTTCAATTACTTCTTCTAAATCAGCGTCTGTATAAGTATACAGAACTATGCCATCAACATCATGTCTTACGTATGCACTTAATATAACTCTGCCTAATCCACCGTCTACAGCTGCTATTTCGCATGCTGGCTCATCAACAGTTCCAGCAACTGTCTGGCTTATTGAAGCTGTTCCTTCAAGTTGACCACTACCATCTATATTGTAAACTGAAGCATATACCTTATGGTCATCTTTTACCATATCGGAATATGTGAATACATAGTTATCATCAGTTATAGGAGTAGTAGTTTCATTATCATCATAATCAACTGTCAAATCATCTTCAACAATACCATCGAAAGTAAATGAACCCGATATACCGTCAATTGTCAATGTATATGTTTCATCACTTCTTAATGGTTCAGATGTTGTAATTGTTACTGTAGCTGAAGTAGTTGCTGGAGCTGCAATAGGAGCTACACCTGCTTCAATATCTACTTCATCTTCATTTTCTAAAGTTACATCAGCACTTGTCAAACTTCCAAGAGCCTTAAATAACTTAGCTTTTATCTCCATTCCATTTACAAACTCAACACCTATAATATAATTATCTATAGGTCTTATGTCTGATCCAGTGAATGAATATTCTTCGTCTACATTATCAGCACTGTTGTTCGCAACATCATATGCACTCTTAGTTACTCTTAATGTATAAGTGTATTTGGATTCAAGTGTAGCAGTATTCAAGGTTAATGTAACAACATTATCATCAATAGATGACTTCATTGAAGTTGGTGAAATAGTTACCTCTTTATCCTTGTCATTGTAGTATTCAATTTCATATGAGCCTGCTTTTTCAATATCTTCATTGAAAGTAACTTCTATAGTTTTTCTATCAATTGCTTCTACGTTTTCAATATATGGTGCTTCTTGATCGTCTAGGTCAACAACAATGATAGTTTTCTTTCCGTCATCTTCCCAGTTTGCAATCTTAGTACCATGATAATTCTTAAATGCATCACCTATGCTATCTTCATATTCCTTACCATATTCAAGTATCCTTGTAGAAGTTAAATATCCTATTGTTTCATCATCAGCATCTACACCTGAAGTTAAGCCATCAAATGCACCAACTTTTTGAACTTTCTCGCTAAATGTTAACTCAAACTTCTTTGCAGATACCTGAGTTACAGAAAGAAGTTCAGGAGCTTCAACGTCAGCAGTTGTTGCATAGAAAGTTATTGCATCACTATCAAGAGCAGCTTTGTATGCATTACCGGCTTTATCTTTTGCATCAAGTGAAGTTATAACATACTCTTTTTCATCGGTAAAAGTAACTCCGCTAAATTCTACTATTGTATCGCTTTCATATCCAATTTTAGCGTTTAATGTCTTTGCAGTAGTACCCGTTATAGCATTGCCATCGGAGTCAAATCCTTTAAATTCCTTTATTACTAATGTTGCAGATGTTGGATTTGATATAGTTTCATCAAATTCTATTCTAACAACATTCTTATTTAATGCTTCTACATATTCAATTGTTGGAGCATCTATATCATTCTCTGAAGTATATCCAACAAATTTAACATCAACGGCTTTTACATTATTGCCTGCTATATCTTGTACATTATTTAATGTAACTTTGTATGTCTTTCCTGCAACCATTTCTGCTAGTGTAAGTGTAACTTTGTTCTTGTCAGCTTCATATTTAACGGCTGAAGGATTACCTATGTCATTGTTTACTGTATAATTTCCTAAAGCTTTAGCTGTATCTGCATTCAGATATTTTGAGAATTTTATCTCTACTTTTGTTGACGATATAGCCTTTACGCTTGTTACGCTTGCTACTGCAAGGTTATCAGCACTTACTCTTTTTGCACCCGGAGTAGCCTTCTTCATTACATTGCCATATTCGTCTTCAACACCCTCAACAGTCAGCTTATATGACTTGTTTAATGAAATCTCTGAAACAGTCAGCAGAACTGATTTGAAATCAGCTTTTGTTCCTGGAAGCTGTTCAACTTTTTCAACTGCTACATCTTCATTGAATGTATAATTGTTTGGATCAAAAGCAGTAGCTTGATCTAATCTACTAGCTTCATCAAATGTAACTACAACGTTATTTCTTGATACATACTCATAGGATTTAAACTTAGGGAGTGTCTTATCCTGGTTCTTACCTGTAAAGCTAAGCTTTGAAGCTTTTGTCATCTTGTTTGCCAATACAGAATCGTCAACCAAGTTGTTTGCTGATACTTCATATCTTATAGCTTTTTGAGGAGCTGTTGTTACTTCTGCGATAGTATAGTCATCATCATCAGTTGTAATATCTTCAACTTTCAAAACTTCAAGTTCAGTTGAACCTGATTTAACTGTATAGTTTGCAACATCCTCTACTGATTCCTTAGTCACATATTCATTAAATTCAATTTTGAATCTTGTATATGTGTCTGCTACTATTTTTGACATCTTAGGCGCAACTGTATCGCTAACAGCTACAAAAGGTTTTGAACCTGATTTTAATACTCCGCCGTCTACTGATTCAATGTTAGTAACTTTTACAGTATAGGATTTTCTTGCTGTCAATCCAGTTACATTCAAAGTAACAACTTTCATAGCTGAATCAAATTCTGCTGATTCAACAGTAGCACCAGCTATTGAATAGTTAGCAACGTCGAGTGCTGAAGCGTCTAATACTTTATCAAATGTTAAATCTACTAATCCAGTATCTGCACCCTTAGCTGTCTTAAGCTCAGGAGCACCTGAAACTTTTGCTATACCTGTAAAATTAACTTTAACTTCTCCAACAACTAAAGTATATAGCTTACCACTTGTTTGAGCATCTGTCTCCAAAAGAACTGAGTCTTTGCCGTATACTGCCGCTGATTTAACTTCAAGTCCTTCTACAGCATATAATTCGACATTCTCAACTGCTGAATTTACATCTCCATCAAAAGTAACCTTAACTGTCGTATTTCCCATTGCTTTTGCAGATTCAACTGCAACTGCAGGAGCATCAGGCATAAGTTCAGCTGCTACAGCTTTAGCTTTGTCAACTTTTCCGCTTTCAACTAATACGTTGATAAGAGCTTTGCCTTCTTTTACATTAGTCTTAAGAGCTGCTACTGTAGCTTTTGCAAGTTCATCAACTGTGAACTTTTCAGCTTTAGCAGGCTTTAAGCCTATGCTTTCAGCAAATGTAAGAACTTCTTCCCAAGCAAAGTCTCCAGCTACTTCAGCTGTAGTCTGCTTGTATCCTAATGTTTCAAGCAATACTTTGTAGTAAGATTGCTCATTGATGTTGCCATTAGGATTGAATTCGCCCTTTTCGTTTCCGCCAAAGCCTAATCCAGGATTAGCCTTTAGGTATGCAAGAATGTTCTTGCCTTCTTCCCATTTAACTGCATCTACATCTGCAAAATTAGCATCGGCTTTGAATGCTAATGCATCGTTGTAGAGTCCTTTAAGTTTTAAAAGTGATATAGCGGCTGTGAATCTAGTCATTTCTTTGGCTGTGTATTCAGCAGTCACGCCATTGCCGTCGCCTTCAAGCATGCCAACTGTGGCAAGGGCCTTAGCTTCAGCACTAACTTCTGGTTCAGCAAATGCTACTGTGATGGTTGAAAACATCATAGCAAATGCTAAAACAAGTGCTAACACTTTTTTCATTTTTTCTCCTCCTTGTGATTATAATTTCTCGGGAGTGTATTGTAGCATGAACCCCCGTATGTATTTCAACCCCGGATGGGGAGGGCTACCTTATTTTAGAGCTCAGGGTTCAGAACTCAGGACTCAGGAGTTTAGGTATTACTTTTGGGTCTTTGTATTAGAGTTCAGAACTCAGAACTCAGGAACTTGGGTATTCCTATAGAGTTATATTTTAGGGTCTTGCTCTGAGGTCTTAGGTTTATTTCCCATGGTAGAATAGGAAATATGGAGCAACACTGTGCTCTCCTTCACATTATAGCAACTTCCACATATGGAGTCAATTAGTGGTAAGTAAGTGTAACATTAATGTAATAATTAGAGCTCAGGGTTCAGAACTCAGGAGCCAGGTAGTATTCCTTTTGGGTCATCATTCCAGCTTAGATTTACTTTTTATTAAACCTACCAACATCTTCATAATCTCTGTGTATTTCTCATAAAACATCCTGTATTGCTGTTCATTTATATATCCAATTTCTTTAGCAATAATCAATTGTGTTAGTAGCTCAGCTATAGAACCCTTAGCAATATTAAGATACCTTACATAGTCTTTACTGCTACTCTTCTCACTGCCTTCTGCTATGTTACTGGCTATGCTTACGGCAGCTCTTCTTATTTGATCCTTAAGGCCGAAGTCTCTGCTCAGCTCGCCATCCATTGTAAGCTTATATATTTCTACAGCTAAATCTTTTGAATTATTCCATACATTTAATTTCATATAATTAGGAGTTTCCAAATTATAACCCCATTTCAGATAATATGGATAAGTTGAGATATTCGACATAGTTGAGGAAATTCCTTGTTGATATGTTGTGAATAGCCTGTGGATATAAAAAACTTCCACAGAGTTTATCTCCGTGGAAGTTTTTTATTGATTTTCTTATTCAGTTCCAGTCTATTTTTGAATGGTCTATTGTTTCACCATTTATGATTTCTATATCAGCTTTAGCTAGCCGTTCTCTTTCAAATGGTGTCAGCTTGGTAAAATCGCTGTCCCATGCAAGTACCATTCCATCTTTATTTTGTACTTCCAAGCATAATTCTATTGCTTCCTTTATGTTTGCCATAAGTTCTGCCATGGATTCTCCCTGAGTGTGGCAGCCTTTTAATTCCGGCACAGATGCTACGGGGTTCTATTTTATTGATTTCAATCTTGCTATTTCAGTCCAATTTTGAGAAGTTACTAATTCAACAGTATTAATATTGTTCCTCATATTCTTAATCTCGCCTTTAATTTCAGCAATTTCATTTATTATATTATCATGTTCAGCCTTGTTTGTGTGTGCCGCATGTTCAAGAGCCGTTAGTATCTGTGTATTCTCCAAAACTTGAGTTTCTACCCTGATTTGGCCCTCTTTTAAGCTGCTTATGTCTACTTTCATAGTTTTTATGTCTGTCTTTATAGTTTTTACCTCGTCTTTTAGTCCGTTTATATCCGTCTTTATGGTTTTTGCCTCGTCTTTTAGCCCGTTTATATCCGTCTTTATGGTTTTTGCCTCGTCTTTTAGCCCGTTTATATCCGTCTTTATGGTTTTTACTTCACTCAGTATTTCGTTAAGTATTTTTTCCATAAAATCACTCCTAACATTCATTGACTTTATTATATCATAAAAATTGAAACCTAGCGGAGAATAAATTCTCCGCTAGGTTATAGACGTATATGATACAAATATTAGATCCTTCGGGCGTAGTCCTCAGGATGACGTTACTTGCATTCCAGAGCTGCTTTTATGAAGTCTCTGAATAGAGGATGAGGCCTGTTTGGCCTGGATTTGAATTCCGGATGGAATTGGCAGCCGAGGAACCATGGGTGGTCCTTGAGCTCTATTATCTCCACCAGTCTCTCATCGGGTGATAGGCCGCTTAATATGAGGCCGCTTCCTACTATTTGCTCCCTGTATTCATTGTTGAATTCGTATCTGTGCCTGTGCCTTTCAAATATGAGTTCATCCTTGTATGCGTCATAGGCTCTGGTGCTCTCGCTGATCTTGCAGGGGTAAAGGCCCAGTCTCATGGTGCCGCCCAGGTCATCTATGTCGGCCTGCTCAGGCATGAGGCTTATGACTCCGTAGGGAGTATCTGGATCCAGCTCGGTGCTGTGAGCTCCTTCGAGCCCTAAAACATTTCTGGCGTATTCTACTACTGCTATCTGCATGCCCAGGCATATGCCGAAATATGGCTTTTTGCTCTCCCTGGCATATCTTGCAGCGAGTATCTTGCCTTCTATGCCTCTTGTGCCGAAGCCGCCGGGCACCAATATGGCATCTGCATCCTTCAGTTCTTTTTCGTAATTATCTGCATTCAAATCGGTAGAGTTCACCCATTTGATATCTACTTCCGTATTATTGGCTATGCCTCCATGGCTCAGAGCTTCCGCTATGGACAGATAGGCATCATGAAGTTCTACGTACTTGCCTACCAAA
This sequence comes from Lutispora saccharofermentans, assembly GCF_024363565.1. Lineage (GTDB taxonomy): Bacteria > Bacillota > Clostridia > Lutisporales > Lutisporaceae > Lutispora > Lutispora saccharofermentans. Next base: position 294,147 of record NZ_JAJEKE010000003.1, on the reverse strand, counting down.
GCAATTTTCAACTTATGCTTCGGATTGAGTATGGTGCTGACCATGCCTTTCCATTCTTCCAATTCCGGCTCGCCGCATTGCAGGTCAAGCTTTTTTACTACCAACGAGTCTAAACCTTCCTTATATAATAGAAGGGGAACTTCATACAGCGTATCGGCATCGGTGTTTTGCACTACAGATTCGCCGTCTATATTGCAGAAAAGTCCTATCTTGTCTTTCAGCTCTCTGGATATTGGTTTTTCCGTCCTGCAGACTATGATATCCGGCTGGATACCAATGCTTCTGAGTTCCTTGACGCTGTGCTGAGTTGGCTTGGTCTTCAGTTCTCCTGCTTTGCTGAGATATGGGACCAAAGTGACGTGAATGAAGAGTACGTTTTCTCTGCCTACTTCGTATTTTATCTGTCTTATGGCCTCTAAGAAGGGAAGGCTCTCTATATCGCCGACGGTGCCGCCGATTTCGGTGATGACTACATCAGGGCTGCTTTCTTTGCCTACCCTGTATATCCTGGATTTGATTTCGTTGGTTATGTGAGGGATTACCTGTACGGTGCCGCCGAGATAATCGCCTTTTCTTTCCTTATTAATAACGGACCAGTATATCTTGCCCGTCGTTACGCTGCTGTTCTTGGAAAGGTTATTATCTGTAAATCTTTCATAGTGGCCCAGATCCAGGTCCGTCTCTGCTCCGTCATCGGTGACGAATACTTCACCATGCTGGTATGGCGACATGGTGCCCGGGTCTATATTCAGATATGGATCGATTTTTTGCATGCTCACTTTGAGACCGCGGTTTTTAAGCAGTCGTCCCAAGGAAGCAGCGGTTATTCCTTTGCCGAGGGAGGATACGACGCCTCCGGTGACGAAAATATATTTAGGTTCGGACATATTAATTCACTCCGTTCATTAATTTGTTGCGGGTTTCGAGTTACGAGAGCTCAAGTATTTCTTTTGTGTCCTGGCACGTGGTTTAGGGCATGCCGCTGGGGTCTTGGATTACGGGAACCACTGAAAATCACGGAAGGGTTCACTAAATTTCACGGAAGGGTTTTTTTGCATTATTGATTCTTTAGTGGTTTTTGGTGCTTATTCGGTATTTCTTTTTTTAGTATTTCTCCGCAGTATTTGAGTGTGCCTCCCAAGCCCTAGGTTTCTATTTTTTAAACATTTATTCTTTATTATAACTTATATATTTTACATTTATGAAATAGAAAAATCAATATGAAAAACCGACATTTTTCATATTGATTTTGTAAAACTGCTATTTCAGAAGTTTTTGAAGTTCGGCAACGGCTGTTTCAAGTTGAGTGTCTTTGATGTTTTTGCCGGCATTTTGGGTGTAGATTTCAAGGATTTTTTGCTGAGCGGCTTTGGTCAGCGTTTTTACTTCCGGCAGCTTGTTGTCTGCGAGAAGCTTATTTGCTGCAGCCAGGGTAGTTTGGCCCATGACGCCGTCGGCTTTCATTGTGTAGCCTAAGTTGTCGAGGCGCTGCTGGATGCCGTATACGTCGAGTCCTACGGTGCCTACAATGATGTCTCTGTCCATCTTTACTGGTGCCAGGTTTTCTTCTGCAGACAGCTCTGCCACTACATCCGGTTCAATGCCTTTGCCGTTTATATGAATTTTGTCTCTTGTCATGTATTCCGCCACAGTTATTTTCATACCGCCGCCGTTGGTCAGGTACAGTATATCCTGGACTGTGCCTTTTCCATAGGTTTTGGTTCCTACTATGATCCCTGCTTTGGAGTCCTTCACCGCTCCCGTAAGTATTTCCGATGCGGATGCAGAGCCTCCGTTGACCAATACTGCAAGCTTAAAGGGAGGATTCTTGAGGGTTGAGCTGTAGGTTGCATCGTTTTCTTCTCCCTTGGCATCGATGTGGACTATGGGGCCCTCGGGTATTATTTCCTTGCATATATCTATTACTGAGCCCAAAAGTCCTCCGGGATTATTCCTGATATCTATTATGAGGCCTTTCTTGCCTTCTTTTTTATATGCTTCTATGACGTCTTTGAAGTCGTAATATGTGTTTTCACTGAATTCTGTGAGTCTTACGTAGCCTATATTTTTATCCTTTATAGCATCTTCGACTTTTTTGCCAAAGGGTGTTTCTTTCTTTACGGACTCCACCTTTATGAGTTCTCTGGTAAACTCTATATATGTCACTTCTGTCTTGCCGGCTTTTTTGATGCCCAGCTTTACTTTGGTACCCGGATCACCTTTTATGAGAGATACCGCCTTATCAAGAGTGTAATCCGATATATCGGTACCGTCAACGGATACAATGACATCTCCCGTGTCCAGGCCTGCCTTATGGGCTGGGGTGCCTTCTACAGGTGATACTACCGTTATGGCATTGTCTTTTTTCTCTATGGTGACGCCGATACCGCCGAATTCACCGCTGGTAAACGTGTTGAGCTCCCGGAATTCCTCTTCGTTCATATAGTTGCTGTGAGGGTCCAGGGCATTGAACATGCCGTCTATAGCTCCGCGGATGAGGGCTGCATCGTCCACATCCTTGTAGTAGTCGGATTTGATGATGTCCATGAGGGATTCCAAGGTTTCTATCGTATCCGGGTTGGCGCCGGGGGCTGCAAAAGCGGCTCCTGATAGTGTCATGGATATTATTAGGATTAGGGCCAGGATTTTTTGTTTCATTCTATCACTCCTTTGGGGTATTGCTTTGGGGTCAGTCTCTAGCTTCTAGCCTCTGGCCACTAGCTTCTGGCCTCTGGTGTTTGGGTATTCCTTACGGGTCTGGGTCTAGAACTCAGGGTTCAGAGCTCAGAGCTCAGGATTTTAGGGGATTCCTCTAGGGTCGTGGGGGACGGGAACCACTGAAAGACACTGAAGGATTCACTAAATTTCACGGAGGGTGATTTTATTTTTCTTTGCTTACTTATCTTTCATTTGTGTTATAATATAAATGAAGGTAATCAGCACCACATGGTGCGGTTACCAAGATTGGTTAATAATTTTTATAACCACCCTGGTTCCAGCAGGGGGTTATTTTTTTGTCAAAAGTGATAACCACACCCTGCTTTATCCGATTACCTTCACTTGTATAATATCATAGTGAAATATCATCATCAATATAAGATTCTAAGATCCTTCGCTGCGCTCAGGATGACAGAGCTGGGCTCAGGATGACATTTGCGGAAACAGAGCTGGGCTCAGGATGACATTTGCGGAAACAGTTATGAATAGTTTCCTACTGCCCTCTGTGTAATTCCGTGTGATTTCAGTGTTAATCCGTGTTCTACGTTCTTCTTTCCGTTCTTTTAGTTAAAGTTTACCACTCTTTCGCGGTAGTCGGTTTTTATTTCTTTTTGCAGGTAGGTTATAAAGCGGTTTATCAGGTTGGCGGCTTCGCCTCTGGTCAGTTCCTTATTGGGCTGGATCATGTTGTATTCATTGGTGTCGATTATGTTCAGTTCTTCCGCTACATATATGGATTTTCTGGCCCAATCGGGAATTTCGGTTTCATCCGCAAAGGTTCTGCCCAGATTGAAGGTCCTTATGTCCTCAAGTCCCAGAGCCCTTATCAGTATTGTCACTGCTTGGGCTTTGCTGAGGTGCTCTTCGGGGCCGAAGGTATTGTAGCCTGTTCCCTTGATCAGCTCCAGCTCTGTAACCCTTTTTATGTATGGGTAGTAGGGGTGATTGGGGTCTACATCGGAGAATATTATATCCTGCTGGACTTCCTTTTTGGATTTGGGTTTTGTGTTATCCAGATTTTCCTCCAGGCCGCAAGCCTTTACCAGAGCTCTGGAAAATTCCGCCCTGTTCATCGCCGTTCTCGGATTGAAGTATTTGCTGTCTCCTGCCAGCACTCCGAGGCTGAACAGCCTGTTTATATCTCTTTCTGCCCAATATCCTGTAATATCTGTGTAAGATGGTATGGGCAACGGAGTCAGCTTGGGCAGGGTAGTTAGCTTGAAGCTGCCTTCTCCGTTTTTCCTGCTCGTGGTCCTTGAGCTTGTTATAATAGGCATATCATAGCTGTATGCCACTGTATTTTCTTCTTTTTCGCTTATCATATAGCTTTCTTTAAAGCTTATCTGGTTAGGCAGGCTTTGCTGGGATAGTATTTCCTTCTCCCTGATATTTGTCACGCCGTATTCCACGCTGCCGGTGCTTTCCTGCCTGTTGTTTGAGCTGCCGATGGTATTGTAATAGGTTATGACATGCCTTATCAGGGCTGTCTCCACTGTGCTCCATTCGTTGTCATATTTATAGCTTTCTCCGTATATATCAACGGTGATATCATTATTTCCCTCTGTATACTTTTTCACGCCGTTCCATTTTCCGCTTGTATATTTGATGACGCTCTTATCCTGGGTATTGGAGGCTTTGTTCAGTATTTGCTCCTGAAGCACATAGGTTTTATTGCCAATGGTAATCCTTTCCGATACCTTGGCCTTCGGGTCCAATACTATTCCTAAGGCTGTTTGCTTCAGCTCCGGATCCGTCTCCTCGTCAACAAGATATACCACCTTCCTTGTGAGAGTGGCGCCGTTGGGTCCGGTGAGATTATAGTCATAGGTATGCTTTATGACGTTTTTGCTGCCGGATGTAGTGATCTTGAGCCTGCCGGTGAATTCCACGGGCTGGCCTGAGAGGAATATGACTTCCTTGTATTGGCTTTCGTTGCTCACTCCCGGCTCCAGGATGTCCGCATAGGCAACAGTGGATAGCAGTATTAAAATTATTAGGGTTGTGATCAATCGTTTCATAATAGATGCTCCTTTTTGGGTATTGGGTGGACGGGAACCACTGAAGGTCACTGGATCTTACACTGAATTTCACTAAAAGGATTTTATATTTTGTACATGGTTATATATTGCAACTTATATAGTTCATTCCTTTCGTGCTTTTCCGTGAAAATTCCGTGTCTTTTCGTGGTTTCCGTTCCCCGTTCTCCTCTTATTCTACAAATAGGATTATGCCGCTGTTTTGGTCTGTGACGGCGTATATCTTGTCGCCCGGGTACAGTTCGCTCAATGTCACTGCTTGTTCATTCTTTATTATCAAAGCTTTTTGAGTGTTTATCACTGCCTTTGAGCCTGTAGGCTGCCATTGGCTGTAGAATTTGCTGTATTCCTTCACATCGGTGAGCGTAAGCTGGGTATAGCTGCTGTTGCTGCTTACCACTTCTCCTGTAATGAGGTTTTCTTTGAATGTCATTTCTTCTTTTCTATAGTCGGCGTCCTTCTTATAGATATTTATGGCAGTAGCTTCTCCGTCCTCATTTACAATTATATATGCAAGCATATGCTGGCTTCTGCATTTTTCGTAGTGAGGGCCTTTATCGTCCATATAAAGCCTTGGGTCGTGTATTGTATATTTTTTGGGATCGGTGCTGGTTTTGGGTTTTCCATTGCTCCCTAAATCCCAGAATCTGCTTTCTAAGAAAGTATCTCTTGTTATGTAGCTGCGCTTTAGCACATTGTCCAGAATCCTGCCGTCCTTGCTGACATAAAAATAGTTTTCATCACCATAGTGATAGTCCCATTCATTATCCACCAAGTTTGCATAGCTTTCCAGAGAGAAATTGTCTTCGCCCATGTCATGGATATAGCCCCGGACTACATTCCTATAGTCAAAGCCGTTGCCGTTTTCCATGGATACCAGCGCCGCATAGTTGCTGCCTCCGGGAAGCTTATTCTTTACTACAAAGGCTTCGTCATTGTAGGTCAGGTCTGAGGTGTCCAAAAGCCTTCTGTCCTTTATTATTATAGTTCCGTCATCAAAGCTGAGTTTTTGTCCGTCAGCCAGCTTGATGGAGTTGTCCGTCCATTGGGCATCGAAGGTCCCGCTGAAGGTTGAGTCCTCGCTGACGCTTTTTAATGTGATCTTGGCTATGGTTTCTTCTCCGAAGTCCTTTACCGTCACTATATAGGCTTCTACATTTCTTTGCTTGTCAAGATCATCCAGCTTAAGCTTCCTGCCGTCCTTATATATTTCTGCATCCCTTTTTACCGGAAAGGTTTTTTCATCATCCAGTTTGGACCAGCCCGGATATTTGTAGGTCTGTATCTGGGATAATGCCAGCCTGTATTGTCCCGGAAGGGTGTTGAGTATCTTTGCCTTGTATACCTTTTCCACTCTCTGCCTCTTGGTCATGAGCTCGATACTGTCGGCCCTGTCCTTGCTGTTTTCATTGGTCTGTATCTTTACCAGGTCTCCCACCTTCACATTATAGAGCTTGATAGGGTAGCCCAGATATGTGATGGAGGTGATGCTGTCGGTTTTGAAGCTCATGAGATTCTGCCTGTCCTCCGGCCTGGTGACCTTTATCGTATCGCCTTCGACAGCCCTGACCCTCAGGACGGCAAGGTAATCCTTGCTTGCTTCCTCTCCGGGGATGGTAAAGGCTTTTATGGCTTTTATCGTTCTTCCGGATATTTCAAAGGTGGCATCCTGCTCTGGCTGGAGGTTTTCCAGGGTTTCATAGTAGTCATTGATGCTGACTATGACCCTGTCGTCCAGTCCGTAGGTGCGGAGGTTTCCGTCATAGTCCTCCAGCTTCACGAGCCTTCCTGCCCTGTCTATGTATTTGATTATGCCGTCAATATATTCGGTGTCCGCATAATAGTCTGCGTTTTCCTGTATGTCCAGCCTGCTTATGATATTGCCCTTGTACAAGGCTTTGACATCTTGCCCCGGTATGAGGCTTGCAGCCCTGGCAGGCTTGCCGAGAGCTGTTATTATAGTATCTGCTCCGAGCTTGAGCTCTGTGATGCCCTTCTGGCTGTCCTCTATCCTTATGTTTCCATCTTTATCATGATAGCTGAGTGTTCCCTGGAGAAAGCTGTAGTCGCCTAAGGCGGCGTATAGCATCTGCCCGTCCCTTAAGGCATATTCTACAGTGTCCCCTTCTCTCAGCAGGTTATGATCATATACTCTGCCGCCCTTTATAACGGGGAGTGCCTGGTCTGCTTCCATCTTTGCAGTGAAGCCTGTGCCATCAAAGTTTTCCAGGTTGTAGGACAGGCTTTGGGTATCCGATGCGGACTGCATATTATAGCCCATGTTTGCTTTCAGCAGCCTTGCCACACCGGTTTGTATACCTGTCAGATCCGGATAAGCTTCTACTATATTATTGAAAGCTTCTGCTGCCTCACCGCGGCTTACACCGGCTGTAGGAGCATATTTGTCCTTGGCGGCCGATCCGAGGATGCCTTTTTGCAGCAGGGCTTCCGCCGCACTGAGCCTCTCGGGCTTGATGCTGCTGTAGTCGCTGTATTTGTAGACATAGTTTATATCCTTGGAAGGTATCTCCTGGAGCTTAAGGGCTCTGAAAAGCCACATAGCCAGGTTCTGGCGGCTTATTGCCCTTTTCATTGATTTATTCTCAAGCTGAGCCGCTGCAGTCTTTTCATTCTTCAGGGCGTCCCGCTGAGCCAGTGTCATCCATTTTCTCTTTGCTTCGGCCTTCACCTGGGTGTCAATGGCATCAAGCTGGGCCCTGCTCAGTGTCTCCATCTCCCTGAGCTCTGTCGCTGTCATTATGCCTTGCGCCAGGACCTCTTCCATATAGCCTACCGCCCAGGTGTCCGCAGCATAATTGGGCTTTGTGCCTCTTTGGGCCATGGCAGCGGCTTTTTCCAGTGCTGCCTCTTCCATGCCCAAAAGCCTTATGAGATAGGCAGCCGCTTCCTGGTAGCTGATATTGTCATTGGGCCTGTATTTGGCTCCGTTGCTGCCCTGGATTATGTTGAGCATGCGCAGCTTGAGTATATCAGCTGCCCTGGGGCTGCCGGCTATGTCGGTGAAGCCGCCTTGATCTACCAGGGCTCTGCCGTAGGCAGGGACCGGATAGATGGGGCCTTCGGCGAAGATAGTGCCGGTCAGCAGGGATATCGTTATCAGTATGGTGATGTAACGTTTTCGATAGTTCATTGAGATCATTCCTTTCGGGTGTTGCTCCGAGGGTTTTTTTAACCACTAAAAGTCACGAAAGGGATATTAATTTGACATATTGCTTCTTTAGTGGTTTTTGATAGTTACTCGATATTCTTTTAGTATGCCTTCGGAGTGTTGAGTATGCCTCTGGAGGCTTGGGGTGCGGTAACCACTGAAAGTCACTGAATCTTACACTAAATTTCACGAAAAGGAGTTTATATTTTGTACATGGTTAGTTTATTATTCTTTTTATCTGAATTTTACTGGCTCCAAAGTTTATAATAAACCCTAATTTTTTTCTCGTTGTTTTTAAGTAATTCAATAGCTGTGCAAAGTGCTTGTCTTCTATCCCTGAAATTGCTTTTATTTCTAGTATTATTTTATCTTCTACTATTTATATCAGCTATGTAATCGCCTACCATATAATCTTTATAATATACTTCCAATGGTACTTGCTGTTCGCACTTTAGATTCTTGCTTTCCAATTCCTTAATAAGCGCATTCTCATATACTTTTTCTAAGTATCCGCTCCCAAGAAACTTATGAACTTCATATGCTGAATTTACAATAACCTTTGAAATATCTTGATAAAGCAGCATAGCATGTCCTCCGTGAAATTCAGTGGCTGTTTCCGTATCTTTCAGTGGTTTCCGTTCTCTTAGCGGCTAATAATCACATATTCTCCGGGGTTGGTAATTTTTGCATTTATTACGGCTTCACCGGATTTCTTGGTGAAGTTTACCTTTTCCAATTTATTAGACGGTATATTGTAGTAGTATAGTTCCAGGTTTTCTTTATTAGCATATTTTGAGTCTATTACTATAGCGGCTTCCATAGGCTCTGTGAATTGCTTTAAGTTCTGGGTCTTGTCCTTGTTCTCCAGTCTGAAGCCTATGCCTATGAGCTTTATGGGCTTATTTCTGCTGCCTAGGAGCAATGCGATATCATCATATCTTTGACCCTTTGGCGAGTATATTTCCAATACGGCAGCCGCATCTTCCTTATCGCTTATATTCATTATTTCGCCGGTCCTCAAGGCTTTGGTGTCAAATTTTACAGATACATCCTTGTCCCAGATCGCATAATACTTGTCATAGCTTCGGACAAGGTTTACAGGTATCTTTATCATGCGTGAAGCCGAGGCTCCTGCATTCTTGTTTCTTAATTCTATCTGATAGTATTGAGCACCTTCCTTCAGGCTTCTTTCACCGATGTTGTATATGAATTTATCCTTGGTGCTTTCAGTCCAGTCCGTCCTGCCTGCGGGGTTTATATATTCGTCATTGTATTTAGCTTCGGAGCGTATGGTGTCGGGAGTCTTTACGCTGTTGGATTGACCGTATTGAAGAGACACTCCAAAGTCATTGACGGCGTATATCCTGAATCTATACCAGGTCTCCGTCGCAAGGCCTCTCACATAGTATCTCAGCTTTTCTTTATCATATCTTTCCGGCTCAACTGTAATTATATAGCTGTATTCACTGAGTTCCTTGGAAGAGTTCTTCTCTCCGAAGGAAGCAAATATCTGGTACATCTGGGCGGTTCCATCCCATTCCAGCTTTACCGTATCGCCGTCCACCGCTTGTGCCTTGACGCCTGAGGGTTTGCCCGGCAATGGGCGGATTACTTGTATCTTTACTTCCTCCGATACTCCCCCGTCCTTATTTATGACGATTATGGATATATCTCCTTCCGGCATGGCAGGTGTTGTTACATATATGAGTGTTCCGTTTTCCACCTTGCTCACTGTGCCGGCGGTACCTCCTACCACATAAACCTCTTCATCTCTGATATTGGTTCCCGGTATCCCGGACTCGCCTTCTGCTTTGGGTTTTATTTCCCCGCCGAATATGATCTGGGCTCCTTCTTGGAACTCGATGCCCTGCAGTATTATGTTCTGGCCCCCCGTCATATCCAGGACTCTGGGGCTCAGGCTTATTCCCTGCTCATCCAGTATGTCCTGTATTTCGGGAGAGCTTATGATGGTTATGGCATCCTTCTTCTCATCTGCACCATAGTCTGCGTTTTGAACCATTACCGAAGCTTTGCCGGGTATGAGTCCCAGAGGCACCCTCACCCTTATCTTTTCCGTGCCCTGAAGCTCTACTACTTCTGCGGCCACTCCTCCTATGAAGACCTTTATACCGGGCCTGAAGTCCATGCCTATTACGGTTATGATGTTCTGCCCCCTGCTGGAGGTCTTATCCGGTATGACGCTGTCGATCTTAGGGCCGCTGAGGCCTTTCTGGTACATCACAAAATACGGGGCTTTCATCTTATAATAATCACCGGGTTCCCTGGTGCTGGTAACACCGCCGTCACCATTGTCCACGGTTATAGGTTTTTTCGATCCTATCTGGCTTTCATCCCCAGGCGGTATCACTACCAGCAGCTTATCATCGTTAGGGCTTCTGTCCAGTATTTGAAGTTCCTTGTCATCCAGATATACCTTGGCAGTCCTCTTAAAGTTGCTTCCCGTAATGGTCAAAAGCACACCGCCGGTAACGGATACATAGGTATAATATTCTTCATCATCATCGGAAGGATTGTTGTCGTAGTCTATTATCAAGCCGTTCTTTAGAACTTTGTTTATAGGCTCTATAGAGGCTATTACCGGATAATCGTAAGGATTCATGTATTCAAAGGCTATAGCAGCCTTTCCCTTGTCCGGGTTTATCAGCTCCACAGGTATATTGTTCCCGATGGTGTGATGGGTGGGCACCGTCACAAAAACTTGGGTAGAGTCAATGTATCTCACATTTTCCGAGTAGCCTGTATCTATGAGGAGCCTTCCATCCTCTACCTCTACTCTCACAAGGCCTGTACCCTCGAATTTCTCTTTAGAGCTAGTCTCCATAAGCTTCAGAGGTATATATTTTACGGTGTCGTCATAGCCGTTTATGACTGCTTTGTAGATCTTGTCATCCACGACCTTGCTCATGGTGAGCTTGGTATTAGTGCTTGATGCATCGTATTCAAAGCTCATTTTGTTAAGTTCAAATCTTACCGTAGTCCTTTTGTTGTCTATCCTTCCGGAGTTGTCCAGTTCCCTGGCTATATTCCGGTTGGTAAGGCTTCCGAATCTTACTGCCGCCATCTGCTTTACATCATATAAGGATATTCCGGCAGCATCCGTACTTCCATTGTAAATATCCATGTCAGTTCTGGCAAAGCCGGAGCCTAAAAGCTCCGTAGTGTCTCCTCCCTGCATCTTGCCTACTCTGGGGAATATCCTGGTGATCTTGGGGTTTGAAGCTTCATAGGTATAGGTGACCTTATCGGAGGTTCCCGCATCATTGTTCACTACATATACCTCTGCCTTGCCCGCATCTCCCTCCGGAGTGATCACCTTGAGGTAGCCACGGGAAAACTCCACAATCTTGGCCAGATTATCGCCGAAAAATACTTTGGGCAATATGGGGGAATCAAGGTATTTTTCAAACTTTGGATGATTGATCTCTGCATATTGTATCCACTCATCATAGTTTGTCTCACTGTCCCATTTGCCGTTTCCGTTTATATCGGTGAAAGGTTCGTCGTCATCCCTCTTCCCGTCCCTGTTGCTGTCCTCATAGGGCTCAAAGAAACGGAAGTCGGTACCGGTGATTTCCACCACTTCACCGCCGGCAGCAGTACCTTTTGCCGGAACGATCTTTACCAGCTTGGGGTGACTGGTAGGAACCAGATAGGTGAAGCCGCCTTCCCGGCTAACGCTTCCCCCGTCAGGGTTTACCACCACCACCGGTACCGCATACCGGTTGGTCCCCTTTTCTTTAAACAGATCTCCCGGATATTTGGGCACTCTTTTTACAGTTATTGTCTTGCCGTTTGGGCTTACCTGGATATCGGCCGCCGGTACCTGTATACCGTTTATGAACACCTTGGACTTGTCTATGCCTATATCCATAAAGTCATTGCCCTCTATATCTATGGCATAGCCGCCGTCGGTAGTGCCTTCGCTGGGCACAATCTTATCTATTTCCGGCTTGCTCTGAGGGTGAGCGAAATAGTAGAAACCGCTTGTTCCCTTCTTATCATCCCTCTTGGTATCCGGATTCAGCACGGTGAGATCATAATATCCGTCGGCAGGAAGAGCAGGCACTGTAAAGTATATGGTGTTCTTGTCCACTACCTTTACCCTGTTGCCTATTATTTTTCCCTCCGCATCGGTTTTATAGGGAGTCATCATCTTTAGTGAGAGTATGACAGATGCTCCATCGGATATCATTATGCCTTCTTTATCCGAAGATAAGTCATATATAGAGCCGTCTTTTTTATCGGCCTTTATCTGGCTTCCCGAAAGCTTCAGAGTATAAGTATTGTGGACTCCGTCGCTCAAGCTTATCCTGCCTGCCCCATCTATGGTGATGGTATAATAATTGTTGTCCGCGTCCGCAAACATTACGGAATGGTAGTATTCGGCCACCTTTATGGAAGTCAGGCTTCCTGCAGTCGCTATATCTATGACGGGTTCTCCCGATGGGTCCTTATAAGGCTTGAGAACTATCCTCTTATCATTGTCCAGTTCATAATCATTTATATCCACGCCTCCCAAGAGTATCCTGGTGCCTATAAGCTTGTGCTTCAGCTCGGTTTTGTCCGTCGGGTCCGGTGGAATAAAGTTATCGCCCTTTACCACCACAAGAGTGCCCGTATTGCCGGATTTGGGCGCAAAATCAAATATCTTGGGGTTTGTATAGGTCTTTACGTAATTGAAATGCCATGTGGCAGCTCCGCCCTCCGGATTCATGACCATTATCTGGGTGGTGCCTTCTCTCCCCTTTGGTGCGGTGAAGGTTATTTCCTTGCCGTCTTCCGCTCTTTTTATATTTTTTATTTCTTCTCCGTCCAGGAAAAGCCTTACTCCGCTCATGAAGTTATTTCCCGTGGCCTTTACTTCGACGCCGCCCTCTACCGCTACGGTATCCGGGTTTACGCCGCTTATTATGGGGTTTTTGTTGTCCTCTACCAATACGAATTCCACTCCGTCTACCTTGGTGCCCACCAATCCGGGAGCCATTGAGTTTCTTATGGGGTTTGTAACCTTTATGAAGGTTTTGCCTATGTTGCTTATGGGTCCCAAATTAGCAGGAAGGTAAAATAGTATTCTGGTGCCTATTTCATTCCCGGCAGAACCGTCCAGCTCCTCTCCATAGGAGTTTAATACCTTCATTTCCAATATCTCTTTTTGTACCGGATCATTGGGGTCAAGCTTTATATCAGGCCCCAGCTCTATTATGGGATATCTCACTATATCCTTTCCTGTGGAGTCTGCATATTTATGTACCATGAAATTCTTGCCGTATATAGCCATCAGCCTTTTAGAGTCAGTGGTTTTATAATTATCATCATTGGTCTTTATGACCTGTATCTTGTCCGGTGTTATGCTGTCCACCACAGGCTCTACCTTGCTGGGTATATAGGTATATCCCTTGGCCAGCACTGCCCTTTCCGTTATGGTCTGGACAACGCTGTTATCAGACAGCCTGGTTATCGTTGTCTCTGTCTCTATAACCACGTCTTTTACGGGATTGCTATCCGCATCGGTGATCTGGGCAGTCATGATGTTTATGATGTCCAGATCCTTTGTAAAGCTCACATCAGGATCACCTGAGGTTTTTTTCATAAAGGTGGCCTTGTCTCCTATTATTATCCTGATATTCCTGACTGCTTCATACTGGCTTGAGCTGTCATTTTTATATGTGCCGTAAACATAGTTCACAACCAATTCCCTGTCACCGTCAGAGAAGCTGTAGGTCTTATCGTCGCTGGCAGGGACAAATTCCGGTATGTTCAGCGTGCCGGTGAATTGGGAGGATATGGTCGCTTTGGAGCCCGTATCAGGTCCCGTCTTGGGATTGATGCTGATTATCCTCGATTTTATGTTTGCGTTTATTACGGTGAATTTTTCATCCAGGGCCTTCTCCTGTGTTACCTCCAGCATGGGGTCCATGTTCTGGGCCACCGCATTGGTGAGCACCACATAGTATTCTCCCTCTATTATATCCGGCACAGTGACCGTAAGAATATCTTTTCCGTTTATATTCTGCTGAAAAGTCTTATTCTGGCCTTTGTTTTTATTTGTGTAGGGGTCGGTGCCGTTGGTTTCCTTCAGGAAAAATACATCATAGGAGTCCAGCGTACCTGCATCAGCTTCAAAGTATACCCTATCACCCTTCTGGCCTCTGTTGGGGTACATTCGCAGATTAGATACGTTTATGTTTTGATATAGTCTGAACTGATCTTTATATGTATATTTAATGTTTACATTAACATTAACAGAAGGGTTTTTAGCATTGAAATATACATTGGGTATCTGCTCGCTCTTCTCAAATATTATATTTTGAAGTCCTAATGCGCCTGTAGGCTTTTCTATGGTAACTTGCGAAGGATTATTAAACTTAGTATCATCCATAGGCGTATAGGCTCCCTTATGCTCATAGCCTGCCTTGATGTTGGCTTTATCCATTATATTATTAAGCTTTGTGCCCTGGAGTATCAAATCGCCTGCTCCCTGCTCCACCCTGCGGTTTACTCCCGTCAAGGTAGGCATTTCATCTTCGTTCAATAATATTTCCTTTCCCTCTATTCGCAGGGAGTTGCCGAGCTGATTATCATCTATGTCAAACTGGAGCAGACCTTCGGTATTATCGGTCCTTTTGGTAAGCCTTTTATAGCCTTCGCTGGTCACAATACCTACATCCGCATCCTTCAGGTATCCTCCCGTGATCAGCACTCTGCGCTGCACCGCATTTCTGTCTTTGTCATATATTTTAAATATTGTTACGGTATCCACCCAAAATTCCCCCGGGTCAAAGGCGTGGACCCTGAGGATCTCATGGGGCAATAGATTGAATATCATTATAAGAGCCAATATTATAGCTGCTTTTCTTTTCATTTTACTGATGTGCATGCTGTTCACTCCTTAGTTTTAAGTTCTAAACCCTATATTTATATTTCGGCATTTTTAGCCAAAATTCTTAGTGGAAATATTTACATTATACCATAGATGTCATAAGAATTTAATGCATCAAGAGGACCTATTTGATAAAATATAAATTAGAATTCAGGGTGCAAAGCACAGATTTTCACGGAGGTTTATTTGCCGCTAATATGCTATAATACATGTAAGACCGTTGCAGGTGTGGTTTGCCTCCTTTTACTAAGGAGGTGGTGAAGCGTGAATACATACGAAGCGTTGATTTTGATGTTGACTTTCGGGTTATTCATAGTGGCTTTGCTATCTTTGATAATAGCGATTTTTACAAAGAGAAAGTAGCAAAAAAAGAAAATCACACCGCAATTGCCCTTGCAGTGTGATGAAGTAAATTAACACGTGTGAGGCAACCACATTTGTGGCGGTCTCTTTACTATTATTATATCAAACTCAAATTATTAATCAACAAAAAACTATAATATGCTATAATAGCTATAACACTGAACTAACCCGCCCTAAGTCCCCCGCCTTTATAGGCGGCATGTGACAAAGGGCGGCTAAGTCCAGTATGGACTCGACTAACATTCAGCGGGGGCTCATCCCCCTCTGAATGAAGTCTCGTTCAATAATTCCGTTAAGTGGTGATAATGATGGAAATAAAGAAACAATTAGAAAACAAAATCTCAGATATGGAAAAGGTAGCTCAATTATTTGAAATAGATCCTTTTGATATATATTTTTTAGGCGGGTCCGCATGCATATTAGGGGGCTATACAGAAAGGGCTACAAGAGATTTCGATTTTATTGATCTAAACTATCCTTCAAAGCTAGGTAAGATCTTTGTGCAATTAAGAGACTTTGATTTATTGGAATATGAAAGCACTATAATATCACCTACATATAAGGAAAGAGCTATTAGGCTTAATAATTTTCATTATCTAAACATCTACATACTTTCAGCAGAAGATATAATAGTTAGCAAAATAATAAGGCTGCAGCAGAAAGATTTGGAGGATTTAGACGGGCTTATTAAGGTAGCCGATAAGGAGCTTATAAATAAAATAATTTTAGAGGTTTTGAGCAGAAATGATTTGTATGAGTCAAAGAAAAGTCAGTTTATAAAACAACTGCCAGTGTTTAGGGAGAGATATAATGTATAGAATAGTATGCGAAAGCTATAAAAAGTATATGAATGATTTTATCCCAAACGGCACAGGAGATTATCGTTATCAAGTTATGCTGCCGTTTAGGTTAATCTTAGATCCATCATTATATGAAAATGAAAAATTGAAAAGCAGCTTGGATTATAAGAAGCTGGAAGATTTCCTTTGGGTAGTAGGACAAAATAAAGATAACTATCCAAACCTTAAATCAATGCTATGGAGTTTGGAGTCTAGAGGCATCATAGGTAAAAACCATGGCGTATTATCTGATGCAGAGTTTTCAGAGCAGGTAAAAATCATAAATATGTTTTTAAAGCTGGCTTATTGGAATTGATTTCTTTCAAATATTCGGAGGTAAATAGATGAAGCGTTTCAGTCTCATATATAAGTTGATAATCATATATATATTGGCCAATTTGTTGATCTTTGTGCCTATAAACAAATACATATACAACAATATCGGAAGCTTTTATACTATTTTTCAGGATAACAGCAGATTATTCAAATATGACAGGATGCCGGATTTATCCATGAAGGGACATTGGATAAACAAGTATCTTGAAGGCAATAAAAAAAATATCATAATGATCGGCGACTCTACTGTGGAAGATTTCTATGTGAAATACGAGGATTCCATAGGAGGGCTTCTGGATAAAAAGCTATATGGCGAAGACGGCAGGCCCAATGTGTTCAATTTCGGCAGCAGCGGCACCAAGTCCGTATATGCTATGGAGCGCATAAAAAAGGCAGCGGCCTACAAGCCGGATCTGATCATATGGCAGATGGGTGCAGGCAGCTATACCGAGATAAATTGGGTATTCCCCCCCTCTCAGGAGAGCTATGATTTGAGCCTGGGCGGCGGCCTGGCAAAGGCTTATGGAAATATATTGAAGATGAACAACGAAAATGCATATTTCATATCCCGTGAGCTGAGGGGAAATCTGGTGCCCCTCCACAGGTACAATGAATTTTATGCAGAGTATATCAAGGGCCTCAAGGCCCAAGCCACAGGCACGCCTCTTCCCTACCCCAACGACAGGCATATGAAGGTCCAGATAGGAGATGTAAAGATCACGGAGAAATTCTACGGCATCCCCTTTGGCGAGTCCACCAGGTATTTTGATGTCATAGGTCAGGTTTGCAAGCATGTCAAGGAAGAGAATGTTCCTATGATGATTTATGTGGCCCCTATAAACCAAGGCATCCTGGCGCAAAAGTATGAGCCGGGATATTATGATAAACTGCTTGAGGTCATTAAGGAGCAGGCAGAGCCTTACGGCGTGCCGGTGCTGGACCTCAATGATGCGGTGCCTGATGAGCTTTTCATTGACGGAGGCCATCTGAAGGAAAAAGGGGACAGCATCGTGACAGATAAGCTGTATGATTTTGTTATAGAAAAGTTTCCGGAATTAAAGGGAGACGGAAACCACTGAAAGACACGGAATTTTTCACGGAAAAACACTGAAGTTTATTTATTAATTGATAATCTGTAGCTTTTAATTACTGACTTTTATCATTTGTCTATTCCGCTAGAGTTCAAATTAATGGTTTCATTTAACTTTAATATATAAAAATTTTAGTGTTCCCCGTTCCCCTTCACAATAGCAAGAGGTGATTATATTGATAGAGAGTATAAAATTATTGATCAGGTTTTTGCCTATACATTCCATAGTGCTTTTTACGGCGGCGGGCCTTCTGCTTTACTACGGCTGCAAACGCGGCAAGGGAAATAAAAGCGGCAGCTCTTCTTCTCCCGGAGAAGCAAAAAGAACCGTCCCCGCTGCTTCCGCAGTGCTCGTGCTCTGGGGATTTATTTTTGCTGCAGTGTACGGCCATCCTGTGTTCGCTTTGCTGACATTGGCTTTGACCATAGCCATATATGCAATCGCCAGGATGCTGCTTAAGATAAAGGATAAAAAGCTGAAAAAGCTGCTCTTATATTTGGGCATTTTAGTTTCACTGGGTACCCTGGCGTTGTTCAAATATCCGGTTTTGAAAAATGAGCTGCCGACCTTTATACAGGTAAAGGCTTTGGGAATTTCCTATTTTACTTTTAAATTTCTCCATGTTTTGATAGATACCCATAGGGGAAGGATAAAGGAGCTTGATCCATTGAGCTTCTTTGCTTTCATATTCTTCTTCCCCACCTTTTCCGCAGGCCCCATAGACCGCTACGGTCGCTTTAAAAAGAATTTATCCGAAGCATCAGGTACGCTGCTTGCCAAGGAGGATGTGGATGCAGGCATCACCCGCATCATCACCGGACTGTTCAAGAAGTTTATAATAGCCGACAAGACGGGTTCTCTCATTGGTGCTCTGGCTCCCGATATTTTGAAAGCATCAAGGCCGATCCTTTGGCTTGTGCTTTTCCTATATTCCATAAGGGTTTATTATGATTTTTCCGGATATTCGGATATTGCAATAGGTTTGGGAAGGCTCTTCGGCTTCAAGGTGCCGGAGAATTTCAACAAGCCTTATTTGAAGCCCAATTTGGTGCTTTTCTGGCAGAACTGGCATATGACCCTGACCTCCTGGCTGAGAGAATACTTGTTCATGCCTCTGGGCAAGCTTATGATGGGAAAGGTGGGCCCGGGACATCCCTGGCTTATCAATACCGTCTGCCAATTGGTGACCATGGCTGCAGTAGGCATCTGGCACGGGTCCACCATGAGCTTTTTGATATGGGGTCTCTACCAGGGTGCAGGGCTTTCGTTATATAGGATATATTCGGATATGCTGAAAAAATACGGCTCAGACAGGCTCCTGGGATGGATGTCAGAGTCCAAAGCCGTTTATTGGGCCGGTGTGGCCTTGACATTTTTGTTCATCAGCATAGGCTGGGCGTTCTTCATATATAGGTGGGACACAGCGGTAAAGATTGTAATTAAGCTTCTGGCCGCTGGCTTCTAGCCTCTAGATTAGGGTTGGGCTCTGAGGTCTAAGCATAGAACTCAGGATTCAGAGCTCAGAGCTCAGGATTTTGGGTAGGACGCTGGGGGCCTGGGAGACGGGGGAACGGAAACCACGGAAGGACACTGAAGGGTTCACTAAATTTCACGGAAGGGATTTATTTTGCATTATTAGTTATATAGTGGTTTTTGGTGCTTATTCGGTGCCCTTTTTTAGTGGGGCTTTGGAGTATTTAGTGTTTCTCTGAGGTCCTGGGGGGCGGAGAACACGGATTTGCACGGATTTTTTCACGGATTAGCACGGAAGGATGGGCGTATAGGGGAACGCAAAGACACAGAGCTTTTCATGTTCATTTAATCCGCTCATTATTCGCTCATTAATTCGCTCACTATTCCAATCATCCCGTTTCATGCTATTATCTTTTAACTGCTAATTCTAAAGCTTTGCTTTTAAACTATACTTTAGGTTAAAATAAGTATGTGATATTTTTCTATACATTTATTTTTAGATTGGAGAATCATCATGAAAAATGAGTGGATAAAAGCTGCAATTTTGTTTATAATGCTATATGCGGTGCTGTCTTTCGGCAACTTTGGCACCGGATTTCAGTATGTTGGATTCTAGGGTATTCCTTATGGGTCAGCTACTAGCCGCTGGCCTCTGGCCTCTAGCTTTGAGTATGCCGCTGGGGTCTGAGAATAGAGCTCAGGGTTCAGAACTCAGAGCTCAGGATTTTGGGTAGGCCGCTGGGGGCCTGGGGGACGGGGGAACGGGAACCACGGAAGGCACTGAATTTTCCACGGATTAACACGGAGGGGAAATTATATTTGATTTTACTGCAGTAACCTAATTTAACCTGCTGCCTGACTGATAAAAGAGCGCATTGTGAAGGGGCTTAGAGTTTGTTAGTTTTGACGCAACCCTATGCAAGCTTACAAACTCTTAGTGCCGGAGCTTTCGCAATCGTTATCAGTCAGAACAACTAAGGTGATATGAACTGCAGAGAAGGTCCAGGCACTCGCGATTAATTTTAGAAAGGTTGAGCTTAATGGATAAAAAAGAAGCTATAAAGGAATTTTTGTTAAAGAATATTATTAAGGGCAAGAAGAGCTTAGATTATAATGAATCGCTGATAAACAGCGGCCTTGTGGATTCCTTCGGAATCCTGGAGCTGGTGTTCTTCATGGAAAACACCTTCGGCACCAGAGTTGAGGATTACGAGATATTGGATGCAGAGGCTGATACAATAGATAAAATCGTTGCTTTGTTGGAAGAAAAGGCCAACGAGTAGCAAGGAGTGATCTTTATCAATATTTCAGATTTCATATTTGATAAAAACGCAGAAAATATGAATAACAGGGCTCTGCTGTATGTGGACCGGCAAGGCAGAGAGGAAAACTGGAGCTACATGGAGCTTGATGTCATGTCAAATAAGGCGGCCAATCTCCTGCTTTCCCTCGGAGTAAAAAAGGGTGACAGGGTTTTTATATATCTGGAGCGCTCCCCCGAAACCTACTTTTTTATTCTGGGCATTTTTAAGCTTGGAGCAATCTACTGCCCCCTCTTTCCTTCCTTCGGCCCCGATGCCATAAAGGAAAGATTCGATGATTGCCAGGGTTCGCTGATAGTAGCTGAATCCAGATTGGCAGAGAATCTTGGAGATTTGCCTCATATCCTGGTAGACAGAGAAGGCGGATTCAGAAGCAGGCTTGCTGCTATGGAGCCGGATTTTCAAGCTGTACCGGTCTCCGATGAGGATTATGCAATAATTCATTATACATCAGGCACCACAGGAAAGCCCAAGGGGGCGGTCCATCGCCACGGCGCCATAGTCAGCCATTGGCAGACTTCAAAGGATATCATAGGCTTGCGCCCCGGCCTCAAATGCTGGTTTACGGCGGACCCGGCATGGGTCACCGGCACCTCTTACGGCATAT
Organism: Lutispora saccharofermentans; assembly: GCF_024363565.1. GTDB lineage: Bacteria > Bacillota > Clostridia > Lutisporales > Lutisporaceae > Lutispora > Lutispora saccharofermentans. The sequence goes on along the minus strand of NZ_JAJEKE010000003.1, from coordinate 273,292 downwards.
TGGGACCTCTCAGCACAGGCGCAGATATTCTGGTGTCTGAGCCCGGGTACAGGGTAAATCAAGTGTTGGGGCTTTTGGACAAATATGATATAGAAATCTGCTATACGGCTCCCACTTTGCTCAGAATGCTGATGCGGGAGGACCCGGCCAAAGCAAAGGCATTCAAGCTCGAAAGCTTGAAGAAAATATTCAGCGCCGGCGAGGCCTTAAATCCTGAGGTAAGGCGCTGGGCTGAGGAAAACCTGGGCTTGACCGTGCATAATCAATGGTTTCAAACGGAGACAGGGTGCATAATCATCGGCTATGACGGCAGTTTCCCCAGAAAAGGCGATGATTCTATGGGCAAGGTGCTGGTGGATATAAAGGCGGAGATACTTGACGACAGCTTCAACCCCTTGCCTCCCGGAGGGAAAGGCCATCTGGCGCTGATGCCTTCCTGGCCTTCAATGTTTTTGGATTATTGGGGGAATAGGGAAAAGTATTTGAGCAGATTTAAAAACGACTGGTATATTACCGGGGACCTGGCTTATAGAGATGATGAGGGTTATTTCTACTATATGAGCCGGGAAGATGATGTAATAAACACAGCAGGGCATCTGGTGACTCCCTTTGAAGTCGAAAGCATATTGATGACTCATTCTACTGTGGCAGAGGTTGCCGTAATAGGTATCCCCGATAAGCTGATGGGCCAAGCAGTGAAAGCATTCGTGGTTTTGAAGGAAAATTGTGAGCCGACGCCTCAGCTCCAGATGGAGTACCGGGCTCTGGTGCGAAACAGAGTTTCACCCTTTGCATCACCCCAGGCTGTAGAATTTATAGATGCGCTGCCCAAGACGGAAAGCGGAAAGATAATCAGGAGGCTTCTGGCCTCTGGCTGCTAGCTTCTGGCTTTGGGTATGCCTTTGGGGGCAGAGTCTAGGATTCAGAACTCAGGGCTCGGAGCTCAGGATTTCAGGGGATTCCTCTAGGGTCGTGGGGGACGGGGGACGGGAACCACTGAAGGACACGGAATTTTTCACGAAATCTCACTAAAGAATCTTCTTATCCTTAACGCAGTGAATATGTCATTCTAAACGACAGCGAAGCATCTTAGAACCATAAGTAATACGTGAAGGCTTAATCCAAAGAGCAAAAGATCCTTCGCTGCTCTCAGGATGACGAAGCCGAGGCGTTGAACAATCTAAAATTAACGAGATTCAATAGGTATCTAATGCTATTAATCAGCTAAACGTGTAAAGTGAACCCTTCCGTGTTCTCCGTAACCTTATATGCATTTTCATTCATTATTTTTCATATATATTCGTATGCCTCGAATTTTACGCTATTATGCTTCAATATGCGCATTTCAGAAAATTCAGTGGTTTTATAAGTATGATATTTGATTATCATCGAATAATATAAACCAAATCTACATCATTTTTATATTTTCTTATAATGTCTATTGCATATTAATGCTATATATAATATAATAAAATTGTATTTAACCCCTGAAAGTCTCACATTGTTAGAGACACAATCGTTAACCCCACTCAGTATTGCACCCCCAAAGGGTGCCTTTTTTTTTATGAAGAGGCACCCTTTTTTTATGCAAATTATGGAGGATCGTGGAGGAAAATTTTGCTTCATGTAGAATAATATAGCTTGGAGGTGAATAAATTGGAGCAAAAGATCATAAAAAGCAAATACGAAGTAATAGATACTCTATATTCAGATGAATTACAATCAATTTACATATGCAGCATTACCTCTGGTGATAGTGAAGAGAAATTCATCCTTGGCGAATTTTCCGACGAGGATATCAAAGATGTAGTCAAGAGCAGCTTTTTATCCGGCGGCAGTGCGCCCAAAAGCCTGCTGGATTCTTTTGAGATAGATGATAAGTTCTATGTCTTATTCCCCATGGTTGCCGGAATATCCCTGGAGGAACACCTCTCCAAGCACAGCATCACCTTGGCGGACAAGATGCTTCTCACTGAAGAGCTATTGAAAAAATTTATGGAGATAGAAAAGTTCAATCCTTTGATTCAATATATTCTTTCCGACTTAAACAATTTGTCCGTCACAAACAGAAAGTATTTAAGCTTTAATAATCTCTTCTGCTTTGACAAGAGCAAGCTTGATATAGATTTAAGCTCGGTTATAAAGAGGCTTGGACATATTATATGCTGTATTTTTGCCAACAGCCCCGACGGCGATATCATCAAGGATAAGGATGCACTGCCTCCGGCTATATTGCCCATTGTATCCAAAGCTCTGGAGGGTTCTTATGAGTCAGCGGACAAGATTTATGACGACTTTAAGAAAACCTTGCTCTATACAACCTTTATAGGGAGTGCTTCATTGGATGATCAGATAAGAAGCAAGATAAAAAAGGCTCAAAAAAGGTACGTCATATATTGGCCCAGATTGATCGCATCCCTTGTATTGATTGCAGCTTTGCTGGGAGGAGGCTTCTTCCTGATAAAAAAGGCTATTCCTGCAATAGGGTCAGGGAAGCAAAGCCCCAATGTCACGGATAAAAAAAATAACGCTCCCATCGCAGAATTCTCTATAAGCATAAACAAGATTTATTCAGGGGATGATGTGACCTTTGTAGATGAATCTTCTGATCCGGACCCCGGAGATGCTATCAAATCAAGGCTCTGGACTGTGGAGAGGGACGGCACCGTAGTGCTCAATTCCGATGGAGAGTCCCTTAATTATATTTTCGCTGAGCCCGGAGATTATAGCATTTCCTTAGTAGTACAAGACACCAGAGGCGCCGGCAGCCAGCCCTGCAATTATAAGCTCAAGGTGCTGGAGAAGCCTGAGGTGCCCCAGGACAGTCCCGGTGCTTCCGACAATTCCGGGGATATGAAATAATAAAAACGATTTGACAACTTATACTTTGTAATGTATAATCTATCATAAATATTTAAAGCTATGACGAGAACTAGTAAAAGGAAAGACGCTGAAAGAGAAGAAGGCCCACTGGCTGAAAAGCCTTCTGAGATTATTTCTTTTGAACCCATCCTCCAAGCTGCAAATGAAAAGTTTGTCCGCATTGCCGGCGTTATGGGCATTAAGAGGGATGGATATGTATTGCATATCTATTCAACTTGGGTGGTACCGCGAATTGCCTTCGTCCCTTGTCTGGGATGAAGGTTTTTTATTTTTATATGGAGGAGGTTTTATTATGAGTGAAAAAAGAGAAACTTGGGCATCCAGAGTAGGCTTTATAGCCGCCACAATCGGTATGGCCATAGGAACGGGGAATATCTGGCGATTCCCTCGCGTAGCAGCAAACAACGGCGGAGGCCCTTTCATTATCGCATGGACTGTTGCATTATTTGTATGGGCGATACCTCTTCACATGGGCGAAATGACGATGGGACGCAAGACCGGGCTGGGAACCATAGGTGCCTTCAGGGATTTCATGGGCAAAAAATATGCCTGGATGGGCACCTGGATCGCAATGGTATGTTTATTATTAATGTCCTATTATTCGGTAGTCATGGGCTGGTGCCTCAAATACTTCACTTTGGCTGCAACAGGCACTTTTAAGGCAGGTCTCACCACAGAGCAGACAGAAGCCATATGGAGCAATTTTACCGCTTCCGGCGGTGAAGTGGCAATATTCCATTTCATCTGCATGGCTATAGCCGGATATATTATCTACAGAGGGGTTCAAAACGGTATCGAGAAGTTTTCAAAGGTCATGATACCAGTCCTCTTCCTGCTGCTTGCAGTTGCTATGGTCAGAGCTGTAACTCTGCCCGGTGCCTATAAAGGCCTCGAATACCTGTTCAACCCCAAATTTGAAATGTTGAAAAATCCGAAGATCTGGCTGGAAGCCTTTACTCAGGTAGCCTGGTCCACAGGTGCCGGCTGGGGCTTCATAATCACCTTGTCTACCTATACCAAGAAAAAGGAGGATGTGCCCGGCAACTGCTTCACAATGGGAATCAGCGACAACGTGGGCGCGTTATTGGCAGGCATGGTAGTCCTTCCCGCCATATTCGCATTATCCCCAAGCATGGAGTATACTACCCAAGCTTTGACCTCCGGCAATACGGGCCTGACCTTCATATATCTGGCCCAGCTGTTCGGCAGCATGCCCGGCGGCTACATTATAGGAACCTTATTCTTCTTCTCAATGGCAGTGGCTGCCCTGACCTCTTTAATACCTATGATCGAGGTTGTTGTGAGAAATATAATGGACACCGGCGTGCCCAGGCATAAAGCTACCATAATCGTTTCTATAATAGGATTTGTATTTGGTTTGCCTTCCGCACTAAACGTTAATTTTCTGGATAACCAGGACTGGGTATGGGGAGTTGGGTTATTGGTATCCGGCCTGTTCGTTTCCTTCGCCTTGATGAAATACGGCGTAGAGCAGGCAAGGCAGAATGTTATAAATACTCCTTGGGCGGATTTCAAGATAGGGAAATGGTGGAATATCTGCATATATGCTTTCCCGGCAATATTTGCAGCCTTGTTCGGCTGGTGGATGTGGCAGGGCATAGTGGGTTATCCGGACAATTGGATGAGCCCCTTCGAGACCTTTAATGCAGGTACTATCATAGTACAATTCGGTTTGCTGATACTGTTCGGCATCCTCACCAACAATTATTTCTGCAGGAAGATTGGAAAAGGCAGAGACATCACTCAGCTTGATGAAGATGAGGATGAAGCAGTTGTAGTGAAAAATACAGGCGCTGCAAAGGAGGCGAAATAATATGTCTACCAGTTCAATCGTCATGATGGTCATAACCTGCGGAGGTTATCTCATAGGCTTTGGATATCTTATTTCGTTGGTAATGAAGCCTAAAAAATATTAGGAAAAGACGTAAGAACCGTCTCCGGAGCACCGGGGACGGTTCTTTTTGTGCAGTATTTAAGGATAATTTTGTTATGCTTTCAATGCTTTATTGCTGTATGCTTTTGATGCCGAAAAGAGGAACCAGGCCAGGGCGCCTGCTGCAGCTATCAATCCTATAGGATAGGATATGGTTGTGGGCAGGCCCAGCCCTTCTTGTGCCTGGAATATATATGTTATAGTAACTGCCGTCATAAAGGTGGCAGGCACTGTGCAAATCCAGTGGTTTTTGCCGCTTTTCACCAGATATACTGCCGAAGCCCAAAGCATTATCATCGCAAGGGTTTGATTGGACCAGGCAAAGTATCTCCAGATTATATCAAAGTTTATCTGAGAAAGAGCTACGCCTATACCTATTACAGGTATGCTGAGATATAATCTTTGTTTCAACGGGCCTTGATTTATTTTGAATGCATCGGCTATTGTCAATCTTGCGCTTCTAAAAGCAGTGTCGCCTGAGGTTACAGGGCATACGATAACGCCAAGAACGGCCAGTACACCTCCGACAGGTCCCATAAGGGTTTTGGATATTGTATGGACTACCGCACCTTGAGCGCCGTTTGCCAATGCATCTGCAAGGCCCTGGGTGCTGCCGTAGAAGGTCATGGCTGCTGCCGCCCAGATAAGAGCTATTATACCTTCGGCTACCATCGCACCGTAGAATACCGGACGGCCGTATTTTTCATTGGTCATGCACCTGGCCATCATGGGAGACTGGGTTGCATGGAAGCCGCTTATTGCGCCGCAGGCTATGGTGATAAACAATGTAGGCCATATGGCCAGGGATTTCGGATGGAGATTGATCAGAGTAAGGTTAGGAATGTCATATCCTCCGACAACAAGACCGCCTCCGATTCCAATAGCCATTATGAGGAGGACGGCTCCGAATAGCGGGTATATCTTTCCTATGAGCTTGTCTATAGGAAGAAGAGTAGCCATGAAGTAATAGATGATTATGATAACGAGCCAGAAGTTAGTATTTAAGTTTTCGGGAGTAAGGCTTGCCAACAGCTTTGCCGGACCTGTCATAAACACCGTACCGACAAGTATCAATAGAATTACGGAGAATACTCTCATGATCTGCTTTGCTGCAGGCCCCAAATAAATGCCTACTATCTCGGATACTGAAGCTCCATCGTGCCTGATGGACAGCATACCGGAGAAAAAGTCATGAACTGCACCGGCAAATATGGTTCCGAATACTATCCACAAAAATGCAGCCGGTCCCCAAAGCGCACCGGATATAGCTCCAAATATGGGGCCCAGGCCGGCAATGTTTAAGAACTGGATGAGAAACATCTTCTTCCATCCCATGGGCACGTAGTCAACGCCGTCGGCCATGGAAACGGCAGGTGTAGGCCTGTTTTCGTCGATCTTGAAGACCTTTTCCACAAAGGCTCCATAAATAATGTAACCAAGAATCAGAATAATAATTGCGCCTAAAAAAGTTGCCATTTATAAACCTCCTTTTGTTTTTCTCAAATCAATTATGGAGTATTTAACCTATAAAACGTTAAAAGGATGTATGAAAGAACAAAAAACAGGTCTGAATGACCTGTTTTTGATGCTGAAAATTCTTCTGCTATATGCCAAGGATTTCCTTAAATTTTTTTACTTGTTTTTTGCTGATGATTATTTCATCATCGGCTTCTCCAACTTTAGCCATATAGGCTCCATTGAACCATGGCGAAATCTCATTTATTTTATTCATGTTCACCAGATAGCTGCGATGGGTTCTGAAAAAGCCCTTTCCCTTCAGCTTTTCCTCCAATTCATGCAATGAGTGGCTTGACAAATATGTTTCTTTGTCAGCCTTGATAAATATATCCCTTCCTTCTGTATAGGCATAGATAATGCTGTCTATATCAACCAGTATCAATTTATCGCCTTTCCATAAAGGAAGCTTATTTAAAGAAACTGCATTGCCCGGGTTGTTGGCAGCTTCACCGCTCTTGTTCTCAAGGATGTTTTTTATTCTTATAATAGCTTTTGCGACCCGCTCTTCGTCATAGGGCTTGAGTATATAATCGATAGCGTTCACTTCAAAGGCCTTGATGGCATATTGGTCATAGGCTGTAGTAAAAATAACCTTGCATTTGATCCCCAGGCTGTTTATTTCATTTATCAATTGTATGCCGGTGATATCAGGCATCCTGATATCCGTAAGCACCAAATCCGGCCTGAGCTTCTTTACCAGCTCCAGGCCGTCAAGGCCGCTGCTCGCTTCCCCTACTATCTTTATAAAGGGCATCTTTGATATGAGAAATTTTAATTCTTCTCTGGATGGATATTCATCATCGATGACAATAGTGTTTATTTGCAAAGCTATGCACTCCTTTTGGGTATATCGATGGAGATCTTGGTGCCCACATTTCTTTTGCTGTCAATGCGCAGGCCAAAATCGTCGCCGTATATGGATCTAAGCCTTTTGTCCACGTTTTTGATGCCTATTCCGTCTCCCTTAGGATTGTTTGCGGGATAATCGAATCCCACACCGTCGTCTTCTATTTGAATGCTATATGAGTAATCGGCCTCAAGGGTTTGTATCTTGATGGTGCCTCCCTCTCTCTTCGGGTATATACCATGCTTAACTGCATTTTCTACCAATGGCTGGAGTGTGAGGTGGGGCAGCTGGAAGTTATCGCAGTGAATATCATACTCGACCTTCAGCTTGTCGCCGAATCTGGCTTTTTCAATCTCCAGATAGGCCTCCACATGATTTATTTCATTTGTTATGTCCACAATATCGCTGCTGTCCTTAAAGCCTTCCCTGAAAAAATTGCCCAGATTGATCAGCAGCTTTCTGGAGGTCTCCGGGTCTATCCTGCATACGGAAGCTATGGTGTTCAAAGCATTAAAGAGAAAATGAGGGTTGATTTGAGCCTGCAATGCCTTCAGCTCAGCCTTTGACAGCAGCTTCGCATTATAATCGATCTCCGCCAGCTCTATTTGTGTGGAGAAGAGCTTTGCCAGACCCTCTGCCAGCTGGGCATCCACCTTGGTTATCGCATTCTCCTTAGTTTTATATATTTTTAATACCCCGATGACCTTGTCCTTTTTTATCAGCGGAGCAATTGCCGCAGATTTAAGCATACAGTTTTCATTGGAGCAGTCGATCATCCCGCTTTCTGTTGCGATGACAGGCTCCCCTTTTTCCAGGGCCAGCTTTGTTGCGTAGGTTTTGATATTTTCTCCGGGCAGATGGTGGTCAGAGCCTGCGCCTACATGTGCCAATATCTCCATTCCCCGGGTTATGGCTACCGCATCCACCTTTGCCGCATCATATATTATGTTGCAGGCGGCCAGTGCAGTCTCCCTGTTGATCCCGTTTCTCAATATAGGCAGGGTTTGATCTGCAATTTTCAGCGCCAGCTCGGATTGGATGGCGGCTTCTCTTTGCTGCTCTCTATAGATGCTTTCCAGCATGATTATGAAAAGGGCCACTCCTATGGAATTTATTATGGTCATGGGGATTGCAATCTTGTTCACCAAAGTCGCTGCAGCCGAATAGGGCCTGGCTATAGCCAGTATTATGACCATCTGCATGATTTCTGCAATCACCGTTATGATAAAGCCCAGGAGCCATTTGTGCTTAAATTTCTTCGAATATTTGTAGCCTAAGCTCCCCATTAAGCCTTCCACAAGGGTAGATACGGCACAGGCAAAGGCTGTAAATCCTCCGATGTCAATAGCCCAGCGGTGGATGCCGGCAATAAGCCCTGCCCCGATACCCGCAATAGGCCCGCCGAGAAGCCCGGCTACGATCACCGCTATAGCCCTTGAATTGGCAATAGCTCCGTCTACCGGAAAGCCGTTGTAGGTTCCGAATATGCCGAATGTGCCAAATATTATTGCCAGAAATATTTTATGCCTGATGGGATTGCTGTCAGAAAAAAACAGATTTTTAAAAGCCTTGGTCTTAGTCAGCAAAAAAGCTATGACAAACATTAAAGAAAGACTGTTCACCAGATTCAAGGCTATTTTTAGTATCTCCATACTCTACCTCCTATAGAGTCACATGGTTGCTCAGATTTATTTGTTCCACAATACTGAGGAATCTATATCGGAAAGGCTTTGGCAGCCTGTCATGATCATTGTTTGTCTGAGTTCCGCTCCTATACTCTCGGTGTACATGGCTACGGCCTCTTCTCCTCCGCCATAGGCGGCTATTGCGTAGGGTCTTCCGATCAGCACCCCGTCGGCGCCGAGAGCCAAAGCCTTGAAAACATCTATGCCGCTCCTTATACCGCCGTCAATGAGTATCTTCATCCTTCCTCCCACTGCTTTAACTATATCAGGAAGAACCTCAACAGTGGCCGGAGTGTGATCCAATACCCTGCCTCCGTGATTTGACACCACGATTCCGTATATTCCTGCCGCCAATGCTTTCTCAGCGCCTTCAGCCGTCATGACACCCTTCAGGATGAAGGGCAGCCTGGTGCTTTCGGCGATACGGCGCAAATCCTCTACAGACTTTGCTCCGATATTCTTATCTTTTGCCATAACAGGCAAGCCGGCGGCATCTATATCCATCGCCACAGCCGGAGCTCCGGCCTCTTCTGCCGTCTTGATCTTTTGTATTACATCCTCTACAGCCCAGGGCTTTATGGTAGGTATGCCCCAGCCTCCGGCAGATTTCACGGCACTGATCCCCATGGTGTAGCATTCCTTATGCTCCCCATCTCCGGTAAATCCTATGACGCCTGAGGCTTTGCATCCATTTACCACGGCTTTGCTGTAGCCCTCGTCATCATAATAGTCGAAATAATGAAGCTTCACTGCAGATATGGGCGCAGCAAAGAAAGGATACTCAAAGGTTTTGCCAAACAGCTCCGTCTGAGTGTTTATAGGGCTTTTATGATAAACCAGATCCATATTTATTTTTAGCTCCTGGAGCTTCTGATAATTTCTCATAAAGGATGATCCGCTGCCCTTGCCTCCGGGACCCGGCAGCTTCCCTCTGCATGCCAAACCATTGCAGTCCTTGCATACAAGGCATCTTCCGCCCATGTTTTGTCTTGCATTTTCCAAAATCTGATCATAATTCATCACAAAGTCCCCCTTATTTTTTATCCTTTAATAAATTATATCATAAAAAATAAAAAGAAAGAGCCATCTTCAAACCGTCTCCGACGGCTCATTAAAATACAAATCGGAACTCCGTTCCTTCCTCCAGTTTGCTGCTCACCGAAAGGCGTATATTATGCCTTTCGGCGATCTGCTTCGCAATGGCAAGGCCCAAGCCTGTACCATTTTTATTCTCCGAAGACTTCACTTTATAGAACCGATCGAATATATAAGGCAAATCTTCAGCAGGGATGCCCATACCCCTATCGCCAATAATAATTTCATTGCCTTTCAAAGATATTGCAACAACGCCCTTTTGCGGAGAGAATTTTACAGCGTTGTCAATGATGATCAGCAGCATCTGGCGCAAACGGCCATAGTCTCCGGTGACCGCACACATCTGTGTATCCTGCTCCAGCTTAATTTCAACTTCCTTCGGCTGCGCCATATGCTTTGCGCTTCGCACTGCATCATTGAGCACTTCACAGAGATTCAGCTCCTGCATCTCTATCCGAAAATCAGCATTTTGCAAGCGTGATAGATCCAACAGGTCGTTGACCAGCCTTTCCAGAAATATGCTTTCATTGAGCATTTGCCGGTGATAGCTTGCAACCTGCTCCGGCTCCGTTACAACCTTATCGCTAAGAGCCTCAAGCGAGCCACGAATCACGGTCACCGGCGTTCGCAGCTCATGGGATATATTGGCTACAAAATCACGGCGAAGCTTCAGCAGCTTCTCGCTTTCGTGGCTCGCTTCATCCAGCCGCCGGCTTAGTACATCTATTGTATCGGCAAGATCCCCTATTTCGTCATTTTGCTGCACCCCGGTTTTGGCTGTATAATCCCCGGCAGCGAGCTGCATAGCGGTGCTCTTCATCTTTTTCAGCGGCTTGGTGAAGGAAAAAGCAAGCACGGCAGACAGGAGGACGGCCAGCACAAGGGCTGCCGCCATACTGACTGCAAGGATGCGGAAGCCTTGGGATACGGCCTCATTCATTCCCTCAACGGGAGAATGGAGCAGCAGTGCGCCCACTACCTTGTCTCCGGACATAATGGGTGTGCCTAAAGTCAAAGCAGGCGCATTCAGCATATCACTGAAGCCTTTGCTATAGGTCGTTTTTCCTTGAAACACTTCTTTTACAACGCTTTCAGCGTCCTGGGGCAGGTCTGAATAGTTATACTGGCGACTTGCCATGGGTCCTGTCATAGCCAGGTTAAGATCTTCATCCACTATCCATACATCCGCCATGGCAATGTCATCCAAATAACGAAGATATCCGCCATAACCGCCCTGCCTGCCCATCATCCCTTGGCCCAAGCCCGCGCCGCTCATGAATTCAGAAAGAGTGCCGGCTATGGCGGTTCCACGCCTTTCCAAATCTATTTTGTGGAGCTCTATAGTATGATTTCTAAAAAGGGCCATAAAAACACTACCGATGATAATAGAAAAAAGGAGCAGCGCGGCAGAAAAATACATTGTGAGCTTAAAAGCTATTTTATTTTTCATCCATATCCCCCTCAAATTTGTAACCCACACCCCAAATGGTTTTGATCTGCCATTTTTTATGATCAAATTCATCCAGCTTGGCTCGAAGCCGCTTAATATGTGAATCGACAGTTCGGCTGTCACCGAAATAATCATATCCCCAAAGACTGTTTAAAAGATTCTCACGGGAGAATACCTTGTTTTTATTGGTGGCAAGAGTCCACAAAAGTTCAATTTCCTTTTTAGTCAGTGATATGTTCCCACCATCAATGGTTACTACATAATCATCCATATTGATCGTTAAATTATCAAATGAAAAAAACTGCTGCTTCTGATCTCCATCTCGTGCAATTCTTCGCAAAATTGCTCTTACTCTGGCCATGACTTCACCTGGCGAAAAGGGCTTAACAATGTAATCGTCGGCACCTATGTCCAGCCCCATTATTTTTTCAAAATCTTCGCCTCTTGCAGTGATCATGATTATGGGAACATTGGAGGTTTTGCGGATTTCTCGGCACACCTCAAAGCCATCCATTTTGGGCATCATCACATCCAGCAGTACAATATCGGGCTGAAGCTTTCTAAAAATCTCTATTGCTTCAAGTCCATCCAAGGCAACCTTAGGCACATAACCTTCTTTTTTTGCATATTCCTCTAAAATTGAAGTAATCTGCTTATTGTCATCAGCAATTAAAATGGTGGACATAGAATCACCTCCAAATTTTAACACTTAACTAATCCGCCCTAAGTCCAATGCCCCAAAACACCCTCTCTTGCCCTTGCTTGGCAATTCACCTTGCATGGACTCGTCTATCATTCAATATTCTGATTATAACATATTGAGAAACAAAGAAACTTTCATGCTGCAATTGCTTTCTTTATTATAAAAAAATGTTGTGGCGAAATTGTGGCATCGGATAAAATAATTATCACGAAATCGATGAATCAAAGACATAATTTTGCCATATTCCAAGTTTATTATAAACCCATAGCAGCAAACAAACTGCTGAGAAAATTCATAAGGAGGTCCTTTAAAATGACAAAGCTAAAAAAATTAGCTGTTATCGGAACAATGGTGCTTACACTTGCTGCAACTTCTGTAACTGCTTTTGCAGCAGCATATGATTCTCCTGCTGATGTAGTGGCAGGCTTGACAGGCAAAACTGTTGAAAGCGTAATAGCTGAAAGAAGAGAGACAAACAAAACCTATGGTACAATAGCTAATGAAGCCGGAAAACTGGAAGAGTTCAAAGATAAGATTCTTGAGGCCAAGAAAGCCATTTTGGCTGAGAAAGTAGCAGCCGGAACAATGACACAGGAAGAAGCCGACAAGATAATTGCTGCATTGGAACAGAACCAAGCCCTATGTGACGGCACAGGCTCAGCAAGGATAGGCCTGAGGATGGGTGCAGGCTTCGGCAGGATGAATGGCGGCGGAAGAGGTATGGGCAACGCATTCGGCCAGGTAAGATAGAATCAATTACGGGGATATGAAGACATCGCGGGACAAAAAAGCATATGAGCCATCGGGAACCCTCCCCGTCCCCGATGGCTCATTTTATATGCTTAAAGATCGAGATAATGTTTCAGTTTTAGGGCTATTTCCACGTTCAGCTTTTCATCGGGGTTGCTCAAATCCACCTTCAGCAGCTTTTGTATCTGATCCATGCGGTAAATCGCCGTATTATAGTGTATATACATTTTTTGAGCCACCTGCTTTATATTACCGTTGGATTTAAAGTATTCTTCCAGGGTTTCCATAAGCCTGCTGTCTTTTCTCTCATCATATTCCGCAATAGGAGATATGATATTGTCCACAAAGCTCATCCCGTCGCTGTTCAGTTCCTGGAAAAGCTGAAATATACCCAGGTCTTCGTAGTACATTACATTTTTCTTGCTGTACATGGCTTTGCTGATCTTCAATGCTTTTTTAGCTTCATTAAAGCTTTTGTACAATTCTGCAGGGTTGCCATAGGACCTGCCTATACCTATGTTTACAAGAGTATCTATTTTCAGCTTTGTATATTCCTTGGAAAGATAGTTTCCGAATTTTATCAGCGCTTCCCCAGATTCCTTGGCATAGAACATGCACAGCTTCTTAACGGGCAAGAGCATCAGTATGTTTGCTCCGGCTATACCCATTATGGGCTTCTTCTCAAAGGCCTCAATGGCAGATGAAGCGATATCATACATCTTGTTGAGGAATTCCTGGTAGTTATTTATTCCGGATACTTCATAGGAATTCATATTGCAGTCCAAAATCAGAATCGCGTATTCCTGCTCCAAGTCCCAGTTGAGCTGGCGGGCTCTCTGGATTATCTGCTTCACATCCGTTATGCTGCCGCTGGTGAGCTCTATCAGGAATTGATCCTTGTAATGCCTTGCGATCCCTTTGATTTTTTCCTGGTGCAAAAATTCCAATGCTATGATGACCGTCGCTCTTTCCAGTGTGAGCATATCGGTTTTGGATATCCGGCCGTTGAGTTCATAGCATTTCAAATATCCTAAGGTGTTGTTCAAAGCTATTATGGGAAGCTTGATGGGGATTATCTCCTCATTGTTTTTCTTCGCCTCGTTTATCCTCTCTTTTCCTTCCTCGGTTATGCTGGTGGCTAATGGATTATTGTCTGCGTCATCTATTTCCACAGGATTTCCTATCAACTCTTCCACTGTATGAACTACTTTATTTAAATCATTATAGTTCACCATGATGTCCATCAGCCGAGTGTTGGCATCCCCTATTTTCCTTAGAACCTCCGCCTGGCGATTGGTGATGTAACCCAATATGGGTTGAATCAAATCGGAATAAGACATATGCTGAGGAAACTCTATTATGGGAAAACCAAGGGACTCGGCGGTACGTATCATTTCATCGGTATAGCCCGTCAAATACCTTTTCGGCTTTATGCCCAGACCGGCAAGCCTTTTTGAATTCAAAAGAGGTATCAATCTCTCCAATGCATCCTTATCATCTTTTATGGCATAGCCGGTTGTCAAAAGCAGTTCTCCGGCCTTGACCCATTTCTCAATGTCCGGCACCTCCATGATGTTTACATTGACAACGATTCTGTCCAATCCTTTCGAGCCTGCTACGACTTTTACACCTTTCAGCTCCTCGCTTTCCAATATTTCCTTTAGACTGATTCCGTACATGTTTATCACCTCGCTTGCTTTGTTATAAGTTCACAAATAGGCTCGTAATTATATTTTAAAGCATTATTCCCTATTAATCAAGAAATTTCGGCGTTTTTCGGCAATCTTCCTGCCTATGGGACAGATGCCTTGGCATAGCGCGCATTGGCAATAGTCCATATGATTTTGACATTTTACGGGATCTATCAGGGTCCTTTTGCCAGCCTCATCAAATCCCAGAGCATTTACCGGGCATGCATCAATGCATATCCTGCAGCTCCCGCAGACCTTTCCCGGTGTCTTATCCTTAGGCTCATCAGTCTCCATATCCATATCTGTTATGATGGTGCCTAATCTGACCCGGGTACCGAATTTTTTTGTTATGATTATGGAGCTCTTGCCCGCATATCCCAGGCCTGCAGCTATGGCCGCCTTCTTGTGGGAGAAGTAGCTCCACAGATAGCCCTTTTCTCTTATTTCGCTCCTGGCTTGTATGGGATATGCATCATAGCCTGACCTTTCTATATATTTGCTGGCAGAGGCGGCTATTTCATCAAGCTTATCATATGCATAATGCAGCAGATAATTTTTGAGATTATGTGAATGGGGGTCTTTGGTTCCTGTCAAATTATCCATTATGCTGTCCGCTATCTTCACCCCGACTACTATAAGAGTCTTGGCACCCTTTATATAGTAATCAGGATGCTCGCTGCCCGACCTTATGCCAAAAATACGGTTATAGCTTTGGGCAGAAGCAAAGCCTGTTATATCCGCTCCCAAAGATTCTAAATATTTTTCCACCATCCTTCTATTTTCTGTTCTTCTATCCATATCATCCATATGAATCCTCCTTTTATATGCATTCAATAACAATAGAGGAAAGAAATGCGCCATTCCTTTCCTCTATCTTCATCATATGCTTTATTAATATTATTCTTCTATTTCTTCCTGTTCGCCTTTGAACGCTACGTTTAAAAGGAGGTGGAGCACTATACCTACTAAAACAGCGATAACAACTGTGTTTGTCAAGAAAAGCTGTATCAAAGGAGTTTGTGCCTTTGTCCATTCGCTTATGCCGTATGTTGCATAAACCGGTATGCCTACTGCAAAGAGCATTGTAGTGCCGACCAAGAAGGAGTTGGCTGTTGTCGGTTTAGCAGAGCTTACAAGCTGAATGCCGGAGGTCACTATAGAACCGCATACTATTACGAATACAGCGCCGATAATGGATCTTGGAATAGCAACCAACAATGCACCGAATTTCGGGCTTAATCCGTATAGAAGCAATATGCAGGCTGAAACTTTAACAACATACCTTGATGCAATTTTAGTTGTAGATATTATTCCTATATTCTGTGTATAGCTTGATACAGGTATGCCGCCAAAAATGCTGGCAATGATGCAGCCTAATCCTTCAGCCATTATGCCTTTGTTCATATGTTTTACTCTATATGTTTCACCGCTTACTGCACAGGTTGCAGCATAGTCGCCTATGGATTCAACTATTGATCCGAGATATCCTACGAAAACACCTATTATGGCTCCGCCTATGAATTTCCAGCCAAAGCCGGGTCCGCCATAGGGGAAGAATCCGGGAAACGCAAACCAAGGTTTTGAGGCAACCAATGCCCAGTCAACCTTGCCCATAACTCCGGCCAGGCCTAAACCAATAATCCAGATTGAGAAGAATATGGAGCCTCTGGATATGATACCGTTTGCAATATTCTTAGTTGTGAATTGGAGTATGAATATCAATAATATTGTTGCTGCCGCCAATATGAAGTTAGATGCCGAACCATCTCCGATCATCCAGCCGACAGCTGTTCTGCCCAGTGAGTAGCCTATGCTCATAACAACTACTCCGGATACAACAACGGGGAACATTTTTCTTAATACACCCAGTACCCTTGTTGCACCAAGAAGCATCTCAATTATACCGCCAACCAATATTGCGCCCCACATAGCAGGCATGCCATATAGTGCTACAACTGAAGTGAGAGCTCCTGTAACCGTAGCGGATGGCCCTTGTATTATTGGAAGCTTGTTGCCGAATGTGGTCTGTAAAAGTGTTGCCAGGCCCATGCCGAAGAGTCCGCGGCTTACCCATACAGCTCCTTCGTCCGGTCCTAAGCCTGCTGCAGTCGCAACTAATAAGGGCAATACGAAAGGTGAAATGTCTACCAAAGTGTGCTGCCATCCGTATAGAAGGCTTTCCCACCATGTGTTTGGCTTGTCGTCTATGCCTAAAATGGGTTTTACGATTCTTGGGTTTTCTTCCCAAACCGGTTGTTCCTGGGGGTCTAGAACAGCATTTTTATTGAGCTCTGCGTTTGACATGAATTTACCTCCATTTATTTATTCTATTTTTTTCTTCCTTTTTCCCATATATCCCTTCCGCTTATAGGGAACTGACTCTTAGCTTCTTCTAAAATTCCTTCATATACTTTGAGGTTTCTGTCCTCTAAGTGATTGAATATCATAGGATTTCTTACTCCATAGCTGATGTATTTCAGCGGATCCGGATCAAGCTTTGCTGTGATTATTGTTTCTCCGGCTGTTGCTAATGCAAGCTGCTCAGCAATAGGGCTTACTATCATACTGTTTCCAAAGTTGCAATTGCCGCATGCATCCATTCCTGTTAGATTTATACCTGCCAGATATACATGGTTATCATAAGCTCTTGCGTGATTTGTAAGCTTCCAGATTTCGAAGCTTCTTACCAATGCTGAAGGTCTGACTATTATTTCTGCGCCCTTCATTGCCAATATGCGGCTTAATTCCGGATAGTCTCCGTCAAAACATATTATCATTCCGATCTTTGCAAATGGCAATTCATACACATCTGCCGTATTGCCCGGCAATGCCCATTCTCTCTCAGCGTAATAGATGTGAGTTTTGTTGTATACTCCTACTACATCACCATTGAAGCCTACGAGTATGCTGGAGTTATAAACATCTCCCCTTTTTTCTCCTCTGGTGTAGCTTGGAAATACCACGTGGACTTTATTTTTTTGTGCAGCCTTGCTGATCTCCTCACTTATTGCGGGGACTGTATCCACCAGATCCCACAAGCCTTCCCTTGAGAGCCCTGTTTCAAATCCTGTAGTGACAGTTTCCGGGAAAACTATAAGGTCCGGATTGTATTCTTCTGCTGCTCTGTTGAGCCACTCTACTGCTTTCTTGATATTCTTTTTTACATTATTGGGTTCAATGGCTATCTGAACACCTGCGATAATTGTTTCTTTCATTTCTTCACCCCAAGTATTATTTTTGAGCCCAGGATACTCTGAATCTTTAGTTATTAGTATATCTAAGCAGGAATTAATGCTGCGAGCCTAAGAGTGATTTCACTGCAATAATTCTTTACTAGCGTTTTATAAATTTCTTGCCACTTTGGGCAATTCATCTTAGTTGTGCTGGCTGATAAAAGAGTGCATTGTGAAGGGGCTTAGAGTTTGTTAGCGATGTATAGGAAAAGTTGCATCAACTGTTTGAGCCTATATGCTGTTAAATTAGAAAATCTCATAACTTACTTTAGTATCAACAGTAATGACAAACGCTATATGCGAGTTTTGATGCAACCCTATGCAAGCTTACAAACTCTTAGTCCCGGAGCTTTAGCAATCGTTATCAGCTAACACAACAAGACTGAAACAAAGTTATTGCAATAAAATCAAGATTCAGAGTCTCCCGATGGCTCGTGTGATCAGATTAGTCTTCTAAGAAAGCAACCATTCTGCAGAATGCAGCTTCGCCGCCTTTGAAGTTCCATGGGAAGCATCCCAATGTAAGTCTCTTGTTCTGAAGCTCAGGAGCTCCGATCTGTCCGCCGAGGTTCTCAGCATGTATGCAGTCGTTTTTGAACAATGCATTGTGAGTCAGCTGATAGTCTTGTTCCGGGAATAATTTGTCTACAACTTCTTTTCCGCCAAGGTTCTTTTCTGCCAATGCTCTTACTCTGTCGCACTGTCCGAATGTGCCTTTTCCTAAGAATCTGCCTATGGGAAGGTTCATCGGATGGTCAGTGGAAACAGCGTCTACGCACCAGAGCTTTATTTTCTTCTTTATCAGCCAGTCTACCATGTCCGGGTGTGCGCCGGGATGAAGATGGATGTATCTTTCTTCGTCGGGCTCAGATCCGAATGTGGCATATTTGTACCAGCCTGTGTGAAGAACGAGGATATCTCCTTCTTTTACTTCTACTCTTTTTTCGATCATTTCGGGAGTGTATGCTGCAAGGTCAAACATTTCATCTCTCAGGTCAACGATAACGCCAGGCCCATATAACCATTCCAAAGGAATCTGGTCTATTGTCATACCGTCAGTGATAAAGTGTCTTTGTGCATCCAGGTGAGTTCCAATGTGGTTTGATGTGGAGATATACTGAGCGTTGACTCCGTGCTCAGGCTTTCTCTTGAAGTATTTTGCCTCAAATGGCGGATAATAAGGCCAGAACTGAACGTCAGCATTTAAAGGTTGTGATAAATCATAAAGTTTCATTATATAAACCTCCAATTAAATTATTTTTGTATTATTTTTGACAATTATAAATTTCAATCTTTTTCGGATATTTACCTTTGTGTGTGCTTCACAAATAGTTGAAGCAGTTTTTGTTAATATGTGTTAGCAATATCTGATATTGGTTAACTGTTGCTATTTGTTTAATCCCTTTTCTACCATGAATCTTGCGGCTTTCTTGAAGCAATCCATAGGAGCTGTTACCAAGCCTGCGCCAACCTGGCCGACTCCGGGGTCCTTGTGGGCCATACCTGTGTTTATTCTTGGTACAAGGCCTGTTTCAAGCACTTTTACCATGTCTATGCCTGTGGGAGTCCCTCTGAAGTCAAGTGTTGGAATCTTGAAGTTCTTGTTTTCTGCCCCTGTGATTTCATACATTTCTTGTGTAAACTTAACAGCATCCTTGTATGTGCCGCCTACGAAAGCAACTATGGCAGGAGCTCCGGCCATTGCAAATCCGCCTATGCCTGTGGTCTCCGTTATTGTGCTGTCGCCGATATCCGGGTTTGCATCATCTTGTGTAAAGCCGGGGAAGAACAATCCCTTTGGCGTATTAGCAGGTGCTGTGAACCATTCGTCGCCGAGTCCGCTGATCCTGATACCGAAGTCCACGCCGTTTCTGCACATAGCCGTAACGATGGTGCTGCCTTCGATGTTGTGCGCTGCATCGGTGATGGCTTTGCACATTGCCATGGTTATATTGATCGTGAAGTGCTCGTTGCCGTTGATGAATTCAAATACCTTTGATATTTCTTCCTTGCTTGCACTCACCTTGCTGAGGTATTGGCCTATCATCTTTGCAAACATTGCAGTAGCTGCTCTGTTTCTGTTATGGCAATCGTCACCCATTTGAAGAGCCTGGATAACAAGAGCTTTCCAGTCGATGCCGCCGGATAATTCAACAGCTTCCTTCATTATCGGGTACATGTTGTCTTCCATCCAGTGCAATCTTTCAACCACTGCGTCGGAGAAAGCACCGAATCTCAAGCATTTTCCTAAGCCCTCGTTCATATTTGTGTATGAGAAATTGCCGTATTTTTTGTTTTCCATTATGAAAACAGGCATGGATGCCGACATAACGCCTGCCATGGGGCAAACTGCGTTGTGGTGGTGATTGGGCTCGAATTCGATTTCTCCGCTTGCCGCAAGCTTTCTTGCGGAGGCTTCGTCTGCAGCCATTCCTTCATATATCAAGGCACCTATAACTGCCCCCTGCATCGGCCCGCACATCCTGTCCCAGGTTATCGGTGGTCCTGCGTGCAATATGAGGTTCTTTTTCATGCCGGGAACTACGTCTATTGCTTTTCCGGCTCCAACTAAATAAACATCTGAGTCTTGTAAGCGCTTTAGCGCTTCTTCGTTAGCTAGTTTTCTATCCATTTGAATTATCCCTCCTATAATTTAACCGTGAAGCACGGTTATTAACCAAGTAATGCGGCCAATAAATCGGCTGCTTCGCTGTCTCCGCCTGCCGGCGGCCTCCAGTCCATTTGTACGGATATCACATTTTGATCCTTCAGGTCCTGGCAGAATTGTTCCAGACCGATGTTTAAAACCTTAAGCTCCTTGCCGAATATATCATTAACTCTTTTCATCTTTTAACCTCCCCGATTATCACTTAACTAACCCGCCCTAAGACCCCCGCCCATATAGGCGGCGGGTGCCTAAGGGCGGCTAAGTCCAGTATGGACTCGACTAACATTCAGTGTGGAGCAAATCCCCCACTGAATGAAGTCTCGTTCAAAGTGCCTTCATGATCATGCCGGCCAATTTCGATGCCTTGGCATTGCTGCTGACCACGATGGCCCCTGCATCCTCAAGCTTAGCTTTCTGCAAAGCCCAGTTCTGAGGGTCTTCTTCGGTACCGCAGATGTAGCAAATGACAGGAATGTATATACCCTTTTTCTCCATTTTTTCCCTAGCCTGCTTGATCCTCTTTGCGAAGACTCCGGCCGGGTCGGCATGGGTGCCATAGCCTATGACTATGTCAAGAAGTATGACCGCTACATCCTCTTTTTCCACCTCGTTCATGAATTCTTCTTCCCTGAGGGTAGTATCGATCATCGGATGAGCTCTGCCTACCGTGAACTGGTCATCACCGTAGTCCACACAGCAGTTTTCCTGCATTATATTGGCATCTGCAAGCTTCATCTTCTTGTTCAGCGGCGTATTGGAGTACACGTCTCCTATATAGTCTCTGAGAACGAGCATGCTTTCGTAGCATAGCGTACCGCCGCTGTATAGGCCTCTCAGATATTTTTGCCCGGGCTTTATCGATTTGGCTTGTTCTTCTGCTATAGCTTCCAGTTCATCATTATTTTCCATGCTGTATTTCGAGCAGCAGGAGGCCTCGGCAAGCTTGACAGCTTTCACAGCCGCTTCTTCCAATGTAGAGGCTGCCGCTTTGCCTATTGCCTCCACCTTGTTCTTATCTCCGCCTATGAAGTTTATCACAACAGGCTTCTCTACATTTTCCTTTATATAAGCCAGCATCTTATCGGATATTTCTTCTGCCGGCGGTTTGGATATGACTACTATCACTTTGGTCTCAGGGTCATTGTTTAGGGCTTCGATTCCCTGGAGCATCGTGATGCCCCCGATTTCTAGGGACAAATCCCTTCCGCCGGTACCAATGGCCTGGGATATGCCTTCGCCTAATTTGTGGATCAATACCATGACTTCCTGCATTCCTGTCCCTGCAGCCCCGACCATCCCTATGCTGCCTTTCCTGACCTTGTTGGCAAAGCCCAAGGGGACATTGTTGATCATTGCCGTGCCGCAGTCAGGTCCCATGAGAAGCAGTCCGTTTTCTCTGGCATAGGTCTTGAGCTCAAGCTCTTCTTCTTTGGTCACGTTGTCGCTGAAGAGAAGAACGTGCATATCATTTTGGAGAGCTTTCATCGCTTCTCTCCTGGCATATTTTCCGGGAACGGATATTATGCAGAAATTCAGGCCGGGAACTGCCTTCAGCGCAGAATCAAAGGATTTTGGCTTGTATTCCTCGCCATCATCTCCGCCGCCATGCTGGTTAAGCAATCCGTCTACTTCAGCCAATGCCTGTTCTATGGCTTCTTGTGTTTCAGCACTGATGGCTATGACCAGATCTTCGGGAACCGCAGCTTCTGATTCCGGTGTCAAAAGGCCTGTTCTTTTGAGAACCTCTTTGTTAAGGTCGGAGCCCATCAGAATCGCTGCTTCTGTTACGCCTTCAAATTCCGAAAGCTGCTTGGTCGCGATCATAAGCTTAACTGAATCATAGTACTCGCCAGGTCTGATTACAGTTTTAATTAACATCGATTTACCTCCTTAGTTATATGTCAAACGAATCATCAAAGCTTGTTGAACGAGACTTCATTCAGTGGGGATGGGGCCCCACTGAATGTTAGTCGAGTCCATACTGGACTTAACCGCCCTTTGACATTCACATCCTTTCGAGGCGAAGGGCTTAGGGCGGATTAGTCAAGTGTTAATCTCTTAACTGATGTTCTGAATAAAAGAATTCAATTTTCATGGGATTTTCCCTTTGGTATGTGATTATGAACATTTAGTCCTAATGTTGTTATGGTTTTATAGAAGCGAATTTTGAGGCTGAGATGTTTTTTGGGTGAATGTAAAAAAAGAACCGAGGCTGCTCCATACAGTTTGGGTTCTTTTTCTCATATTTACATAATTCTACTGCAATAATTCGTTGTGCTAACTGATAACGATTGCGAGAGCTCCGGGACTAAGAGTTTGTAAGCTTGCATAGGATTACTATTCACATTGGGATAGTTCCATGAGAATATTGCCGGTACATTCAGGCTTCATAAAAATTATCCTCCTGGACCTGGCGCCTTTTTTCGGTTCATCCTCGATAAACTCTATTCCTTTGCTCTTCATGTATTCGACTGCCTTATCGATGTCCTCCACCTGGAAAGCCAAATGCTGCAAGCCGTTTCCCCTGCTCTTGAGGAAATAAGCAATGGTACTGCCTTCGCCTGTCTCTTCCAAAAGCTCCAGATCTGTTTCCCCTATGGGATAAAAGGCTACTTTGAGTTTTCTTTCGGGCACTTCTTCTATTCCCGTCAGGGGAATGCCCAGCACATTCTCTAAAAAGCTTCCCAACTCCTCGATGTTGTCCAAGGCTATTCCAATATGATCTAAACCTATGATCATCCCTCAACCCCCTCTATCCGTGTAGTATACTATTATATCATATTCTTATTGGATAAGCTATCTAATAAGAACGAGACTTCATTGCTTGAAAGTCCAGCTCTATTGTCATCCTGAAGGCTTTCATTGCTATTTCAGTGATAAGGGGTTTGAGAGTGATGCCTGAATATAGAAAAGCCCTGAGGGTCAATATTAGGAGGCATATAGGCAAGATTGACATCACCTCAGGGCAGAACCAGCTTTGCTCTGTTTTAGAATATTCCTTTTTCTTTTAATGCTTCAAATTCATCCCGGCTTATTCCGAGAAGCTCTGAAAGCAGCTGAGCAGTGTCTTCTCCCAATACAGGAGCAGCTTTCTTTATTTCTCCCTGGGTTTCACTCATCTTGATGGGCACTCCCGGGATTTTCAGAGGACCGGCCACCTTGTGCTCTACCTCCACTATCATGTTTCTGGCGAGGACCTGAGGGTCTTCCAGCACCTTGTCCACAGTATTTATGGGACCGTTGGGAACGCCTGCTTCATCCAATATATCCTGCCACTCCTTCACGGTTTTGTTCAGCATCTTTACCGCTATAAGAGGCCTGAGCTCTGTATAATGGTCATTTCTCGAAGGATTGGTCTTATATTCATCGATTTCAAGAAGCTCCCTTCCATCTATGGCATTGCAGAACTTTTCCCACAGCGCATCATTTCCTGCTGCCACCATGATCTGCCCGTCTCTGGCATCAAAGGGCTCAAAGGGTACAATAGACGGATGCCTGTTGCCTTCCGGCTTTGGAGCCTTGCCTGTGACCACATATCTTGATATTGCATTCTCAAGGATGGCCACCTGGCAGTCAAGCATTGCCACATCAACCTTTTGGCCTATGCCGGTCTTTTCCCTGTAGTTCAGAGCCGCCAATATTCCGATGGCAGTAAATAGCCCTGCTACAATATCTCCCATGGAAGTTCCCACCCTGGTGGGCTGCCCGTCCTTTTGACCGGTTATGCTCATTATTCCGCCCATGGCCTGAACCACTGCGTCGTAAGCTGCCCTTTTGCTGTAGGGCCCGCTGTGCCCAAAGCCGGAGCAGGCAGCATATATTATTTTGGGATTGACCTCTTTCAATACATCATATCCCAGGCCCAGCTTTTCCATAGTGCCCGGTCTGAAATTTTCTGCCACTACATCCACGTTTTTGATCATTTCAAGAAAAAGCTCCTTTGCTTCAGGCTTTTTCAAATTCATGGTCATGCTCCTCTTATTCCTGTTAAGGCTCATGAAATAGGCGCTTTCACCTTCCACATAGGGTCCGAACTGCCTGGAATCGTCTCCTGTAACAGGCTGCTCCAGCTTTATCACATCGGCTCCCATATCGGCCATTATCATTGTAGCATAGGGTCCTGAAAGCACTCTTGTCAGATCCAGGACCTTGATGCCTTCTAATGCTTGATTCAAAATTATCCCTCCAAAATATCCTCATGCGATAAACGTTATGGTCTTAATATTTCTTCGGGAGTCGCTGTGAAACCTTTATAACGATATCCAAATATTATACACCTTATTAGTTACTGTTTAATAACATACTCATCGGGCTCTTATTGTGTGAGCCATCAACATATGTTAAAATATTTGTGTAACTATTAAAAAAATATAATATAATCTGTTGTGATAGCTGATAACAAGTATAAAGCTTCGAGGCTAAGACTTTGTAAACTTGTATAGGGCTGCGTCAAAACTCGCATGCAGCGTTGTCATTACTGTTAAAATTCAAGTAAGTTATTAGAGCTTTAGATTTAACAGCATATAGGCTCAAACAGTTGACGCAGCTTTTCCTATACTTCGCTAACAAACTCTAAGCCTCTTCACAAAATACTCTTTTATCAGCTATCACAACAAGTTAATATGTATTACATATGTAAATTGAAAGGAGCATTTATAAATGCAGGTTTTCAGACCAAAATTCTTTACGGTGATCAAAAGCTACAATACAGATCAGTTCATCAAAGACCTGACAGCCGGAATTATCGTAGCCATAATCGCCCTTCCTCTTTCTATAGCGCTGGCCATAGCCTCCGGCGTTTCCCCGGAAAGAGGGCTCTATACAGCCATAATTGCCGGCTTTCTTATTTCATTTTTGGGCGGAAGCAGGGTTCAGATCGGGGGACCTACAGGCGCCTTTATGATAATCGTATATGGAATAGTCACAGAATACGGCATGGACGGTCTTATAATTTCCACCATCATGGCGGGCATACTGCTCATATTGATGGGCGTGCTTCAGCTGGGAAATTTGATCAGATTCATACCTTATCCTATTACGACGGGCTTCACCGGCGGAATAGCTTTAGTGATTTTTACCGCTCAGATCAAAGACTTTTTAGGCATATCCGCAGAAAACCTGCCTGCAGATTTTATAGGAAAGTGGATGGCATATTTCAAAAATGCGGGATCATTAAATTGGAACAGCGTCATCCTGGGAATAGTATGCATCATGATAATTGCTCTTTGGCCCAAATTCAATAAGAAAATCCCGGGTTCCCTTATAGCTTTGATAGTGGCTACAGCAGCGGCATATTTCTTAAAGCTTGATATAGAGACCATAGGCAGCAAGTATGGAGAACTGTCTTCATCCTTGCCGATGCCTTCACTCCCGGCCATAAATCTTTCTACTGTAAAGATGCTGATACGGCCTGCCGTAACCATAGCCCTTCTGGGAGGCATAGAGTCCCTGCTGTCGGCAGTGGTAGCCGACGGGATGATAGGAGGCAAGCACAGGTCCAACACCGAACTCATCGCACAGGGCATCGCCAATATTGCCTCCGGAATCTTCGGCGGCATACCTGCTACGGGAGCCATAGCCCGCACCGCTGCCAATATCAAAAACGGCGGCCGCACGCCTGTTGCAGGAATGGTGCATAGCTTGGTCCTTCTTTTGATCATGCTCATGTTTATGCCCCTTGCAAAGCTTATACCGCTGTGCAGCCTGTCGGCGATTTTGATGGTGGTGGCGTACAATATGAGCGAATGGCGGGCTTTCAGGGATATGATAACTGGAGCGCCCAAAAGCGATGCATTTGTGCTTTTGGTCACGTTTATACTGACTGTGGTATTGGATCTGGTAATTGCCATTGAAATAGGCATGTTCATAGCAAGCCTGCTTTTCATGAAGAGGATGGCCGATACGACTAAAGTAAACAGCATAGATGGAGATGTACACCAATTGTCTGATGATGTTTTAGTATATGAGATGACAGGCCCCTTCTTTTTCGGTGCAGTCGATAAGTTTATGGAAATAATCGATGAATCTAAGAAACCCTGCAAAGCCCTTATCCTCAGCATGAGCCATGTTCCTGCCATGGATGTATCGGGCTACAGGGCTTTGATGAGCCTATACCTGAACTGCAAAAAGCATGATATCCGCCTGATAATTTCCGATCTCCAGGCTCAGCCGTACTCCGTATTGGAGAAGGCAAAGTTTATCGACAAGCTTGGAAGTGAAGGAGTCTGCGAAAGCCTCGCCAAGGCAGCAGAAATGGCGTCATAGACGCATGATGAGCCATCGAGAACCATCTCCGATGGCTCATCCCTTTATATGTTTTTTATAGGCTTTCCTGTACATCTTGATATATTTCATATATTCGGAGTATTGTCCCTTCTCCTTCATCACCACGGCCATATTATAATAAGCCAGATAATAGTCCGGGTCCGCAGCCATTGCCCTTTCATAATATTTCACCGCAGCTTCCATATCACCGGCTTCCTTTGATATGCTTCCCATGTTCACGATGGACGGCGCATAGTCTTTGTCTATGGCTAAAGCCCTCTCAAAGCAAGCTATGGCTTCATCCCTTCTGTTTTCTCTTATGCAAGCGACGCCCAGCTTATTTATGGCAGGGCAATGGTCTTCCCGCTCCTTCAGTATTTCTTTGAAGCATTCCGCTGCCTCATGGTTTTTGTTCCTTTCCAGAAGTCTGCAGCCCTTTTCATACATCTCATCCATGTTCATGCCGATAACCTCACACATTTTTCTGTGATTTCATGTTAGCATTGGAAAAGTATGCTGTCAATAAAAGCAATCATTAACATTTCTATAGAAAAACAGCAAAATTTCGGTATTCCATATTAATGACATTTCATTTTTGTGGACTAATAATTATATTATTAAACATAATTTTCCCATTGGACAAATAATCATATTACTGGAATATAATTTTAAGGGGGTTAAGCAATTGAAAAAAACATTATCATTCCTTATCATTGCGGCTTTAATATTATGCACTATGATTCCTGTAGCTGCCGCAGAGGAAACAGTTGAGGGGGTTGTCAAGGATTTCTCCGGTAATTCCATAACCATCGCTGCAGATGGTAAGATTCTCACCTATTCAATAGACTCAAACACCAAAATTTTGCTGAATGGTATGCCCTCCATTCTTTCAAATGCAGCTTATAAGGGCGTCAAGGTTCAATTCAAAGCATCCGGGCAAAAAGCAGCGGAGCTGAATTTCAGCGAGATAGGCGACCAGCACCAGGGGTATATGACTATGGCAGTTATATATCCCCGTGAAATGATCACGGACACCAATACGGATTTATACTACAGCCCTGCAATCTCCACTGCCTCAAAGACGGAAACAGGGGTAGAAGATGAGAGCATATATACCGTAAGAGACTCAAAAACAATAGACCTGGGCAGCATCGATTTGGTCAAGGATTCATTGAAGGTGGTTCTAAACGGCAAAGAATTAAAGGTTATATATGATGAAGCAGTCCAATTTGATAAGTCGGCAGACAATGACGAAGTAAAGATAAGTTATGATACGGAAAGCGAAAATGAGCTTTTGCTGAATTTTGAAAAAGAAATAAGCGAAAAAACCGAAGACATCGAAAAAATCCTCAAGATCAATTACAAGAAGAAAATGTATAAAATCTCCGTAAAAGAACTGTACAATTTTATCCTGGATGAAAATGTACATGTAGAGCTGAACGGCGTTGAAACATCCGTGCCGAAGGCGATGAACAGAAGCACTTATGCTTACTATATATTGAATCCGGAAGGAAGGATCATCTATATAAACTCCTTCTATCAGGATCTGGAATGTGTGATCGACAGCATAAACGGCAATAAAATAAGCATATCTGTGAACATATCCGATAGAGCACCCTTTAAGGATACCGTAGAATTATCTCCGTCGGTATCGATAAACGGAGGAGCTCTTTCAGTAAATGATTTAAAGGTCAAGGATGCAATAAAGCTTACCATTGATCCCTATGACGCCTATAGGGTTACCAGCATCGTGAAATAAATGAATTTTGATAGGAGGGTTAAGCATGAAAAAGTATAGATTATTGATATCAATGCTCATGGCATTTACACTGGTATTCTCAAGCCTTGCCCCCATATGGGCGGACACGGTAAAGGGAAATGTGATCGTCGACAGTCAATTTGCCGACCCAATGAGCCTGGTTCCCGGATGGGGCACCGACCAATCCACATCGGATCTCGGCGGCTTTCTTTATGCTCCGCTGCTTGGCAATGATGAGAAATTGAATCTCTATCCTCTGGTTGCAGAATCCTATTCCGTATCCAAGGATCTCCTCTCTTACACCGTCAAGCTTCGAAAGGGCTGGAAGTGGCATGACGGCGTCGAGGTCACCGCCGAGGATGTGAAATTCACCTATGACACCATTTTGAATCCTGATGCAAATGCTATGAGAAGGCCTGATGTCCTCGATTCCAAGCTCAAGAGCGTAGAAGTAAAGGACAAATATACGGTAGTTTTTCATCTTTCAAGCAAGAATATATGGTTTGAATACGCCTTAAATGATAATTACTGGCTCCCTAAGCATATACTTGGCAATGTCCCTGTAAGGGATATTCAAAAGCATGATTACTTCCAGAAGCCTATAGGCAACGGGCCCTTCAAGTTTGTAGAATATACCCATGGTGAAAGGATCGTATTTGAGCCCTATAAGGATTATCCGGCACAGTTCAAGCCGAAGACCCCTTCAGACAGGTATATTTATCAAATAGTTCCTTCACAGGCTACAGCACTGCTGAAGGTGCAAAAAGGGGAAGCAAACTTCACCTTTTGCTCAGCTGCGGACATACCGGCCACAAAGAAGTTTTCTAATCTGACAGTCAAAGACTTCCCTGATGCATCTATAATGTACATTTCCTTCAACCAGAGAAGGCCATTCTTCTCCGATAAGAGGGTGCGCCAGGCCATAGCTCATGCTATCAATAAAGATGCTTTATCAAAGGGGGTATATAAAGGATATTACGTCCCCGCGGCTTCCTACTATCCATCACTGCACTGGTTCCATAACCCGAATGTCAAAACATACGATTATAGCCTCTCCAAAGCAAAGCAGCTTCTGGATGAAGCAGGCTGGAAGGTAGGCAAGGACGGCATAAGGGAAAAGGACGGAGTAAAATTCAAATTCACCTTGCTGGCTTTGAAGGGCAATGTAGGCAGAGAAAAGACTTGTGTTTTCATTCAAAGCAGCCTGAGGCAATTGGGTATTTCTGTAGAGGTAAGATCCCTTGAATGGAATACAATGAATACAAAGTACATCGATGCTAAAAACTATGATGCTGCATATATAGCTTTGGGCCAAAGCTTCATACCTCTTCCCGGATCTTCCTTTGGGAAGGATGGAGTCTTCAACAGCGGAAGCTATTATAATGCCGAGGTTGAAAAGCTGATCAATATAGTAAATGAAGCAAACAGCAAGCAGGAGGCAAAGGATGCCATGTTCAGGATGCAAGAAATCGTCCAGGAGGAGCTTCCGGTATTGACTTTGCTCTATCCAAGCAATACCTATGCTATGGATAAGAGGCTCCGGGATGTAAATCTCATATACGGCAATTACTTTGAGCCTGCCGAATGGCATGTAAACGCCAACTACTAATATCAAATCACCTATAAGCAGTGGGGGTATGCGAGAAATCGCATACCTCTATTTAGGAGGAATCAAAATGGTCAAATATATTCTGAAAAGGATCATTCAATCAATACCGCTGTTGCTTCTCATAACCATAATCAGCTTTCTCATAATCAACTTGGCTCCGGGAGATCCGGCCGCCATGTTCATAAACCCGGAAAAGATGACAAAGGTAGATATAGAAACCATCAGGCATAACCTGGGCCTGGATAAGCCCCTTCATATAAGGTATATATTGTGGCTGAAAAATATGTTGAAGGGAGATCTGGGCATTTCCTTCTTTAAGAACAGGCCCGTAACGGAAATATTGATGGAGGCTCTTCCCAATACCATAGTATTGTCTATTGCGGCAACTCTTCTTTCAATAGTCATCGCCATACCGGCAGGCATCATTTCAGCCCTCAAGCGCAATACAGGCTGGGATTATACCTTCTCCACCATATCCTTTGTGGGGGTGTCCATCCCGTCCTTCTGGTTCGCTCTTATGCTTCTATTGGTCTTCGGTGCTAAATTGGGCTGGCTGCCCATAGGAGGCATGAGAACAAATTATGAAGAGTTCGTGCTGGCGGATAGATTGAGGCATCTCATACTTCCTACGATAGTATTAGGATTCGGCAATATGGCTACGGATATGAGGTATATGAGAAGCGCCATGCTGGAGGTCATAAGGCAGGATTATATAAAAACAGCCCGAAGCAAGGGACTGGCGGAGAAGGTCGTCATATTCAAGCATGCCCTTAGAAATGCCCTGCTGCCCCTGATCACCCTTTTCGGCTTTATGATCCCGGGGCTTATCGGCGGGGCTGCCATAACAGAATCCATCTTCGCCTGGCCCGGCATAGGGAGGATAGTCGTTGAGGCCAACTTCACCAGGGACTACCCGATAATCATGGGAGAGCTGGTCTTTACCGCTGTCCTCGTGGTATTGGGCAGCCTCATCGCAGATGTGCTCTATGCCATAGCAGACCCGAGAATAAAATATGACTAAAGGAAGGAGGGGTTGTAATGGCTGAGCTAAAAATAAACAACAAAAATGAGATAAACGACATATTGGCTGCAGAGAATGCAGAATACAGCGATACCCTCAGCAAGAAGCTGAAGATCATCTGGAGAAGGCTTAAAAAGAATAAGATGGCTGTGCTGAGCATTATTGTGTTGATCATACTGTATTCTTCTGCAATATTTGCTCCTCTCATAGCTCCCTATGATCCGGAAGGCACCGCCGACGATATACTGCAGGTGGATAGAGCACCCTCCTTCAGGTCCTATGAGGATTATACCATGGAAGGCGAGCTGGTAAAGTTCAGGCCCAATCTTTTCGGCAGGGATGAGCTTGGCAGGGATGTGTTCTCCAGATGCCTTTATGCCGGAAGGATATCCCTGTCCGTAGGCTTTGTATCCGTGGGCATTTCAGTGATCATAGGAACCATATGGGGATGCATAGCAGGCTATTACGGCGGCATAATCGATAATATAATGATGAGAATAGTAGATGCCATAATGGCCATACCTACATTCATATTGCTGGTAACAGTAATGGCTCTTTTCACTCCCAACATCTTCAACGTTATGGTGGTGTTAGGCCTTACAGGCTGGACAGGTATAGCCCGCCTGGTGAGAGCCGAGTTTCTCAGCCTTATGCAGAGAGACTTTGTGGAGGCGGCAAAATGCATAGGAGCGAGAGACAAGCGAATAATATTCAGGCATGTCTTGCCAAATGCAATCAACCCTATAATCGTTTCCGCCACCATGGGAATCGCAGGAGCGATCCTGGCGGAATCCGCACTGAGCTTTTTCGGTCTGGGTGTCCAACCCCCTACAGCCAGTTGGGGCAACATGCTCATGAATGCCCAGGAGCTCAACACCATGGTCAATACCCCATGGAAGGCTTTTTATCCCGGAATGC
Organism: Lutispora saccharofermentans; assembly: GCF_024363565.1. GTDB lineage: Bacteria > Bacillota > Clostridia > Lutisporales > Lutisporaceae > Lutispora > Lutispora saccharofermentans. The sequence continues at coordinate 241,244 of NZ_JAJEKE010000003.1, read as the reverse complement.
TCATATTCATCACCGTATTATCCTTTAACTTCTTAGGCGACGGGCTCAGAGATGCTTTGGACCCGAAGCTGAAGCAGTAGCAATGGGGGTGGAGAAATGGAAAAACTGTTGGAGGTTAAAAATCTGAGAACCTATTTCTATACCGAAGACGGAGTCATACCTGCCGTCGACGGCGTAGATTTTTATATAAAACCCGGTGAGACCCTTGGAGTAGTGGGTGAGTCAGGATGCGGAAAAAGCGTCACCTCTACCTCCATATTGAGGCTGGTGCCCAATCCCCCCGGCAAGATCCTGGAAGGCAGTCAAATAAACTATGGAGGAAAAGACTTGTTAGCCTTGCCGGAAAGCGAAATGAGAAAGATCAGAGGCAATGACATATCCATGATCTTTCAGGAGCCTATGACCTCTCTGAATCCGGTCTTCAGGATAGGAGACCAGATAAGCGAAGTGCTGCTTCTGCATCAGGAGATGAATAAGGCCCAGGCAAAAGCAAAAGCCGTAGAGATGCTGAAGCTGGTGGGCATACCAAGGCCGGAAAAGGTAGCGGATGATTTTCCCCACTCCTTAAGCGGCGGCATGAGGCAAAGAGCTATGATAGCCATGGCCATGGCCTGCAGCCCCAAGCTGTTGATCGCAGATGAGCCTACCACTGCCTTAGACGTGACGATACAGGCCCAAATACTTGAGCTCATGAACAAGCTGAAAAATGAAACCAATGCTTCCATAATGCTTATAACCCACAATCTGGGAGTGGTAGCTGAGACCTGCCAGAGAGTGATAGTGATGTATGCCGGAAAGATCGTGGAAGAAGGGGATGTCTACTCCATATTCGAAGATCCCAAGCATCCCTATACTGTGGGACTGCTTAAGTCTATCCCCTCCGTGGAGGTCAGACAGAATAAATTGGAATCGATACCCGGCATAGTGCCCAATCCTCTCAACATGCCCAAGGGCTGCAGATTTGAGCCGAGATGCAGCAAGGCTATGGATATATGCAGGACCAATCAGCCCAAGATATCCGTCCTCGGCGATGAGAGAACCGTGAGATGCTTTCTATATAGTCAGGAAACAGAGTAAGGAGATTTGAATTATGGATAATTTGTTAGAAGTAAAAGGCCTTAAGAAGTACTTCCCCATCAAGGGAGGTTTCTTCGGCAAAACCGTCAATAATCTTAAGGCAGTCAATGATATAAGCTTTTCCATAAAAAGAGGGGAAACCCTGGGCATAGCGGGAGAATCAGGCTGCGGCAAATCCACTGCCGGAAGAGCTATACTGAGGCTTCATGAGCCTACTGCCGGGAAAATATATTTTGAGGATCAGGAGATCACCGCCCTGGATAAGGAGAGTTTGAGAAAAAAGCGGAGGGAAATGCAGTTCATATACCAGGACCCTTATTCTTCCCTCAATCCCAGGATGACCGTAGGTGATATCATCGGCGAGCCCTTTGAGGTCTATGAAAGTATGTCTTCGAAGGATAAGATGGATAAGGTCAAGGAGCTTCTCAATATGGTGGGGCTGAGCCCCTACCACGTGAGGAGATATCCTCATGAATTCAGCGGAGGCCAGAGGCAGAGGATAGGAATAGCCCGGGCGATAGCTCTAAAGCCTAAATTCATCGTAGCTGATGAGGCGGTGTCAGCTCTGGATGTATCGATACAGGCCCAGGTGATAAACCTTTTTGAAGAGCTCCAGGAAAAGCTGGGCCTCACATATATGTTCATATCCCATGATCTAAGCGTTGTAAAGCATATATCGGACAGGATAGGTGTCATGTATCTGGGCAAAATCGTTGAATTGGCCGATTCGGAGGAGCTTTTCAGCCATCCCTTGCACCCCTATACCATAGCGCTCCTGTCTGCTGTTCCCATAGCCAATCCGAGGCGCTTGAAGGATAGGGTCATACTCCAGGGAGATGTGCCGAGCCCCGTAAACCCTCCTTCGGGATGCGTATTTCATACCCGCTGCAGCTTTTGCATGGATATATGCAAGAACATTGTACCGGAATTCAGGGATGCCGGCGGCGGCCATCATTTAGCATGCCATCTGGTAAAGTGATATGAAAGAAGACACCGGCAACCGGTGTCTTTCTCATACCTGGGGCTTGCTGCTCATCTCCAATAATTTCTGCTTTATTGGAGCCGCTTCATCTTCATTTGCCAATACTATCAAATCATCTCCTGAACAGAGCACAGTGCCGCCTTTAGGAATTATCTCCTTATTTCCTCTCCTTATGCTGACTATAAGACAGCCCTTAGGCAGCTCCAGTTCTTTCACCCTTTTGCAATCCATGGAGGAATCTAAAAAAACCGGTATCTCCAGCATGACCTTATCCTTGCTTTCAGCTTCCGGTTCATGCTTTCCCTGGTTTTTCAGCAGCCTTTCCAGCAAGGATTCATAAATAGGCTCCGATTTGAGCAAATCCGCAGTCGCATAGGCTACAATGCTTACAAGGCTCAAAGAAAGCAGGTGCGATAAGGAGCCTGTCATCTCCGTGATCAAGATGCTTCCTGTTATGGGTGCTCTGACTATGGCCGTGAAATACCCTGCCATTGCCAGGATTATGAAATTGCTGATATATTCGGGTTCAAAGCCTAAAAGGCTTGTCAAAGCGCTACCATAAATGGCTCCTGTCAAAGCTCCCAAAACCAGGAGCGGGAAAAAGATGCCTCCCGGTGCCCCTGAGCCAAAGCTCAGCATCGAAAAAGCAAACTTTACGGTCAAAACCACCAGCATCATTTTCATAGTATAGCTTCCCCGGATCAGAGAATCGATAATGGGATGCCCTCCTCCAAGAACCTGCGGGAGAATGAGGAGAAGAAAGCCTGCCGCAATAAACGGTATCACAGGTCTGTACTGCACCGGAAGCCATTTCTGCCCGGCATACAGGCTCTGGGTTTTTAACAGGACCTTATTATATAGAGCGCCGCATAAACCGGCTATGACTCCTAAAATGATTATATAGCCATAGCTTTCAAGGGGCAGGGGTGAAATCCTCTGGAAGTTGAAAACCGGCTTCAGTCCATAAAAATGCTTTGAAATAAAATCGGCGGTTAGGGAAGCCGACATGGCGGACAGCAGTATCAGCGGCGAGAAATGCCTGTGAAGCTCCTCCAGAGAAAACATCACTCCCGCCAAAGGGGCATTGAAGGCTGCAGCCAGACCTGCGCTGGCTCCGCTTGTGATCAAGTATTTTTCTTCCACCTTAAGCCTTTTAAATATCCGGCTCACGCCTTGGCCCGCCGCAGCCCCCAACTGTATGGACGGGCCTTCTCTTCCCAGCGATAATCCGGAGCCTATAGCTATAACGCTGCCGGCAATTTTTCTTATCATTACCGACAGCCAATTCATTTCAAGCCTTCTTTGCAGCACGCCTTCTACCTGGGGAATGCCGCTGCCGCTTATAAGAGGCTCCTTTTTCACCATATATCCCACTATCACGCCGGATGCTATTAAAACAGCAAACCATATCGGAATAAACTTCGGGTTTGCAGAAATCAGATCTGAAATGCCATGCCTAAGCTCCTCGGCTTTTTCTAATGCGATCCTGTAAAAAACAACTAAAAAGCCGGAAAAGACGCCTACAAGGACGCCTTCTGCCATGAGCTTGAGCTTGAAGCTTCTTCCATGAGCTAAAATAGAGTAGATTCCTTTCTTGTCATTCATATATATCGTCTCCATTAATCTAATGAGTTAATTATATCATAAATCAAGGGGACAAAAATAAAGGTTTTTACCCTTGTTTGGAGAATTATATATTTGGCAATAAATAGAATTTCCAAAATATATATTTGTATGTTATATATGTATGATCTTCAATTTTAGCTTTATATCAAAGCTTTTCAATAAGAAAAGATTATCTAAATAAAAAGGGGTGGTAAAGATGAACTGCAGCTATGGGGGGTACATGGGAAGAGTGCTGAAGATAAACCTGACCGAAAGGAAGATTGAAGACTATCCATGGACCGACAGGGATAGAGAAATGTATTTGGGCGGGAAGATCATGGCGGCTAAAATTCTCTATGATAATCTGGATATCGGAGTGGAGCCTTTGTCTCCGGATAATTATTTGGCGATCACGACAGGCCCCCTCACAGGATCGGGAGCCCCAATGTCCAGCAGATTCAACATCTCCACTCTTTCTCCTCTTACAGACTTCATCGCTTCTTCAAACTGCGGCGGCAGCTTCGGGCTGGCGCTAAAAAAGGCCGGCTATGATGCGCTGATCATAACGGGAAAAGCTGCTCATCCTATTTGGATCGAGCTCAGCGAAGGTCAGGTTTCCTTTCATGAGGCTGATGTCCTATGGGGCAAGACCACCGATGAGACACAGGAAGCCCTGGGAAAGGACGGAGGTAAAATAGTCATAGGCCCTGCCGGAGAAAACCTGGTAAAATATGCGGGGATATTCAGCGACGAACGCACTGCAGGAAGGGCCGGAGTCGGTGCGGTCATGGGCTTTATGAATCTCAAAGCCATAGTGGCCAAGGGCAGCAAAAGACCGGAAGTAAAGCAGCCGGAGAAAGCAAAGAAAGTTTTCAGCGAATGGATAAAGCTTCTGAAATCTAATCCACTGACGGGAGAGCAGCTTCCCAAGCTGGGCACCGCAGGCCTTGTCTCCAGCATGAATGCCCATAACATATTGGCGACCAGAAACTACAAATATGGAAAATACGAGGACTTTGAGCTGGTTTCCGGCGAATACCTGGCGGAAAAGCATCTCGTAAAGAACAAGGGATGCATGACATGCCCCATCCAATGCGGAAGGCTTGTGGAGGTTGACGGTAAAAGGGTAAAGGGGCCCGAGCTTGAAACCATCGGACTTTTGGGACCGAATATCGAAAACAATGATCTCGAGCTGATCTTGAAATGGAACCTGCTCCTTGACAAGCTGGGCATGGATACTATCAGCACGGGAAGCACCGTTGCTTTTGCTATGGAATTGAATGAGAAAGGGCTATGGGACAATGGACTGGAATTTGGAAAAACAGAGAACCTGTCCAAATTATTTGAAGATATAGCCTATAGAAGGGGCATAGGTGATCTGCTTGCCGAGGGCACCAAAGCCCTGGCGCAAAAATTCGGCGGAGAGGACTTCGCCATCAACTCCAAAGGCCTCGAATTGGCCGCCTACGAGCCGAGAAGTGCTGTAGGCCAGGGCTTGGGCTATGCTGTGGCCAACAGGGGAGGCTGTCATTTGAATGCGGGGTATTTAGCCCTTTTCGAAGGGTTGGGCTTGAATATAGATCCTTATACTACAAAGTCAAAGGCGGTCTTAACGGTTTTATCACAAAATCTGATGGAAGCCGTATCCGCAGGGGGAAACTGTCTTTTTTCCCTATATGCCATGATACCCGGGACTTTGGTTAGGAAGCCTTATAGTATCCTCACACGGCTGGTAAACAAATCCATACCTCATTTGGGAGGTATCCTGAATATGATAAATAAATCGAAGGAAAATGCATTGCCTATACATCTTCCTATGATCCCTCATACAAGGGCTTTGGAAGCCGTAACGGGAATGAAGATGAATTTCGGCAGGCTGAAGGCCATAGGTGAGCGGGGCTACAACCTGGAGAGGATGTTTAATTTGAAAAGGGGATTGACCAAAAAGGATGACGGCTTACCCAAAAGGCTTACCCATGAGCTTAAGGATAGTGAAAATCTGAAGAGCAGAGTGCCTCTGGAGAGCCTGATAGATGATTACTATAAGGCCAGAGGCTGGAACAGCAAAGGAGTTCCCCATGCAAAGACCTTGAAAAGGATCAAGATGCAGGAGGTAAGTCCGGGTGGTTAAAGTAAGATTTTTTGGTATGATCAGAATGAAAATCAAGGAAAGCTCCCTTGAAATTGAAGCGGACAGCGTATCTGAGCTTCTAAAGAAATTGCCCATGATGTTCGCTGAAATAGCACCGGCAGATTTAAAAAACTGCATCATATATGTAAACGGCACAGATATCGTCAAGCTGAAGCTTTATGGTACGGCTTTGAAGGAAGGCGATGAGGTTCAGGTATTTTCCCCTGTCGCCGGCGGCTAAGTCCGGCTTAGTTGTCATCCTGAAGGCTTTGCCTGAAGGATCTTATTTAAGATTCTTCAGGCGCTTTGCCCCTTCAGAATGACAGTAACTGCTTCCGTTTATCACTGAATCAAGTCTCGTTTATTTGCGGTTCACTATTTCTTCTACTATAAAGGATGCCACATCATCTGCGTAGGTGCCTGAGCCGAAGCCCGCATCATAGCCCAGTTCCTTCGCCAGCTCATGGGATATCCTGGGTCCTCCGCAGCAGACTATGAATCTGTCCCTCAGCCCCTCGGCTTCAAGCAATTCGATAAGGTTAGTGAGATTTTGTATGTGGACATTTTTCTGGGTTACGGTCTGAGAAACCAGGAGAGCATCCGCATTGAGCTCTACCGCTTTCTGGATAAATTCCTCATTGGTCACCTGGCTGCCCAGGTTGTGAGCCTCCACCATCTCATACCTTTCAAGGCCGTAATGTCCCGCATAGCCCTTCATGTTCATTATGGCATCTATTCCTACGGTGTGAGCATCAGTGCCTGTTGAGGCGCCGATCACTACAACCTTTCTTCCTATGTTGTCCTTGACGTATTGGTCTGTCTCTTCCATGGACATAGTGGTGGACTCAACCTTTGTAACCTTGATATTGGTAACATCTATCGTGTGGCTGCAGCTTCCGTATACCACGAAGAATGCATAGCCTACTCCCAGGTCCTGGGTGAGGACCACATTGGGCTCCTCTATGCCCATCTTCATGGCATAGAGCTTCGCAGCTTCCTTGCCTGCTTCATCCGCCTTGATGGGCAGTGTAAAGCTGAGCTGCACCTTTCCGTCATTCATCGTATCCCCATAGGGCCTTACCCTGGTGGGGTCAAAGGTGGTATCATAATCTCTTTTGCCGGTTGAATATAATCCTGAACTCATTTCTCTGCCTCCTCTCGGCTATTTATTGAACGAGACTTCATTAAGGGGGAGTTTCGACTCCCGCTGAATGTTAGTCGAGTCCATACTGGACTTACCCGCACTTTGGCACCCGCTTTCTTCTGAGGCGGGGGACTTAGAGCGGGTTAGTTCAATGTTGAGCATCAAGGGTATAAAGGGATTTATATATTTTTCGTCTTTCATCACTACGCCGTCCAAGCCCTTTCCGCCGGTCCTGCTTCTCTTCACTCCACCGAACTTGCCTTGCTCAATGGTTGCAAACAGGCCTTCTTCTTCTATCTGAGCCAGCATATCGGCCGCTTTTTGCAATGTCTCTGCAGCTCTGGTCTGAATCATTCCGCCTTCTTTGAATTCAACCTCATCGCCTATATTTCTCATATTGTTGAAGATATACCTGGCATTTTCTATGGACAGAGCCCTGTCAGACATAAAGGGAGTGTGTATGGCCTCCGTCATCATGCCTAAGAGCTGTAAGCCCTGGTGAGTCCAGATGGATATCATGTTGAAAAGAGCATCTTGAAGATGGCCCTTAAATATATTGCCTGTCATGAACTTGGTCGGAGGCATGTACTTCAGCGGAGCCTTCGGGAAAATCTCCCGGGCCATCTGAGCCTGGGCCAATTCCATGAGGAAGCCGTTTTCTATATTGGGATCCATTTCAAAGGCATGGCCCAGGCCCATTTGTTCCTCGGGCAAGCCTGCCTTCAAAGCCAGCTGCTCGTTCATAAACTGTGAAGCCAATACGGTATGGGCCTCCTCCACCGCATCTGCAGTTGTGAGGTAGTTGTCCTCACCTGTATTGATTATGACTCCCGCAAAACCATTTATCGTTCTGGAGAAAAATTGGTCAACAAAGGTCCTTTGCATGTTTATATCCCTGAAAAGTATGCCGTATAGGGCATCGTTCAGCATTACGTCCAGCCTCTCAAGAGCTCCCATCGCCGCGATCTCGGGCATGCAGAGGCCGGAGCAATAATTGCAAAGCCTGATATATCTGCCCACTTCTTCCCCTACTTCGTCCAGAGCCTTTCTCATTATCCTAAAATTTTCCTGGGTCGCATAGGTGCCTCCAAAGCCCTCAGTAGTGGCACCGTAAGGCACATAGTCCAAGAGGCTCTGACCTGTAGTTCTTATAACGGCGATTATGTCTGCACCCTGCCTGGCTGCAGCCTGGGCCTGGATTATGTCTTCGTATATGTTGCCTGTGGCAACTATTACATAGAGGTATGGCCTTGGACCTTCTCCAAGGGTGGATAAATATTCGTCCCTTCTCGCCCTGTTCTTCTTCACTCTTTCTACAGAGCTCCTTGCCATTTCTTCAGCTTTGGCTTTGATTTCTGCCTCAGGCTTTAAAGGCAGCTTGGTTATATCCAGCTCTCCTGCTGCGATTTTTTCGCCTATTTCCTGAGGGTTGAGATGAGTATTGAGCACTGCATTGGCCATGAAATATGCAATTCCGGCAGATAGTCCGCCGGCCTTTTTCAAATTGTCTATTATTATATTGGGCAAAGGAGTTCCGATTTCATCTGTGCCATCTACGCCGTAAAGCCTCAGAATGGTTCTCTCCACTGCCACAGTGGTGTGTTCATCTACAAATCTTTGAACTTCCTCTGCGATATTCCTTGCAGAGCTTCTCGCCTTGTCTATCAAGCTTTGATTCAAGTTCAACTTGCTCATGTTTTACCTCCTTTTATGAGTATTTAGGGTCTGAACTCAGGTTTCAGAGCTCAGAACTCAGGGGTTAGGGTATGCCGTTGGGGCTAGGAATACGGGGAACACGGATTGTCACGGAAACTAATTGCTAAAGTTATTCTCCATTGTCATCCTGAAGGCTTTGCCTGAAGGATCTAATTTAAGATTCTTCAGTCGCTTTGCTCCTTCAGAATGACAGGAAATGTTTTCGTTTATCGTAGTGTGGGTACCACATGCTAATTCTGAGCGGTAGCGAAGAATCTATCCTACGTGATTATTGGGTATTCCTTTCGGGTCTGAGATCCTTCGTTCGTGCCTCACTCAGGATGACATGCAATAGGACAATACTTTGGATAGCAGAAGCGCAAGCGTCATTCTGAGCGGCAGCGAAGAATCTAGCTCCAAAAGTCCTCTGATAAATCCTTCCATTCCGGATTCATACTCTCTATTAACTCAATCTTTTTTAGGCGTGTCCAACCCTTAATCTGCTTTTCCCTTGCAATTGCAACTTTTACATCAGTAGTACTATCAAAATATACTAACTTATGAACATTATATTTTTCTGTAAAACCCTTGACGAGCTTGTTTTTATGTTCATATACACGCCTCTCAAGATTATTGGTTACTCCTGTATAAAGTACCTTATTTGAATAATTTGTCAGTATATATACGTAGTACATGCAATCACCTTTCTATGAGATTCTTCATTTCACTGCGTTCCATTCAGAATGACTACGCGTTATCCGCACCATGATAAACGAAAACATATCTGGTCATTCTGAGAGCACAGCTCGAAGAATCTCAAATTAGATCCTTCGGGCGCAGCCCTCAGGATGACAAGAAAGCCGGTCTTTCATAACAATGACATGAAACAGATCTCCCTCCGGTGTCTTTCAGTGTTCTCTGTAACCTTTGACCCGGAGCTCGCCGCCCTAATCCCAGCGACTAGTGACTGGTGACCGGCGACTCTAATATACTTTCTGCTTCTTTTAGGATTGCTTCGGGCACACCGATAAGCCGTGAAATATTTATGGCATCCTTAGGCACTCCTGTATTACCTATTATTTCAACCAAGGAATAATCCATGTATTGAGAGATGATATCCGGATCACCCAGTTTGTCATAATCTACATTTCTAAGGCCCTTGACCTGCAGGTGCTTGACGCCTTCTCTGATCAGGCCGTCAAAGTGAGTGGTGATTAGGGTTATACAAGGTTTTTCCATTAAATAGCTTATGATTCCGTAAGATATGGCATAGCCCTCCCTTGGATTTGTACCCCTGGCCAGCTCATCAATGAGTATCAAGCCATGTCGATCAGACATATCGAGCATTTCCTTGATGCCCTGCATTTCAGCTCCGAAGGTTGACAGCCCGGAGTCAAGGGATTGTTCATCTCCTGCAGATATGAAAATAAAGTCGCAGAGGCTTGCTTCCATATATTCTGCAGGTACGAATAATCCATACTGCAGCATTGCCATAAGAAGCCCCACCATCTTCAAAGACACTGTTTTGCCACCCATATTTGCCCCGGTGATGACTGCAGCGCCCTGTCCAAGGTTAACGCTTATGGGTGTAAATACCTTGCCTTTTTTCTTCAAACCTGCTTCTACTACCGGATGCCTGCCCATTTTTATCATGCAGCATGTCTTTTCCGATATGACCGGCTTCACTCCGTTCATAGCTATGGCAAGATAAGCTTTTGCGATAAGCAGGTCAAAATGCCCTATGGCATCAATGTTCCTTAGAATGATCCCGCCCCGGGATGCGACCTTCTGGGATAGATCCTCCAAAACCTTCATTTCCTCGATGGCTTCTTTATCTTTCAGACTTTCGATATCCTTGAGCAAGGCCATCATACCTTCGTCAGGCCTCACTCTGAAGGTCACGTTTATATATGTTTCTGAAAAGACTTGAAGCTTAGGATAATCCAGCAGCTTTTTGATCAGATCTATCTGATTGCGGCTTATGGTTATGTCACCGGTAGATCTCAGCTTTAAACCGGTTTCCTTCTCTATTTCGCGGGTTTTTGCCTGCCTTATTTCTTCCAGAACATACTCGGCCTTGGCCCTGGAAGCCCGCAAATCTCTTAATTCAGGAGAATAGCAGTCATATATGTAAAAGGTTTTCAATCCGCAGCTCTCAGGATCCAAAAGCCTTTCAACCTCTTCCAGCACATCTACTCTAAACTTTTCGGGTATTTCCCAATGAAGGAATGATTGGCTTTGAGATATGGATCGCATGATGGATATGAGATTTTTTATCTCGAAAAATTCTACGGAGTTCAAAACTCCGCCTTCTATACATCTCTCAACAGATTTTCTTATATCCTTAATGCCCCGCATGTAGGTCCTGATCTCCACGAAGACAGCCCTTTGAGTATCTACAAGCTCTTTTATTTTTTCTATCCGATCCAATTCTTCAAAAAGAGCTTTTGCATCTTCCCTCTCATAAGGCTTCATAAGGCTTTTAAATTTCATGCCAAAAGGGGTTATTGGGTGCAGATCGCCAAGCACTCTTTCTATATCCAAAGCTTTGTAAGATCTTTTATTAATAATCATAGCCGCTTCCTCCCTGCATCACATCAAATACCGGGATGTCCGGCACTGCCCTTCTCATGTTTTCCAGGAAGGTCAATGCTTCAAAATAGTAGCCTTCGGGGGAGTACGGATTTACAGTGACCGCGATGATATTTATGGCATCCACAACCTTCAGCTGCAGGCCCATCTTTTGCAGCATATGAAGGTCTCTTTGGGGGATGAAAACCCGGGTCCCATCCTTCACCAAAATTTGTATCTCGCCCCTGGCATTTTGCATAATATCCTTTATGGTATCAGTGGTAGCCGAACCGGAAAGCACCACATACCTGGTGCTGTCTGTCAGGTATCCGGCGATGAGACTTCCGCTCCTCAAAGAAGTGAGGGTGTCCACATAAGTTATTGATAAGTCCTCGTTTATCAGGCCGGTCTTGCCCTCTTCCATTATTTCCCGGGCCAGATCCCTGATCTCCCCTCTTTCCACGCTGGGTATGGAGTAGGTATTTATTATATGCATTGTCTTATCTATTACCAAATCCTGAGATCTGGCTAAGGCTGCTCCCGTAGCCAATATGGTGCCGTCAGAAACAAAGGGCGCCGCAGATGCCCTCCTGTCCAGGGATCCGTCTATCAGGACAAGCTTTGCGCCGAAAGCCATCATATCCTCGCACATGCTCTTTATGGTGCGGGAGGAGTAAGGCCCGGATATTTCTACATATCCGTCCTCCACGGCCTTGCCTATTACAACCCTTCCCATCGGTGTGTTGTAGTCGGTTACGGAGAATATCTCTATGCCTGCATACTCAGGCTTTATGGCATTTTCCACAGTGGTGACTATGGTCCCCTTCCTCACAAAAACAGGCGGCTTCTCCGTCTCTGTGAGCACATCGCGCCTTTCGCCGTCCCTGCCGGTGGAGATAAGGGCAAGCGATATGCCCCTGTCTCCGGCCTGGGCGATGATCTCATTTAAGGTGACGGTTTTGCCCGCATTCTTGCTGGTGCCTACTATGGAAACTATTCTGTTGGATGGATAGATAAGATCGATAAGTTTCATTTCAGCATTCCTTTCGGGTCTTTTTTTGAAAACCACGGAAAGACACGGAATTTTTCACAGAAAAACACGAAAAGGTTTCTTTTTCCCTTAACTGAGTCATTCCGAGCATGACCAAGCTAAATAGGCTTAAGTATTCCTATATGGTCTCAGATCCTTCACTTTGTTCAGGATGACAATAGCAGAAGCCTTTGCCTCATCCCTCCGTGAAAATCTGTGTTCTCCGTTCCCCGTTTCCTCTTATTTCTGTCTAAGTTTTGCTCTTTCTTTTCTCAGCATTTCGGTAGGTTCCAGGTTCATAGCATTGCCCTGGAGAAGTCCGGCTACGCCGCTGAGCTTATCTTCTCTTTCCTTCTTGCAGACCTCACAATTGCATGGTCCTTCAATATATTCCGGCTCTGTATAGGTGGTTATTACGCCTTCAAAGTTTCTCAGGATCACCTTCTGCTTGCTCTGAGATACGACATACTGAGGCATTACCGGAGTCTTTCCGCCGCCGCCGGGTGCATCAACAACGAAGGTGGGTACGCAGAAGCCGGAGGTATGGCCTCTCAAGCCCTCTATTATCTCTATACCCTTTGAAACAGTAGTTCTGAAATGCTCTATGCCAAAGGATAAATCGCACTGATATATATAATATGGTCTTACTCTGATCTTTACCAATTCATGAACCAGGTCTCTCATAATATGAACGCAATCGTTTACTCCTCTTAGCAGAACGGATTGATTGCCGAGGGGTATCCCTGCATCAGCCAGCATGGCACATGCTTTTGCGCTTTCGGGAGTGATTTCCTTGGGATGGTTAAAATGCGTATTAAGCCAAATCGGATGATATTTTTTCAGCATATTTACCAATTCGGGCGTTACTCTCTGGGGCATGACCACAGGAGTCCTGGAGCCGAGCCTTACTATCTCTACATGAGGTATCTCCCTAAGCTTTCTTATGATGTATTCCAGAACATCATCCTTTATCAATAGGCAGTCCCCGCCGGAGAGCAATACGTCTCTTACCACAGGAGTATTTCTGATGTATTCTATGGCTTTATCTATTCTTTCCATAGGCTGTGCATTATCATGCTGCCCTGCAAATCTTCTCCTTGTGCAGTGCCTGCAATACATGGAGCACTGGTCTGTTATAAGGAGGAGCACTCTGTCCGGATATCTGTGGGTAAGCCCGGGAGTCGGTGAGTCTTCGTCTTCATGGAGTGGGTCCAGCAGGTCTGCTTCTGCTTTATGAAGCTCAAAATTTGTCGGAACAGCCTGCTTCCTGATAGGACAATTGGGATCATTCGGATCCATCAGAGAAGCATAATAGGGTGTAATGGCCATTCTCAAGGTCTTCAGGCATTCATGTATGCCTTCCTCTTCTTCAGGGGTGATGTTTATTACTTTTTTTAAGTCTTCAACTTTTGTGATCCTGTTTGAAACCTGCCATTTCCAGTCGTTCCATTGTTCCGGAGTGACATCCTTCCACAATTCTATTTCATTATAATGCCTCATGAAACAAACCTCCTTTTATTTTTGGGGTAGTCCTTTTGGAGCCTAGAGGACGGGGAACACGTATTTGCACGTAAGGGTTTCTTTTTCCTTAACTTCGTCATTCTGAAGACTTTCATTTCCTGTCATTCTGAAGAAGCAAAGCGAGTGAAGAATCTTAAGTAAGATCCTTCAGGCAAAGCCTTCAGGATGACAGTGAAGCCGGACTTTTATAGCAATGACAATATTATATGATACTTATACAATGATTATAGAGCTTCAGACTCCTTCAGTGAAATTTCGTGTTCTTCAGTGCCTTCCCGTGTTTCCCGTTTCTTTAGCCCTGAACTCGTGACCCTAGCTCCTGAGTTCTGAGCTCTTGATCCTGAGTTCTATTAATTAGGCGTACAGTTCGGTGAAAATGTTCCTTAGGGCTTCGGATTCTCTGAGCAGCTGCAGTGTTATGTCTGCATGTCCTTTTGTATAGCCGTTGCCTATTATCATCGTCACATCGCTGCCTACGCCTTCTGCTCCCAAAGCTGCCTTTGTAAAGCTGGTAGCCATGCTGAAGAAATATACCAGGCCTGTATTCTTTGTGCTGAGTATGCTGGTCATTTCCGTATCCGGAACGTTTACGTTATTGATGGTTATGTCCGCCATTTGTCCGTTTGTATATTCTGCAACCTTATTCATCACTTCTGTCGGTGACTGGGCATTAGCTGAAAATACTATATCGCAGAAACCCAGCTTCTGAAGTCTTTCGGTGCTCTTCTGGCTGTGGCACAGTCCTATTACTTTACCTGTAACCCCTGCTCTCTTCTTTGCTTCGTAGCAGCAGAGCATGCCTGATTTGCCGCCGGCACCTATGATGAGCACCGTATCTCCCGGTTTAACAAGTCTTGCTACCTGTGCCGGAGCTCCTGCTACGTCAAGCGCAGAAAGCACCAGTTTTTCAGGCATATCTGTAGGAATCTTGGAATAGATGCCGCTTTCGAATAATATGGCTTTTCCTTCTATATCAACCTGATCGATATCTTTTCTTATCTCTTTTATCTTGTCTATTCTGAGCGGTGTGAGCGACAAAGAAACCAAAGTGGCGATCTTGTCCCCAATCTTTAGATCTGTCTTTCCTTCCAAGGCTTCACCTATCTTTTCTACCGTACCTATAAGCATTCCGCCGGAGCCTGTTACAGGGTTCTGATGCTTGCCTCTCTCTGCTACTATTCCCTTCATGATCTCAGCGATTTTTTCTTCATTGCCGCCAGCCTGTTCCTCTATCTGTGTGAAGCTAGCTGAATCTATATTTAGTGTCTGTACATTTATCAGAATTTCATTATCATAGAGAACATCCATGTTGTTATCGATTTTCTTTGCAGGCTGGGGCAATACTCCCTTCGGTTCAATAACCCTGTGTGTACCGTATTTGCATCCTTTTAACATAATATTCCTCCTATTATTGATAATTTTTTGATTTACAAATCTCTGTTGTGCTTACTGATAACGATTGCCTAAGCTCCGAGACTAAGACTTTGTAAGCTTGCATAGGGTTGCGTCAAAACTCGCTTTGGCTCAAACAGTTGACGCAACTTTTCCTATACTGCGCTAACAAACTCTAAGCCCCTTCACAATGCACTCTTATATCAGTAAGGACAACGGATTATTGCAGTAAAATTAGCTTAAGTATTCCTTGTAATGTTCTTTTATACTACGTTGCAAAAACTATGCCAGATTAAAAAAGGGGCAAATAGCTATGCTAAGCTGATTTGCTCCATTTATAATGCCGAAATTTAGGCTTTATATTTTGATTCCATATTTGCTTATTTTATATTGAAGAGTTTGGCGAGGCACTTCAAGCATTTCTGCAGCTCTCGTAATATTTCCTCCGGTTCTTTGCATGGCCTTATGGATCATGATGCTCTCCACTTTGTTTATCGTTTCTGTCAAAGGCTTTATCTCGGCTCTCTTTATCCTGGATCTATTCTTGATATAAATATCCTGGAGATAATGAGGCAGGGACTTGGGAGTGATCTCATCCCCCTCTGCCATATTCATCGCTCCTTCTATGGCATGCTCAAGCTCTCTGACATTGCCGTGCCAGGGATAGGACATGAAAAATTCCATAGCGCTTGCAGTTAAGCCCTTGATGTTCTTGCCCAATATCTTATTGTATTTTTCTATAAAAAATTTGGAAAGGACCGTAATGTCATCATACCGCTCCCTGAGAGGAGGCATTCTGAGAGAAATAACGCTCAGTCTGTAAAAAAGATCATCTCTTATATACCTGTTTGCCAGGGCTTCTCTTGGGTCTGTACCGATGGCAGTCATAATCCTCACATCCACATGTGTCACCTTGGTGTCTCCCACTCTCCGCACATTATTATCCTGCAGCACTCTCAAAAGCTTTGCCTGGAGGTTGGTGGACATGGAGTTTATTTCATCAAGGAAAAGGGTGCCTCCGCTGGCCAATTCAAACAAGCCGGGCCTGTTTTCGGCTCCCGTAAAGCTTCCCTTTACCGTGCCAAATAGTATGCTTTCCAGCAGGGTATCCGGTATGGCAGCGCAATTTTGGGCTATGAAGGGTTTATTACGCCTTGGACTTGCGTTATGTATGGCGTGAACCAGAAGCTCCTTGCCCGTGCCCGTTTCTCCATAGACCATTACCGGCGAAGGGGAATTGGATACGGACAGGGCATCCTTTTTCAGCTTCAGCATGACATCTGTTATTCCGATTATGTCTGCGAAATTATATACTGCCCCGCTGCCGTCCTTTTTTCTTGTGTGGTTGGCTTCTTTCAAAAGCTCTGCCTGGAGGTCTACAACCCGCTCCGACAGTTTCTTCACTTCGGTTATGTCCTTGGATATTTCTACAGCGCCAATTATTTTTCTGCCGGATTTTATGGGTATGGTGGTGTTGATGGTGGTTATCACCTGACCTCTGTAATTTCTGAAGGATTGCTGATGATTCAGTATGGGGCTGCCGTTTTTTATTACTTTCATGATAGTGCTGGTTTCTGCGGTGAGAGAGGGATATATTTCAAGTATGTGGCGGCCGATAGCCTCCTCAGGGTTTATGGCGTCCAGATCTGCGGCAAATTTATTGTAATAGATTATCTTTCCCGAGCTGTCTACAATGTGTATGCCATCATCAATGTGGTCCAATATCTCCTCAATATTCTCCTTAAAGAGAGAGTCTATCATCATTAGCCACCTCCACATTTATTCAAATTTTTATTTGCCAATTATTCGGCACATAGGGTTTATAATTAGCAGGTATATATTACCTGCTGTTTTCATTATATCATATTGCTCTTTTGAGTCAAATAAAAGAGTTACGAGGGCCAGGGTATTCCTTATGGGTCTTGGGAAAACGGGAACCACTGAAAGACACGGAAGAGCACAAAATTTCACTGATGAAAATCTAAATCTTTATAATCGTTGTAAACGGAAGTGAAGGATCTGAAGCCCTATAGTACTACTTTAACCTATAACGGAAAGCATTTCCTGTCATTCTGAAGGAGCAAAGCGACTGAAGAATCTTAAATAAGATCCTTCAGGCAAAGCCTTCAGGATGACAATTAAGCAAGATTTTTATAACAATGACACAGTTTAGGGAAAAGTAATCCACCGTGCCTTCAGTGCAAAATTCCGTACCAATCCGTGTTCCCCGTCTCTCCTGAGTTCTGAGCTCTGAATCCTGAGCCCTGTTAATACTTTTCTATATCTATTTTCTCTACCCAGCCCACGGGCTTATGCAGGAAATTTTCTCCTACCTTCTTGAACTTTACCGGGTTGTCGCTCACATAGTATTTGTATTCAGCCTGGCGCGGCCTTTCATTTTTCAGGCCGTTGGAATTTATCATAGTCTCAAGCACCTTAGCGGTTTCGTATGCCGGGTTTACCAGTCTGATATCCGTTCCCATGACTTCCTCTATGGTCTTTTCCATAAGGGGATAATGGGTGCAGGCCATCACAAGTGCATCTATTCCGCTGTCTCTCAGATCCGACAAGTATCTTAAGGCAGTCAGCCTTGCGATGTCCGTATCCTGCCAGCCCTCTTCCGCTATAGGCACGAACAGCGGGCAGGCTTTGAGCACCATGTTTACGCTGTTGTCTATCCGGTATATCGCCTTCTCATAGGCCCCGCTGGAAACAGTGCCCTCCGTTCCTATTATTCCTATTTTGTTGGTCCTTGTCACTCTGCAGGCAGTTACCGCTCCGGGTTCCACCACCCCTACTATGGGTATATCAAAGCTCTGCTGAGCCACATCCAAAGCGGCAGAGCTTGCCGTGTTGCAGGCTATCACTATTGCCTTTACTCCCTTTTCCAGCAAAAACCTGATGCACTGGAAGGAAAACTTTATAACCGTTTCTTTGGATTTGCTGCCATAGGGAACTCGTGCAGTATCTCCAAAATATATGATATCTTCATCGGGCAGAACTTCCATTATTTCTTTTACAACCGTCAGTCCGCCTATCCCTGAGTCAAATACGCCAATAGGTCGTCTATCCATGATTTACCTCCACATTACAGCATAAGATTTGCCAGCTCCCGGTCCTCTGCCGGTTTTACCCTGATGTGCTCATATTTCTCGTCTTTAGGCTTTTTGTACTTTACCAGTACCTCTTCCTCTTCTCTTGCTTTGCTGTAACGGGCCGCTATTGCAGCGGCAGATTGAATTTCATCCGCTGTAGGCTCATGTCCCCCGGATGCTTTAAGTGCAACGGTAGATCCGCTGTAATCTGCGGTATCGAAGATCAGCATATCATCTGTGATACGCTCCCACAGTGCTTTATATTCCTCTTCATTTCTGGTGCTGATGGCTTTTGCCTTATCTGTAAGGCGGAAATGCCTGCCGACCCTCAGCAGATCTATATCGCTTCTGTCAGTATTTTCTTTGTCATGTTCGTATAAATCCTTCAGCCTGCCTGCAAAATTAGGCTCGGTAAGGCTGCAGCCTCCTGCAGGGCTTGGATATTCCACTATGCCCAGCTTTTCTGCCAGAGCCATCTGAGGCTTTCTCGTCTTTCCGTTAAAGCCTAAGAGCCTGTTCCTATCCACCATACCGCTTAGTTCCATCTCTGTAGGCTGAAGGTTCAGGGCACTCAGAGGCCTCAATATCTTGTTCTCATAGCCCGACTCTTCCTTTACGGTTTGAAGAGCCTTATAATTTTGTGACATGGGTCTTTGGTTTAGAACTTCACCTGTTATAAGGAAATCATAGCCCTGCTCCTCCATAATTTTGCCTGCATAGTTAAGCATCATAGCGTGGCAGTCTATGCAGGGGTTCATGTTCTTGCCATAGCCATGCTTCGGCTGCTTGGTCATCTCCAGGTGCTCGTCGGTAAAATCAACGACCATAAGGGGTATGTCTATTTGTGCTGCCATTCTCTCCGCGTTTTTGCTGCCGAAAAAAGCCGATTTGAAGCAAAGACCTGTTACTTCAATGCCTTGATCCGCGATTATCTTCGCCGCCAATACGCTGTCGAGACCGCCGGACATAAGCGCCAGTGCTTTTGCCATGTATATCAAATCCTTTCGTTTCTACTAAATCCTTATCCACCTCAGATTGTTTCCCAGAATTTCCGCTTTCAAAATCCCTTCATCTGTCATATATGATAGGAATGCAGATACCGTTGATGAGGTCAGATAATATTGCCCCATATTCAGCTTTATATTATAGCAAGCTGCCATATATGCCGTGATTTCTTCCCTTGATCTGTACTCGCAGCAGAAATCAGCTATTTGGGATGCGATTTCGTCAATCCTCGCTATATTGGCTTCAATGGTGGGCATGGGGTCCTCCAGTATTTCTCCATGGCTGGGGACAAAATAATCATACTTTAAGCTTTTTAAATATTCAAGGGTGTTTATTGTATTTTTTATATCTGTAAAATATGCCAATCCGTATTTCTCCAATATGTTTAAGGAAAACAGGGCATCTGCGACAAATAGGACATCATCATCTGTCGCAATGCCTATCATACCGGGAGAGTGGCCGTTTAGGGGCACTATTTTAAGGTTTATGCCCCGAATCTGTATTTCTCCTTCTACTATAATATGATTTACGATGCTATCCTTTGCCATAAGGAACTTATTCTTCATATCTTTTGGCGGAGCAGCCGAGAAAAGATAGAAAGGCTCCAATAGAGGATTTTCAATCAACGCCTTTTCAAAAGCGGATGCATAAATGGGCACCGGGGTTCTTTTTGATATGAAGCTATTGCCTCCGCAGTGGTCTGCGTGAGAGTGAGTGTTGATTATAGCCGAAGGTACGAGGCCTTCCTCTCCCATCAGCTTTAATATCCTTCGCCCCATATCATCATCCAGACCTGTGTCCACTATAACCGCCCTGCCGCTGCCGTCACTTATTATCCCTATGTTTACAGCACTGTCTATATAATATGTATTTCCTTTAAGCCTGATAAGCTTTTGCGCCATCGTATCATCCTTTCTTTGAGCCGCTGAGAACCACTCTCTATTGGCTCTTTTATGAAAAAAGCAGCCTAGCCTTGCCAAACTGCTCCTTGTACTAAACAGGTAATAGCTTTCAACATATCATCATCTAAAGCTTGTTCACATTCTCTTTGCATGATTTGTAAACATTATAGCATATGATTCTGTCATATTGTAGGAAAAATTTTGCCATAAAAACAATAATAGACGGTGAGAATTTCCCACCGCCTATTTTGCTTTGACTGTTACCTGCCGCCAACTTTTCCGTTGGCAATTTCTATAGCCTTAGCTACGATATTGCCGCAGTCTCTTGAAGAGACTCCTCCCCAGCCCTGCGAGCTCACGATATGGTCTACTCCTAGTTCTCTGGCAATTTCATATTTAAGTTGCTCAGACATAAGGCCTTTTCTGCTCATGGCCGCACCTCCTGTTTTTTTAGGCTGTATTTATATTTTCTCCTGTATTAATTTATTTACACATGTAAATTTTTCATGCCGCCGGAGTCATAGAGGGCGGAAGGGTTTCTCTTGCCTTAACTGCGCCATTGTTATAAAAGTCTTGCTTAGCTGTCATCCTGAAGGCTTTGCTCCTTCAGAATTACTACGCGTTATCCGCACCACGATAAACGAAAACATATCTGGTCATTCTGAGAGCACAGCTCGAAGAATCTCAAATTAGATCCTTCGGGCGCAGCCCTCAGGATGACAAGAAAGCGGGTTTTTCATAACAATGACAGGAAATGCTTTTGTTATAGGCTTAAGTATTCCTATAGGTTCAGATCCTTCACTTCCGTTCAGGATGACGTGTATAATACACGCTTTACGTTTTTTATATTTATCGCTGAATGATCTCGTTCAAAATCCCCTCCGTGAAAATCCATAGGATTTCCGTATTAATCCGTGTTCTCTGTCCTCCTGAGCTCTGAGTTCTGAGCCCTGAATCCTATCTACCCTATTGCGTCAATATACCGTTGGCCTCTTTGATGATGCGCAATATGTTTTCTTCGTTGCCGTTGTCCGCATTTATATATATGAAGTAATCGGCTCCGTTATATATTCCCTTGAATTCATAGCAGAGCTGCTCTCTGTCTCCCGGCATTGGTATTATCGCCAGCCTTACCCGGTTTATCTGAACTTTGCTGCTCACCTTTGCCCGGGCTTGAGCCTCTGTTATGGCCGGTTTTGCGATGTTTCTCTGGTGATGGGCCATAAGATAGGGATAAGCGTCAAAACCTACGATATCACCATTATCCAGGGCGATCTTCACCTTCATCTGATCCGGATATACCAATACCCCGTTTCCTTCTAAGGCCACAAAGGTCACCGTGATGGTGTTGTCATTTTTATAATAGTAGGTTTCCTCCAGATTCCCAAAGTTCTGAGCCTTCAAGAAGGTTTTTGCCTTTTCCATAGCCTGCTCATCTGTAAGCTTTTTCTCGTTTACCACCCTGGGGTCCAGCATCCAAAGGACATGGCCGCCTTTTTTAGTTATATCAATGGATATAGATTTGCTTCTATCTCCATCCTTTGGTATTATCTCAAGGCCGAAGGTGTTGATTTTGCCCTTGCCGGAGCTTGCCTCAACAATCTTGCCTGCCTTCTGACCGTCGACAAACTTCTTCGCCTTCTCCTGGGCGGCGTTCATATCAATATCCTTTTCCGATTCCAGGCCCTTAGGCTTTCCATCTACCACGTTATCGGAAAAGGGTCCGTCATAAATCATGGACGGATATTCGGTGAATCGTTTCTCTAAGGTGCCGAATTGTGTATCTGTAGCATTCCCCGGAGTCTTTTTCAGATAAAAGGGACCTTTTTGAGCTATTTCTCCAAATTGTATCTTCCCTTTGTTTATATCCGCCTGCATAGTTCTAAGCTCTTTTGTAAGGCTTGCCGCATGGGTGTTGAGCTTTGACAGCAAGTTTTGCTGATCCTGGTTCATCAGCTTATTGGCAGCATTTTCCCTTGATATGGACAGGCTGAAATCCGATACCTGATTTAAAAATTTATGGGTTTTCTCCAGAACTCCTTGAGATATGGGGATCTGGCTGAGGCTTTGGGATGCCGAATAGCCGCATTTCCATATCTGATTCATCAGCTGGTTGCTCTGTACATTGCTGGCAGTGACTTCAGACTTATCCAACAGCACTTTCAAATTCTCCACTTCCTGCACCATATCTCTGAAGGATCTTTGATATTGATTCTGAAGAAAGGTCTTATACTCATTCCTCTGGGTATATATCCTATATCCGTAGCCTCCCGCCCCGATAAGAGCGATGGCCAGTGCCAAGGTCAGACCTCTCCATATATTTAAATTGCGCCTGTACTCCTTCTCTCTTTCATCTGCATGATTATCTTCCTTACGCTTTTCTTCCATACCTTCCACCTCCTATCGGGCAAAATAGTGCTTGCCTATTACTTTTATGACAGGTCTGGACCAAATCCAACTGCTGGTGGCCTTTGCGGGGTTATAATAATAGAGTGCCCCTCCCGAAGGGTCCCAGCCGTTTATAGCATCCTGAGCAGCCTTCAAGGCAGTATCTCCGGGCGGCTGGAACATCTGGCCGTCATCCACGGCGCTAAACGCACCCGGCTGAAATATAACACCGGCTATGGTGTTGGGGAAAAGAGGGCTTCTAATCCTGTTCATTATTACACCGCCTACAGCAACCTGGCCTATGTATGGCTCACCTCTGGCTTCGCCATGTATGCATTGGGCCAAGGTATATACTTCATTGCCTTTTGAACTTCCTCCTCCTGAAGAAGAGCTGGATTCCGGAGGTACGTTCATGCCCAGGGCTCTTGCTGTCTCATCGCCCACTATACCGTCTGCTCTCAGGCCGTTCTTTCTCTGAAAGTTCAATACTGCCTGGCGGGTTGCAGTGCCGTATATTCCATCGATGTTGCCGTTATAATAGCCCCATCGTTTGAGCTTATCCTGAACTACATATACGTAATCCCCTGTTGAGCCCCATTTGAGCAGTATCGTTTCCATTCCGTACCTGAATGGGTTTACCAAGTATCCGGAATAGAGAAGCCCTGAAATAATGGCTGCTGAAAATGCTCCGATAACTATAAATTTATATTTCTTCAAAAACTTCATCAACATAAAAACACCTCCTGCTGTTTTAATCTATTTTTTGCAGGAGAAGGTTATTTTATGTTGTTTATTTTTTCATAGATTTTGCCAGCAAAATATTGTTATATTTTTAACACTAATATGGAAAATAATATGTTTTTTTAATATTTACATCCCCCTTATCGCATCCTGGATTGAATGCTTCTGTATTTTGAATTGTCTGTATTTACTGAATAGTAGGAATACCTCAAAACAGATTGACTTATACCTAAGGTTAGGATATAATGTTAAATATTTAACAATTTGTATCATAATATAGCTCTGCTATTATTCGCTGATTGGAGGAATGTTTATGACAACCCGTCAACTGGAAAATGTCAATGAAATCCTAAGAAAGCACAACAAAAGAAAATCCGCATTGATAGCTATCTTGCAGGAAGTACAGAAGGAATACAGATATTTGCCCGAAGACATATTGAAATACATAGCAGCTCAAATGGAGATCACTCCTGCAAAGGTGTACAGCGTGGCAACCTTCTACGAAAACTTTTCCCTGGAGCCTAAAGGCAGATATATAATCAGAGTTTGCGATGGCACTGCCTGTCATGTGAGAAAATCAATTCCCATACTTAATGCATTAAGAGACAATCTTCACCTGAGCGATAAAAAACACACCACAGACGACCTTATGTTTACCGTAGAAACAGTATCCTGCTTGGGAGCCTGCGGACTTGCCCCTGTGATCACAATAAACGACAAGGTATACGCTAAAATGACTCCTGATGCGGTTACAGAAATATTAAATACTCTGAAGGAGGAAGCTTTACATGAAGTTGCGCAATAAAGCAGATTTTAAGGAATTTTTCAAGCTGTGTGAGGAAGCTCTCCAAAGGCAGAGCAAAAAGGTTCTGATATGCGCCGGAACAGGATGCGTATCCAGCGGCTCCATAGAAATCTATGAAAAGATTAAAAGCCTTATAGAGGCCAAAGGGCTTTTGGCTGAAATTGAGTTTACAGAGGATAACTGCGGTATAGGCGTGACTAAAAGCGGCTGTCATGGTTTTTGCGAGATGGGTCCTTTGGTAAGGATCGAGCCTGATAATCTTCTGTATTTGCAGGTCAGGCTGGAGGATTGCGAAGAGATTGTAAATGAAACGATCATAAACGGTATTCCCATCGTGAGATTGATGTATTCCCAGAACGGGGAAATATATCCGCAGCAGGAATCCATACCTTTTTACAAGAATCAGACAAGATTGGTTCTTGAACATTGCGGACATATTGATGCAGAGTCTATAAAGGAATATATAGCTAAAGGCGGATATAAGGCTTTCTATAAGGCCGTTTTCGATATGGAGCCGGAAGATATATGCCAGGAAATTTCTGATTCGGGCTTGAGGGGGAGAGGCGGCGGCGGATTTCCAACGGGCAAAAAATGGTTTCAAGTATTGTCTCAGAATAGTCCTGTCAAATATGTGGTATGCAACGGAGATGAGGGAGACCCGGGAGCTTTCATGGACAGAAGCCTTATGGAGGGGGACTCTCATAGAATAATAGAAGGCATGCTTATTGCAGCCGTCGCTACCCGCAGCACAGAGGGATATGTATATGTGAGAGCGGAATATCCTCTGGCTGTTAAGAGATTGAATCTTGCTCTGGAAAGCGCCCGCAAATACGGCCTTTTGGGAGAAAACATATTAAATTCGGGTTTCAGCTTTGATATCCACATAAACCAGGGAGCCGGAGCATTTGTTTGCGGTGAAGGAAGCGCTCTTACGACTTCCATAGAGGGTGAAAGAGGTATGCCGAGGGTTAAGCCTCCCAGAACGGTAGAAGCCGGACTTTGGGGCAAGCCTACAGTGCTGAACAACGTTGAGACCTTCGCCAATGTACCCAGCATACTGAACAACGGAAGCGGCTGGTTTAAGACCATAGGGACTCAAAAGAGCCCCGGTACAAAAGCCTTTGCCGTTACGGGAAATGTAAACAATACAGGGTTGATCGAAGTACCCATGGGAGCTACCTTAAGAGATGTGATCTTTGAGAGCGGCGGCGGCATAAAAGGCGGTAAAAAATTCAAGGCGGTTCAAATAGGCGGCCCTTCGGGAGCTTGCCTCACTGAAGAGCATCTCGATATGCCCCTGGATTTTGATTCATTGAAAAAGGAAGGAGCTATGATAGGCTCCGGCGGCCTGGTGGTCATGGATGAAGATACCTGCATGGTAGAGGTTGCAAGATTCTTTATGAATTTTACACAGAATGAGTCCTGCGGCAAATGCGTGCCTTGCAGAGTAGGAACAAAGACCATGCTGGATATACTGGAACGCATAGTGGAAGGCAAGGGCTCCTTGGAGGACCTTGCTCTGCTGGAGGAATTGGCAGATACCATAAGCGAGACTGCCTTGTGCGGCTTGGGCAAAACAGCTTCCAACCCTGTGGTAAGCACTTTGAAGCATTTCAGAGATGAATATATTGCTCATGTGGTGGACAAGAGATGTCCTACAGGAACATGCAAGGCTTTGAAAACCATAGCTATAAAAAAAGAATTGTGCAAGGGCTGCAGCAAATGTGCAAAGTCTTGTCCCGTAAGCGCTATAGAGGGCAAGCTGAAGGAGCCCTTTAGAATAAATGCGAGCAAGTGCATAAAATGCGGTGCATGCATAAAGATTTGTCCATTTTCTGCTATTAAGGAGGTTTAGTCATGAAGGGTACTATGATAATTGATGGTCAAAAGGTTCAATTTGACGGAGAGCAGCATGTCCTGGAAGTCATAAGAAAAGCCGGCATAGAACTCCCTACTTTCTGCTACCATTCTGATCTCAGCGTTTATGGGGCTTGCAGAATGTGCATAGTGGAAGACAAGTGGGGGGGTATATCTACATCCTGTTCAACCCCTCCTAAGGATGGCATGGAGATCTTCACCAACACACCCAAACTTCAGAAGCACAGGCGTATGATTTTGGAGCTGCTGCTGTCCAGTCATCATCGCGATTGCACCGTATGTGAGAAAAACAATCAGTGCAAGCTCCAGGAATTGGCAAGACGTTTTGGAGTAAGGCAGGTCAGGTTTGATACCAAAAATGGAAAGCTTCCCATTGATAGCAGCAGTACCTCTGTGGTAAGGGATCCAAATAAATGCATCATGTGCGGAGACTGTGTGAGAATGTGCGAGGAAGTACAAGGTGTGGGCGTTCTTGGTTTTGCCAATAGGGGCTCAAATATTAAGATCGTTCCTGCCTTCAATAAGGAGCTTGGAGAGGTTGATTGCGTAAACTGCGGCCAGTGCATTACGGTTTGCCCCACAGGCGCTTTGCTTATAAAAAATGATACGGACGAGATATGGAAAGCCTTATATGATAAAAAGAAAAGGGTTGTAGCTCAAATAGCTCCTGCAGTGAGGGTGGCTCTGGGCGAGGCCTTTGGCCTTGAGCCCGGAGAGGCGGTAACTGGCAAAATTGTAGCAGCGCTTCACAGGCTTGGCTTTGATGAAGTATATGATACGGCTTTTGCCGCTGACCTTACAGTCATGGAAGAGAGCAAGGAATTTGCCGAAAGATTATCATCCGGAGGGAAGCTGCCATTATTTACTTCCTGCTGCCCCGCATGGGTGAAACATGCCGAGAACAGATATCCGGAACTTCTGGACAATATTTCGAGCTGCCGTTCACCTCAGCAAATGTTCGGCTCTGTTGTCAAGCAGCATTATAGAGGCTCGGGGCATGAAAGGTCTACCTTTATAGTTTCGATAATGCCTTGCACGGCCAAGAAATATGAAGCTAAAAGGCCTGAGTTTTCAAATTCCGGCGAAAAGGATGTAGATGTGGTGATCACTACTCAGGAATTGATCATGATGATAAAGGAAACCGGTTTGCAATTTAGCGAATTGGAGCCTGATTCCTTTGATATGCCCTTCGGTATGGCCAGCGGCGCCGGCGTGATATTCGGCGTGACCGGCGGAGTATCGGAAGCAGTTTTAAGAAGATTGTATCAGCACAAGACCGCTTTGCACTTAAAAAGCCTGTCCTTCGATGATGTAAGAGGTATGGAAGGCATAAAGGAAACCCAGGTGGATCTGGATGGTAAAATCATCAAGCTAGCCATAGTTAACGGCCTTGAGAACGCCAACAGGCTCATCAAATCCATACAAAACGGGGAGGTGGAATATGATTTTGTAGAGGTAATGGCATGTCCGGGAGGCTGCATTGGCGGCGCCGGCCAGCCTCTGGCAAGCTGTGCTCTATCAAAGGAAGAGAGAGCAAAAGGCCTTTATAAAGTAGACAGAGTATCTCAGATCAAGACTTCTGAGGAAAATCCTTCAATTATATCTCTTTATAAAAACATGAGCGAGGATAGCCACGAAATGCTTCACAATAAATAATGTATGAGCCATAGGCTAGTGGCTTCTAGCTGCTAGCCTATGGCATCAGTGTATTCCTCTGGGGTCTTGGGGACGGGAAACACGGATTTGCACTGAACCCAAGAGGAATACACAAGATTCTTCACTGCGTTCAGAATTTCCATGCGGTACCAGTGCCACGTTGAACGAGACTTCATTCAGAGGGGGATTCAACCCCCACTGAATGTTAGTCGAGTCCATACTGGACTTAGCCGCTCTTGGCACCCGCCGCCTATAGAGGCGGGGGTCTTAGAGCGGGTTAGTTCAGTGATGAACGGAAGCATTTCCTGTCATTCTGAAGGAGCAAAGCGACTGAAGAATCTTAAATTAGATCCTTCGGGCAAAGCCCTCAGGATGACAACGAAGCTGGGCTTTCATAGCAAGAAATACCCTAATCTCCTGAGCCCTGAGTTTTGAGCTCTGAGTTCTGAACTCCGTCTGTTGCTTTGATTATCTTTGCTATATTCTTATTCAAATCCTTGGCCATCTCAACCAGCTTGAACTTTACTTTTACAGTTTTCTTGCCGTCTCTTTCTCCGGACCTTAAAAGCTCCAGCTCTTCCTCATTCAGCACTTCCTTAAAATCCTCTATGGCTTTATCGGAGACCACTCCCTGGGCTATATCCACAAAGCATAAGGGTGGAAACATGACACACCACCAATTTTTGCCTTGAGCCGTACCTATCTTTACATTTAGTGCTTGATAGGAGCCGGCAGGGAAGGTCAGCGGTCCATAAACCCTGGTAGGGAATTCAAATGTACCCAGTTCAATATCTATAGGAAAATTTTTGCCCAGTCTTTGCATTTCCTCTTCCGAAGCTTTTCTCAGCTCTTCCATGTTATCGCATATGAGCTTTTTTACTTCATCTTGATTTTTCAGGCTCTTAAGCTTTGGTTCCAGTTCTTTTATTATTACGTCTCTTATCTGAAGCTTTAAAGCTTGATCTTCAGGAGAATCACTGTTGGCAACTACATGAAGCCTTATTATTTTATCCTTGATATCTCCTAGAATGGAGTCCTCGTTAATATGCAAATTCATGAGCATGCCGTATATGAAGAAGGCAAGCAGTATAAAGGCTATGATTTTATATTTCATGCGAATCCTCCTTTCAGGTGTATATGTATCGAGTTTCGAGAACTAGGGCAATGGCGTTTTGGCACACCATCTGCCGAGCGCATGCAATGCGTTCCCTACAATTACATTATAACCACCAGATTGCCTTGCTATACAGTTTATCCCTTATTATTGTGATTTTCCTATCCTCCTGATCTTTACATCAGCCTTGACATTTATCACTACATCTCTCTGGAAGAATTCTTCAAAATCCTTTTCTATGCTTTTATACAGCTTCGTATGATACTTGTACAGATACTCTCTGACTCCCAGCAGATCAACCGCGTATTCCTCCTGCATCTTTTTTATCAGATCTTTACAATCCATCTCTATGATATTCTCCAATTTCTTTTCAAATTCTTTCAGCTTTTCTTCGTCCATAAGACTGCTTGCAATCGTGTACTCTTCCATAGAGCCCTCCGTCTCCAAGTTGTAAGTGAGATAAATTTTACCTTTCTCCACCTTATCCAGATTTATCCTCCTTTTGAAGGTGAAATAGGTAAAGGGATATGAGCAGGTGTTATTACTTATTTCTATGACTCCGCCTTTTGCTTTGCCATTGAGCCATTTATACGCTACCGTCTCTATTTCATTCAAGTGGCCTGTGTGCTTGTAATCCTTCATTATGCCCAAATATTGAGTGGTCAATCCATCTGCGGAAGGGGACAGGTCGGGTATGACCGCATCTCCGTTGTTATCGGCAAGCTGCTTCGTAAACTCCAGAAAAGTGGAGCTTCCTATCCGCGCTACCAATTTTTCGTTATCTGCTATGCCTGTGATATAATAGGCCAAAAGGCTTCTCATCTTGGGCCTGATCTTAAATATATCGGCAGCCTTGCCCGTTGTCATATATACCAGCATGCTGGAATTGAACTGATGGCCTCTGCCGAAGGCATCGAGAATATCCTTTACAAGGTCCGCATTCTTCAATAGTTCCTCCCCCAATATAAGCACCTTGGTATGATCATAGCTGTGAACCTTCGAAAACCGCTGCAGAAGATTAGCAACACCTGCGTTGTAGGAGGCAGCAACAGTATCATAGGTTACAAAGTCGAGAACTTTCCCTTCTTCTGCCTTAGCCGTGTCAGGGTTGACAAAGGTCAATAAATATTTGTTCGGGCTTCCGGCCTCTTCAGGTGCCTTATCAACTCCCAGAGACAATACAAAGGACCTTTCATCTATTTCAATCTTGTCCCAGCAGCCGGTGAGGGCTATAGTGCAAAGGAGTATCAATGAGATCAGCTTCCGCTTTTTCATGCCTTTATGCCTCCCTTCTTCCTGAGCTTGGCTATGATAAGCAGCATCAGAGGGACTATGAATATAAGTATCCTTCCAAAATACTGGAATACATATGTTGCATACCTGTTTATCTGAGCAACATTATCCGGAATCAAAGCAATATAATATATTAAAGGCACCATGGGCAGAACAAATTGCTTTTGCTCGCTTGCGCCAAAAATTTTTGACAATGAGTAAGTAAGGGCAAAATAGAAGGATATCATTGTGGTAAACACGGTAAAAACCCATATGCCTAGCATCACACCATCAAGCCTTTCTATAAAAAGCCCGGGCAAATTTATGGATCTAACATATCCGAGAAGAGGCCACTGTAATTCTTTTATCAGATTTTCACCATATACGGAAAAACACAGTACGGTGATCACTACATAGGATAGTGTTATGAAAGCCATAGCAATTGGAGCGCTTAGATAAGATTTATTGGGTTTATCCATAAAGCCGATATAAAAAAGCAGTACTTCATAGCCGGCAAAGCTCAAGGACATGATAGGGATAGAGAGCAATATCTTGGAAGGGATATCCTGAAAAACAGGCAGCATATTTGTCATTTTAAATCCTGCCATGCCGGGAAGCAGTATGAAAAACAAAGGTATGAAGAGAACAGGAAAGAATAGCTCCATGACCCTTCCTATGCATTCTACCCCTCCCCTTACCGCATAGGTGCATACCAAAATAAGGCTTATTATTATGACCTCAGAGGGTGTTCTGAATAGAAGAAACACTTTTACGACCTCATTTAATAAGCGAGCCTCATAAGCTATAAAGATTGCAAAGTATGCGGCATATATAAGATTAAGCAAAATAGCGGGGACCTTGCCTATTATTTCGCCTGTGAATTCAGAAAAAGTCCTGCCCGGAAATCTATTGGCCAGGACCAATATAATATATAGCGCTATCATGTTTATGATGCCGCCTATTATAATAATAAACCAGGCATCGGTGCCGGCGGTTTTAGCCAGCTGTGAGGGCAGTGAAAATATGCCTACCCCGACTATTGTCATAATAGTTATCATAGCTATTTGATAAGGGCTTATGACATCATTGTCTCTTATCATCCTTCGTGCCTCCTTTGGCTTTATCATCTATAACAGGCCTGTTGTTTCTCATCCTGACTACATTTTTGGAGGTAAGAGGTGGCCTTTTGATCATCTTGTATGTGGGAGCCCTGTATATGGTATCCTTGAAATCACCTGGCTCCACGGCCACATAAGGCGTCAAGTATGGCACATTGAAGCATTTTAACCGTGCCATATGGGTAAATATCATTATCAGCCCCAACGCCAGGCCGTATAAGCCCAATATTCCCGATATTACCATCAAACTGAACCTCAGCAGCCTGAAGCCTACGCTCAGATTATAGCTTGGATTGGCAAAGGACGCGATTGCGGTTATGGCAACGATTATTACCATTATGGGGCTTACTATGCCTGCTCTGACTGCTGCCTCACCTATTACCAGACCGCCTACAATACCTATGGCATTGCCTATAGATACGGGAAGTCTTATTCCGGCTTCTCTAAGCAGCTCCAGCGTTCCCTCCATTACGAAGGCTTCTACCAGTGCAGGAAAGGGCACGCCCTCTCTTGAGGCCGCTATGGATAAAATCAGCTTGGTCGGAAGTATGCCGGTATTATATGAAGTAAGGGCTATATAGAGTGATGGGAGTACCATGGCAATAAGGCTTGCAGCGTACCTTATCGTTCTCAGCACAGTGGCGATGATCCATCTGTCATAATAATCCTCAGGGGATTGGAACATGCTGTTTAGGGTAGCGGGCATTATAAGGCAGAAAGGAGAATTGTCCACCAGAATAACTACGCGCCCCTCATACAGCTCCGCAGCCGCCTCATCCGGCCTTTCGGAGGCCAGTATCTGCGGAAAGGGCGAATAAGGATCATCCTCTATGAGCTGCTCTATGTAGCCGCTGTCTAATATTGCATCTATCTCTATGCTTTTAAGCCTTCTGAATACTTCATCCACCAATTCCGCTTTGGCTATGTCTTCTATATAGAATACCCCTACATCCGTCTGGCTCCTTCTGCCTATCCTGAGCTGCTTCAGCTTCAGCTTATGGTCCCTGATCCTTCTTCTGACCAGCGCAGTATTCATTCTGAAGGTTTCTACAAAGCCGTCTCTGGGTCCTCGTATGACCGCTTCTGTAGAGGGTTCGTCTATGCTTCTCGCAGGCCAGCCCTTGACGCTTATGGTTATCAAGGTTCTGATACCGTCGATAAAGAGCACCGCATCACCTATAAGAATATCCAGTATTGCTTCATTTATATCCTCCGATTCCTTTAATTCCGAAGCGGGGATAGTGCCGTAGCGCACCAGCTCATAGAGCTTATTCGATAGCTTGGGAGCTTCGGGCGGTATATATCTCGCTTGGATCATCAAAGGATTGAGCACAGCATTATTCAGCTTGTGAGTGTCTATCATTCCATCTATATAGATAGCGGTGAATCTCAGTTTTTGTTCCACTCCTACCACAAATTCTTTGTATACTACATCGTCGCAATCCTTCAGGAGTTCTTTAACCTTGGTTATATTGACTTCAAGAGAGTCTGTGCTTTGAATTTTTTCTCTTTCATTTTCCTGTGCTTTTTTCTTTTTACCGAACAGGAACATAAGTATCACCTCAATTTAAATCTACTTTACTATTTTGGCTACTAAAGCCATTGCTACAGCTGATACAACCAAAACAATGCTGATGATGGATGTGATTTTGGCATCCTTGATGAGTCCTTGCCTTTTAAAAGCAGGCCTATCGACAAAAAATCCAAATATTGCTATAAGGATCATAACTCCAAGAATAGTGAAATCCGTTAAATCCTTTATGAACATTAAAGATTGACGAAACACAAAACCACAGCCTTTCCGCAAGTATCCCAATCCAGACTTAATCTCCAGTTAGCTTTTGCAGGCTGTGGTTTTTATATACATTTATACGTTTGTGAATTGATCCGTTATGCTGCCTGATAACGATTGCTTATGCTCCAGAGCTAAGACTTTGTAAGCTTGCATAGGGTTGCGTCAAAACTAACAAACTCTAAGCTCCTTCACATTGAACGAGACTTCATTCAGTGGGGTTTCAACTCCACTAAATGTCAGTCGAGTCCATACTGGACTTAGCCGCCCTTAGGCACACGCCGCCTATAGCGGTGTGGGTCTTAGGGCGAGTTAGTTCAGTGCTGCACTCTTATATCAGGCAGCATAACGGATTGAAACCTGAATTTTGCAGTAGTAGAATCTATACTATATTATCTGCTTGTTTTTTGATATACGTTTAGCGCTGCTGTAATTGCGGCTCCAACATCTGCTCTATGCCCTTGAGCCATAAATGCATCTCCCAGCGCCCCAAGCAGGAGTATAACATTATTCCTGCTTGAAGATTCGCCCATAAGCCCGACTCTCCAGGCTTTGCCTTTAAAGTCTCCAAGGCCTCCGCCGATTTCAATGCCGTATTTCTCTAATAGATATTTCCTTACTGCCGCATCTTCAACGCCTTCAGGTATGCTGACCGCATTAAGCGTAGGAAGCCTGTGTTCTTTGTTCTTCACTACCATTTTTAAGCCCATTGCTTCCACTCCGGCTACAAAAGCGTCTGAGTTCAGTTGATGCCTTTTAAACCTTTCTTCCAGACCTTCTTCATAAACCATCAGCAGAGCTTCTCTCAATCCATATATCATATTTATAGGTGCAGTATGGTGATAAGTTCTCTCCTGGCCCCAGTAGTTTTGAATCATGCTTAAGTCCAGATACCAGCTGTTAACTTTTGTTTTTCTGTTATTTAATGCTTCAATAGCTTTTTTGCCAAAAGTCACAGGGGATAGTCCCGGAGGGCAGCTCAATGCTTTTTGAGTGCCGCTGTAGCAGGCGTCAATACCCCATTCGTCTATTTTTAAATCAGTGCCTCCCAATGAAGTGACTGCATCTACCACTAAAAGGGCGTCATTTTCTTTTGCAATCCTTGATATTTCCTCCAAAGGCTGCTTGACTCCCGTTGAAGTTTCAGCATGGACTATTGCAACCAATTTAATATTGCTATTGTTTTTGAAAGCTTCCCTTACTTTTTCAGGATCGATTATTTCACCCCATGGTGCTTCTACGCTTATGACTTTCGCACCGCATCTGCCTGCCATATCTCTCAGCCTTTGGCCGAACACTCCGCTGACACATACAATAGCAGAATCTCCGGGCTCAAGCAGATTTACCATTACGGTCTCCATACCTGCACTTCCTGTGCCTGACATGGGCAAGGTCATCCTATTTTCAGTCTGAAAAGCATATCTCAGCAATTCCATTGTCTCATTGGCAATGTCCAAAAATTTATGATCCAAATGGCCATATAAGGGCTTAGACATGGCATTCAGCACTCTTGGAGAGACCTCTACGGGTCCGGGGCCCAATAAGAGTCTGTAGTCCGGAGCCAGTTGTTTGTATTCTTTTTTCATAGCAATTCCTCCTTGATATAATTGTTATATTTACTATTGGTAAATATATATTTAATATTAGTAAATATATTCTACATGAAATCAAAAATACCTTCTTAATCCGGACAAAAAAATAAAAAAGCTTCCATAGGAAGTATAGACCAATAAGCTTCATAAGCAATAGCATCCATGTATAGCTTCGTATAGTATATAAAAATTGATGACACTAATTATATAAGCATACTTAGTCTATACATGGATGCTATTTTACTGCAGCGGAATATATAAAAGTTTCGAGTTTCGAGTTGCGTGTCGCGAGAGCTAGGGTAGCCCGCTGAGGTCATAGGGGAATTCCGTGTCTTTCAGTGGTTTCCGTCCCCCGACTTGCCCAGACATACATACCATTCTGCTTATTGAGTTATAAGTATTTTTTTACAAATTCTACGTCCGATATTTTGTCCACATCATTTCCTATTTCAGGGTAAGGAGATATGACCACTGCTGCATTTATGTTGAGCAGCTTATCGCATTTTTTCTTTATAGCGTCTATGGTAAGTATCCCCAATGCAAGCTTTATCAGAAAAATAAATCCTAATATCCTTGCCATCTTAGCAGGGCTCTTTCTGAACTTCAGCATCTGGTCGGCAAAATCCCTGCATCGATCCTTTATCTCCGGATTAAAATAGAATACGTTGCCTCCGGTAAATTCACCTTCCTTTAGCTTTGCGTAGGTTCTCTTGACTTCCGGATATCTTTCATCATTTAAGCTTTTTTCAACTATAGAGTAGCATAGGTCTGCATTTTTTTCCCTTGCATTTTTGATGAAATGCTCTAGGGCTTCATGGGTGATCATAGGGATGTCACAGGTGAGAAGCAATATTTCTTTATCACCGGTAAAGCAGTCCAATGCCATTATGATATTCTCCACAATAGAGTCTGTCCCTTGGATTACATAATCGACTTTATCGGCTATGGCCTTGGATAATTGCTCTTCATCCCCTATCACAGCAATTTTGTCTATCTGGGGTACCTTTTTCAGACTGTCTAATACATAATCTATCATGTATTTGTCATTGATTTTGAGCAAAGCTTTATTCTCTATGGCATTTACTTTTTCTCCCTTTTTTTCACCTGCGAGTACAATGGCATTCATCCTTAGCTCCTCCCATGCTATGAATTTTCCCAATCGGGCAAAGGTTTCACCACAAATATCTCGTTGACCATCTGCTTTATATGGTCATAAGCATTATATGCAAGGGATTGATCATCGAAGAGTCCGAATACGGTGGGACCGCTGCCGCTCATGACACTGCCCAAGGCTCCGTATTCCAGCAATTTTGCTTTAATATCGGATATAAGGGGGCATTTTTTAACGGTGACATATTCCAGTACATTGGACAAGTTCTCCCCAATCTTTTGCAAGCTGCCCTCATTTATAGCCTTTACCATGGCATCTATGTCCGGTCTTTCCAGTATTTCCTCCATATCTATGCCTTCATATACTTCTTTGGTCGAAATATCTATATCGGGCTTGGCAAGGAGTATGTATGATTCGGGCATAGCCTTAAGAGGGGTCAGCTTTTCGCCCAGTCCTTCAGCCAAGGCTGTACCTCCCGATACGCAGAAGGGGACATCGGAGCCCAATCTTTTTGCAGCTTCCAATATCTCTGTCTTAGTCAGCTTGAGGCTCCAGGCTTTGTCCAGAAGATTGAGCACTGCGGCTGCATCCGTGCTCCCGCCTGCCAGACCGGCAGATACGGGTATATTCTTCTCTATATATATTTCAGCTCCATCTTTTACATTATACTTGTACCGTAGAAATTCAGCGGTTCTATATGCTATATTAGTGCTGTCCTCAGGGATACAGCGAGAATTGGAGGTAACGGTAATCTTGCCTCCATGAACTGGCTTCAGCGTTATAGTGTCATATAGCGCTATAGATTGCATTATCATGATGACATCGTGGAAGCCGTCAGGTCTTTTGCGCAGTACATCTATCGCAAGATTTATCTTTGCCGGTGCTTTTTGAGTATATTTCATACTTATCACGCTCCAATTTATTGCTACTTATATTATAATACACAAGTTAAGTTTTGGGTATTCCTATGTGATAGAACTCAGGGGTCAGAACTCAGGGGTCAGGATTCTAGGGTATTCCTCTTAGGTCAGCCACTAGCTTCTAGCCACTAGCCTCTGGCATTAAGGTGTGCCTCTGGGGTCAAAGGTTACGGCGAACACTGAAAGACACGGATTTTTTCACAGATTAACACGGAATGAGCACAGATTTTCACGAAGGGGTATTTTGTTGTCATACTGAACGTAGTGAAGTATCTTATACTTGTTAGGAATACCCCACCAAATATGCTCAGGTATTCCTTTTGGGCGTTAGATCCTTCGGTCGTTCCTCCCTCAGGATGACATATAAAGATTTAGATTTTCTTCAGTGAAATTTAGTGCTCTTCAGCGTCTTTCAGTGGTCTCCGTTCTCCTAAACCCCAGAGGCATATCCAAAAGGTGCACCCTAGCCACAATCATAAAAAAGCTAGAGAATTTAATCCCTAGCTCATTTAAACCTATTTGCCCATTTGCCTATTTGCCCATTCGCCTATTTGCCTGAAAGCCTCATATTTTTCATTATGAGGATCTTGTCGCCTTCGTGGATATTATCCGGATTCTCAATCTTGTTTAACTTTGCTATAGCATCTACTGTAGTGTTATATTTTTTTGCAACCTTCCAGAGCGTATCGTTCTTCCCTACCACATATACAGTTACTGCGGGCAGGGTGCTGTAGTCCAGAACTATGCCTTCCTTTTCTTCTACTTTGCCAATGATCTTCTTGGTCTTCTTTTTATATACATCGACCACTGTATTAATGATTATTCTGAAATCTATGACAGTGCTGCTGAGGACAGAGAAGCTGATGTTCTCAACCTTGCATGCTGCCTTAGCGTACATTTCTGTCTTGACATTGTCCATATCCAGAACTGCTTTGAAGGGGTATTGCTCCTGCAAAACATTCATAGGTTCTCCGCTGAAGGAAGAAGTATATATGCAGTCTACATCCACTATGCCTTCCACAGCTACCTTATCATCCATCACCTTTACTTCATTTATTATGACCTTGGCATCCATGCAGCACACTTTTTCTATTTCGGGGCTTTTGGGCTTGATATTTATGCTTTCCTTCAATACGGTGCTGGTGGTGCCTCTGCCCATAAACTCATTGAATTCATAGCCAAGCTTCTCTATATTGAGCTCTGAAGCAGGACTGTAAAGATCGCTTATGATCTCCGGCTCTGCGTCTTTATAGGTTTTACCTGTCAAATCCATGTTAGCATTTATGGAGATTTTTTTATTTTCGCCTTCTTCATTTTCAGATACATCCAGATAGCAGTCTTTGAACTGCAGATCTGCCGTGCTTTCCATATTGCTTTCTGCTTCTGGAATTTCTATGTACTCTGAGAAAGGAATTTCTCCTTCATAGCTTTCTACGGAGCCTGCATCCATCGATTTATACAGCATGGTAAAGCATAAAATACCGTTTATCTGAAGTTTTCCTTCCATAGTCTCGCAGTTCTTGGCAGAAGCCTTGAAATCTGTTTTAAGCACTTCATCGACTGCAGGTTTATCGGAGCCCATCTCTATCTCCTCTTTTATGGTATATTTGTCCTTGGTGAGTCCGGTGAGCTCCTTAGCATTGAAGCTTTCCTTCAATATCTGTATGTCCGATGAACCTCTGGCATCTGTGGGCAATTCCATGTCAAATATATCTTCAACCATGCAATTTATGTCCATTATTACTCTTATCCTGACTTTTCTTGAGTTTATTATCTTACATTCCACATGTTGTACTACAGCATCTATCCATTCTTTCATGCGAGGCTTTACGCCGGGCATTTCAATGGGCTGGTTGAAATCTGCAGAGATATTTATGCAGTTTAGAGGTCTACCTTCTGAATCAGCGGCGTATAAAATATTTATGAGCACTTGGCCGTCTATCATCACTTTATCCCCTGCTGTCTCTGAGTCTTTTATTATGACTCGCGCAGAGGGGTATAGTATTTTATACACATCAGGACTTACATCCGGTACATTTATGTCTTCTTCCACGACAGTGCTGGACACTTCTTCTCCAATTACCCTGCATACCTTTAAAGGATTTTTTATTAATTCAATAGGCATTGCTTTCCTCCTCCTATAAATAATTTGGCTTTTCCCATCTGTGGGCATAGCTATGTTCTATATCTATGTATATGAGGAGGATAAGGTTTTATGACAAAAAGTAGCACGCGTTGGGTATTCCTTTTGGGTCTAAGATCCTTCGGGCAAGCCCTCAGGATGACAGGATTAAAAAGTCACGGCATTTCTGGGTTCTGAGCTCTCAATCCTGAGTTCCATAAAAAATGAGCTATCGGAGACAATTCTCCGATAGCTCATTTTTTTATATCTTATTTCTGATCGAATGCTACTATTCTGCAGATGCTGGATTCGCCGCCTACGAATTTCCATGGGAAGCAGCCGATTACAAGTCTCTTGTTGAGAACCTTGTCTATATCTCCGCCTAAGTTTTCTGCATGGATTGCTTCATAGGGTTTGCAGAATAATTGAATATGCATTGCCTGATATTCTTCAGGCCATGGATACATTTCATTCAATGTCTTGCCGTATTTTGCCTGCATATATTTGTCGCATGCTTCTGCTTCTCTTGGCTCCCAGTCTCTGATCTTTGTGTTCATCGGATGGTCTGCAGATCCGCAGTCAACACCGATCCATTTGATCTCCATATCTCTTACCCACTGTACAAAATCATGGCTTGGGCCCGGATGCCTCAGCATGTATCTTCTTTCATCGGCAGTCGGCTGATCCCAGCCATATTTGTGATAGCCTGTGTTGATTATAAGTATGTCACCTTTTTTAACTTCTACTCTGTCGGTGATATCCTTTGGTGAGTAGATTCCGAAGTCTTCTGCCATATCTGAAAGATCAACAACTACGCCTGGTGCTACTAATTTAGTTAATTCTAAGGATGCAATATCTCTTCCTGACGTATCAAAATGCATAGGGCCATCCAAGTGAGTTCCAACGTGGTTTGAGGTTGTTATCAATTGACCATTGGCTCCGTTAGGGGAAAGTCTCTTGAAGAATTTGATCTGCAGAGGCTCATAAGTTGGCCATGGTGGTGTAAGATGGCTTATTGGTTGTGAAAGATCATAGATTTTAACGTTTTCCCAATTTTTAATCATTAAGCTTACCTCCTGTTATACTATTTTATATTTATAAGTACGCTTGGAATATGGCTCATAAGGCCATATTCTTCGCACTTATCAGCTAGTGTTATATGATGTTTTCTTTTTTGAGTTCAGCTATTTGTTCATCGGTATAGCCGAGGTATTTCTTGAGTATCAGCTCGCTGTGCTCTCCTATTTGGGGAGCCGCATCCTTCGGAATTTCTTCTTCCAGACCGGATAGCTTTATGGGGTTCCCTGCTATCTTTATCTTGCCTACTCCGGGTTGTTCCACTTCAACAAGCATTTTTCTTGCCGCTACTTGAGGGTCTGTAAATAGTTTGTCTACTGTGTTTATGGCACTGCAGGGTATTCCGTTTTTATTCAGGTATTCATCCCATTCCGCTGTCGTCTTTTGTCCGAATATTTCAGTCATGTATTCTTTCAGTTTGCGGACGTTTTTTACCCTGTCAGGGTTAGTTTTGAATTCGTCCATGGCTAACAGGTCTTCCCTGCTTGTGAGCTTGCAGAATTTTTCCCAGAGTGCGTCATTCCCGCAGGCTACTATCACATAGCTGTCCTTGGTTTTATAGGCTTCAAAGGGGGCTATGGATGGGTGTCTGGCTCCCAGTGGTTTTGGTACTTCACCTGTAGCAGTGTATCTGGATATGGCGTTTTCCAGTATGGATAGCTGCCCGTCCAGCATGGCTACGTCAACCATGCGGCCTTCTCCGCTTATGTCCCTGTCCACTAAGGCGGCGAGTATGCCTATGGTTCCAAACATGCCTGCTGTTATGTCTCCGATGGAGGTTCCTACTCTGACCGGGTCTCCGCCTTCTTCTCCGGTTATGCTCATTATGCCGCCCATTCCTTGTACTATCATGTCATAGGCAGGTCTTTTAGAGTATGGTCCTGTTTGCCCGAAGCCGGACATGGTAGCGAATATGAGCTTGGGGTTTATCTTTTTAAGTTCTTCATAGCCTATGCCCAGTTTTTCCATGGTGCCCGGCCTGAAGTTTTCTGCAACTATGTCTACTTCTTTTACCAGTTCTTTTACCAGTTCTATGGCTTTGGGGGATTTAAGGTCAAGAGCTATGCTCTTTTTACCTCTGTTTATGCTTACGAAGTAAGCGCTTTGTCCATTCATAAATGGACCAAAGTCTCTTGAGTCGTCACCGCTGCCGGGTCTTTCAATCTTTATGATTTCTGCACCCATATTTGCCAGGATCATGGTGCAGTAGGGCCCTGCAAGGACTCTTGTAAAGTCCAGCACTTTAATGTGTTCAAGGGGCTTTCTCATAATTTACACCTCCTGAGTTATGCAAGTCCTTCCTTTTCCAATTCCTCTACAAATGCTTCCAATGCATCTTCAAAGCACTTCATAGGAGGATTAACAAGTCCCGCACCAACCTGGCCAACACCTGGATCCTTGTGTGCCATACCTGTATTGATTATAGGAAGTATGCCTGTTTCTACAACTTTTCTTATGTCGATGCCTGTAGGTGTTCCTCTGAAGTTTAATGCGGGTATATTATACATTTTGTT
This sequence comes from Lutispora saccharofermentans, assembly GCF_024363565.1. Lineage (GTDB taxonomy): Bacteria > Bacillota > Clostridia > Lutisporales > Lutisporaceae > Lutispora > Lutispora saccharofermentans. Next base: position 199,994 of record NZ_JAJEKE010000003.1, on the reverse strand, counting down.
CTCTTCTGTTGTTATTTCATACATACTTGTTGAGTAGTTTATTGCATCCTTTGGTGTGCCGCCTACAAATAATACTATTGCAGGAGCGGCTGCCATTGCAAATCCACCGTAGCCGCATGTTTCTGTTATACAGCTGTCGCCGATGTCCCTGTTGGCATCTTTTTCAGAGAAGCCGGGGAAATACAAGCCCTTGATATAGTTTGCCTGTGCTGTGAACCATCTGTCGCCTAATCCTGATACTCTTATACCGAATTCTGTGCCGTTTCTTGACATTGTATAAACTATTGTGCTGTATTTGATTCCTTTTGCAGCTTCAAGCGTGCATTTTGCAGCAGGCATCGTGAGGTTAAGCACAAAGTGGTCATTGCCGTTCATGAATTTTAATACATCGACTTTATCTTTTTGTGAGAAGCTGGTTTCAACTATATATGGTGCGAACTCTCTGATGAACAGAGAAGTGCCGGCTTTGTTTCTGTTATGGCCTTCATCGCCCATTTGAATCATCTGAGCTATCATCGTCTTCAGATCATATGGCCCATGAAGCTTTATGGCTTCCTTAACAACAGGGCCCAGAACTTTTTCCATCCATTTCAATCTTTCAATTACTTCCGGTCCAAAAGCACCGAATCTCAAAGCTTTGCCCAGGCCTTCATTCATGTTGCAATAGGAGTAATTGCCATAAGCTTTGTTTTGAAGTACCCAAACGGGCATTGAGTAAGAAGTAACACCTGCCATAGGTCCGACTGAGCTGTGCTCATGGCAGGAACCGAATTCGATTTCGCCTGATGCTGCAAGCTTTTCTGCTTCTTCTGCATCTTTAGCCAGGCCTTCGTATACTAAGGCGCCCATTATTGCACCTTTTAACGGGCCGCTCATGTTTTCCCATTTGCATGGCGGGCCTGCATGGAATATGGATTTTTTAGTCATTCCGGGGATTGCTTCCCCTGCTGTTGATACGTCTACCAATGTAGGTTGGCCGTTTTGAATGATTTCAAGAGCTTTCTTATTGGCTTGCTCTATTAATTGTTCGATATTTGCCAATTGTATTCCTCCCTTATATTTTAAATGTTTCAAGTTGCGTAAATTTAGTGCTTTCCGTTCCTACTTGCTTTTTAGCCTGGAGAGCAAGGATGAAAGCTTTTTGTTGCCTCCTGCAACGGGTCTCCAGTCTACATGTATTACAGGCACGTCTTGGGATTTTACATCATTTGCGAAGGATCGGAGTCCCATATTTATTACTTTTAGTTCTTCTTTGAAAAGCTCATTTACCTTCAACATTTTATAACCCCCCTTACTACCTTCATTGCAAATCTTATGGCCTGAGCATTGCTGGGCATAAGCACTGCACCTGCGTCTTCCAGCTTTTTAACCTGTTCGTCATAGTTTTGAGGATCAGCTTTTGTACCGCATACATATGCCACTACGCAGAGGTATTGCCCTCTATCGGCAAATTTTTTCTTTGCCAGCTTTATGTGATCTGCAAGGCTTCCTGCAGGGTCTTCGTTGGAGCCGTAACCAAGGACCACATCCATGATGAGAACTGCCATTTCGCTGTCTTCTGCCTCTTTTACTATCATTTGCTGTCTCATATAGGAGTCAATCATAGGATGAGGTCTTCCTACTGTGAATTCATCGTCTCCAAGATCCAATGCGGTATGCTTATAGCTTTTTTTGTTGTCTTCCAGTTTGTATTCTGGAGTCAAAGGTATATTGGAGTATATCCCGCCGAATTCCTTAGTGAAAAGCTTCAATGTTTCATCACAGAGAGTTCCGCCCGAGTATAAGCCCCTGAGGTATTTTTGATTTGATGCAAGCTTTTCTCTTTCTTTAGCTGCTAATTTATCTATTTTATCTTCAGATTCAGTAAATATTGGCGCATCCTTAGGTTCTTCGCCTTTTGCCAATGCTACTGCCTTATAGGCTGCATCTTCCAAGCTGCTCGCTGCTATGAAGCCATATTTTCTTATGAGCTCGTCATCGCCGCCTATAAAATCTACCACTGCCTTTTTGCCGCATTCTTTCAGTGTCTTAAGGACTTTTTCTGCAATTTCAATTGCCGGCGGTTTGGAGACAAGCACTATCACATCTGTATTGTCATCATTTGCCAATGCTTGTATACCGAGCGTCATCATGAGGCCGCCTATTTCTTTTTTCAGATCTCTTCCTCCGGTGCCTATTACCTGAGAACAGCCTCCGCCCATTCTGTGTACCTGAACCATTATTTCTTGAGTTCCTGTACCTGATGCTCCGACAATTCCTATATTGCCCTTATTAACCTTGTTGCAGAAACAAAGAGGTACCTGATTTATCATGGCAGTACCGCAGTCAGGGCCCATCATCAGAAGCCCCTTGGATACAGCCAGTTCTTTAAGTTCCTTTTCCTGTTCTATGGTAACGTTATCACTGAAAAGCATAACGTGTTTATCATTTTCCAGCGCCTTTTTAGCTTCAGCAGCAGCATATGCTCCCGGAAGAGATATGACTACCATGTTTGAATCAGGCATGTATTTGATAGCGCTATCCAATGTAGGAGGAGTATAATCCTCGCCTGCATCGGATTTTTTCTTGTTCAGCAGTTCATCTACCTTGGCAAGTATTTCATCAAACTTGCTTTCATCCTTCATTCTAACTGCGATGATAAGGTCATTTGCTGTAGTTTTATTGATTTCATCATTTAGGAGTCCTACATTGTTGAGCAAGTCTTTGTTAAGATCTGTGCCCATGACCACAACAGCATTTTCTACATCGTCTCTTGCTTCGATTTCCTTGGTTATGATCATCAATGTTACAGAATCATAATAGGAATTTTCCTTTATGAGCCATTTAGAAACCATTATTTTACCTCCTTGTTATTTATTAAGGCCAATATATTCGTCATACCAAACAATATGCCTGCCGAAATGTCCGATCCTGAGCTGCTGCCTATCTTCAGCATCTCAGAAAAAGCTGCTTCTATTTGCTGCGGATCTCCGTATATAACCGCGTCAGCCATATCCTCCACCCATTCTATGAAGCCTCCCATGGCACCCTGGCGCAGCATGTTATAGCTGATTATGTTGGTCTTATTTTTTGCTTTTCGAACCATTATATCCTTCAGGCCCGAGATAATATCTTCACTCATTCTAAAGGAATAGATGGCAGCGAAAACACCGAGAACAAAGTCATCCCCGGAAGGTGTAAGTCCAGGGCCAAGCCCTATCAGTCCCAAGAGCTTCTCTCCTGCTTCGTCAAACCTTTTCTGCAGGAAAAGGGTCGCAAACTCCGATAGAATAGGTGCTGCATATCTGGAATATATATTCTCTTTACCCAACAATCCGTTTTTATTTCCCTTTTGGCTTAATAAGCTTTCAAAATATATGTTGTTTCCTTCGGCTTTTATTATGTCTTCAGGAGCCGGTTTGTATCCACTTCTTCTATAAATGGTTTGGGAGTTCTTTATGCTGATCAACTCATTAAAGTCCAATGTATCCGCTGCTCCCAATCCTAAGCTTTTGAATTTTGCAAAATCCTCTTGTGCCAAAATAACTGCTTGCGGCCCTGCCGAATAATCTTCAGGAAGCAAAGTTATTATCCAATCGTTGTCATTTATTAAATTTACAGCATGCTCGAAAATAGAATGAACTTTAAGCCTGGAATCGGATTTTTCTAATATCTCTTCTACTCCGTCTCCGATCTTTAGTGCGTTGATAACACAAATCTGATCCGTTTTAATCACCTATTCCTATGGGATTTTGTTCATGTATAAGTAATTCTTTATTTTATCCTATATTCCTTTGTATAAATTTTATGAAGTTCTCCCTAAATATATTATTATTTTTGTGTACTTTATACATCGTTTTCTTGTGAAGAAAATGCTGCATCATTAATGATGCTCATTATTTTCAGGCTTACCTCTAAATTCAATCTATCATTGGAATTGGCCAGATCCAATTTTGTTATCTGCTGTATTTTCTGAATTCTATAGAGTATTGTATTATAATGTATATACATCTTTTCCGATACCTTTTTAAGATTGCCGCTGCATTCAAAATACATTTTCAGAGTCCTTATAAGTTCTCCGTCTTTTTGCTCATCATATTCGCAGAGAGGTTCCACGTTTTCTTTATAAAATCTGCGTATTTCAGATTCCTGATGCTCCATGCAAAGAAGCCTGAAAATTCCCAGATTATCGTAATGTATAATATTATCATTGTTAAATATTCTGGCAAAGGACAGGGCTTTTCTTGATTCCTCCAGGCTTTTCCACAAATCATTGAGCTTCCCATAGCACCGGCCTATTCCTGTATAAGGAGATATATAATTATAGTTCTGCTTCAATGCACCAATTATTCTCCTGGCCATGTCTATGCTCACATCTTTTATGCACTTTGATTCGTCAATATCCCTGAAAGCCAGAACTATGGTCAGAGTATTGCCTTTACAGCCGGAGAGTATCTTGATATCGCTCAGCTTCACGGCCGCTTCAATGGTTTTTATGAGTTTATTCTTGAATTTCGTTCCGTTTTCTCCGGGGCTGTCATAAAAATAACTTTCCAGATCATCAATGTATATCAAAAATACTGCATATTGATAGTCCGAATCCAGGCCGAATATATCCGCTTTATTTACAGATGAAGATCTTATATTTTCATCAGAAGATAAAAGCCCTTCTAAAAATTCATTTTTATGCCTGCTTTCTACTTCAAATATGGTCATCTGCTTCATAAGCTCCAACGCTACCACCGTACATGCATATTGAATGGCTCTCACATCAACCGCAGTAATCTTTTTATCCAGCTCCCATATGTGGATTTCCCCGTAAAGCCTCTTTCCTGCTATTATGGGAAATATGCATCTGCAGATTTCTCTGCCGTCAACTCTGTCCTTCAGCTTCTTGCAGGGCTCTTCCGCTGAGATATCAAGGCATAAATCCGTATAGGCATTTTCCGCCTTCATCACGCCTTTGATTTCTTTTTCAAGAATGAGCTTTTCTTCTTCGGGCGCTACAGGAACAGATTTTGAAAATATATTATCTTTTATGACAATGGGATTTTTGGTTATGCAGTGCAGGGTTGTCCCTATCTCCCTAAGACCTCCGCCCGATAATACTACATCGGTTATCTTCTGATGTATTTCATCCATTCTCATCAAAACATCGGCTTGTTTGTTATAAATTTCAAGAAGTATAGAATTCATAAGATCTGAAAAAGAGAGGTCATAGGGAAGTTCGATGATGGGGAAGCCGAGCCTATTGGCTTCTTCCGCCATTATTTCAGGAATTTTTTCCAGATATCTCTTGGTTTTTATAGCCAGGCCCGTTAAACCTTTGCTGTTGAGGCGGGGAATGAGATCTTTTTGGGCCTTTTTATCGTCTTTTATGGAATAAGCGGTGGTTATCAGTAGTTCGCCGGGCTTGACCCATTCCAGAATGTCCGGCACTTCCATTATATTGGCTCCGGTTATGACTTTTGATATGCCGCCTTCCCCTGCAGCTACTACTGCATCCTTCATTATCTCATGTTTCATCAGTTCTTCTATGGTCATTCCTCTTTCATTAAGCATCCATATCCCTCCTATCAAAAATGCTCAATAAGGCTTCCAAAACCCCTCCTCCTATGGCTCTTGCCTTATCTGATATAGTACGATAGTCGATCTTGCTCCCCCTAGGGTCTACATCTCCTATCTTCATTCCTTCATAAACCTGGCTGCCGTCAATTATCATGCCTCTTACTAGTCCGTCTATGGCTGCCAAAGCGTATTTGCCTTCTATTTCACAGAGGGGATCTCCTGCTTTAACCATGCTGCCTATATCTCTTATTATCCTCACTCTGCCTTGAGCAGGAGCTTTTATAAGTCTTTCCTTTGAGTAGCCTCCGATGTCTCCCGGTGTTCCGGTATTAGGCTCTGCAGATCCGTCCCATATAACCCTTCCCAGATAGTGGCCCCTATTGGTCTCCACCACCGCATGGGCATCTATGCCCGCAGTAAAGCCTGGTCCTGCTGCTACAACGGCAGGAGCCATATGTATATTTGTGCCCAAATTCTTTTTGGCGAGGATGCAATCTACCACTCCATCAGGTTTCAGCGCCTTAATGCTTTCGCCTGTAGGGTCTATCAAAACAGGTATAATATTTGTTCGAGATAAAGCAGCCGCTTCTTGATAGGTATCAGCCTTTACCGCCTTTATGCCTTCGATCTCTGCTTCACCTGCAAATACAGCAGTAGCAAAGGATACGGTCCTTCGTATCACAGTAGGTTTTTCTATTTCAAGCATTATTACTCTAAAACCGCCTTTTTTCAATCTATGACCTACACCGGAGGCCAAATCTCCTGCTCCTCTAATTATTATCAATTCTCGCATATTTTCTCCTCCTTTGTTTTGAGTATAGAAGCTTATACTTAAGCTTCCGCCCGCTGGGGTCCTGGGGCTACGGAGAACACGGAAATACACGGAAGGGCACTGAATTTTACTAAAAAACACTGAAGTATTTTCTATCGCCATATCACACAGGAATGCGAGTTACGAACCTAAGACTAAGTAAGGCAGTTCTTCATTCAGGCGGAATTTATCTCCGGCTGAATGTTAGAAATGTCAATCGGGTTCGTAGCGTGCCTTGCCTGCAGTTAATAAAAACTGAAGGCTTAGGCACGATAGAACGGGGTAAACTTGCTTACTGCAGCTTCAAAACTCGCTTTGGCTCAAACAGTTGAAGCTGCGGTCGTTACGCTTCGTTAACTTACTCTAAGGTTCTTCACAAAATTCCTGCTTAGATATGAGATTAGAAAAATAGAAAACCGTGTTAATCCGTGAAAAAATCCGTGTCTTTCAGTGGTTTCCGTAACCTTTGACCCCAGAGGCACACCTTAATGCCAGAGGCTAGTGGCTAGAAGCTAGTGGCTGACCTAAGAGGAATACCCTGGCTCCTGAGTTCTGAGCTCTGAATCCTGAGTTCTACATCATGCTTTTCCGAAGTGACATGCAGGATAAGTGCATACCTTGCATTGGGTGCAGAGGCCTCCGTAGCCGAGTGCGGCTATATCACGCCTTTTGATTCTTTCTCCCGCCAGCACTCTGGGAAAGATCAAATCAAATATGGTGGTTTTATGGTACATGCCGCAGGCAGGGAGCCCCATGATAGGCTTATCCCCATAATAGGCAATCATAAACATAGCTCCCGGCAGCACCGGCGCACCATAGCTTATTACCTCCGCCCCAGTAAGCTTTATCCCCTCCGGAGTCACATCATCGGGATCTACGGACATGCCGCCGCCGGTTATCACTCCGTCGGCACCGTTCTCAAAATGTTCCAAAATCGCTTCCTTTATCTTTTCCGCATCATCGGGAGCAAACTTTATGTCAATGAGTTCCGCCCCATATTCCTCCATCTTCTTTTTAAATACAGGAGCAAACTTATCTTCTATGCGTCCATAGAATACCTCATTGCCCGTTATTACAACGCCCAGCTTCATTTTTCTGAAGGGTTTCACCTGCAAGACCGGTTCTTCCCCCTTGCAGCTTTTTTCTACCTCTTCTATCTTATATCTTTCGGTTACAAGAGGGATGATCCTGGTGCCTGCTACTAGCTGTCCTGCCTTTACAGGGGTATTGTCCTGAAGCGATGCCATGCTGATATGTTCAATGCTGTTTATTTCATAGAGCAGCTCCTTGCGCACCTTGAGCAAGCCGTCATATTTGGCTTTGAAGCTCACTTTGCCCTCCGCAGGTTCGGTAAGCTCAATACCTGCACCGGCTGCTGCATTAGCCAGCCTCACTGCTGCTTCGTTTTCGTGGATTTGACTTTCGTTGAGCTCAAGAAGAAATATATGATCCTTACCCATGCTTTTCAGTATTCCAATATCAGCCTCGGTAATTATATGTCCTTTCTTAAATGCAGCACCTTTGAAATCGCCGGGTATGATCTTTGTCATATCATGACCTAATACCATGCCTATACTGTCTTCTACTCTTACCTTTTTCATTGCAGTTCCTCCACTTCTATGTTAATTAACAACAAATATTTTACGTTTTTTTGTGATTAGTATGTATATTCTATATAATATTCTAAATTCCTCTTCCTGATAGAAAATTAATCTGTTGTGGTAGCTGATAAAAGAGTATTTTGTGAAGAGGCTTAGAGTTTGTTAGCGAAGTATAGGAAAAGCTGCGTCAACTGTTTGAGCCTATATGCTGTTAAATCTAAAGCTCTCATAACTCACTTGAGTTTTAACAGTAACGACAAACGCTGCATGCGAGTTTTGACGCAGCCCTATACAAGCTTACAAAGTCTTAGCCTTGAAGCTTTATACTTGTTATCAGCTACCACAACCGATTAAATTAACATTAGCAATTACAAGCTTCATAAAAAATAGCAGCCATGTGCAGCTATGTATAGTATGCAAAAATTAAGCAATTTTACATACCATATATAAGCAATAACATGACTGCTATTTTATTTGCAGATATTATCACCAAGTTAAAATACGTGCCCGCAGGCACGTATTTTAAGTCTTAATTTATTAGTAATGAAGTAGGATTTTGGATTTTGTCCTTATTTATCTGTCTTCCGGTAAAATCTTATTGAGTATTATACCTACGATTGCGCCTAGAGCCATCCCGGCTAATTGGAATATTTTGAAATCAAATACTGCTCCGCCGATTCCAAGTACAAGTATAACAGCTCCTATCATAAGGTTCCTGTTAAGCGAGAAATCAACTTTGTTTTCAACAACTGTTCTAACGCCTATTGAAGCAATCATACCAAACAGAACTATGGATATACCGCCAATAACAGGGCCGGGGATGGTGGATATGACTGCTCCCAGCTTTGGAATCATGGAAAGCACTATTGCAAAGCAAGCTGCTATTCTCATTACCCAGGGATCAAAGACTTTTGTCAATGCAAGTACGCCGGTATTTTCGGAATAGGTCGTATTTGCAGGTCCGCCGAGCATTGCTGCCAGGGATGTGGCAACACCGTCTCCCAGTAATGTTCTATGCAGTCCGGGATCAGAAACAAAGTCATCTCCTACAGTTGCACTTACTGCCAGTACGTCGCCGATGTGCTCAACCATGCTGGCTATAGCAACAGGAGCTACTATGGATATGGCTGCTCCGCTGAATTTAGGCAGTACAAAAGGCGGAAGGCCAAACCATGCAGCTTGAGCTACAGGTGTAAAGTCAACCAATCCCATTGCTATTGCAGCTATATAACCAACAATCAATCCGCACAATACGGGAAGAACCTTCAAGAAGCCTTTGGCAAACAGGCTGACTGCTATAACCGTAGCAAGGCATATGCCGGCTAAAAGCCAATTATCCTTAGCCATATTAACAGCTGTTGGAGCGAGATTTAAGCCTATAACCATGATTATAGGACCTGTAACGATGGGCGGGAAGAAGCTGTATATAAGCTTAGGCCCTACAAAGTAAACCGCTACCGCTAATAACAGGTACATAAGGCCGGCTATTACTATACCGCCTGTAGCATATTCTATTCCGCCATAATTTTGAGCTACCAGAATTATCGGGGCGATGTAAGCAAAGGAGGAGCCTAAGAACACCGGGACCTTCATCTTGGTTACAAAGTGGAAGAACCAGGTTCCTATACCCGCCGTAAACAGTGCAACAGAGATGTTGAGTCCAGTCAGTATAGGCACCAGTACTGTAGCGCCAAACATTGTGAAGGTGTGCTGGAGACCTAAAATTATGAGCTTGTATAACGGCAGATCGCCTCTTCTGATTGCCGTGTCTTTGTTAGTGTTTGGGCTTGTTGCCATTTGATTACCCCCTTATTTATTATTATAGATTAGTATTGCGATAACCCTACTTCATTATCCGCAAACAATGCGCCGGGACAGCAGAGCCGTCCCATTTATATATAGAAAACTTCTATTGAAGCAATCTAAATAAAAAATCTTGTCTGCAAGATGCAGACAAGATAATAATTCACAATATAGGGCTTTTATATACACCTATAACCTTAGTTTAATATCTTGTCAGCATCTCTGTACATGACTTAAAAATATCGCACTTTTCCTATTGTAGCATGCACAAATATTTTTTTCAATATATTTTTTAAGCCGGCTTTAGTTGATTCCGCATTTTACCTGGCCTTCTCCATCCTCTCCTTTGTTGTTTTGAACCATCTTGCAGCTTACGCTTTTGTTGTTCTTAATGGCATCTAAAACTTTTTCAGCACTCAGCGGGAGAGAATTTATTCTGATCCCAAGTGCATCATATATAGCGTTGGCTATGGCAGGAGCTGTAGGTACCATAGCAGGCTCGCCTACTCCCCTGGCCCCATAGGGGCCTGTGACTTCAGGAACCTCTATTATCCTTACTACCATCTCAGGCACGTCTCTCACAGCAGGTATCTTATAATCTACAAAGTTAGGATTCTTTACTTTGCCATTTTCCATTATCTGATGCTCCAGCAGCGCCGATCCTATACCCTGCACTATGCCGCCTTCGATCTGGCCTCTGCAAAGCTGAGGATTGATCACCTTGCCCACATCATAGGCAGCCGCTACTTTGATAACTTCTATCTGACCGGTTTCCATATCTATTTCTATTTCGACCGCCTGAGCGCCAAAGGTCCAGAAGGCGACAGGCTTTTCGCCCTGACCGGTCTCCTTGTCTGTATTCCTTACATTGGGAGGTATGAAGGAGCCCCTGCCTATAATAGGCCCATGGACTCCAGAGCCGTCGGCCATTTCCAGGCCAAGGGCCAAAGAGGCAATAGACTTTTTCCTGTCAGGATAAACAGCGGATACTACATATCCATCCTCGAGTTTCAAATATTCTGCAGGAAGTCCCAGGCCGATGGAGCCCAGCTTCAGCAGCTGCTCTTTCGCATCCTCCGCTGCCTTTTTAACCGCATTCCCTGCGCAGTAGGTTATACGGCTGGCAACCGTCTGCCATTCATAAGGAGTTACATCAGTATCTCCGGATATAATGCTGATTTTTTCTACAGGTATAGTCAGGACTTCTGCTGCAATTTGGGTCAGAACAGTATCGGAGCCCTGGCCTATATCCATAGCTGTCACCATAAGGTTTGCAGTGCCGTCCTCATTTATCTTGATGATGGCTGAGGATGCAACATTGTTGGGCTGAGAAGGGGCTTTGTACATGCAGGCGATCCCCTTACCCCTCAGCTTGTTTGGCGCGGAAGCCTTATTAGCCTTGCCCCATTCGATGTCCTTTTCCACAGCTTCAATGCACTTGGTTATGCCTACATTATAAAGCTGCTGGCTTGTGACTGTATGACCCCCTTCTTTTATGGCATTTATCTTTCTGAATTCCACAGGGTCTATACCCATTTGTATGGCTATCATATCAAGGTTTTGTTCTATTGCAAAATGGATCTCGGACATTCCGAAGCCTCTGTATGGACCGCCCACAGGCTGATTGGTGTATACACAATAGGAGTCTGCCTTCACGTTGGGTATATCATAAGGGCCTGTCGATGCATAGCCCCCTGCCCTCGCGATGTTCACTCCGTATTCCGTATAGGCGCCGCCCTCCCAATAGAAGGTGTTTTCTTCCGCCACTATACCCCCGTCTTTTTTAACGCCGGTTTTTATTCTGGCCAGACAGCCCTGCCTTACAAAGCTTCCCACCATGTCTTCTTCCCTTGTATAGGTCAATTTCACAGGCCTTCCCATGCATTTTTTAGATAAAGGTATCGTGATGCCCTCCAGGGTCGTACCTGCTTTTCCCCCGAATCCTCCGCCCACTGTGGGCGCAATAACCCTGATCTTGTGAAGAGGAAGATCGAATGCTACCGATAAAGCTTTTCTTACCGCATAGGGCGACTGACATGCAGACCATACAGTAAGCTTACCGGAGGGTTCGGTCAAAGCGATTACCGAGTGATTCTCTATAGGGGCGTGCTGTATATGCGGGACATAGAACTCATTTTCCATTATATAATCTGCTTCTGCAAAGCCTTTATCTACATCGCCTTTTCTTATTTTATAGTGATTGCTGATATTGGTGCCGGGCTTTGGGAAAAAGATAGGACCATATTTATAGCTTCCCAAATCTTCGTGTATAAGAGGTGCATCATGTTTTATGGCATCCATGGCATTGAATACCCCAGGCAATTCTTCATATTCTACTTCTATCAATTCGATTGCTTCTTCCGCAATCTCTTCGCTGATGGCAGCCACAGCCGCTACAGCTTCTCCGACAAACCTGACCTTGTCCGTGGCCAGGAAGGTCTTGTCCTCCAGGTAAAGACCCACCCTGTTAGGCACGTCCGCTCCCGTTATTACAGCCTTGACTCCTTCCAGCGCCATGGCTTTGGATACATCTACCTTTAAAATTTTTGCATGGGCGTATGGGCTTTTCTTTATCTTTGCATAAAGCATTCCTGCCATTTTTATATCATCTACATATTTTGCATAGCCGGTGACCTTTTCAAGGCCGTCTACTCTTTTGATATCATGACCTACATATTTGTACATCTTCCACCCTCCCATCAATTGATTTGGCCGGCTGCTTCTTTTATCGCGTCAATTATCATCTTGTAGCCGGTACAGCGGCAGAGATTTCCGCCTATGGCCTCTTTTATATCATCTTCACTGGGGTTAGGGTTCCTCATGAGAAGAGCCTTAGCGGACATAAGCATTCCAGGTGTACAGTAGCCGCATTGCAGAGCGGCATTTTTTATAAAGGTTTCCTGCAGGGGATCCAGCACCCCATTCTTTGCGAGTCCTTCTACGGTTATTATATCCTTGCCGTTTGCTTCAACAGCAAGCATCATGCAGGAATTCACGGCCTTGCCGTCGACTATGACCGTGCATGAGCCGCATTCGCCTGCACCGCAGCCTTCCTTGGCACCGGTGAGGTTCAAGTCTTCTCTCAGCATCTTGAGAAGCGTTTTGTTAGGCTCCACTTCAAGATGAACCTGCTCTCCATTTATAGTAAAGGATATATCATGTTTCATCTCAACCATCCCTCCCAATTCCTATTGATACTGCAGAAGTGCAGCTAATACGGATCTCTTGAGGCTTATCCTGATCATATCGAGCCTGTATTCCCTGCCGGCTCTCACGTCGCTTATGGGCGATATCTCGGATGCCGCCGCATCCATAGCCGGCACTAAAGTGTCTCCATTTATTTCTTTCAAGTCATTCAATATAGCTTCGGCTTTATGCCCCCTCAATATGGTAGGCGCTACTGCCGCATATGCAATCTTCCACCGGCCCTCATTGCAGAAGGCTGCAGCTCCAACCGTAGCAAGGTCAACATCTTTTCTTCTTGCATGCTTGTAGTATGAGCCTCCATTTTTGCCCTCTATCTTGGGAAGCAATATGCCCATAACGATTTCGGCCGGCTTTAGGTCAATCTTTCTTACGCCCCGGATGAAATCTTCGATAGGAGCTACCCTTATACCGTCTTTGCTATAGATTTTTACCTTTGCGGAAAGCACATATAAGGGAGCTATAGTGTCTCCGGAAGGTGAAGCATTGCATACATTGCCCGCTATGGTGGCTCTATTTCTCAGCTGATAGGAACCCACCTCATGAGCCGCTTCTGCCAGTATTCTATACTTCTCCAAGACAACATTGCTGCAGATAACTTCATTCATAGTAACTGCAGCACCAATAAGCAAGCCTTCTTCTGTAAGCTCAAGCTTTTTCATCTCGGATATTCCTTTTATATCTACTACAACCTCAGGTTTTATGAGATTATCCCTCATCCTGACCAGAAGGTCAGTGCCACCATTTAGTATTTTGGCCCCATCTCCGTATTGCTGAAGTATATCGGCCATCTCTTCCAGCGTTGATGGTTTAACATACTCGAACTTCTTCAAAATCATCCACCTCCAATGATTTAAACGAAAACCCAATGCAATGAAACGAAATGTCTGAATATCATAATTTTTTGAATATTATTAAACTTCTACAAAATAGTGAATTTACCTTTGTATAAAATACCCAAAAAAGTATGTTAAAGAAAGATTTCTTATTGGTTATATTATATAATAACTTTTTCTTCAGGTATATCCTATTTATATGTTTTGCTATAAAAAATTAGCATAAGCAAGAGAGGCGATAATAAGAAACAAGGCCCCATACCGCTGCTGCAAGGGCATTCCTTGCTGCGGTATGGGGCCTCTAATATATGTTTACTTGTTGCAGTTCATTACATTGTCACTGCTGTACCGGCTTTCCCTTCCAAAGCATCAACTGCATTGTATAGGGAAGTTATTATTGCTTTTTTGCCTGGTTTGGACTTTGCGAAGTTAACGGCCGCCATTACCTTCGGAAGCATGCTGCCCGGTGCAAAATGTCCTTCTTCAATGAGTTTATAAGCTTCGTCTACGGTTATGGAATCCAAATCCTGCTGATTTGGTTTTTTGTAGTTTATAGAAACCTTTTCAACCTCTGTAAGGATCATGAGAACATCGGCGTCAACATCTTCAGCCAATCTTTCCGCAGCTAAATCCTTGTCAATAACCGCTGCAACTCCTTCCAAAGATCCGTCTTCCTTTTCTATAACCGGAATCCCGCCGCCGCCGACAGTGACCACTATTGTAGAATCCCAAAGCCTCTTTACCGAATCCAGCTCAACGATTTTTACAGGGACAGGCGAAGCAACTACTCTTCTCCAGCCTCTCCCGGCATCTTCCTTCATTACATAGCCCTTCTCGGCCGCAATTTTTTTTGCTTCTTCTTCGCTGTAGAAAGGACCGATTGGTTTTGTCGGATTTTTGAATCCCGGGTCGTCTTTATCGACTACAACCTGAGTAACCAAAGTTACTACGGGAATATCCTTTCCTTTTTTGGCAAGCTCATGCTTCAATGCTTGTTGTATATGGTATCCTATATAGCCCTGACTCATGGCTCCGCATACATCGAAAGGCATTGCCGGTGTGACGGAGGATGCAGTCTCAGAAGCAAGAAGTATCCTTCCTACCTGAGGGCCATTTCCGTGAGCTATTGCTACTTCATAACCTTTTTCACTTATTTCCGCTATATATCCTGCTGTCTTTTTTACTACTTCAAATTGAGCTTCGGCCGTTGCCGGAGTCCCAGCTTCCTGGAGGGCATTTCCCCCTAATGCTATCACAACTTTTGTTGCGCCCATGTTTTTCTCTCCTCGCTAAAAATATTGAATATATACCCTTAGAATACATTAGAGTCATATTCTATATAGGAAGCTCTTTTACCTTTGTGAACTATTAATAAAAAAGTGTGCATATATAATAAATACTTTATTATTTAACTACAATGTCGCTACGATGACTGCCTTTATAGTGTGCATTCTATTTTCAGCTTCGTCAAATACTACAGAATGCCTGCTGCGAAATACTTCATCGGTGACTTCTCTGATATCGTAGCCCTTGTCCATCATTTCTTTAGCCATCTTGGTCTCAAAATCATGGAAGGCCGGCAAACAATGCATGAAAATAACATCCGGATTGCTTGTCTTATTTATCATATCCATGGTTATCTGATAATGGGAAAGAAGCTTAACTCTTTCCGGTATCTTGTCTTCTTCTCCCATGGAAGCCCATACATCGGTGTATATCACATCTGCATTTTTCACTGCAAAATCCACATCATCGGAAACTTCGATGACGGCGCCTGTTTCTTTTGCAACTTCTGTTACTTGTTTCATCATTTCTTCACTGGGCCATAATTCCTTTGGTCCTAACGCCACAAAGTGCATGCCCATCTTGGCACAGCCATACATCCAGGCATAGGACATATTATTTCTTGTATCTCCAACAAATACCACCTTTACTTTGTTAAGGGGTTTTGCGATGTGTTCTTCAATCGTAAGCATATCCGCAAGTATCTGAGTCGGATGGTCTATGTCGGTAAGGCCGTTCCATACCGGAACTCCTGAATATTTAGCCAGATCTTCCACTACTGATTGCTTATAGCCTCTGTATTCAATACCGTCATAGAATCTGCCCAATACTTTCGCCGTATCCTCCAAGGATTCCTTTTTACCCATCTGAGAGCTGTTTTGATCCAGATACGTAACATGGGCTCCTTCTTCCAAAGCTGCAACTTCAAAGGCGCATCTGGTCCTGGTTGAAGTCTTCTCGAATAGAAGAACTATATTTTTGCCCTTGAGAAGGTAGTTATATATGCCTGCCCTCTTTTTGGCTTTCAGATCATGGGCCAAATCCAGCATATACCTGATTTCCGATGGAGTAAAGTCCATTAAAGTTAAAAAACTTCTGCCTTTTAAATTAACCGCCATTTTATATTCCTCCTTTTATGTATCTATATGGTATTCCTCTTGGGTCAGCCGCTGGCCTCTAGCTTCTAGCTTCTGGTATTTTGTTAGGTATTACTATTGGGTCCTAATACGTGGCACGCGGTTTTAGTTCTTCTCTGTAGTCTATGGTTATAGTAACCTGAAAGCTTCACGTGGCTTCACAAAACCTCACAGGGCTTCATAAAGATTTGCAAAATGTGGTTTCTGCTCCCCTAAAGCTCCAGCGGCACACCCTAATTTTATATTTCCTCTCTTGCCAGCGGCATGCTCATGCATCTTGGACCGCCTCTCCCTCTTACCAGTTCGGAACCGTCTATTTCAACAACTTCTATGCCATTTTTCCTCAGCACTTCATTGGAGGCTTCGTTCCTGCTGTAGGTCACGACTACTCCCGGTGCTATGGCCAATGTGTTTGTACTGTCGTTCCATTGTTCTCTTGCAGCGGTTATGGCATCCCCTCCGCCGCTTTCTATAAGCTTTATGGACGGAATTCCCAGGGATCTCTTCAAGGTATCTACCAAGTCGGCTTCAGGTATCACGTTAATCCTGCCGCTTTTACCTCTGACAAGGCTGTAGACCTCTACTCTGTCCTGGATTCCGGGATATATGGTGAATTTGTCGTAATCCACCATTGTAAATACCGTATCAAGATGCATGAAGGCTCTCAAAGGCGGTATTCTGACCACTACAACCTCCTTCAGCTCCTTCATGCCGGAGAAAAGATTTCTGGCCAGCATTTCTATGCCCTGGGCTGAAGTTCTTTCACTGCAGCCTATGGCTACAACTTCCTTGCTCAGCACCAGCATGTCTCCGCCCTCCAGGCTATGGGGTATGGTATGATCATACCATAGGGGAGATTCATCTTTGTTGAATAAAGGATGATTGTCATATATGTATTTTATGAGCATCGGTTCTCTTCGTCTCGCATCCGTATACATTGAGTTTATGCTTATACCATTTCCCATTACTGCTGCGGGGTCTCTCATAAAGTATAGATTAGGAAGCGGATTGATGTACAAAGGATACTGGGCCTCTATATAATCTGTAAGGCTATACTCCCTGTCGGAAACCTCTATTTCTTTTTTCTGCAAGCCTCCGATAGCCGCTTCAACCAATTCTTCAGGAGTTCTATCATTCAGGTTGTCAAATATTATCTGGTGAAGCTCCGGATTATCGATTTTGCACTGTTTAAGCATGTCATGGATAAAATTTTTCTTTACTTGCTTATTTTCGAAAATCTCCGCCAGCAAATCTTCCACATAAAGAACCTGCGCACCTCTTTTTCTAAGGACCTCTGCAAATTCATCATGCTCGATTCTCATTTGCTTCAACCAGGGTATGTCATCAAACAACAGCTGTCTCAAATATTCAGGTGTAAGCCTTTCCAGCTCTTTGCCAGGTTTATGAAGAAGTACGGCCTTTAACTTTCCTATTTCAGAAGTTACATTCAAAAGGCCTCTGTCTATGTCATCACCCATTTAATCTACTCCTTTCTATACTACTTTATGACCGGTATGCTTAATATTATCTGTGGAGTTTCAGAACTTAGAATACTTTTAATATTAAGTATATACTCTAAAATATATTATAACAAGCATGGGCAATTTACACAAATTGTATTTGGCGTTATTATATGTAACCTTCTGTATATTTATTTGAGGTCCCCCTTTGTCCGAACTTTATTGAGAAAAGTTTATCAATATGCTCCTTGTCTTTATATGCATTATCCGATCCAGCAATCAGAGTCTTTATGCATTTAGTGTATAATAATTTATTGTGAAGAATAAAAATTTTTATGTAATTCTTCCTCAAGAACCGTTGTTATATGGACTTTTATATAAAAACAAAATGGGCGTATAGCCTTTCAGGCAATCGCCCATATGAAATGACTCTTATTTAAAAACCTATATCTCTTAACAATATAGCCATTCAGTATTTCTTACACTACATCTTCTTTGATTTTGCCGCTGTTATAAACCTCCACCTCATCTACAGGCTTACCGATAAACCTCACTATAGCTATGAGTGCAGCTATCCCGATGACATACGATATTATGGGATGGCCATTGAAGCCTGCAACAGTGCAGCCTGCTAAAGCGGCAACAGCTGCGACAGTAAATGCATACGGCAGTTGGGTTCTGACATGTTCTATATGATCAGCACCCGCTCCCATCGAAGACATTATAGTAGTATCTGAAATAGGAGAGCAATGATCTCCGAACACAGCTCCTGAGGTAACTGCCCCGATCACGGCTATAACCAAATGATTCACTTCCATATTCGTATATGACATGACTAAAGGGATTGCTATAGGCATCATAATACCTGTTGTGCCGAACGATGTTCCTGTAGCAAATGCCAAAAAACATGCAAATCCAAATAGGATTAGCGGCAATAACATAGCCGGTATGGAACCGCCTACAAACCCTATTATATACTTGGCTGTTCCCAGATCACCCATAATCGCTCCCGAAGACCAAGCCAAAATCAATATGGTATTGGTCAAAAACATTCCTTTTGCACCGCTTAGCCATATATCAATCGCTTCATTAATGGTAGCGATTTTTTGGCCGACTGCCATAACGGCTGTTAAGACAGTGGTAAACATTACAGACCAAAGAATTACCACTGAGGAATCTGCGTTACCAAAAGCATTTCTGATTCCATTTATAGTAAAAGGCTCATTTAAACCTCCGCCATTATACCAAAGTCCGGCCACAACCGCTGTCAATAAAACTAATATTGGGATTATTGCATTATAAGGGCTTAGCTTTGACCCTTCTTTTGGGCTTACTGATTCATTATCCTCGGACATCATAGGATGGCCACCATCAGCTACTGTTTTACCTGTTTTTCTTGCCCTTCTTTCCGCTTCATACATAGGTCCATAATCTCTTCTCATAAAAATAAGTATCAACACGAAAGCTATAGCTAAAAGATTATAAAATCTATAAGGCACGCTTTTTACGAATAAATCATAGGCATTGACTTCTAAGCTCAGTGCTTCAAATGACATCTTTATCATGCTTATTTCATATGCTATCCATGTCGATATGAAAGCAATGTCAGATACCGGAGCAGCTGTTGAATCGAGAACAAAGGACAACTTTTCCGTAGATACTTTTGTTTTTTCGGCTAAAGGTCTCATAGTAGGTCCAACAATCAAGTTGCTTGCAATATCCTCAAAGAATATTATCAAACACAATAACCAGGTAATAAATAAAGTTCCTTTAGCGCTATTTGCCTTTTTTGATAATGATTCGGCAATGGCTTGCATGCCCCCCATTTTCATCATCAATGAAACTAATCCGCCTATTCCGAATATGAAAATAATCAAAGCCGCGTTCCATGAATCGGTCGCTTCACCCAATATGTAAGTATCGCAAACCCTTAAAAACGCATGAAATATATTTCCTTTATTCATTATAACCGAGCCGGTTAAAATGCCGATAAATAGCGATAAAACCACATTTCTCGTTGTAAAGGCCAATGCAATTATCAAGATGGCAGGAACTAATGTCAATATGCCATAATTGGGATCGCTTTCGCCGTCTGCGAAAGCCGGTGTTATGATCAACATCGCAGTCAATAAAAACAACATAATTATAAAATTAGTTCTTTTATTCATTGCCGTACCCCCATTTTATTTTTTATACTCACTAACAAATGAATTAATTATCTCAATGCTTTCATTGATCGAATCATATACTCTGTTTTTTTCCTTTAGCAGCTTTGTTTTCCAAAGATTATATTCATGTATTGAATTGTTTTCTTTGGCTTCTAAAATTTTCTTTATGGGAAAATATAAGCAAGGAATTGGGTATTCCGCTATTACGTAGCAACACGGGTCTTGTCCATATCTTCCGGAATAGGACCTTATGGCAGGAGAAATTTTCCCGGTTACTTTCAGCAAGGCTTCATTATACCTTCTCATCATTTGAGGTTCCATATACGGTTGCACTTTGGAAAACTCCAGGGCACTGTCATAAAAATCCATAGAAATTTCTTTTAGCTTTTCCAATTCCGCATCTGCTGCTTTACCGCCCAATCCTATGACCTTGTCTAATTTTTCTTTAACCTCATTTGCAATATCAACAATGTTATAAGGAATTATGTTTTGATTGCAGAGCCTGATAAGCAAGGCTGCAAAGAATTCAAAATGCTTGATATATAAATCTTTATCTATCTTGTCGATAGTATCTTCATTGCTGTGGAGCCAAGGGCTATAAAAGGCATAATTTAAATCTTTTAATTTTTCTTCCGTATATTCCGTAGCAAAAGATATGTATGGCACGCCAATGCCGAAGAAAGAAGAATCTCCACCGCCTTTGTATGCCCAATTCCATTTTCCGTCAACCTTCCAGATTTCTTTGATAATATCCAAAGTAAATCTTCTTACTTCGCTTACACTCTCCACTCCCGGAACAGAAGTGCCTTTAATGGCTATATTATCTACATTTATATAAGCCACGCATTTATTGACTATTTTATCCCAATAATTGTCAACAAACCAGGCGGAACCTCCGCATTCAGCAACTTCATGGCCATCCCAAAACGCAAAAATAATATTTCTTTTTAAATAGCTTCTATGAAGTGAAAATACTCTTGCAAGCTCAAGAAGCAACGCATTTCCGGATGAATTACATATTGCCGCTTTACCCCAGGCGTCAATGTGGCTGCCTATCAAAATGAATTCATCTGTTTCTTTTTCGCTGTTCAGAACCCCCATGGGTTGATTAGCTTCAACCCATTCCCTTGTAGCTTCTGCTCTAAACCAAACCTTAACGGCATCCTTATTTATGCATAATTCTCTCAAGTATTCTCCTGCCTGACGGGTGATGCTAAGAACCGGTATAAGAGGCATCTCCTTTATTGTATCCGGTGTAGGGTTTCCCCATTGGGATTTAACCCCTCCCATCTGTATAACCGGATTATCTTCTTTAGGGCCCCAGTTCATTATGATTAAAGCTTTAGCACCCAGTTCATAAGCTATTCTTGCTTTTTCCGGTCTGCCGGGACTCCAGGTCATATCAGTCAAAATAATCTTACCTCTGATGTCTTTATGCTTATAATCCTCATAGCCGCCGTTTTCCGCATAAATCAGTTCTCCCTCAACGCCTTCTTGTAATGTTGAAGTAATGTGGCATACAGGCTCAGCTGCAATGATTTTGTCTTCAGGATACAATACCTTCAATTCAGCTTTTACAGGATAGCTATTATACATTGGGAACTTATCTATTCTTGATTTCAGTCCATAAGATTCCAATTCACGATTTATATACTGCGCTGCTTTCTTAAGCTTTTCAGTGCCCGATTGTCTTTCGCCAATATCGTTTACAAGAAAGTCCAAATGTTCATACACTTTTTCATAAGATATATCTTTTAAAATACCGGCTTCTACATTGTACATGCTCAATCCCTCCTTATTAACTTATTGTTGAAAATGCTGCAGTGTATATATTACCCTCTCTTCAAAAATACTGTAGTGCAGTGAATGGCTCCCCAGCCCTTTAATATCTCGGAAAAATCTATAGAAATTACTTCTATGCCGTTCTTCTCCAGCAATTCCTTGCATCTGGGATTCCCTTCAGGTTGTATTACCAGACCAGGTTTGACAGCTACAAAATTAACCCCTAAAGTCTCTTTTGCTTCAGTCTGGGAAGGTGCCTCAAGAAGTTTTATCCCTTTTTTCTTCAAAGCATCACATACATCATAAGGAACCTGGGAAGCATGTATCATAGCTGTATCATGGCTTGCTAAATTAAGCAATCCATCTATATGGGCATGTCCGTAAGGAATTTGCATAGGGATGATATCAGTAACGCCCATTCTTCTTAATTCATATTCTACCTGTTCATAACCGTCCCTGTTTGTCCTGCAGCCTGTAGCTAAAATAACCGTATGCCTGTCTACCCACATGCCCATGGCGCCTTCAAAGGTTCCGCCGCCATTTATGGTCCTTACGATGGGTACTCCAATCTTAGCTAGTGCTTCCGCCACATATCTCTCTTCGCCTCTCCTTGCAGCCATTGCAGGCCTGGTCACTATGGCTCCTTCGGGAGTCATAAAGATCAAATCTCTCATAAATAGAGCATTGGGCCTGTCCTCCCTTTGGTTTTCAACATAATATACTTTAACTCCATGATCTCTGTAAATTTGAGCTAAATTATCATGCTGCTGTCTGAACTTTTCTACATTGATTGGCTCCTTGAACCTAACCTCCTTATAGTCAAAATTCTCGATTTCCTTGCCGGGTCTTCTCATCAAAACTGCTTTTAAATCATCAACCTCCGAGGCTACTCCCCAATCACCCCAGTAAAGCTGCATATCCTCTTCAAAGGATGTCTCCTTTGGAAACCATCTCTCTCCTGGGATGGCATCAATATCAAATTTCTTGGCACATGGACTCATATCAATTCCTCCTCTGATAATCAAATATTTAGTAGAATAGTCTTTATAAATATTTAAAGCAACATCCATGCCAAATCGTCTGAATATTCTCCATTCTGCTAGTGCCCTGATTTTACTCATTTACAGTTTTTTTATCGAATAGCTTTCTTTTATACAGAAAATTGGAGTAAAATAAATTTTACACATTAGTAAAATTTATTTTACTCCAATTTTTTACTCAAGTAACAACCATAAGCTATAATCCATACTTATCTATTTTATATTTCAAAAGCTGTTTTGATATTCTAAGAAGCTTAGCAGCTTCAACCATGCTATTTGTCTTTCCCAAAGCTATTTCGATAATTTTCTTTTCAAAATCTTCTACCATACTATTCAGAGGAACTTTGCCCAGCACGCCTTCGATCCTTCCTTCATATTCCTTATCTCTGTTCAGCAAATAATCCGGCAAGTCTTTTTCTTGTATCAGATTTCCAGAGGTCAGATTAAAAGCGCCTTCAATAACGTTTTTTAACTCTCTCACATTGCCCGGCCAGGAATAACTATTAAATATTTCCTCAGCTTTTTCACTTATACCAATTATTCTGCGGCCCATCTGTCTATTGTACTTATCAATAAAATATCCTGTCAGCAGCTTTACATCTCTTCTTCTATCCTTCAGACTTGGGAGATTAATCTGCACAACACCAAGCCTATAGAATAGGTCTTCCCTGAGCCGGCCTTCTTTAATAGCTTTATGAGGATCTTCATTTACTGCGGATACTATTCTTACATCTATATTAATATAGTCAAGCCCGCCTACTCTCCGTATTTTTTTCTCTTCTATAGCTTTTAAAATTTTAGCTTGCACACTTATTTCCATAGAATTTATCTCATCCAGGAAAAGAGTTCCGCCATGAGCCACTTCAAATAAGCCTGTTTTGTTTTCTGCTCCTGTATAGCTTCCTTTTACCGTACCAAACAGTATGCTCTCTAACAGCGTAGACGGTATAGCAGCACAGTTTTGTGATACAAAGGGCATATCGCATCTATCACTATGCCTGTGAATAGACTGAGCTACAAGTTCTTTACCCGTGCCTGTTGCTCCATACACAAGTACGGAGGAATTAGTTTTAGATATCTTTAAAATTTTGTCCTTTATCTCAAGCATCATATTATCATTTGTAATTATATCGTCCAGGCAATAGAGTTCATCTTTGCCCTTGGTTAACGCGTTATCCTTAAATGCTATCGTTATATTTTGTCTTTGAGCTTCAGGTTCCAGATATCTTGATACATCAACAACACCAATGATATCCTCGCCAGAGACTATGGGCATCGTTGAATTGACTGCGTAAAAAGATTGACCCTTATTGGTTGTCAAATGCTGCATTTCATTAAATATAGGCTTCCCATCCTTTAGGACTCTCATTATGCTGCTCGTTTCGGGCGTAAGCTCAGGGTAGACATCCAAAATATGCTTTCCTACTACATCTTCCTCCTTAAGCTTATTTACATCGGGCCTGTATGTAATAAAATATTCTATTATACCTTTTTTGTTTGCAACGACCAAACCGTCGATATAATTATAAATGCCTAAAATCTGCTCAACATATCTTCTCAGCAATTCAACCAACCTCGTTCATGCTTTTATTAATGATTCAATTATAGGATTCAACACAGCATCAATAATTCCTCTACCATTCCAGCAATAAAGATATCACATAGTGCAGTATCCTGGGGGTCTTATAAAACAGATCTTCCTTCAGCACTCTTTCCGTAAGCTTGTGTAAATCCTTACCCCAGGGACCGATGTTGAGGCAAGGCATGGATATGTTTTGAATCTTATCCAAGGGAATGCTGTATAAAGTTCCGTAAAGAGGCATATTACCTTCCAGACTATGGGCTACAGCATCCGCATTTTCTATATAGGTATAGCTCAAATCGGAAATGCCCGTAAAATAATTTTCCTTTATATAGGGCTGTCCAAAGCTCTCCAGAGAAAAATCCCTGATTTTCCGGGAAAGATTCTTGCATCTATCCTCTAAATTTTTAATATTCATATTTGATACATTCGGGTAATATGGGGGAGCAAGACCGATAACAATCCTTGGAGCCAGATCATTTATATAATTATATATCTCTTCAACCAAATAAAAATTTACATCAGCTATAGAGCTTTCTCCGGCTTTGACCTTTCTCTCCGCTTCCTCCAGAATGGATTTATAATCCTTTAAAAACTTGCCGCCATAGTTATCATAAGCTTCATCATAAAGCTCTTTATATGTAACAACCTTTGCCTCCCATGGCAGCATGGCAAAGCTTTTATTTTTTCTTTCAGCAAATATTTTATATTTCACGTTCATATCTTCTATCAATTCAGCAAAAGCTTCATGGCATATTTCCTTTATTTTTTTCAAAACTTCAGAGGGCTCCTTGTTTAGGGTGAGCACGCTCAAATAGCCATACGCACTAAGGGGCATGGATACATCATAGTGGGTTTTGCTGTCCCTGATGCTAAGCCAGGTAGGAGGAGGAGAAGCTTCGCCCGATATGGAATCGGATAACTCGAGATTGAGATTTGTTTTATTGATGATGAGCGCTAAAAGGCTCACGGGATTGAAGCCCTCAAATACTTTTCCTGCGTGGGACAAAGAACCGCGGACGTAAATAAAAGGCATCAGCTTTCCCACAGAGCCTTCATAAATTATGCCGGTATCTTTATCAATCCTTTGGTGCGGTTCAGAATTTATGGTTATCACATAATGGAGATGAAAATTCTGCTTCAGGTTGTCCAATAATTCGACAGCGCTGCGCATGCCTGCCGAGATATTTTCTTCATCGGGTACGGATAGGAATAGTATATTGCCTTTTAAGTTTTTCGTTGATGAGTATCTTTTTAGCAGTGAAAGCTGGATCGAGGCTCCCGCTTTCATATCCGCGGTGCCCCTACCGAATATGTATTGCCCGCTCTCAAGATCTTCTCGAACTTCAGCAGAAAATTTGCCTCTTATTTTTTGGAGCTCAACCTCCAATTCTCCGGGCGAATAGGCATAGTCCTTGAGTGTTTTGAAATCTTCAATATCCACCACATCATTATGGTTTATAAGCACTATTGTATCGGCTCCATAGCCTTTTACAAGTCCCCAGGAGACGGATCTATTCAAGCTGTCTCCTTTTATAGGATAAGTGCCGTAGTGCTCTTTATTATTCTTAAAATACTCCAGCTGTTCGAAAAAATTCATAAAAAAATATTCCATCTTCTTTTCATGAGCCGTGTTAGTATCGCTGCGGATTTTTACCATTGGATAAAATATGTCTTCTATTTCCTTTTTGATATCTATCGGTATTTCATAAGGCATGTTAGCCCTTCTTCCAATCAAAAATTATAGTTTCATTATATTATATATTGCAGATCATATTCAATATATGGCCGTTCAAAAAAATAAAAGACTCCTGCTGGAGTCGTTTATTTACATACATCCTATTTTCATATTGTCCTTGTGAAGGAAAACTTCAATCGAATTAGTAAGAATGTCGCAATAACTATAGGAAACCGCTCTGCCTGCGTCTTCGGTAACATCACCATCTATTCGAACCACGAATATGCTAGGATAAGTTTTTTCAATGATTCCTTCCCTAACAGATATTCTCTTTCGACCCTTATTGGCTTTAAGCACCACTCTTTCCCCTACATGTATGTCAACGTTCCTTTTGATGAGGGATAGGCTGTTTTTTGAGGCCATAAAAAAATCACCTTCCTTCCCAACATCTAATATTTTATCATATATTATATGATGTGTCAAATTGGGGGAAAATATTATATCAGAAGGTCTATTCTAAAGTCAAACATAATCTTTCTTGAATTTTGGAGCATAGCCGTATAAAACGCAAAATAGGACAAAAGAAGCCAGGTCTTTTGTCCTATTCTATCTTATTCAGTTTTATACCATTATTTATTCTTTTCGATTGCTATTTCTACAGCCTTGCTGATGGATTTATAGCCTGTGCATCTGCATAGATGTCCGCCTAATGCATCCATTATGTCCTTATCGCTGGGATTTGATTTTTTGTCCAGCAGCGCTTTGCCCGCCATAAGCATGCCCGGCGTACAGAAGCCGCATTGAGCAGCTCCGGTCTCTATGAAGCTTTGCTGCAACGGGTGGAGCTTATCCTTTTCCGATAATCCTTCAACCGTGGTTATATCAGCGCCGTCTGCTTCAACAGCCAGTATGAGGCAGGCTCTTACCGGGTCTCCGTCCATTATGACAGTGCAGGCCCCGCATTCGCCGTTTTCACAGCCTGTCTTTGTTCCCGTATATCCAATCTCATCCCTTATAAACTGCAGGAGAGTCATGCCTGTCTCTACTTCCTCCAGATACAGCTGACCGTTTATTTTTACTTTTATGCTATGCTTCACAGAAGGCACCCCCATTCATTTCAGATAAGGCTTTTTTGATTAGCACAGCTACCATTTTCTTTTTGTATTCGGGCTCGGCTCTCAGGCTTCCCTTTCTCGGGTTTACGTCCTTTAATATTTCATTTATTGCTTCTTCAAGGAGCTCATCGGTCAACTTCTTGCCGGCTAATATCGCTTCTCCCTTTCTTCCTCTTGCAACTGTAGGCATCACCGCACCCAGAGCTATCCTTATATCGCTTTTGCCTTCTATGCCCGGGCTTTCGGTATATACTGCCACGCTTACTCCCGAAAGGTCCATACCTTTTACCCTTGTTCTTCTGAAGTATTTGCTCTTAGAGCCTTCCTTCGCTTTAGGAAGGATTACTCCCTTCAATATCTCGCCTTTTTTCAGATCCACCTTGCCCGGTCCCAAAAGGATGGATTCCAGGCTTGCTGTTCTTTCACCGGTCTTAGAGGCTATTATTACCTTAGCATCATAGAGCAGAAGTCCGGGCACCGAATCCGCACTGGGCGAGCCGTTGCAGATGTTGCCTCCTATTGTTGCCCTGTAGCGGATTTCCAGGCAGCCTATAGAGCCTCCTCCCTCTACCAATGCTGTATAAGGAGCTATCAGGGGATGCTCTACTGCTTTTTGAACAGGCTCCAAGGCACCGATCCAGATACCTTCAGGAATCTCCCTTATGCCCTTTAATTCTTTAAGACCTTTAAGATCCACCAGAAGCTGAGGGTGGAGCTTTTCCTCTCTGAGGTTTACAACCACATCCGTACCTCCGGCTAAGGCTACCGTTCCTTCCTTTCCCAACAGTGGGAAGGCTTCTTCCAAGGTTTTCGGTTTTATATATTCAACATTAGGTATCATATTATTCTCCCCCTTCCAATGCCTTGAGGATTTTTTCCGCAGTTACGGGAAGCTCATAGAAGTCCTTGCCTGTAGCATCATATACGGCATTTAAAATCGCCGGTGCTACCGATACAGTGCCATGTTCTCCGAGTCCCTTTGCTCCGTACGGGCCTGATTCCTCCGGGGTCTGAACAAAGTCTATCAATATTTCATCAGGCATATCTTCTATTCCCATTATCTTATAGTCTACCAGATTGTTATTTCTTATTTTCCCCTTGTCTTCGGAGAATACCAGACCTTCCGTCAGGCTTGAGCCCAATACCATGGTCATTGCACCCAGAACCTGATCTCGAGCCATTTGGGGATTGATTATTGTGCCTGCATCTATGGTATTCAGAAGCCTGTATAGATGGACCTCTCCCGTGGTTTTATCTATGCCCAGCTCAACTCCTACAGAGCCGAAGGTCCAGTCGGCGGCTGCATTTCCTTGTCCTGTCTCAGGATCCGGATTCTGTACGCCTTTTGCCACGAAGTGGCCCTCACCCATTACAGGGGTTGTAAGTGCAGAGCCGTCCGGATTCTTATAGCCCAGGGCTAAATCGCTCCATTTCAGGATCTTACCATTGTAAATAAGCTTATCTTCATCCAATGTGATGTTCTCAGCTTTTGTACCAAACACTGTTGCCGCCGATTCTTTCAGCTTTCTTTTTAGATCTTCTGCGGCAAGAAGTATGGCATTGCCTGTGCCCCAGGTGCCGTGGCTGGCAACTGTTTGCCATTCGTAGGGCGATATCAGAGTATCAACCTTATTTGTCACATTAACTTTTTCAAAAGGTATATTTAAAGCTTCAGCAGTGATTTGCGCTAAAGTAGTATAAGTTCCCTGTCCCATTTCTATTGCGCCTGTAGCAAGAGTTACAGTCCCGTCGGAATTGAGCTTTATGAGAACACTGGATTGCACGTTGCTTGGCATGCAGGGAGTTTTCATATAGGCTGTGAAGCCTCTTCCCACCAGTATATTCTCACCCTTATCCGGCTTAGGATTTTTATATAGCTCCTCAGCCACCTTTTGTGCGCAAAGAACAACATTGCCGTTGTGATGCTTCATCACCTGGCCTATTCCATTGACCTTGCCTTCTCCCAAAAGATTCTTGAGCCTGAATTCTACAGGATCCATACCTATCTTTTGAGCTGCCTTTTCAAGCAGTCTTTCTACAGCCAGATGCACTTCCGGATGTCCATAACCTCTTGAAGCTCCGATAGGAGGAACATTGGTATATACACCATATACATCCAGCTTGAGG
Source organism: Lutispora saccharofermentans (assembly GCF_024363565.1). GTDB lineage: Bacteria > Bacillota > Clostridia > Lutisporales > Lutisporaceae > Lutispora > Lutispora saccharofermentans. The sequence goes on along the minus strand of NZ_JAJEKE010000003.1, from coordinate 170,820 downwards.
TTCGGCACCTCGTAAGGCCCTGTTCCCGCAAGTCCCATGCCGGTGACCACGTTTACGGCATATTCTGCGTTTCCGCCGCTGCCGAGATAGCTTTCGCCTGTCATGCCCAGTATTTTTCCCTCTTTGGAAACTGCCACCTTATATTTGCAGTAGCCTCCTCTTCCCAGGTTAGTTCCTATAAACATTTCCTCTCTGGTGAGCAGCAATCTTACGAATCTCCCTGGCACAGCCTTTGCCAAACAAGAGACAAGAGCCTCAATGGTTATGTCTGATTTGCCTCCAAAGCCTCCGCCTATATAAGGAGCTATTACCTGGATCTTGCTCAGGGGAAGCTCATGAAGTTCTCTGATGCAGTTTTGAACTACGAAAGGAGCCTGGGTAGTCGAATACATTGTCATGGAGCCGTCTAAATTATACTGAGCTACTGCGCAGTGGGGCTCCAGCTGAACATGGTGGATATATGGAAACCATGTTTCTCCTTCTACTACTGCATCCGCATTTTTAAAGGCTTCTTCCACTTCTCCTTTTCTGATCTTAAAATGCTGGTATATGTTTTTGCCAACCGGGTTTACATAAGGTGCAACTCGATATTCCATGAGCTTTTCATGAATGATAGGCGCCCCTTCTGCTATCGCATCCTTGGGATATATCGCGAAGGGCAGGGGCTCATAATCGACTTTTACAAGCTTCAAGGCTTCATGGGCAACTCTCTCGCTGACAGCTACCGCCACAGCTACCGGTTCCCCGGCGAACCTAACCTTGCCTTTTGCAATGGGATATTGATCGGCGATAGCGCCTCCAAAAGGACCCGGTACATCCTCTCCTGTCAATACAGCAAATACCCCCGGTTGTTTTAATGCCTCACTTATGTCTATACCCTTGATGTTCGCGTGGGCATAAGGTGAACGAAGCACCTTGGCATGAAGCATCCCGGGGAATTTCATGTCTGCTACAAATATGGCCCTTCCTGTAGTTTTTTCTACTCCGTCGTTTCTGGTGCAATTTTTGCCTATAGACCTAAATGTCATTTCTTCACCTCCAAAATTTGTACAAAAGCACATCGCTTCAAATAAAATATGGGGACGGAAAACACTGATTAAATCCGTGTTTTCCGTTCCATTACTTTCATTTATCGCATTCTTTTTATATAGTTAATTCCCTTTTGTATTCATTTTTAGCTATAACTTTTCCGCCTTTGATCACATATAATCTTGACGGTTGAAGTCTTATTGCATCATTTATTGTCAGAGCATCAAGTATGACTATGTCTGCATCTTTGCCTTCTTCCAGGCCGTAGTTTTCCAGCCTCAATATCTTGGCTGCATCACAGGTTATCATGTCAAACACCTTCTCGATTTCATGAGGCAGAGTCATTTGGGCTGCGTGCGCCGTTACCAATGCAACCTGAAGCATGTCTGCGCTTCCGAAAGGATAGAAGGTATCCTTGACGCAATCCTGCCCAAAGCTTACTGTCACGCCTGCTGCCAGAAGTTCTTTCACTCTGGTGATACCGCGCCTTATGGGCTGCTTATCGTTCCTGCCCTGGAGAACCAAGTTTGTTACCGGGTTTGTGATCATGTTGATGCCTGCTTTTTTGACCTTTTCTATAACATAGCCGGCATAGTGATCGTCATAGGCTGCAAGAGCACAGGTATGGCCTGCTGTAACCCTTCCCTGCCAGCCTCTTTTTATCGTCTCATCTGCAAGGATTTCCAAAGTTCTGTAGAATGGATCATCGGTTTCATCAACGTGCATATCAACATCTGCATTGTATTTCTCTGCTATATCAAAGCATATCTCTACGTGTTTTCTGCTGTCGTCCGGCGTATTTTCATTGGCAGGCATACCGCCTACAATGTCCGCTCCCATCCCCATAGCTTCCCACATAAGCTTTTCGCAGCCCGGATCCTTGATTATTCCCTCCTGGGGGAAAGCTATAGTTTCGATATCCATTATGTCTTTAAACTTATTCTTGGCAGCTATTACGCCTTCTAATGGCTTTAGTCCGCCTATCGTGTCCACATCCACGTGGGTCCTCATCCTTGTGGTACCGTTTAAAACGCCTCTTCTAATAACATCTCCGGCTCTTTCCACAATATCCTCTATGGTGTATCTGGCTTTTTTGTCCCAGATGATCTCTATGGCTTCCTTCAAGGTGCCTGTAACATTAGGTCTTACTACCTCAACAATATTGACCTTATCCAGATGTATATGCGGATCAATAAATGATGGCACCGTAAGTTTTCCGTTTGCGTCTATTTCCTCTGCAGCCTTTGCTTCCAAATGGTTGGCTATGGCTTTGATCTTTCCTTTTTCTACACCTATATCCCATAAGCCTTCTTTATTTCTGAGCTTTGCATTTCGGATAATTAGATCCAATTTTTTAACCTCCATTTCATTATATGAAATTTATATATTACATCGCGAAATATTATTTTTTATATTCTATACCGATTAAAAAAAATCCTGCTTTAATCTATAAATATTTTATTAAAAAATCCCTTATCGGCAAAACCAATAAGGGATTTTTAACACTGAACTAACCCGCCCTAAGTCCCCCGCCTCTATAGGCGGCGGGTGCCAAAGGGCGGCTAAGTCCAGTATGGACTCGACTAACATTCAGTGGGGGTTGAATCCCCCACTGAATGAAGTCTCGTTCAATATCGCTTAGGAATACCCTAGCATTCCTGAGTTCTGAGTTCTGAATCCTGAGCCCTAATAGAATACTCCTTCCATTATTTCCGTAATTCTATTAGAAGCATTGATCAATGCTTTTGATATGAGATCAATTTTTTCTTTATCTATTCTCACACTGGGTGCAATTGTAGACAAGGCACATATGACTCTTCCGTTATGATCAATTACAGGGACTCCTATAGCAGTGATCATATCTTCAAATTCCTCAATCTCCAAAGTATAGCCTCTTACCCTTGAGTCTTCCAGTTCCTTTGAAAGCCTCTCCAGGTCCTTTGAGGTATTAGGAAGATATTTTTTAAGATCTTCGGGCCTCAAATTTACTAAAAAAGCTTTACCTGCAGCAGTGCTGGTAAGAGGAATCCTTCTTCCTATCTTAAGAAATGCCCTGAGAGTATATTTGGATTCACAACCCGTTATGCATACTGCTTCATTATCATCTCTGATAAACAGATTCGTCGTTTCCCCCGTTTCCTGCACACACTCCTCAAGTATAGGAGTCACCCTGGAGAAATAATTTTCCGGTTTTCTTCCTCCCAGCCATGCAAAAAATATCTCCGGACCGATATCGTATTTTCTGGTGATCTTATTTTGGCTTACAAAGCCTTCTTCCATCAAAGTCTTCAACAAATGATGAACGGTGCTTACATTATAGCCCAATGCTTTTTCTATGTCTGAAAGATTTACCTCATCATCTGCATCTATTATATATTTAAGTATCTTCAAGCTTTTTTGCACAGATTTTATCAACCCGCTGCCTCCGTTGCCAGCTTTGTTTGTCATCGATTTTTCTCCTCTCATCAACAATATTAAACGAAACTTCATTCGTTGTGCCGGCACATTTCTATTGCTAAAACTGCATAGCCCTCTGCAATGCAAATCAGCATAAGCGGTCACAACAAGCTTATCTGCACCATGCGTACCGATCTATCTGAGCGGTTGAATTCTTAGTCACGAATTACCATTTCACAGACTGAAAAGAATTACATCATTACTATACTATCATAAATATTCAATAAAAGTTAATCAATATATGCAGTAAAATATTATAAAAATTTTTCACAAAAAAAGAGGAAATTTTACGAAAATATAGAATATATAAATTAATTTCATATCCCACAAATATACTTTCATATTATGAAAACGAGGAGGTTTAATGATGGGTGAAAACAAAAATCAGAATCAAAACCATGATAAGGATTATCCATTAGATCATGTGCCTCAAAGCGCTAGAGTCGGCCTTCTTTCTCTCTCAGCCGTTTTGTTAGGACTAACCTTCTTCAGCCCTACAATGGTTGCAGGCGGGCAAGTAGCTGCCTCATTCGGTCTGAACAAATTCATGACTGCCATGATTCTGGGAAACTTGGTCCTTGGTCTCTATGTTGCAATTATGTCTGTTATCGGTACTAAAACAGGTTTGACTTCAGTTCTATTATCTCGTTATACTCTTGGAACTGGCGGTTCCAAATGGGCCAGCTTCTTGCTGGGCGGCACGCAGCTGGGCTGGTACGCCGTTTCTGCCGCATATGTTGCAGAAATTTTTGTAAAGGCTCTCAACATGCCCAACTCATATATATTCTGGGCCATATTCTGGTGCGTAGTAATGGGAATTACCGCTGTATACGGCTTCAAAGCTATGGAGATAGTATCTTATATAGCTATACCGCTGATACTGATACTTACCGTTTGGGTACCGGTATTAGGTGTCCAAAAAGCAGGTTCTTGGGCAGCTTTAGCTGCAATAGCACCTTCAGGAGAGCCAATGGCTATGACCACAGCTCTTACAATCATAGTGGGCACTTTTGCATCGGCAGGTACACAGGTCACCAACTGGTCCAGATTTGCCAAGAATGCAAAAGTCAGCTTCATAGCAGCTTTGCTGGCCTTCTTCTTCGGCAACGGCCTTATGGTATTTGCCGGCGGCATGGGAGCGATAGCTTTTCAGCAGCCCGACATGGTTGAAGTATTCATGCAGATGGGTATCGTTTTCTTTGCCATGATAATATTGACGATCAATATCTGGACTACCAACGATGCGGCGGCATACGCCTTCGGTGTGGCAGGCTCAGAATTTTTCAACAAGAGCGACAAGAAGCCTTTTATAATAGGGGGTGTTGCCATAGCAACAGTCCTTGCAATAACAGGAGCATATAACTTCCTTATACCCTTTTTGGTCGCACTCGGAATATTCATCCCTCCACTTGGCGGTACCATCATAGGCGATTATATCTTCACATGGAAGAGGAATATACCGAACATGAAAGATGTGGAGTTTAAAAGTGTCAGAATTTCCAACATAGTTGCTTATTTATTAGGAACTCTCGCCGCTTATTTAGGAAACAAATTCGGCATAGGCGTTCCTCCTCTCCAGGGCATCATTGTAGCAGCACTTATGGTCCCTGTTATGAATGCAGTAATAAAGAATGACAACCACAAGGTTAAGGGTAATAGCACGATTCAAGCATAATCAAGTTTCGATAAGCAATGGCAAATCAAACTGCCATTGCTTTTTTATTGCTCGTTGATCGAGGCTTCATAAGCAATAGCATCCATGTATAGTCACGTATAGTATATACATGGATGCTATTTTACTATAGCGGAATATATAAATGGTATGCATATCCGTGTACAGATATGCATACCATTCTACTTATAGCTGCTGTATCGGCAAATGCGGCTTCCATTAGAAGCCTTCCCAGAAACTTGAAAGTTTATCACTGAACTAACATTCAGTGGGGGTTGAATCCCCCTCTGAATGAAGTCTCGTTCAAATTGCAAGGCAAATTTATATTTTTTATGGGTTAAAAAAATGATAAAAATTTATGTTGGAAAAAAGGATATTTTAAAAAAATATAGAATATATATATCAATTTCATATTAATAAATCATAGTTTCATATGACGAAATTTAGGAGGTTTAATGATGGGACAAAACAAAAACCAAAACCAGGATCAAAACATCGACAAGGATTATCCATTAGACCACGTGCCTCAAAGCGCTAGAGTCGGCCTTCTTCCTCTCTCAGCCGTTTTGTTAGGACTAACCTTCTTTAGCCCTACAATGGTTGCAGGCGGGCAAGTAGCTGCCTCATTCGGTCTGAACAAATTCTTGCAGGCTATGGTTATAGGGAATCTGATTCTTGGTCTCTATGTAGCAATTATGTCTGTTATCGGTACAAAATCAGGTTTGACTTCGGTTCTTCTCTCTCGTTATACCCTTGGAACAGCAGGTTCTAAATGGGCCAGCTTTTTATTGGGAGGAACCCAGCTGGGCTGGTACGCTGTTTCTGCCGCATATGTTGCAGAGATATTTGTTAAAGCTCTCAATATGCCTAATTCCTTTATATTTTGGACATTGTTCTGGTGTATAGTCATGGGCATAACTGCAGTATACGGGTTTAAAGCTATGGAAATAGTATCCTATATTGCAATACCTCTCATACTCATACTTACTATATGGACACCCATCCTCGGTATTCAAAAAGCAGGTTCCTGGGCAGCCCTAGCTGCAATAGCACCCTCAGGAGAGCCAATGGCTATGACCACAGCCCTTACAATCATAGTGGGCACCTTTGCATCAGCCGGTACACAGGTAGCTAACTGGTCCAGATTTGCGAAGAGTGCAAAAGTCAGCTTCATAGCAGCATTGCTGGCCTTTTTCTTCGGCAACGGCCTTATGATATTTGCCGGCGGTATCGGTGCTATAGCTTTCCAGCTTCCTGATATAGTAGAAGTATTTATGCAGATGGGCATCGTTTTCTTTGCTTTAGTAATATTGACAATCAATATCTGGACTACCAACGATGCAGCAGCATATGCCTTTGGTGTGGCAGGATCAGAATTTTTCAACAAGAGCGACAAGAAGCCTTTTATAATAGGGGGTGTTGCCATAGCAACAGTCCTTGCAGTAACAGGAGTATACAACTTCTTCATACCCTTTTTGGTTGCGCTTGGAATATTTATTCCTCCGCTCGGCGGTACCATCATAGGCGATTACCTTTTCGTTTGGAAGGGAAATATTCCAAATATAAATAAGGTCGAGTTCAAGTCCGTTCGAGTGGCTAACCTTGCTGCTTACCTCATCGGAACACTTGTTGCTTATTTGACCAACAAGTTCGGTATAGGCATTCCTCCTCTCCAGGGCATTATTGCGGCAGCTCTTATGGTTCCGGTTATGAATGCAGTAATGAAGAATGATAATCACAAGGTTAATGCATAGATAAAAAAATTCAGTGGTCCTGCCACTGAATTTTTTTATTGCCTCTGGTTTTTGGCTATTAACTATTTGCCCATTTGCCCATAATACCTTATTATGCCTCTCTCAATAGCCCTTGCTGCTTTTCTCCTCATATCCGGGTCAGCAAGCTTCTTTTCATCCTCCGGATTTGTGATATACAGTATATTCAGCTGGAGGGTGCTGCATTTGACCTCTTTGAGGATATAAAGATCTGCCGTCCTCAAGCCCCTGTTTCTGCATTTCATCTCCGGGCTGATTTCTTCCAGGATCATACTGCCCAGCTTAGCAGCCTCTTTATCTTCTCTATAATGGTAAGCTTCAGTGCCTGAGGCACTTCCGTTGGGAAAAACGCTTTGACAGATAGATATGAAAAAGTCAGGCTTCATCCCGTTTGCAATCTCAGCCCGTTCTGAGAGATTAATATGCTTCTTCCCTGTTCTGGTGAGAAAAACCTTGGCTCCAGCCTCTTTCAGCAGCATTTCTAACTCCAGCACTATTTTCAGGTTTGCCTCACCCTCCCTGAGACCTCCGGGGCCTTTGCCTTCATAGCTGTCATCCTCTCCGGAAGCCGCATCCAATGCAATTGTCTTGCCCTTCAAGGGCTTATCTTCTTCCGGCATCTCCATCTCTTCAAGCTTTATGCCTGTATAATAATAGTACAAAATGTCTTCATAGCTCATTCCTCTTCTGGCCATTTCTTCGGCTCCGGTGATGCAAAGGCCCAGACCATGGCCGATCCCTATGCAGCTTATGAGGAATCGTACAGGCATATAGTTGAATCTGGTGGAGTTCAGGCCTAATCTTTCTACTATCTCAGTGCCTTTAAAAAACTTGCCTCCTATGTTCAAAGACTTTATTCTGCCTTGTTCATCTATATCCAGGTTCTCAAAAATACCCTTTATATCATAGTAGACATCTTTAGGCTTTTCGATCTTGATATTTAAAAGCCTCTCCAGCTCCTCAAGGGAGAAAAACTTATCCTTCCCTTCATCATCAACCGTGCGGCAGTATTCGCAGAAAACCTTCCTAAGGTAAGTGATACGGTTTCCTATCACATTTTCCGAATTTTCCGTAGCCCCGCCGCATCTGTAGTGGCAGTATGGCTTTATAGGCTTTCCGTCAAAGGTTATGATCAGGTTTCCTGTGTCCCTTACCGCCGCCCTTACCCTTTCACTGATGTTGATCTTAGGCAGACCCAATTCAAGGCAGTGGCCGGGCTCGGTGCAAAGCTCGCAGCCTTTGTGCTTTTCACAGCCGGACCCGCCATATATATGAAGCTTTCTCGCCAGCTCCGTCCTGGCAATGATCGCAAAGCATTTTGCAGCTTCCTGATGAGAGGTTTCCTTGATATTGAAAGCAGCCATCCTGCCTATCAATTCCCACATGGGGACGGAATACTCTGTAGAGCTTTCCCAATCAAATATATTACATTGCATTTCCGTCTCCCCCCTGCTTATATTTATAGCGGGGTTTTGGAGCACCGTCTCTATATTTGCCTCTGGTCTGAAGCCCTCCTATTCCGTTTATTCCCGATACGGTGATTTGGGAAATCTCCTCGGAGGATACTATCTTGTCTATAGGAGCTAAAGCCACCTTTGAACATGCTTTAACAGGATCCAATGCGTGTATCAATATCCTATCGGGAGAGCTGGCAAAGTTTGCTCCAGCCTCAAGGATCGCCTCATAATGAGATTGGCAGGCGCCGGCAATGATCACAAGCTCATCCAAAGAAGGCTGAAACATCCTAGCTTCCTTTACAGATTGTATAAAGCTGCTTGAATTTCTGTAGCTGTTAATATCCGATAAGTCCTTGCTATCCTTGAGTAAGCCGTCATGTCCCGTTACAACTAAAATATCCGGCTTCACTTCTTTTAACAGCTCTTTAATATGCTTCGGCTGTTCTTCTTCTCTCAACTCATATCCAAAGGCCTCTATGCCCATATTTTCATATTCATTCAAACAAAGCTTCAGATATTCACCATCACCATCCAAATGAAGAACCCGGCCAGGCTTCTTAAACACATTGGCTTCTTGTCTCTCTTGACTTCCCCTTTTTTTGTTTGTCTTGCTTTTGCCGGATTCACTGATCTTCCTTGCAAAAACTTCTCTATCTCTGTCTACATCTTCTTCGGACATGGGTATCAAATCTGCTTCCGGCGAATCTGCCAGGAGCCTTACGTTCACGCCCTTCAGTAGAACAGTTTTACCCTTATCCCTGTTTTCTACTATATTGCACACTTTGAAAACTACATCGCAGCCATAGGATTTTCTTCCCACAATATCACCAGGCTTAATCACCACTGCGCCATCACCCCTAAACTATTGGAAGTTATACTATATACTATGTAGTCCCTATATATGGGGTGACAGGAGTTTTTTTGACTCATGTTATTATATTTCTAAAATCATTTACAAAATCCATCATGAATGCTTTATCATCCACCGTCTCATAATATTTTTTGATGAACTTTTTCTTGGACCACTCTCTTTTCCCACTGTAGTACCTCTCCGTGATCCGCCAAAACCTCTGAGGGAATTCCGACAGGGATAATATCAACAGTAGTTCGTCATCAGTGATAGGCTTTACCATGTCATAATCTGTCAGCATATCCATGGCTATATCTATATCAAAGGAGAACCTGCGCATCACCCTCTGCATGACCGCAGCCACATCATAGCAGGACAGCTCGTGGCAGCTGTAGTCAAAGTCTATTATGTCCACTCTGCCCTGCTTCCCTATTATAATGTTGTGGTATGTATAATCATGATGGCATATGGGCTTTAACGCCTCCGCCGCTTTGCACAGCTCTTTGTATCTAGAGCTTTTCAATGTATCATAGGCTCTCCAGGCCATCTCTACGAAGAAATCAACATCTTCTAAAAACATTTTATCGAATTCATCCTTGTCCTTCTTTTGAATCACAGCTTTTTTCGAATCCAGCATATTGTTTATTCTCTTTGTATAGTTGTTCTCCCACTTTCCTATATCGTTTCTCTCTGCTGCACCTACCGGGGTTATGTATCCCTGCCCGTATATATGCAATTGAGCAAGGGTTCTCATGGCCGCAGAACGGTCATAAGGATTTGAGAAGCTGCATTCTCTTCCCGATATAAAATCCTCCATGATGAATATTCTTCCTTCATCAGCGACAAAAGGCAGCCCTTGATTGGAAATCAAAAATCTGTCCAGATTATGAAAGCCCCTCCTATATATATATTCTTTCATACCATGTATATATAGAAGCTTCTCTGGATCTTTTTTTGATTCTTTGATAATCTTGATCCCCTTGTCCGTATAAGCCATGTATACTCCTCTTAAGGGCTTTATCCCTTTAACCTTTATGTTAAATCTTGATGCAATAGCTTCAATATCCATATAAACCTCCTTAGAATAGAGCTCAGAATTCAGAGCTCAGGGTGAATGTATTCCTTTCAGGTCTTTTAAATAAAGTTTTGCATTAGAATCATCCTTTAATAATATGACTATATGCCCTCCATTATTAACAAATTACCTATAATTTCTAACAAGTTATGCACAGGCTATCCACATATTGTGAATAAGCCAAAAGCCCTAGAAGGAAATTCTTATGTATTGAGGCTCAATAGTTTGTCTTTGTTAACAAGCTGTGGATAATTTAAGCCAAATTTTTAAAATCATAGCAATAAAATCTAAAATATTCATATGATAAAGTAGTTATTCATTCACTAGAAGATTTAGGAGGTGACCAAACCTAAATGATAATAGGTATAGACGGCAGAGCTGCATTTTGGTACCGCGGAACGGGTATCGGCACTTATGTATACCAGCTCATCAACAAGCAAAGCCAATTAGACAGATATAATCATTATTATGTTTTAATACCCCAGGAATCTGAATACAGCTTTATTTGGGGAGATAATTTTCACAAAACACCTGTGGATAACCTCAGAAAGGATAAGTTCTGGGAAGAGCTTCAGATAACGGAGGTGCTCCTGGATAGAAGGGTGGACTTATATCATATACCTCAGAACGGCATAGGCATGCCCAAAAAGAAGATATGTCCCTTTGTTGTTACCCTTCATGACGTAATACCGATAACTATGCCTGAGACAGTCGGGCCCTATTATTGCAAGAAGTTTTTGGATAGCATCCCCGAAATATTGGAGAATAGTGATGCAATACTTACAGTATCCGAGTTTTCAAAGGCTGACATCTGCAGAGAGCTGGGCATACCAGGTGACAAGGTATTTGTAAGCAGATTAGCGGCAGAGGATATTTATACTCCAATAAATAAAAATGCGGCAAAGGCTTACATAAAGCAGAAATATGGCATTGAGGACGAATTCTTCCTGTATGTGGGTGGATTTAATCCCAGAAAAAACATACAATCCTTGCTTTTAGCCTATGCTCATATTAAAGAAAAGCTGAAAAAGAACTATAAGGTTGTGATTTTAGGCAAAGCCGGGCGTTCCTATGAGGATTTGGTCAAGCTTTGCGATGAGCTGAAGATCAGTGACTGCTGCATATTCACAGGCTTCATACCTGTGAATGATATGCCGTGGTTTTACAGTGCCGCTTCTGTTTTTGTTTACCCTTCATTGTACGAAGGCTTTGGCCTCCCTGTAGTAGAGTCGATGGCCTGCGGAACTCCCGTAATAACCTCAAACATAACTTCATTGCCCGAAGTAGCCGGAGAAGGGGCTATCACAGTCTCTCCAAAGGATTATGAAGCTATCGGTTCTAATCTGCTGCGCCTGATTGAGGACGAGGAGCTATATGCAGATATGAGCAGAAGAGCACTGGAGAGAGCGGCTATGTATTCCTGGGATAAAACAGTGAAGGAAACGTTGGAGGTATATAGGAGGGTTAGTCTGTAGATACTAGATTCCGGCCGCTGGCCTTGAGCATGACTCTGAAGCTATTAAGCGCAGAACTTAAATTCGGGGGAAAGCCGGATCTGACATCATACCGGAACCTCCCCCCGGTCAAGCAAAATTTTTTCTATATTTGCCAGGGGACATGCCTATCAATTCTTTGAAAGCAGCGGCAAATTTGCTTGGATTATTGTAGCCTACCCTGCCCGCAATGGTCGTAATATTATCCTTGGTCTTGCGCAGCATCAAAGCCGCAGCATGCATACGGTAGGAACGCATGTATGCATAGACGGAGGTCCCATAAATAGCTTTGAAAAGCAGCTTTGCATATGAAAATCATTGTACATCAAATCAATACCGGGAAACACCTTGTACAAGGTCAAGATACCTTCTCCTGCCAGATCTTTCATTCTATAAACGGTACAATCTTCTTCTCTCTTTATCATATTCACATTATTGCCATAAAATATATTCTCTTTCATGGAGCTTCGTAGTAATCAGTAACTATTAGTCTGCTGCCACTGAATTCCACCGTAATTGTAACGGGAATGTTCCAGCTTCCACCAACAAGTTCGTTGCTATCATCATAAATCTCATATGTATACCAGTAGGTTGCCTTGCCTCCAGTGATCCAATGGCACGCCAATGGAAAGAGCAGTCTGTTTATCTCTTTGACGGAAGTATTTCCCTGAGAAGAAATTAAATATCCGTTACGATAACACATTTTTCTATATATCTCATCAGAAACCATATCTGCATAGGTGTTGTCGCCGCCATATGTAGCATAGCTACCTTTTACCATTGCAAAAACTTTTGCCCCGATATATACGGACTCGCAAATATATAGGAGAAATAGGACTGCCAAGCATAGCAGAATCATTTTCTTGCCCTTTTTCAAAGCAAAACCTCCTTAATACTTTACATAAAAAATTTCAAATCTATCAGTGATAAAAAAATATGATATCTTAATTATATCCTAATACAGGCTTTATTCTATATCGATTTTATCAAGCTTATTGGATTTTTTTGAGTTTAAGGTATTCTTTTCATTCATAGCTTTGCAGCCTTCCTCAATTCCTTCCATAATAATTCTGCTGAAACTTCTGATTTCTTCGGCTGCTTTGGGAGGCATTGAATTCACTATCGCATTTGCCGCATTCAGCTTGTATTTTATAAGTTCTTTTATCAATGCTTCATTCATTCTTTTCACCTCCGAACCATATCTTAAGTTTCTCCTCCTCAAATTTTGCTTTTCTTATGCTGAGATCCAGCAAAGTCCTGGGGAGTGTTATGTTCCTTTTGATGCTTCCCGCTTTTATTATCAACTGGTCTCCCTTTTGATTGAGTGAAAGATCCTCTTTATCTATAAAAGGCATCTCAATCGTCATCACATAATCCTCTCCGTCCTTATCTACCCTCTGGGCCCTCCCATTGAATTTTATTGTAGTGGGGTCTTCGCCCTTAAATATTTCTCCGGCCATTCTATGAAGCATCTTTATCCCCAAAACTTCGGTTTCAAAGAGCGGCGCATAGTATATAGGTATTGGCTCGAAGCTTTGGATTATCTCATCCTTATACTTCCTCTGTATATCCTTCCATACCTTAAAGTAATCATCTTGAACGTTCTCTGGGATCACTCTGTTTACCACTATGGCGTCTACATTAAAATCATATATATTCAGATAAGTAAAGCTTCGCTGCGCCTCTTTTATAACCATCTTCTCCGGATTGACTACTATTCTGATGCTTGTAACGGCCCTGTCGGAAAAAATCTTCTTCATCTCGTCCAGCTGATAATACATGTTGTCGATCTCGTCCAATACCTGGCCGGAGGGCATGGGAATCTTCAACAGGGATTCTGCGACAGGCCCTGCAATCTTAATAGCCTTTTTCTTGATGGGGAAAAGCTTTTCCATCCACCATCTGAGCATTTCAGGGAAGCTTAGCAGTGCCAGCGTTTCCCCTGTTGGTGCACAATCGATGATGATCACATCAAACCTTTCTTCCTTATAATATTTCAGCACCCTGAGGAGGCTGAGCAAATCCTCCATACCGGGGAAAACAGTCAACTCCTCAGTTGTTATATCCTTAACAGCTTTGGAGGTGAAAAGCTCTGTGAAATATTTCTGTACCTTGCCCCAGCCTTCTTCTACCTCATGTATGGCGTCTATCTCCTGTGCCCAAAGCCTTTCATTGATTTTTACCGGCTCGCTGCCCAGTTTCACATCAAAGGAATCTCCCAGGCTGTGAGCGGGATCAGTGCTGACAACCAACGTCTTATTCCCCTGCTCTGCGCTTTTCACTGCTGTTGCTGCGGCTATACTGGTCTTTCCCACTCCGCCTTTTCCTGTATATAATATTATTCTCATAGGTTCAGCCTCCTTTTTTAATCAGCAATATTGAATAAGAATTCACCTGTATAGCTTGAGCTGCTTCCACAAACTATCAGCCATCAGATGATATAGTTATATATTCCTTTTTACGAATATTTCGAGATGCGAACTATTTGGTTTTTTAAAAGCCCATTTCCATGGGCAGCTATTCAATGCTTATTTTTTTGATATCATTCTTCTGCTCTGCAGAGTCATTGAAACTCAATCCCCTCTGCAGCTTGTTCATTATCTTCATCGCTATATGGGCCATAGATTGTTTCTCTTCCTCTGTAAGATCCTGCAGTATCATATTCAGGTATTTGCAGATCAAGTCTTTGAGATTCTTTACCAGGTTAGAGCCCTCCTCCGTGAGTTTGAGCACCACTATTCTTCTGTCGGCCTCGCTTCTTTCTCTCGCTATATATCCCTTCTTCACAAGCCTGTCGACTATTCCCGTGGCTGTGCTCATTGGAACATTAATGTACTCCACTAATTCCGTCATTGTTACCTCACTGCTTTTATATAGGAGCAGCATGGCAAAAATCTCGAATTTTGAAAATTTCAGATCCAGCTCAATCCATTCTTCAGGAAAGAATAGCTTTTTCAGATTTTCTATTAATAGATCAACTATATCCTCTAGATCAAACATTAATTCATCCTCCGAATACTTCGTATATCGAAATATATTGATTTAATGATAATCCTATAAAGCTATTTTGTCAATAGCAATATTCCCTTGAGCACAGCAGTTTGCTAAGCTGATATGTCAGCATTATGATTTCTGCTTTACTCTTCTCCCCGGCTTGAGTCCGCTTTCAGGGTCAACAACAACTTTTTCACCTTCATCGAGGCCGGAAAGTACTTCTATGAAATCATCATTCTCAATACCACATTCTATGGTTCTAAGCTCCAGCTTATTGTTTTGCACAATGAACACTGAGTCTTTTCCATCCAAATCAAAAACTGATTTATCAGGTATATATATGCTGTCTGCTTTTTGTTTAGTTATAATATCTACATCCAGCGTATATCCGGGTTTAAGCTTAAGAGCGGTATTGTCAAATCCTATCCTCACCTCAACTCTTTGCTGTTCCACTCCCAGGGTCGACAATCTGTTCTCTGCTTTAGGCGCTATAAAATATACCTCTCCCCGTATCTCTTTATCACCCAAAACATCGCCGGACATAATGGCTTCCTGTCCTTCTTTTATTTTGCTTATATCATCAACCAAAACGTCAACCTTAATATATGCGGAGCCATAGTCACCAATCTCGTACAGCAAGGTACCAGGCTGAACGGCCTGACCTTTTTTTACATATTTGCCGAATACGATGCCATTTATAGGAGAGTAAATACTTGCCTTACCCTTATTGTTCACAAGCTCATCCAGTTCAGCTTTAGCTGCAGCGGAATTTGATTCCAGAGCATGAATATCATCTTGGGACACTCCCTGATTCAATATATCCAGACTATACTGAGCTATATGCACAGCTTGTTCAGCCTTGATGAGCTCCCCTTCTGAAGCAGCCAGGATTGCTCCGGCGTCTTTTATATCCTTTTCTGCAGCACCTCCGTTATCGTACAATACTTTAAGCTTTTCACAGCTATCCTGCTTGTTTTTGTAATCCTGCAAGGCTGCTTCCATAACCGCCTGTGCTTGCTTTAATTCCGCCTCAGCCATCTTCACATGCTCAGGCTTTATACTGCTCCTGAGGCTTTGAAGCTGTGCATTGGAAGCATTGTACATGGCTTCCGCTTTTCTTATTGCATAATTTATATCCTCTGCAGAAAGCCTCAGAAGCACCGAACCCTCCTTAACCATATCTCCTTCTTCCGCATTGATTTCATCAATGAAGCCTTGCAGTTTGCCATATACTTCGGCGCTATTTTCCACCTCCACTTTACCTTGCAATTCTATAATCTCTTTCAAGTTCCCTTTCCGTACAGCTTCAATCCTTACCTCTGCTGCGTTCATGCCGATAACGGCAATCACTGCAATTATTCCTGCAGAAGAAATGAACAGCCATTTTAGAATATTTCTTTTATTAGTAATCTTATTCGGCATATATATACCCCCTAAAATAGCATTAGCTCAGCTTTCTCTATTTTTCAGCACTTCCACCATATCCAGGCCGGATACGTTATTCTTGTTGGCATTTAGTGCAAGAACTGTGAATACAAAAACACTCAGGCAGGTTATTGAATATGTTCTTGGACTGATTATAACTTCAAGTGCAAACAGCTCATTACTGAACAGTTGAGCCAGAAAATTGCACATGACTCTTCCAAACAGCATGCCGGGAATGAGCGATATGATACCTACCATCATGTTTTCTCTGAATATTATGCTTTCTATCTCTCTCTCCGTATACCCTAATACTTTGAGGGAAGCCAGCTCCCTTCTTCTTTCCATAATATTTATAACCGTTGTATTAAAAATAATAGAAAAGCCCATAATTGTGCCAAAGAAAATCATAAAGCCTACAAAAGTATACATTAGATCCAAGAACTCCGTAAAATCATTGTATCCGTCTACTCTTGAATCCACCGTTTCTACACCGGGCATATCAAAAAGCTCCTTTAAAATTGCTTCTTTGTCCCCGGCCTTTACACTCATAAGTGCACCTGTGGCAAATATTCCTTCTTCTGTAAGCCTTCCAAGCTCTTCTATATTCATATAGCAGTTAAACCCTGCATATTGCTTGACTACTCCTGCAACCTGAATGTCCTTCTCCTGTATACTTTTCAAGTGCAGCTTAACTTTTACAGTATCACCGGTCTTGATGTCCAGCTTTTCAGCTATGGAGTGCGCTACCAGCAAGCCGCTTTCCGGCACCTTTGCCGGTGCTTCTGTATCATCTATGAGATGACAGAAGCTGTTTTCTTTCATAATACCAACTGCAATGCTGTCTTCTTTCTTCCAGCCGTTATTTATGTCAATAGGTATCTCCAGAATCGGTTCCACCTTACGCACACCTTCTAAGTTCTGCAGTTCAAGAGCATCATAGTAAGAGGAAGGCCGGGAAAACATAACTTTATAATCTTGTTTTTGAAATACAAAAAAACTTTGATGCAGTATATACTTTATGCTGTCCATGGAGAAGAGGGATACCATGAAAAACATAATTGTTGCCATCATTCCGGCAACAGTGAATAACGTCCTTGTGCGGCTTCTGAATATATTTCTTATACTCATCTTCCATCCGAAATGCAGTCTTTTCCACATGAAGCTCACTTTCTCAAGCAAGATGCGCTTTCCAATTTTAGGAGCTTCCGACCTCATTGCCTCCGCAGGCTCTATGCTAAGCACCCGTTTGGCAGAGCCGTAGCCTGCCAGCAAACAGAAGCTTACACTTAAGAGCACCCCAATAATCAACAGATTCCAGTATATTTTTATCTCCATCACAGGAATACTAAATATCTGATTATAGATACGGGTCAATCTGGTGCCTATAAAAATACCGGTAAAAACACCGGGTATGGCTCCAACCAATGCAATCAATAGAGAGTACAGTATATAATGGAGGAGTATCCTTGAGTTTGTATATCCTATTGCTTTCATCACTCCTATGAGAGTCCTTTGATTGCTTATTATTCTTCTTTGCATTATATAAATAATTGTAGCCGCCACCGTGAGAAAGAGTGCCGGAAACATAAACGCAATTTTCTCCAGTTCGGACAACTCGTTGTCCACCATTGCACAACTCAGCTGATCCTTTCTTTTCATTCCGGCAATAAAGCCGTAAGGTTTAAGGGCATCCTCCAGCTTGTCTATGACCGGCTCTGCCTCTACCCCCTCTTTAAATACAACATGGACCTCATTATACATATTTCCCATGCCCAATATGCTTGCCGCTGCAGATTCCTTTATGTATACAACGCCGAATCTCTCCGGGGACGGAGATACCTCTGTGGAGGATTTCATTGCATATATAAATTCCGGACTATCTACAACACCATCAACGTTGAACTCATAGATTTTAAAATTGATTATTGCCTTTACTTTACTGCCCTTTCCCAATCTATAAAAATCTGCAAATTTTCTATTTACCAGGCAGGAGTTTTGATCATTTTTATTAAAATAGCCTCCCGACTTAAAAACCAATTTGTTTATGGAGGGCTGGGCCTCATCCGGCAGAGAAATGAGCCTTATAGTAACTCTTTTGTCATTTCCCATATCAGCTCCCACGTCTATAGAAATCCTTCCAATTGCATACCTTAATCCTTTTTCATCTTTTACTTGGCTTATCCCTGCCGAAGAAATGTTTTGTACCTTAGCATAATAGTCTAAAAAGCTATATTTCTCATAATATCCTTCAACAGAGTTCTTGAGATTCTGGTATGACATATAGGAGGCTGAAAACATGGCTATTCCTGCAAACACTACCGCTGCAGCAGCGATAAACTGTCCTTTTGATTTCATTATTTCCCTCAAGAGCATCCTATTAAGCTTTTTCATGAAATCACCACTCAATCAAATCAGCATCTGCAGGATTACTGTTTATGTAGTTTTCTACAATCTCGCCGCTTCTCATTTTTATGACCCGCCGTGCCATAGCTGCTATAGGCTGGTTATGGGTAATAATTATCACCGTCTTACCTGTGTTTTTATTTATGTCTTGCAGCAGCTTTAGCACAAGCTTGCCTGTGGTATAGTCAAGGGCTCCGGTTGGCTCATCACAAAGAAGCACATCCGGATTTTTGGCTACTGCCCTGGCTATTGCAACTCTCTGCTGTTCTCCTCCACTCATTTGAGACGGAAAGTGCTCCATTCTATCCCTTAATCCCACATTTTCAAGTACAGACTCAACATTTAAGGGATTTTCAGATATCTCAGCAGCCAGCTCCACATTCTCTCGAGCAGTAAGATTAGGCATAAGATTATAAAACTGAAAAATGAAGCCTATGCTCTTCCTCCGGAAAAAGGTAAGCTGATTTTCGTTATATCGGCTTATATCGGCTCCCTGGAAAAACATCTGTCCTGAGGTGGCAACATCCATGCCCCCCAAAATATTGAGGAGAGTACTTTTACCGGAACCGCTTGGCCCCAAAACCACTACCAATTCCCCGCACTTTATATCAAACACTGCTTCCTTTAGTGCTTTAACCTCAACCTCACCCATTTTATAGCTTTTCGATACATTTTCCAGATGGAATATTGCATCGTTAACCATGAGCATACCCCCAAAATAATTAATTCAGCAGACTTGTCAGCTTCGAAATAAACTTGCTTGTCAGGCATTCCATTATATTGCTATCTACACCCAACACCCTTTGAATGACAAATTGAACCCCGCGTACCCTTTTTAGATACTCTTCCTTATCCTCCAAATAGATATTTACGTCTCCCAGGTAATGAGAACCGGTCATCAGAAACTCAACAACCTCATCAGGGTATTCAAGGTCAAACAGCTTTTCTTGAATCCCTTGCTTGACAACATTTACAACCAGAGGAGATGCATACTCAACGAATTTTTTTTCGACTTTCTCGTGCAGGTCCATGTTGTCCTTTGTATGAAGGTAGGAAAGCACACCTTCATTGTTTTCAATCAATTCTAGGCCTTTTTCTAAAGCCAGCTCTATCTTTTCTCTTGTGCCTAGCTTTTCATCTCTCGCTATCTCAGCGATCCCAGCCATAGATTCTTCAAGAAATTCCTCGACAATTGCGTTAAATACATCATCTTTGGATTTGAAATAGTAATAAAAGGTGCCTTGTGCAACACCGATGCTCTTTACAATATCACTGACGGCTGTGTTGCTGAAGCCTTTCTCATTGAACAGCTTTTCAGCCGCTTTTATTATTTCGAGCCTTCTCTCTTCAGGATCCTTGCTTATTCTAGTCATTTGTTTTCTCCCCTGCTTAATTGTATTGACTGATATCAGTCAATACAATTATATACTACTGACTGGCATCAGTCAATGGAGAATATCAATGAGATATCAGGTTCGGGGGCATCCAAACTTAAAGGCCATGAAGTTTTAAGTCAATGGCTTCCATCATGGCCTTATTGATTAATATACATACCATCGAAGCATATGCCCCGCTCAAAGCCTCTTCTCAAATTCTTCGATGAATTGGCGCCGTGATATGGTATACTGAGATTTGGTATTCATTTTGTCTAAGTAGTCCCTATCTCCCCAATCTTTCTTTTCTACATAATACTGCTTGGATATCTGCCAGAAATCCTGAGGGAAGAGAAAAAAGGGCACCAAAACCTTTAGCTCATCATTGCTGACGGCACTTACTTCATTATAGCCCTCAATTATATACAGTGCTCTGTCTATGTCCCAGCCGGTCTTTTTCATATTCCTGATTATCAAGCTTCCCAAATCATGTATCCTCACATCAATGGCGCAGTAATCAAAATCCAGAACATACAGCTTTCCGTCAAAAGATTGTATAAGATTATGATGTGCGTAATCATGATGTATAAAGCCCTTTTCTTCCTCCGCTTTATCCACCAGAGCATCGTAGGGTGAATCGGAAAGAAGCTTTAGTGCCCTGTTCCCATCCTCCAGGCACATATCAACAAAGTCAAGAAATATCCTGTCAAAGCTTTCTCTGGCTCTTTTCAGCAATGCCTTGAACTTCATCTCTTTCATTTCCAATATCCGCTCTTTGAAATTCTTAGGCCACATCCCCAGCAAATTCCTTGAGATAGGTACAGCAGAGGTATCAAAGCCCTGCGAAGCTATATGCAGTTGAGCCAGCAGCTTTGCCGCAGCTTGCAGATCTATGGGATTGAGATAATCAAGCTCCCTGCCATCCACCCATTTAGTGAGGTAATATTTTTCCCTGTCATATTCATAAAAAAGGCTTCCGTCTTCCCGCGGCACATATTCCATGACATTCTGGAAGCCTTTTTGCTTCAGATGCTCCACTGCCGACATAATAAAATCTATCTCTGCCTTTTCGTATATTACCCTCTTAAGTGAGAACATGCCTTTTTGGGTGGTTATGCGGAAAACGTTTCTTACAGGAGCTATATCCTGCACATCAAGACCCATGATATTGAAAAGCTCAAGGTTCAGGTTGTAATCGGATAGGATATCTCTGTCCCTATACTTGTTTTCCATGGTAAAGGTATCAATGGTCATTCCATCACTTCCCCAAGCTTTTTTACTATTTCATATCTTCTTCCTTCTTTTCTTATGCTTCTTTCCAGCTTCTTCGTCAGCTCATATTCGTTATAATTCTTTCTCTTCCCATAATATACGTTTGCCACCTTATAGAACCTTCCGGGCTGAAGAAGCAGCGCCTTTATTATGTTCATCGAGTCAGTATCCAGTGGTCTTATGCAGGAATAGCCGGAAATAACGCTTTCCAGATAGGGCAGGCCTCTGCTTCCGATGCAGCTTTCAAAAAGGGATACTAAATCCGTCTCTATGATGTCATAGCTGCAGTTCTCCATGCCTGTCA
Source organism: Lutispora saccharofermentans (assembly GCF_024363565.1). Taxonomy (GTDB): domain Bacteria; phylum Bacillota; class Clostridia; order Lutisporales; family Lutisporaceae; genus Lutispora; species Lutispora saccharofermentans. The sequence continues at coordinate 149,244 of NZ_JAJEKE010000003.1, read as the reverse complement.
GGAATATATCGCCATTATCAACCGTAAAAATGGAATGCTTTTTAAAGGTCTTATGACATAGCTGGTTTGTCTGCATAGATTTATAAACCTTTGCCATATAACCATTATTCCTTAATATTCTGTAAGCTTCCTCAGATTTTTGGCAATACTCATCTGCATGCTTCAAAAACATCTTGTCAAATCTGGTTTTAATGCTCTTGGCTTCTGCTATTTCCTTGAATTTATTGAGGCGCACGCATTGGACCTTAAGCTTATCTATCCACCTGCCCCAGTCTACCTTTGCCCTGCTTCCCGGAGCAGGTATGAAACGGTCTGCTGCCACATGAAACCTTGCCATTTCCTCTCCGATTTTTCTCCCGTCTTCCTCGGAATTTATAGAAAAATATTTTCCTCTCATGCTATCCTCGAGTATATACAGGTTTCCATCATATCTTGAGTAATATCTGTCATCCTTAGTTTTACACATGGCCGAAACATTTTCAAAGCCCCTATCCTTTACATGGTTATAGGCTGAAGCAATGAAAAGTATCTGAGACTCATCCTTTTTTATCTTCTTAAAGAATTTGTCCCCGCAATCCGTATACACTAAAACACCTTTGTCTCCCTCGTGCATGTTGTAAATCTTAAGGCCATATTCTCCTTGTATGAGCTCTCTGATATCGCGCCTTTTAAACTTCCCATGCTTTCCGGACACCGTATCACCTCTTTCTCCCCTTAGGGCGCCTATTCACTAATTTTTCTTTTTCTTTTAGAAGTTCTTCATATTTCTCTCTCTTCTTGATAAGCTTCTTCAACATTTTTATTTCATCTTCCAATTCATCTATCCTTTTCTTATAAAAGTCTACATTCTTGGAAGAAGGCTCCGAATAACATTTTTCTTCCTCCGACAGCGTTTTTTTGTAATAGTTACTGCCTTTACCCATATAAATCACCCCTTGCAATAGCTTTTATGAATGAGCTTGTTATAGCATAAGAAATTCCTCGAGAAACTTCTGTCTTAAGCTAAAGTCATCTCTTACCTTATTAAGCCTTGACATGAAGTTTTGCATATCCCAGGGCTGCTTTTCCACATAATATTGAAGTCCTACCTGCCAGAAATCCTGAGGGAATATGGCAAAATATTTTATGACTTCCATTTCTTCTTTGTTGATGGCCGAATATTTTGAATACTCGTTCAGGATGAAGTATGCTTTAGCTATATCCCATGTGCCGTGCTTCATATTTCTGATGACCAGGCTTGCTATATCATGTAGCCTGGTATCCATAATGCAATAGTCGAAATCAATGATCTTCATCTCCCGGTCAGCAGTGATGATGAAATTATGCTCCGCCATGTCATGATGACAAAACTCTCCCCTTTTTCCCGCTTTTTCGGAGATATCATAATAGCTGCTTTCTTTTAACAGGTCTATGGCTCCATTGCCCTGATCCGCAAAAAAATCTATAAGAGGATAATAAGCTTTATCAAACTCGTCTGTTATTTTTTTCTCCTCGATCATGGCTTTAAAGGCTTGAAGTTCTTTTAGCCTTTTCTCAAAATGCTCGGGCCATTTTCCATAGTAGACCCTGGGCTTTGAAGCTTCGGGGGGTATGAAGCCTGCCGATGCCTCATGCAGTTCTGCAGAAAGCTTTATGATCTCCGCCAGATCATCTTCTTTCTTAAATTTACACTGCCTGCTTTCAATCCAGGGTAGGGCATAATATATATATTCCCCATCTTCCATACATATGTCACCATCCAAGGTCATATCATAGGCTATAGCACGGGTAAATCCATTCTCTATGAGGTGTTTTACCGCAGCAAATACAAAAAGGAAGTAGCTTCGCCTGGTGTGGGCTCTTTTGAAGCATTTTGCTCCCTGGCTCGTATTCAATTTTGAGATCTTCCTTATTTTTTCTTCACTCATTATTTTAAAGCCGTATGCCTTCTCTATATCTTCCCATTTCATGCTTGTGCCCTCCTAAAGTTGATATATATCATTATATGTTCAGAACGCCGGCGCTGTTACATATATAAGAGCCCGGGGCTGGCTATTGTACCTTCGTGAAATATTTAGTAAACTGATATTATCAGAGGATGGATTTTAGTGGTCTTGGACATCGAATAAATATTATGGAGGGATTAATCATGTTGGTCGTAAAAAAGAATTGTTCATTGCAGGAATTTAATATCGAAAAAATTAGGACAAGCGTTAATAACTGCTTGTGCAGCGATGATTGTTATATGACTGAAGGAGACATCAACGCGCTTTCCACACAAGTCAATAAGATATTGACAGATGTTTCAAAAGGCAATGCCCATACTTCTACATATGAAATCAGGGGTATCGTATATCATGTTTTAATGGAAAACGGATTTAAAGAAGTCGCAAGGTCTTACATGAAACTATGCTAAGACAATAATAGGCGTGCATGGCACCTCAGCTGTCACAAAAATGATGAGTAATGATTATAATATATTATGTCTTGCTGTATATATAATTGAGGCCTAAGATTTAAAAACGAGGTGAGCACATGCACGCTTGTATAGATATAAGAGGGGCAAAGCTTTATGCCGGCACAGGCATAGGAACGTATACCATGAGACTGATGGAAAACATCCAAGCCATAGATAGTGACAATCATTACAGCTTTTTCTGGCCCAACGGGGGCTACGAAAGCTTTGCAACCAAGAAAAATATTCAAGTGATCCTTTTTGGCGAGAGAAACAAAAAGTTTTGGGATGAGTGTTATTTGCCCAAAAGATTAAAGCAATTGAAGCCTGATGTTTTTCATCTTCCTCAAAATGGTCTTGGTCTTCCTGTCAGGAAATATTCCAAATATGTGGTCACAGTACATGATCTCATACCATACACAATGCCTGAAACCTGCGGTAAAAGCTACTTGGATAAGTTCACCACAGAGATGCCGTTCATTTTGGATAAATCCGACCTTATTATAACTGTGTCTCAATACTCCAAGGATGATATCATAAAGTATTTCGATGTGCCTCAGGAAAAGATAAAGGTAACTTATCTGGCGGCAGACAGCATATTCAGGCATATGGATAAGGATACAGCCTGGGATTTGCTGAAGCACAAGTATAACTACTCCACAGATTATATACTGTACGTAGGAGGCTTTAGCCCAAGAAAGAATGTAGATGGATTGCTCCATGCTTATAAGGCTATTTATAAGGAATTGCCCGGACGTTATGATCTGATGATTCTGGGAGCCTCCAAGGATGATCATTATGAAATGAAAAAGAAGGTTTATGCACTGGGGATAGAAGATAGGGTCGTCTTCACCGGCTATATACCTTATGAGCATCTGCCATTGTTTTATAATTGTGCAAGCCTTTTCGTATACCCGTCTTTTTATGAGGGGTTCGGCCTTCCTCCCCTTGAAGCGATGACCTGCGGCACACCCGTTATCACATCAAATGTAACCTCGATCCCTGAAATCGTTGACGGAGGAGCCATCCTGGTGAATCCCTATGATCCGGATGAGCTGACAAATTCCATGTATGAGGTGCTGACAAATACAAGCTTGAGTCAAGAGCTTTCACTGAAAGGGATGAAGAGAGCATATCAATTTTCCTGGAGAAAAACAGCTCTGGAAACCGTTAAGGTTTATGAGGAAGCTATAGCCATGTATTGAATTTGTTTCAATCTGGCTATATTATTAATATATAAAAAATGTGCAACAAGCAAATGGGGAACGGGGAACACGAAAAGTCACTGAAACTGCACAGAGAATCACTAAAATTTTATAATATTAAAGTTGCATGAAATTATTAATTTAAACTCTAGCGGAATACTCAAATGATAGAATCAGTAGTAAAAGCTAGAGATTAGCGATTAATAAATAAAAAATCCTTCTGTGTTTTTTCGTGAAAAATTCCGTGTCTTTCAGTGGTTTCCGTCTCCTCTTTTGTCGCATTTGCTTCATATTAAGAATTTAAATATTAATATTTATAGGTGGACAAATGAAGAAAATATTATTGCTTATGCTTGCTTTGGCATCCGTCTTTCTGTTTGGATGCCGCTTTAAATCTGATAACGTAACCGTATATGAATTGCCGGAAGGGGCTGAAGTACAAAAGACCCTCGATACTCTGGCAGGTTCTGTCCTGTCTATGGATATAGAGGGTTATATGTCTTGCTTTTCTCCCGACTGCGCTTTCTTGAATAAAATAAATGAGAATATCCTCTCAGTAAAGGCTCAGAACATAAAATTCAAAAACTTTTCCATCAGTATTCAAGGCTTGAAAAGATATGGAGAGGGTTTGGAGGCAATAGTAAATACTCAGTGGGAAATGTCGCTGAACGGCAAGAAGAAGTCCGGCGAACAGACCAGAAGCATCTATTTTTCCAAAGAAGATGACGCCTGGAAGATCAAAGATTACTATTTTCATGCTTACAGCCGGCCCTCTGTGGTAGTGGGAAACAGCAGCCTTCTCTTTGCCAATGCCCAAGGCATGGCAAAAGCTTTGAATTCTAAGCTTTTTTTAGATATCGATCATCTCCAGAACTCGGGTGATATAATACTGCTGGGCACCGCCTACGATAATGCATCCATATTGGAGATGGAGAAGCAAAATTCAACTTATATAAAGGTAACAGAGAATTATCCCGGGAGCGATCTGGGCATAGTTCAGGTAATACCCAACGCAGAAAACTACAGACATGCCATAGTTATTCAAAGCAGTTCTCTGCAAGGGGCCAAAGCCGCTATAAGCTTTATGGCCCAGTATCTGACCGAGAACAGCTATATGGAGCCCGGGGTCTATCTCATACAGGATAACGAAATACGTAAAGCCGAGCTTCTAGAATTGACGACCCTCACAACTCTTGATCACAATAAGGCTGAAGAAACCTTAGCCAGGGCACAGGATGTGGTTGAGTATAATATAAAGCTGATATCCGATGAGATTGCTTTGGAAAAAGATAATATACATTTGATAGAAAAAAACATATCAAATAATGACAGGAAAGACTATAAGGAAGCCTTTTCTATTGATCCTGCCGCTAAAAAACAATCTCAGGCCATTCGTATGGGAATCATATCCTCATATTTCATGAACAAGGATGTCTGCACAAAAGCTTTTCAACTGCCTCCCAGTGCAGATGCAGGGGTTCTGGACTCCGCTTTAATGCTTGCTAAGGATATGGACATCCCATCCGTAACAGCACTCTTGCGCTTAGCGGGTTTTCATGGAGATGAGGTTTTCAGCCTTGAGGGAGAAGATGCTTCTGTCATATTTGCAAATATAGATGACGGATATGCTCTTGATCCTAATATGCTCTTCATACATGGAGTAAACCGGCAGTATGCCTTAGAGGAGCTGAAATCCATTGAAAATGACGGATACTACTTGAATCTCAAGGATAATTCCACGAATATGCCTAAGGAAGATATAATAAACAGCATAAATGCTATAAATAAAGTCCTAAGCTTAAAAAAAGAGCTGCTGCCAAGCAGGATCGTAAGAAAAAGCTTCGCTCAAAACGAGGAATTAGCAACTAATTTCCTGCCCTTTAACACGCTTGATATATATGAAAAGCTTCAAAATAACACTTCATACTTTCAATATACTAATTCCATGTCTTCCCTGAGCGAGGCAAAGGATGCCTTGAGAATGGCCATGGGAGAGCTGCTGTCCCTAAAGTGCAGAAAGTATATCCTAAATCTTGCAGGTAAATATCCGGGGAGCCAATATGATTACAGCCGCTACAGCGGAGGCCTGGCCTTCGTGGAAAAACCGGAAGCCTATGCCGAAGCGGCCCGGGAGTCGGCGGCAGTGAAGGTAAAGGCTTCTGAAATAGGTTCCTCCAATAGGGAAAGAGAAGACAAGATAGAAGGGATTTTGAGCGTGTTGTCAACAATAAAAATTGAAGAAAAGGCCGTGGATTTTTTTCTTCATCCTGAAGCATGCCTTAAATCTAAAAAAGGAGGGGCCATGGATAAAGCCTTGCTGGCTTACGGGCTTTATACCGGCTTGTTCGGCAAGTCGGATGAAACATGGGTTGCAATAAGCGAGAACTCTTCTTATGTGGTCATAAGGGATGAGTATGGCTATAAATACATAGATTGCAAATACAATGCCTTAAGCAGGATGCCCGATCCAACCATATATCTTTGCTTTAATGAAAAATATGCATACAATACCCGCCTCGGCATAGGGGAGAAGCCGGAGTTTATGAGATAGGATTCAGGGTTCAGAACTCAGAGCTCAGAGCTCAGGATGAGGGTATTCCTTACTGGCCAGCTGCTAGCCGCTGGCTACTGGCTTCTGGCATTAAGGTATTCCTATTGGGTCTAAAGGGTGGCGAACACGGAAAAGCACGGAATTTTACACGGAATAACACGGCAAGATAAGAATTTATAATGGTTCCCTTTTAGTAAAATTTAATTAACCACTCTGCAGTGCAAGTGCAGGGTGGTTATCTTTTAGCTACTTTTTCTTTTCGTGAAAACTTAGCAAAGCTATAACTAACATCCCGAACATAAGCATCAAGCTTATAGTCTGATATGTATTCATCATAGCCTCACCTCAAATCATTATTTTCATTAAATTCTCTTCGTGTTTTTTGTGGCCTTTAGTGTCTTTTAGTGGTTTCCGTTCTCATATTATCCCATCTCTCAGTGAAAATCCGTAACCCTCCGTGTTAATCCGTGTTCCCCGTCCCCCAGAACCCCAAAGGAATACCCAAAGCCAGCGGCCAGAAGCCAGTGGCCAGCGGCTGATCCCTATATATAATCCTTCAATTCCACGTTTTCACCCAGCTTGCTCAGCAGCTCCTTTATGTCCTGATCTCTCTCCCGCCTGCATATCAGCAGCACGTCATCCGTATCCACTATTATCAGATCATTTACTCCTATAGCGGCTATAAGCCTCTTCTCTCCGCAAACTATGCAGTCTCGCGAATCCATTTGGAAGAATATCCCTTTAGTCTGATTGCCCCATTCATCTCTTTCCATATACCTCTCCATAGCTGTCCAATTTCCTATATCATCCCAGCCGAAATTGCATTCAATAACATATACATCTTTAGATTTTTCCATGATGCCGTAATCTATAGATATGCCTTCAATCTTTTCATATTCTTCTTCAAGGATGGAAAACTCATTATCAGTGCCCAAGCCGTCCCTTATCGCTTTCAGAGATTCGTAAATTTCAGGCAAATGTTTCTTGTATTGTTTTAACAGAGAAGAGGCCTTCCATATAAACATGCCGCTGTTCCAAAGATATCTGCCGTCTTCAATGAATTCCGCCGCCTTCTCCTTATTGGGCTTTTCAGTAAACCTTCTCACTTTATAAGTATCAATAGGCCATTCTTCGTCTATCTTTTTTCCGATCTGGATATATCCATAAGCGGTTTCCGGCCGCGTCGGTTTTACCCCGATGGTAATTAGATGCTTGCTGTTTTCCGCTATGAGCATGCCTTGCTGCAAGGTGGTGATAAAAGCATTTTCATTTTCTATGTGGTGATCTGACGGCAGCACAACCATCACCGCTTCGGAATCTTTTTTCATCAGTCTTACTGCAGAATGTCCTATGCAGGTAGCAGTCTCCTTTTGCATTGGCTCAACGATGAGATTATCCTCTCCCAACTCCGGAAGCTGCTCACGTATTATGTCCACATAATTTTTATTTGTTACTACATATATATTTTCAATGGGTATAAGATTTCTTATGCGTGAAAACGTGGACTGCAGCATGGTGTCAGGACCCAAGGGATTCAAAAACTGCTTTGGATAAGCTTTCCTGCTCTTTGGCCAAAACCGGCTTCCCGAACCACCGCACATTATCAATGCATAGTTCATAAAAGCACCTGCCTTTCTTCATATTATTCATAGTATGAAGATAAGAGGTGCTTTGTGAATGTGATACATGAGATCAATATAGGTTTTTTATTATTTGATGCTCTTAAAGTCATTATCGTCTATCTTAAAATGAGATATTTTACTAGTTTAATCCGAAAATCTACTCCACATTATACTTGCTTCTTTTTCAACCTTGTTAAGTAACATATATAAAACTTCCATTTCTTCTTTTGTAAGACAATTTGTTATGGAATATAAATATCTAAGATAATCAATAATGTCCTGATAATCATTTAACAGCTCATCAGATACATATAATTGCCATACTCTTTTATCATCACGGGGTTTTTTTCTGATAACTGCTCCTTGGTCTTCTAGTTTTTTTATGGCTTTTGAAATAGTAGTTCTATCTATTTTTAACAATACAGAAAGTTCTTCCTGTGATATTCCAGGATTATCATGAATTCTAGTAATAAAAGGCAATTGATTACCTTGGTATTTTTCGTTTTGCAGTCTAACTTTATTTATATATGTTATTGCCCTATATATAGATGTTATTTTAGCAATAATTTCTTTTGATAGATTATAGTTCATAATTAGCCCCCTAAAAAATTTATTTTACTTGACATGGATAACATAATTTTATAAAACTGCTAGGTATTTAATATTATTAAGCAAACATATTTTTTATTAATATACTTGAAAAATCAAGTATATTCTTTTAGGTATTTTCCTACTTTCTTAAATAGAGCATTATAGAATTTACACAATATATTTGATACTTAATTTCAAAAATAAAATCACAAGGAGGAAAATTGTATGATATATCATGGATTCAAATGGATTGAAGAAAATAAAGACTTAATTATTGAGGCAAATGACATAATATGGCAGTACTCAGGAATTAGTTTAGAAGAGTATAAAACATCAGCATATTTAGCAAACATCCTTACGGAAAATGGATTTAAAGTAGAAAAACCTGTCGCTGGAATCGACACTGCTTTTGTAGCAAAATTTGGGGTTGGAAAGCCTGAGATAGGAGTTTTGGCAGAATACGATGCATTACCTGGCCTTTCCCAAAAAGTAAAAACATATAAGGAGCCGATAACAAAGGGTGGACCAGGTCATGGCTGTGGACATAATTCTATTGCGGCAGGAGTTCTTGGTGGAGTTATAGGACTAAAGGAAGAAATGATAAAAAAGAATATACCAGGGACTATAGTATTTTATGGCTGTCCTGCCGAAGAAGGACCTTTTGCAAAACAAAATATGGCATCAGCAGGAGTTTTCAATAATAGCGATGTTATTTTGACTTGGCATTCTGGAGATATTAATTGTGTTGTATCGTACAGTACGAATTCCTTCCTAGGACTTAAATTTAAATTTCATGGGAAATCTTCTCACGCTGCTATAGCACCTTATGATGGAAGGAGTGCTTTAGATGCTGTGGAGTTAATGAACGTAGGAGCTAATTATCTTAGGGAGCATATGATTAGTGACGCAAAAATTCATTACATAATTACTAAAGGCGGCGATGCAGTTAGTATTATTCCAGAATTTGCTGAAGTGCAATATGCAATTCGTTCACCTAAGAAGCATCAAGTTACAGAATTGTATGAAAGACTATTAAACATTGCAAAAGGGGCTGCTCTTATGACTGAAACAACTTTTGATGTAGAATTAATAAGTGCTTGCCGCGAAATATTGCCCAATACAGTTTTAGAAGAAGTTCTTCTCGAGGCTATGTTAGAGATAGGAGCTCCGGCTTGGGATGAAGAGGATAGACAATTTGCTAAAGGGATGATGAAAAATATATCAGATAGCTCTATAGATATAATATCTCAAAAGTATGGGATTAGAAGAGAGAATTTTGAAATTGGCCTGCATGATTTTGTATACAATGGCTTTCCTGAAAGAGGGCTTGTAATGGCAGGATCATCAGATGTCGGGGATGTAAGCCAAATAGCACCATTAGCACAGTTCAGATATGCCACATCTGTTATGGGGACTCAGGCACACACTTGGGTAAAAACAGCATGCAGTGGATCAAGTCTTGCTCATAAAGGTGTACTTGCAGCAGCTAAAACCTTTGCACTAACTGGGTACAAGCTATTAATAAACCCTAGTATATTAGAAAAAGCAAAAAAAGAATTTAATTTGAAAACAGAAGGTAAGCGTTATGAATCTGCTATACCAGAAGATCTGAGATAAAAGCTAAATAATCTTAAGTATTAACTATAATATATCTATTGAAAGAACTGAAAGGGGGGAGTTTGTATTCTTCCAGCAGATATATTATAAAATAAATAATAGAAAGGATAGGATAAATATGGAGAAAAACTTAAGACAAAAAAGAGCATTTCCGAATATGTTAGTAATTGTATTTATAGTTATTATCGTTGCTGCTCTTATGACATGGATTATCCCAGCAGGTCAATACGACAAAGTAGTAGATAAAGCTACAGGAAGAACTTTAGTAGATCCAGATTCTTTCAAGTATATCGCTAAAACCCCAGTTGGCCCTTTTTCAATGTTATTAGCAATACCTAAAGGACTTACAGGCGGAGCAGGAATTACTTTCTTAGTATTTATTACATTTGGTGCAATAGCCATTATAGAAAAAACAGGAAGCATTGATGCTGCCATGGCTGCATCAATTCGTAAAATGGGCAAAAGTGAAAAATCAGTATATTTTGTTATGGCGCTTATTATGATATTCTTTGCAGCTTGGTCATCCACTGGAACTTTTTCTCACTCACAAGTATTTCCTTTCATACCCATGTTTGTTCTATTATGTAATAGTATGGGTTTTGATGCCTTAGTTGCAATAGGTATGACTTTTACTATTATAGGTACAGGATATGCCTCTGGAACAATTAATCCTTATAGTATTGGTGTTGCTCATTCAGTTACTGGTTTGCCAATGTTTTCAGGATTAGGATATAGAATTGTTGTTTTAGTTGTTATGTCGGCAGTAACAATTGCTTATGTTTTATGGTACGCAAGAAAAATTAAAAAAGATCCGTCTAAGAGTTTATTAGCCGATATAAAATTTGACTCTTTCAGTGTTGATGAAGAACGTCTCAATACGGAAATGACAAGTCCGCGTAAAGTTTCTTTGTTTATATTCTTATTAGGTATTTTACTATTAGTATACGGCCTTACAAAGCTCAAATGGGGACTTGATCAAATTTCTGCAATATTCTTAGCTCTAGGTATCATAATCGGATTGATCAATCGTCTACCTTTAAATACCATTTCAAACTCTTTTGTAGAAGGCCTTCAAAGAGGTGCATTGCCTGCCATTATAGTTGGTTTTGGCAGAGCAAGCGTAGTTATTTTTGAAAACGGTCATATTATTGATACTATTATTCATAGCGTAACATCTGTACTTGGTAAATTTAACTTGTATATTAGCAGTGTTATCATGCTAATTTTTCAGACTTTGCTTAACTTCTTTATTCCATCTGCCAGCGGACAAGCAGCAGTTACTATGCCCATACTCGCTCCTATATCTGATTTAATAGGGATGAATAGACAGATTACCACCTTGATATTTCATTTTGGTGATGGGTACTCAAATAACTTATGGCCGATGTTAGTTCTTATAGCATGTGCTATAGCTAAAGTCCCTCTGGAAAAATACTACAAATGGTATGTTCCTCTGTTTGGTATACTATTCGTATTTCAAATAATTTTTGTTTGGATAGCTATTGCAATTAATTATGGACCGTTTTAAAAATCATTCAGCAAAATAAGTATTAGCCATTCATTATACTTAGTGAAATTAAAAAGATAAAAGGGTGATATATAATACAATGGAAAAAATTTGGACAAAAAGAGAACGACTAGAAGCTGTACTACGAGGTGAACTTCCTGATAGACCACCAATTTCATCATGGAGGCATTTTGTTGAAAAAGAGCATAATACAAAGGATTTAGCAGAAGCAATGCTGGATTTTCAAAACAAATATGATTGGGACTTTATAAAAAAAGACAAGGAAGCGGTACACAAAGCTCTTGAAGCAATCGCTTTAACAATTGGAGATTATGCAGCTAAAGTAATTGAGTCTGGTGCTGATGGATTGTTTTATGCGATAATAGGCTTTGCTAGAGAAGGATATCTTACTATGGATGAGTGGAAAGAATTTGTTGAACCCTATGATATTATGGTACTTAAGAATGTTAATGATCATATGGTTCTCCTTCATACTTGCGGCATATTCAGCAATCCGCAACGTTTTGTAGATTATCCTATTAGTTCTATTCATTGGGCTCCCAGTGCTCCAGGCAATCCACAAATAGATGATTGCAAAAAGTGGATTAAAGACAAGACTCCCATGGGCGGATTAGATGAAAGACTATTTGGAACAGGTGCAACTGAAACTATATATATAAAATCCAGAGAAACTTTAGAGAAAAACAAATCAATCCCATTTATATTTACACCAGATTGCTCTCTTTCCATAAGAACTCATGATGAAGAACTTAAGGTTTTTAGAAAAACTGTAGAAGATTTTTCATTTTAACTGGAATTTCGGCTTCACTCCGTACTGGGCGGGTGGGTCACATAGCAGCCGTTTTCAATAGCAAAGGCGCGTCCTCCCGATATCTCCTCGGCGTGACCAACGCTGTCAGTGCCACATAGTTCATGCTTTCCGGCACTACTGACTTATTAGACGCTTTATAAATAATAAGGACTACCATTAGGTAGTCCTTAATTCTTATATAGTCTTAGTAATACTTTGTAAATCTAAACTTTGCTAAATTACTTTTTAAATATAGTAAAAATAAATGTTTTATAGTATGTGATATTAGTATATCTAATTTCAATAAGTAAGTCAACACGGTTTTATATTTTTAACCAATCGACATCAGGTCTTACAATTCTTCGAGAATTTACATAAGCCCATTCTAATGTTAAAATCGTCTTTCCTATATATGAATATTCAGCTTTATCAACTACTAAAGCTAAATCTGCAATGTCTTTGCTTTGCAAAAAAAGAGGAAGAAGTAATTGTATTTCCTTTCTTCTCTTAAGTTCGTTAGATGTGTGGTATTAATCACGCATCTTCACCGCAATACCCACATACCCCCATCCTAGGAGAATTTACCACAGGAAGCATCATATCCTCCCCGCATTCATGTTCTGCGCCGCATTCATCACAATAAAATGCTTCTTCTTCGTAAATACAACAACCGCATAATTGTGTTGCCTGTTTCCCGCATTCCACGCAAGCAAAGACAGGCGGCAGATTCCGAGCCATTAATATTACTTTTTCTTTTCGTTTAGCTCCTGTATGAATAGCCAGTACCTTTAACTTTAATACAGTTGTAGAACCAAAATCATATTCGTGTACAAATTCAAGTCCTTCAGAGAGGCATTGGCGGATATGTCCAAATACATGCAATATTCTTTCTGATAATAACTCTAAACTTGTATCCAAAAGTACTTCTCTTCTCCCGGTTTCTTCTTTTCTTCCCTAACCTTACATTTCTCCAAATGCCTCTTAATGGCGACTTTGCCGAAAACATCGCCGCAATAATAGCACTTGATTCTTTTATTTTCCCTATTCATAGTTACCTCCTTCTCATTTTCATATGTTCATATGCTTTACTTTTGAATTTACGAAGCATTAATTGTGCCTCAAGATCCTCTGAACCCATGATTGCCTCAGCGGCAAAATAACCTCCATATATTTCAACGAAGTTATCCGTCAAATCTTTAGGATCTTCTTTCATAACCCTGCTTATGAGTCCTTTATCTATCACTCATTTGTTCAAAATGTTCCTTATCTAACACATTAGGTTACCAATAAAAGCTCCTTTCTGTTGCCAGAAAGGAGCTTTTCACTAACTCATGGAATTATTCACATTAGCTGCAATTTCTTAGACTTGTATCCACATCCTATATGTCTGATGCAGTTATTGCATATTGCTTCACATTCTACAAGAGAATCTTTTATACCTCCGACTTCTATATCCCTTGATTTAACTTCCTTTAATATTTTAACTATCTTTTCATATTCCTCATTTGTTGGAGCTAAGATTTCCAGCGTAGAACTTCCGTGTGCCTCCCCTAGCCCACCAGCACCTATTGGAAAACAATCAACATTCGCTAATATTTTGATAGCTTCTATTTCAGTAAATAATTCTCCTTTTAATGGCATCAAACCTACTGACATCCCCCAAGATAGAGATTTCCCATTTCTGCCGGTTCTTTTTATGATCTCGTTTAAATCGCCTGGAATTATTTTTTCTATGCCTACAGGGATTATTACTTTTGCACCTTCTGTATACCAAGAACTCAAAGATTGTCCAACAGCCCCTCCGCCTGGGCTGCCAGCCATGATTGCTGCATTCCCATTATTATCAAATGCATTTGCCCCACATATTATAAGGTCTTTATCAGTAAACTTTAAAACCTCACCTACTATTGTTTCATCTATATTAGTCCACTGTCCTTTATAATAAATGATGGAGTGAGGCCCTTTAATTATATCCTTAGTAGACACTGTCCCTCGTGAAGTTATCCTGCCGCTTATCCTTAGCGGCACTCCTAACAACTTTTCAGTAATTTTAGAGACAGTAGTTCCACCTTTAAATAGCATCTTCCCGTTTTTCATTGTATTAATTAATACCGGATGGTTTAACATGCCTAAAGCAATTATTTCTTTGCCTTCTTCTACAGTTAGTGTAATTTGTATCTTCTTCATTAAACCACTCCTGAATTATATTAATACCTTTCCTTTATCTAACACAAGTTGATCATCTAAATATAAGGTTGGATTGATTATAATCCCATCAAGGTGGCAATTCGCTTTGTTGATTCCGCCAAAGGATATATTAGTGCCAAAAGCTATATGGACAGTTCCATATATTTTTTCATCTTCCAGTATTACCCCTGTAAGCCTAGCTGCAGAATTTGTACCAATTCCCAGCTCACCTATGGTAGCATTATTATCATTATCAAAGAGTATTTGAAGCTTATGGGCATCTTCACCTTCAAGTTCCACAAGTTTCCCATCCTTGACCTTTATGTGTAACGGAGAACTCAGCTTCCCAACTCCCACCATACTGCCGTCAATTATCATACTGCCATTTGCAGAATCTTCAACAGGTGCTATATATGCTTCTCCGGAAGGAAGATTTCCTGCTTCACCAGGGTTTTTATATATTCCTGTACTAGGAACTCCTTTTCTATTTTCTAATGACATTTGAAGAATGTGACCTTCTTTTATAATCTTAGCCGTTTTTGCTTTAGATAGAAGTTCAGTAAACTTTATTGTAAGTGCTTCTACCTCATTATAATCAGCAGTAATCGCACCTGCTTCAAACATCTCGTTTGTTATTCCAGGCATACTTGCCAATCTAGCTCCTGCTTTAACTGCATTGATTTTTGCATTTGTATGTGTAATTGACGTAGAAGTTGGGCATATGATCACATCAAACTTTCTCATGGCCTCAGCAACAACCTCTGGCGGCTCTTCACCGCTGACATTTCTAGGCTTCATTACCATTAGTACGGCTTCTTTGGCAAATCCTTTTGCTTCCTCATACAATGCACTGCCAATTGCAAGCTTCTTATCATCTGTCAATATTAATACTGTTTCATCTTTTTTGACATCCATGCAATCCTCGATCACAATTCTATAACCAGATTTTTTGCTCATAATCATCACCTCATTATTGATTAAGCATTTCTCCCAGCACCCTTGCTATCATAGTTCTAGCAAGAACAACCGGCTTTCCGGTTCCCATAGATACTTTGCTTTTCATATCTTGATTATAGCCTATACAATCCATCACTATAATGTCAATACTATTATATTTATTTAATTCCTCAATAGCTACAGATAACTCATCTTCCTCAGCATAGGGCGAACCTTTTACCACAATTACTTCAACTCCAGCTTCACTCCATTTCTTTTGGCTCTGAATTATCTGATCTTGATCAGGAGTAATCACTGCCAGCTTTCCCTTATCAACCAGTCTGGGAACAACTCCATGCAGTATTTTCTGCGGGTACAAAACAGGCTTTGAAGATTTAAATATATCAGGGAATACACCGGTACAAATAAACAAAATCACATCTGCGCCCTCAGCCTCTAGCTTATTAATACAATTTTGCAGCCTTGGCAATATATATCTTTCAGCAAATCTTACGCTTCTTCCATCTCTTAACTTTGATACCAATACATAATCATTCTCTTCAGGTTCAAATTGCAGTATTTCCTCATATGTCAGACCATCCAAAGCTCCAGCCTGAATTACCTCAACATCTTCCCCCAAGTATGGCAGCATCTCTGGTATAACATCGATTCTTGGTGATTGACCAATAGTAATAGCACCTAATTTTTTTTTCATATTATACCTCCGCTTTTCCCAGGGTTTGAATATGATGCATACTGCCATACAGTTTAGTTAATTTCGCAAACTCCGCCTCGTCAAAAAAGTTACAGTTACCTCTTCCATATGCCTTAGCAACCTCAACTGTAAATCTGGCAGCTTGCTCCAAATCAAATGGATGACTTGCACCTGTAGCACAACCCGGTACAGCAACCTCAGCAGTTATTGCAATTCCTACAACAGGTGCAGTAGTTGCAGTAGATGGCTGTAGGATACTGTTTATATGATAAACATCATTACCATAAGGAGTAATATCTTGAGTAGTAATTGGGAATACAACTGGTAATTTTCCCGTTGTAGTTTGCATGATATCTAGCAAGTCATTGCTTGTTTTTAATATATATCCTTCCTTTACAGTAGGAGAAATGGCAAATCCTCTGTGATTAATAACATTGTTGCCCTTAGTTGTATCGATTGATAATATGGCATCCAGTTCTCCATTCACTTCTTCCCTGTTAACTGTAGCCATATCAACAGGAGAACCCATAAAAGGCACTGGTTTATGTGGTTGAGTCGGAGCATCAGGACAAATATGCGTAGATATTATTACATCTCCATCGAGGAAATCACCCTTGTTTTGCATATCAAGCAGCTTCGCTGCAACAGCCAAAGCAACCACAGCACCATCGGCATCTGATACCATTCCGATCATTTCGGGTCTTGCTCCAATTCCTCCCAATCTGCCAAGCACTCCAAGAGTGGGAGCATCCATTCCCTTAGACTTACCCTTTAGTCCGGGAATTCTAATTCTAATAAAATCAGTCTTTCCTTTATCTCCATTGATAATCTTGACCTCAACATCTTTTGCACCAAGTGATTCCATATACTTTTTCATCATTTGCCCATTAGCTGTTGCAGTATCAATATATTCATATACATCTAAAATTTGTTTTAATAACATAATATTCCTCCAATTAAAGATATTTTATAACTTCTTTATCAACTATAGGTTCTATTTCCTTAAGCAAGTTTAAATCATGCATACCAGCACCAAGCTTTATATTTTCTTTCTTTGTTCCTATAATTGCAATGTTCATGCCTTTTTTAATTTCTGCAGTAGTAATAGGCATTCCGGAAGCCTTATCAAATGACATAATAAGATCTGGGAAAGTATATAATCTCTTATTTCCATGTTCTAGTGTCATATACTCATTCCAAAATGTCATCTCGATACCATCTATGTTAATTTTACCAACATCAAATCCACCCTTTGTAACAAGCTCAAATCCATAAACTACCCCCTCAGCAACTATTTCTCCATTTAAAAACTCTGCAACAGCTTCTATAGCATCACGTGGAGAGGTCTCCAATCCTTTATAAAACCTTTTGCCTGTTTCAATAGCATGGCTAATACCTTTTATGGCTCCGTTTTCTTTAACATACTTGGCATCTACTATATTTCTAGCAACAGCAACTAATCCGCCAGCCTGAACAGCAGCTTGTCTAACCATTGTGGAAGCTTTGAATATATCCCCACTAATAAAGCCTTCTACCCTATTTCCTAAATTAGGGTTTCCACCAGCATATGCCTGATAGGATATAAATCCTGAAACATTATTAAGTCCCATGCTACCCATTGTTCCAGTAGGATGTGCTCTTCCATTACACGGAGCATCTATTAGTGGAATATTTAGTATAGCTGCTTGTATCCATCCATTAATTGTTGCTGCTCCTCCGTTTTCGTTAGTGATAATGCCCCCAATTTTAAAACCAGTATTTTCCTGTAAGACCTCCATGGTTCTCACATAGTCTCTAGGTTTTACATACTTATCAACTGCAGCAGGTGCACCTACGGCTGAAGTAGTAACGATCAAAGTGTCATCTGGAACTTCAGAAATATCAGTTAGGTTTAAATCTCCATAATCTAATGCAATACTCCCAGAAGCCTCCCCTAGTTCCTTAGAACCACCTCCGCCTCCACCAAGAATGGTGCCACCTACTAGGGCATACTTTAGCATCTCCTTATTAAGTTTCATCCCATCACCTCATTCTTTTACTTTTTTATACATTCATAATAAGTGATTAAACCTTCAGCAATAACAGGGTCAATAACAGGAATGCCACAGGCATCTTCAATGTCTTTAGCAACACCTATGGTTGCCATTCCGGTGCATGCAAGCGAAATTACCTCAGCACCCATGGACTTAAGTTCAAGTGCCTTATTAATTACCTTTTCTTTTCCTGTTTTAGCCATTAAGTCTATGGTTGATACAATACCTGGTACATCACAAGTCCCGACTATATTGTTGCCCAAGATTCTAGTATAAGCATTTGGAATCTCTTTAGTAATGCCTAAAACACCAAATACCTGTCCATATCGCAGAGCTAACAGGGCAGTGCTCTCACCTGCACCTATTACCGGTATATCTAATATTTGTCTCAGTTCCTTAACAGCAGGATCTCCAGCGCAGCTAATTACTAGAGCATCAATATCCTTCCATCCCTTTGCAAGCTCAATTATTTTAGGAACTGCAAGTAATTCAGTCTCTTCGTCGTGTATTCCATAAGGTTGATCCGGTATACATCTTGAAGTTACTTTAAGCATAGGATAATATCTTTCTATTATTTTGCCATGAAGGTTTAGCAAATCTCCCTGTGGGAATGTGACTACTCTAATAAGCCCAATATTATAACTATCTTTCATTTCCTCATCTCCCGAAATTCTATATTAATGCTTTAAGCAAAGCACTAAAGAATCCATACAAGCCATCTCCTGCTATTAAACCAGCATCTCTGATTTCCATAAATTTGGTACCAAAGATTAGACGTACTATTACTGCGATCAAAACACCTATACCGTATATTGGATTCTTTATAAGCAAACCAGTAGCAAATAAGACTCCTACCATTCTTGAAGGACCAAAAGCAAGCTGTAATAGAAATCCCGGAACAGCCCATATTAATAATGTTTTTAATAGTGAGGTATCCGCACCAGCTGAAACAGTAGTAGCAAATACCCTACTTACCGGTGGTATTAAATCAGCTTCAAAATACAGATTCATGGTTAGTAATACAACGATTATTCCAATAACACCACCAATTAGCTCTATGATAACTTGTTGCTTTCTTCCATATAATTCATATTCTTTGTCTTCTCCCTTGCCCCTTAAAATCCAACCTGTTTTAAGGTCATATCCCATATCAGCAAAACATGGTCCAACGGAGCTTACATATCCAGTTAGTAATGCAAGTGGAACAATTGGAAAACCAAAGAATATACCAATTGTCATAAATATAGTAGTTATTGCAAAAGCAGGAAACCATCCTGAGTGCATTGCTGCCATTCCAACTAAAAGCATAGCAGCAGTAGCTGAAAATGTAGCCCAGATTAACCAAAGTATAAGTTTAGCACCACCAAGTTGAGATGTAATACCCGAAGCAATAGCTAATACTAAAGCCCCCGTTAAGAACAAAACTATTCCCATAACTAAGTTCTTCTTAGTTGCTTCATCAGATTGTGTATAGTTTACTGGTGCACCTTTGTCTTTATTCTTACCTTTTAGAATAACTTTCATTGACTGAATAAGAGCCATAACACCTGCACCAATCATAATGCCATGAGGAATATATGTTTTTCCTAAGTCAAGACCACTAAAGAAAACTCCAGAATAACCTCTAATAAGTAATCCAATACCCAAAGCTGCCATTGAAAAGATATTAGCAATAAATACAATACCAATACCTGCAGCAGGTAATTTAAAATAACTAGCGACTGCACCTAAAATAACACCCTGTAATAATCTCTTTCCTTTCTCGCCACCCTCATCGCCAGCTTCAATAGCTTGTGCAGTTGCTACTCCAGGAGGCCATGATCCTTCTGCTGGAAATATACTGCTATCAAATATCTTCCCTACAACAAATATTGAGGTAACTACACCAATTAATGAACCAATAGCCATTGGAACTATAAAATTAGTCTCTCCCATTACAAAGAAAATTGCCAGGGTAAGAAAGCCACAGTTTGCAGCAGAAAATCCTGCAGCAGAAACCGTAGTTTGTATCAAGTTTTGCCTCTCCAAGGATCTAAATCTTAAAAACGATTTAATTGGCATTCTAGCAATTACCATTGCTACGATTGCACCTATAAGAGAGGTGTTTGGAGTAACCCCAACCTTGCCAATAATTTGCATGCAAATTATTGCTGATAAAACAGACAATACAACTCCCAAGATGAAAGTAGGGGCTTCAAAAGCACTGATTCTTTCCTTTTCACCCTTTACATAAGTTGTTTTTTTGAGGTCTTTTGCTAACATGTTAATCCTCCTTTATTAATCGCGGTATTGCATAAAAGCGATACCGCTTATTTACTGAATATTGTAATGATTTAATCATTACTTAACAATCAGACAAAAACATAAAAATAAGGTCTATTTGTTTATGAGAAGTCATAAATAAATAGACCTTATTTTTAATTTACTTTTATTAATCTTTTAAGCTTAATCCCCAGCTGCAAGGCAAATAAACCTTCACTGTCATCTAAAGAATAACCTGTTATCTCTTCTATTCTGTTGAGCCTATACCTCAACGTCTCAACATGAATATATAGTTTTCTGGAAACAGTTGTCTTTTTTAGATTGTATTTTAAATATACCTCTATGGTTTCCAATAGATTGGTTCCGTGTTCCTCATCATACTTCTCAAGTTTCTTTATAGTTCTGTTGTAATATTCTTGAATTTTCTTGTCCTCCTTCAAAGGATAAAGCAGCTTAATTGTATCAAGAGTATTATAATAAATGATATCGCAATTGCTGAAAAGTATTGCTAAATAGGCTTCATCATATAGTCTTTTTATGCTTCTAATATCTTTATATGGTTTAGAAACACCTATGGAATAAGTAAATATATCTTCATAAATTTTGATGCGCTCTACCAGGCTAGAAATAAAATCTTCTAAATAGCATCCTGAATTAATCTTAATAAAAAGAAAGATTTCAGTGTTTTTGTCAGTGGATAAATAATTGTTTTTCTCAATTATATTATTTAAACAATTGTATATAATGAACTTGCAATCCTCAATATTATTATCTTCTTTAACATAAAGTTTGATACATAACCCAAAAATAAAACCTTCGTAATTCCAGTTTAGATTCAATTCCGCATTTTGGTAGAATCCATCAGGAAGCTTATTGTTATTTAACATAATCTCAAGCAATGTTTTGTTTATTCGTGTTTTAGCAATACTTGTAGTCTGATCTAGTTCCAGTTTCATAGCTATAATAGAAATCCCATACTCTATAGAGCTTTGTGCAAGCTTGTCTAATTTAAAATCATTAATGATATATACATACGCAACATTTTTATTTCTGATTAATATTGGATACATGCTGACAAATGAGCCATAAAGCTCTTCATTTAACGTATAATCCTTAATATGCCTTATTAACTCAATACCCCTTTTATTAAATGGGCTAATGGCAGACAGCCTATCAAAACTGCTGGCATTGATAATATTATAGCACATTAGATTTAAAGAACCATCAAATAGAAATACATTGGAATTAGATAGATTTGACAAAGAATATATAATACCGTCAATATCCTTGTTTTCAAAAGATAAATTCAACAGCTTCTCATAAATATCATTCAGCTTTAGGATATATTCATTTTTTCTATAAAAAAGCATGTTATAAAAACTAGCTATTGCGCTAGTATAAATAACATCATAAGGAATTTGTATAAGGGGTATTTCAAATTTATTAGCTTGCTCAATCAATTCTTGACTAATCTCGCCAAAATATCTATTTTCTTTTATTGCAATAGCTGATACGCCTCTGCAATTCGCATCAATCAGCATTGCTTTTTTAAAATGTTCATTATTTGTAAAGGCATATCCCGCGGTAATTAAGAACTCTTCCCCTTGTAACCAGCTAATACCCTCAGGCGTTTCAAGTATAGTCATATTTTTGCATCTTTTTTGAAGGCCTGTACCTCCTGCCAGTAACTTATAGCCATTAAGTGTTGGAAGATTAAGCACTTCTTCAACAGATAAGCTTTCTTGAGCATAATCTGTTTTAACTTTTTTCATATCTACTATTATATTTTTTATATCATCATTCATTCATATTCACCTCTTTGAATATGTGCTACATAGATTCTTTCATAATCCTGCTTATGAGTCCTTTATCTATCAATCATTTGTTCAAAATGTTCCTTACCTAACACATTAGGTTACCGATAAAAGCCCCTTATCATCTGTCAATACTAATACCATTTCATCTTTTTTGACATCCATGCAATTCTCGATCACAATTCTATAACCAGATTTTTTGCTCATAATCATCACCTCATTATTGATTAAGCATTTCTCCCAGCACCCTTGCTATCATAGTTCTAGCAAGAACAACCGGCTTTCCGGTTCCCATAGATACTTTGCTTTTCATATCTTGATTATAGCCTATACAATCCATCATTATAACGTCAATGTCATTATATTTATTTAATTTCTCAATAGCCATAGATAACTCATCAATTACTTCAACTCCTGCTTCGATCACTGAACTAACCCGCTCTAAGACCCCCGCCTCTATAGGCGGCGGGTACCAAGAGCGGCTAAGTCCAGTATGGACTCGACTAACATTCAGTGGGGGTTGAATCCCCCTCTGAATGAAGTCTCGTTCAAAGCTTGAGCACTTGCTGCTCCCGAAGGCCATGAAGCTTCAGCAGGAAATATGCTGCTATCGAATAAATACATTAATACCAATATTGTTTTAATGCATAAAAAGAATTAGAATATTTATGTGATCATATTTTGGTGAGTGGGAGGAGAATTGATATGGAAAACTTAGAAAGAAAGTCCCAATTAGCCTGGGACAAATATGATGATGAGGGCTTAAACAAGGTTTTTCGGTTTGCTGATGACTACCGGGAATTTATGTCCAAGGCTAAAACCGAAAGGAAATGCGCCGCAGAGATCATCCGCCTTGCGAAAATTTCGGGCTTCCGCAATTTGGACGAGATAATCAAAAGCAACGGCAGGCTGAAAGCAGGGGATAAGGTTTATTCAAACAACAGGGATAAAGCCATAGTGCTGTATGTGATCGGCGAAGAGGATATTGAAAATGGATTGGCTATCCTCGGCGCTCATATAGACTCTCCCAGGTTAGACTTAAAGCAAAACCCCCTATATGAGGATTCAGATCTGGCCTTGCTCAAGACTCATTATTACGGAGGAATAAAGAAATATCAGTGGGTTTCAATTCCTTTAGCCATGCATGGCGTAATAATATTGGAAAATGGGCAGAAGATAGAAGTCTCTATAGGTGAAGATGATAACGACCCTGTGATCGGTATTTCTGACCTGCTGCCTCATCTTGCCAAGGATCAGATGAAGAAAACAATGGATGAGGGAATTGAAGGTGAGGATTTAAATATTCTAGCTGGAAGCATTCCGGTTAAAGACAAGGATGCCAAAGAAAGGGTCAAGAAAAACATATTAAAGCTTTTAAATGAAAAATATAATATCTGTGAAGAGGATCTTGTTTCCGCAGAGCTGGAAATAGTACCGGCAGGAAAGGCCAGAGATTATGGATTGGATAGAAGCATGATAATGGCATATGGACATGATGACAGGGTCTGCTCCTATACATCCTTCAGAGCCATTGCAGAGCTTGACAACAGCAAAAAAACCTTAGCATGCATTCTGGTGGATAAAGAAGAAATAGGAAGCGTCGGAGCCAGTGGTATGCATTCCAAGTTCTTTGAAAATACATTGGCCGAAATCATTTCCCTAAAGGAAGGCTATAGCGATATAAAGCTCAGAAGATGCTTGACCGGCTCAAAGATGCTGAGCAGTGATGTATCTGCAGCCCATGACCCGAATTATCCCAGTGTATCGGATAAAATGAATACGGCATATTTAGGCAAAGGAATCGCTTTCAACAAGTATACAGGTTCAAGAGGTAAAGGCGGCTGCAATGATGCAAATCCGGAATTCATCGCAGAGATAAGAAGGATAATGAACAAGAACGGCGTCACCTGGCAAACCGCTGAGCTGGGCAAGGTGGATCAAGGCGGCGGAGGCACAATAGCCTATATAATGGCGAATTATAATATGGATGTAATCGATTGCGGGGTTGCCGTACAAAATATGCATGCTCCTTGGGAAGTTATAAGCAAGGCTGATCTATATGAAACTTATAGAGCATATAACTGCTTCTTGAGAGAGATATAGAATATATGTTATGCATGAAATCAGTTGGTATTAACAGTTAAAAAGGTGTATGCCGCCATTCTGAAGGAGCCTATGACTGAAGAATCTCAAATTAGATCCTTCGGGCATAGCCCTCAGGATGACAAGGCTGCTGGGTTTTTATAACAATGACAGAAAGAGGACTTCGGATAAGTAACGGAAACCACTAAAAAAGCACCAGTGGTTTCCGTTACTCCGTCTCCTCTTTATTTAATTACTCGGTTTTACCGGTAAAATGGAAGTTCTCTATCTTAAGTGCAGGCACATAGACCACTCCAAAAAATCCGGGCACCTTTACCCTTTCCTTGGATATTTCCGCAACATTGTTAAAAGCCTTGAGCATGCTCTCCGTAAATCTCATATTTTTTACAGCATGGCTTATCCGCCCGTTCTTTATCATGTACAAGCCGTCCCTTGTCAGGGCGGTGAGAACTGCCTGTCTTGGATCTACTATATTCATATAATGGAACCTAGTAACAAGAATGGCATTGTCGGCTTCTTTAATGATGTCTTCTATGCTCTTATCCCCATTTTCCATTACAAGATTTACCGGGAATCCTCCCAGAGACGAGTCTCCTATGCTGTGTCCTGTGGTCTCTACGCCCTCTCTTAAGGCGCTCTTCGTGTCATAGGCCAGGTCTTTTGCTATGCCCTTATCGATTATGTTCAGCCTCTTCCTCTCATAGCCCTCGAAGTCAAAAGGAATTCTGAATGTGTTCTCATCATCCTTATCGTCATAAATGCTTATGTTATCCCCGAAAACCTTCTGTCCTTTCTTGCCCGTAAGATAGCTCATGCCTGTGTATACGGATTTGGCCGAAAAGCCGCAGTAATTCATATAGTTCAACAGCTCTCCCACCGCTAAAGGCTCCAGGATCACAGTATAGCTGCCGGGCTCTATGGAGGTGGGGTTTAGGGCTGCCTTTGCCTTAAGATATGCTATTTTGAATAGCTGCATGACATCCATATTGCCGGCCTTATTCGTCGAATACTCAGTACAGCCCGAAGCTCCGCTTTCATGAGTCACCACGGTATTGAAGTTTACCGAATCGAGCCTTGCATATCTTCTTATGCCCTTGGTATTGCCAATGGCTATAGCCGTTTTAGTCAGGGATAATGCGCCGGAGCCTGTAAAGCCGCTGTCCAAGGTATTGATGCTCGCTTTAATAAGGGCCGCCCTATTGGTTATGCCAAACTTTCCTTCCAGCTCCTCATCGTATTCCTCACATGCAATTTCAAGGGGAGAAGCAACTTCCGGCATCTCAAACTCCCCTTCAGGCATGTATCTTAAATTTTCTTCTGCTGTCCTCACCATTTCCCTTAAGGATTCATCATCCAATATATTTGTTGAGATCTTTGATTGCCTTTTCCCCTCATATACGATTATCTCAACCGAATTATCAGCCTTGAAAACATTTTGGTGTATCTCGGAATTAGCAAACCTGGTAAGCCCCTCCTCCTGGGAATTTACAGTCACCATAGTATAATGGCTGCAATAGGTCAATACCTTATCGATCAAATCATAGGCTTCTTTTTTATTCAACATCCCTGACACCTACCTTAATATTTCTAAATCTTGCGGGTGCAGCTCCATGGCCTACATGGGCTACCTGCATGGGCTGGCCTTTACCGCAATTGGGAGTTCCGTATAAAACCCAGTGTTTTTCATTGCAAACACCGTCGCAGCTTCCCCAAAACTTTGGAGTTATGCCTGTATATATGGGGTTCTTGTATATTTTGCCCGTCAGCCTTCCGTCCTTTATCTCATGAGCTATCTCACAGGCAAATTGGAAATTAAGCCTTTTATCATCAATGCTCCAGCTTTTATTGGTGCAAAAGTAGAAGCCGTTATCTATCCCCTTTATGAGCTCATCAAGCTCATAGTTTCCGGGCAAAAGGCTTATGTTTGTCATTCTCACGATGGGGATATTTGACCACCCGTCCGCCCTATTGGTTCCATTTGACTTCAATCCGATTTTCGCTGCAGTATCCCTGGATGTGATATAATTCTTCAATATTCCCTTATCTATGATCACGGTCCTCTGGCCCTTGATGCCGTCATCATCATAGCCAAAGCTTCCCAACCCCCTTGGCACGGTGGCATCAGCCACTACGGTCACATGATCCGAGCCATACCTGAAGTTTTCATTCATGGTATCGGGTGTCAAAAAGCTCATGCCTGCAAAAGCTGCTTCAGAGCCGAAGATCCTATCCAGCTCAACAGCATGGCCTATGCTCTCATGTATTTGCAATGCGAGCTGGGAGCCGTCAATGACTATATCATAATAACCGGACGGGCATTCCTCAGCATCGATAAGCTTCCTTGCCCCAACGGCAATATCTGCTGCATTCTCTACCAGATTCAAGGACAATACATATTCATAGCCTGCCGTGGCATGATTTCCTCTGAAGGAATTTGGATAGGTCCTTGTCTGAGAATCCTCATCCGACTTTACGATGGCCTCTATACCGGCCCCTGATTCATATAATTTTTGGACTATATAGCTTCCTTCAGTGTCCGCATATATCTTATCCTGTCTTTGGAAATCCATGGATGCTTTGGTCCTGCTCAATTCTGCTGCTCCCCTCATAGCCCTTTCTGCATTAAGGAGCAGTTGGATCTTATCAGCCTTGGATACAGTAAAAGAATCTATTTCGATAGGGGTGGAATATTCATCCACCACTGCTTCTTTTTTAGATAAAGCTATCTTTTCTTTCTGAAGTATCCTGCCGGCTTTTGCAATTTCAATCGCGCTATTTGCAGTATCCATGAGCTTGTCTAGATCCTGGGTGCATGCAAAGCCCGAGGAGCCATCCAGGATGACCCTTATTCCTGCACCGCGGCTTCTCGAATTGTCGATGCTTTCTACCTTCATGTCCTCGGTAGAAATAGATTCCCTGACGGTGTCAACTACCCTGATGTCTCCGTAATCTACCCCTTTCTCCTTCAGCATGCCCAGCACCTTTTCAATCTCTTTTCTCAAATTAACCCCTCCTCACTAACGATATATATATGTATATATATATATTACCACTAAAGGGAAAATGTACATATATATATATTTAAAAAGCCGGTAACGATGATCAAGGTTCATCATTACCGGCTTTGATTTCTTCTCCTTATTCGATTACTCTTATTGTCTTTGCCTCAGCCTGGGGCGGATAAATCATTATCATAGGACCGTCAACAAAGTCCACTTCAACCTGCATTCCCTCTTTCAGGTCAGTAGGCTTAAGTTCTACGTCTGAATAGCCCTTATATATTTTAGTGTTCTCTCCTATCAGCACAGTAGCTTTATCGTAGGTGCCAACTTGAGGTTTATCGGCTTCTACAAATATGCTCTTGAGCTTTTTGCCTTCATAAGTCAACTTTGTGATTTTGCCCTTTACGTCAACACCTTCAATAGCAGAAACCAGCCAGGTCCCGTCAAACTCCTTCACAGTGACATATACTTTTTGTGTAAATTTTGAGTTTGTCGAATCTGTATAGGTGAATTCCACTTCATATCTGTATGCTTCATTGGATTTATACTGCTCTTTTATTTCGTAGCTTTCAATCCAGGGACTTGATGCTCCTGTTACCCAGTTGAATGATACAAAACCTTCATAATTCTCTTTCTTAAGCTCCGGTGACATAATGGCGTACTGCCATGCCCCGTTTCTCATCTTTACAGCCTCTGCATATGAATTGATGGCATCGAGCTGGGTTTTAGGTTCCAGAGCCTGCTCCAAAAGATTTATGCGCATTTTCTGTGCTTCCAATGCGCTTGAATCTATGATGACGGAATTGGTCTTAGCATCCCAATCTATATTTGCTCCAAGGGCTTCGGATATAACTCTCATAGGCACCATTACCCTGTTATCGGCAGGCATCGGTGCAACATCGGTTTTCAATTCCTGTCCGTTTAAGACCAATTTTATGACCGGGTCTGCAAAAGTCAGGCTGGCAAGGCTTAATACGGCTGCTGTTGCTATAATCATGATAATTTTTCTATTTTTCACATAAACACCTCCTAAGGTTAATCTATAATCGCATTGACCACTAAACTAACTCGTTATGCTAGCTGATAACGATTGCAAATGCTCCAGAGTTAAGACTTTGTAAGCTTGTATAGGGTTGCGTCAAAACTAACAAACTCTAAGCTCCTTCACAATGCACTCTTTTATCAGTAGCACAACAGATTAAACTAACATTCAGCGGTGGACTTTTATCCCTCACTGAATGAAATCTCGTTTAATTAGACGCCTCCCTATTTTAAAAGTTCCATGCAAAAATAATATGCCCTTTTTATCCGCATTAATGTTTATAGATATAACGCATTAAATGCATTTGTAGTTTTAAAAAGGCATATGCCGTCATTCTGAGCGTATGCGAAGAATCTTAGCCAGATTCTTCACTCCACTTTGTTCCGTTCAGAATGACAGTTTTGTAAAATATTTAGTGCGATTTATCTAGATTTTTCACAAAGAAACTTTTTTTAATTTGATGTTATAATGTAAGCGAGAGGAAAATATGCTATTATTAACGTCTAAATATACACAAGCGTATCTCCTGCTGATGCGAACTGCCCTGTGTGCGAACTGTTCTTGAAAATCGAATAAATTGCTTGATAAAGGAGGTCAACATTGTGAAACTGCCAAAATGGGCAGCAGCAGTGCTCATAGCATCATTGCTGCTCAATGCTAAGACGGCTTTGGATTTAATGGCAATGAAAAATCAAATCCAAAGCTTGCAAAATAACGTAAACTCTATCAGTCATTCCGTACAAAACACCGTATCCAGCAGCATGTATAGAATAGACGAGATGCTGAAAAAAGAGGCCAGCCTGGTAAATGAATTTAAATATGAATATATGGACCATAAGGACAAAAAGGCTGATTATATGCTTAGTGTAAAGCCCAAAGTTTATAATCAAGATGAAAAGCTTTTCTTCCTTTTAAAGGCCGGTAAAGACAGCCCTCAGCTCATCCCTGCGGAAACAGCGGACGGTGTAACTTTTACTGCAAAGGTGAATGTGTCAATATTTGATACAGCAGATCTGGACTTGGTGATCGATGATGGTAAGAGCAAAAAAACAGAAAAGCTGGAAAGCATCTATCCGATTGCTGAGAAGTTTGCCGCTCAGATAGAAGCTCGTCCTCTGGGGGGATCTATGAGATTTGGCAGTGAAGGGATTGTCATGAGCCATGGTTTCGAATTGGTCCAACACTTCAAGAGCGAAGGCAACGCACCTGTGTTAAAAGAAGCAGTTCTCAACATAGAGCTGAACGGCAATCTTATTGACACAATACCAATGGAGTGGAAGGATAGTCCTGAATACGGCAGATATCATATAATGTTTTCAAATTACAAGATTCCATGCAAGGTTGGCGACAGCATAGTCATCTATGCCACAGCCAAAGATGACGGAGGCTTCAATTACAAGTGCCATATGGATGGATGGACTGTAGAGGAAGGCGGACGCATAGGCCGTGCTCCGGATAATTTTGAATATGGGAGAGTAGAAATATATTAGTCTTAGAAATGTATTGACATATATCGATAATCTATATATAGTATATATAGATTATCGATATATTATTTTTTAGGATGTGATTTTTATGAAAGCTTCCAAAAGCCTTGTATCGGGCAATACAACCATGTTGATACTTGGTTTGCTCCAGAACGAGGATATGTACGGATATCAAATGATTGAGGAATTGGATAAGCGCTCCCAGAATATCTTTGCACTGAAGGCAGGCACCTTGTATCCTATACTCCATGCTTTAGAGCAGCAGGGTATTATAGAGTCCTACGATACTGAGACAGATACTGCAAGGCCCAGAAAATACTACCACCTTACGGTGTCAGGACATAAGTTGCTTCAAGAGAAAAAAGCTGAGTGGGAAGCTTATGCTTCGGCAGTGAATAAGGTTTTAGGAGGGCTGAACTATGCAACCATATGACAGAAGCATGGAAGATTTTTTAGATGCGGTTTGCGGTCAGGTTCGCTTCAAAACTGTACACAGCAGCATAAAAGATGAGCTTTCAGATCATATAGCCTGCTTAAAGGATGAGTATATTTCTGAAGGTATGGATGCTGAAAATGCTTCGCTAAAAGCGTTGCAGCAAATGGGAGATCCGGTATTGATAGGCCGGCAGCTGAATCAGGCACATAGCCCGAAAATCGAATGGTCAATACTCGCATTAGTACTGGTGCTGACCGGAATCGGAGGATTTGTACAGTTTTTCTTATCGGCCGTTTCCCCGAATAATGCCCAAGCATTTTCAAATTTTCTTATATACGCCCCCTTGGGCATAGCAGCTTTTGTTTTTACATACTTTTTTGATTATATGCTTATCGGACGCTATTCAAAGCTTGTATATTTCTCTCTTATGGCTGCTGCAATTTTAGGCTTCTTTATTCTTGCCAGGATTCATGGAGCATACAGGCATATTTACTACTATGCCCTGCTTTTTATGCCTGCTTTTTCGGGAGTGATATATGGCCTCAGAAATAAAGGATATTTCGGAATTATCATTTCAGGCATTTTTTATACAGGCGGTGCAATCATGTGCCTTCTGGCTCCGACCTTTTCCGGTCTTTTATTTCTCACTATCGGCTGCCTGGTCATCTTAACTTCGGCAATAAACAGGGGTTATTTTGGCGGTAGCAAAAGAGCGGGCCTTGCTATTGTGTATATTCCAACCTTAGCGGTCACTGTTGCATGTATATCAGCACTATATGGCCCTCTTGCAAGGAGATTCAGCTTTATGATGCATCCTGAGGCTGATCCCAATGGCTATGGTTATCAGCATCTCATGGTAAAAAGGTTGATCTCTTCTTCCCGACCTTTAGGCAAGGCTGTGCTGGATGGAGATATGGCCGGAATGGATATCCATAGGCTGCTGCCGGGCTGGCAAACAGATTTCACTCTTACTTATGTTTTCTCAAGCTTAGGCTATATAGCAGGATTAGCCATAATTGCAGTGATGCTCCTCCTGATCATACGCATGTTTGGTGTAGCAGCCAAGCAGAAAAATGCATTTGGATTTTTGCTTTCCCTTTCCTGTTGTATAGCTATTACAGGACAAATTGTCTTTTATGTACTCTCCAATACCGGTGTCATAGTCATGGATGGCATCCTTCCTTTCGTTTCCTATGGGGGCACAGGTTTTACAGTAAATATGATGCTCACGGGGCTATTGCTGTCCGCATATAGGAGAACGAACCTGGTCAAGGATGTGTTAAAAAGCGGTGCATGCAGCAGCCAAATATTCACCTTGGCAGACGGAAAGCTTATAATCGATTTAGGGATCAAGAAGCAAAAATAAAAGGATTAGTTATTGATTTCGGGCAAATAATATGCTTGAGGTGATTTGATTTGAGAATACCTGAGCATATAGGCATAATACCCGATGGAAACAGAAGATGGGCGGAATCAAAGGGAATGTCCAAGGAAAAGGGATATATGATAGGAACCGGTCCGGGACTGGAGCTTTTTAAGCTGTGTCAGCAGTCAGGCGTAAAGGAATTGACCTATTACGGCTTTACTGTGGATAATACCAAAAGGCCGGCAGAGCAGCGGAAAGCCTTTAGCGGTGCATGCATACATGCTGTAGAGATGCTCTCAAAAGAGGATGCAGATTTGCTGGTTATCGGCAATAGCGACTCTCCCATGTTTCCCGAAGAATTGCTTCCCTATACTATAAGAAAAACCTTCGGCACCGGCGGAATGAAAGTCAATTTCCTGGTGAACTACGGCTGGGAATGGGATTTGAACTACCTGAAGATGGCCAAGAACACTAAAAAAAATATAAATGATTATATAAAATCCAAAGATATATCAAGGGTAGATTTGATCATACGCTGGGGAGGAAGGCGTAGGCTCAGCGGATTCTTGCCTGTCCAGTCCATTTACTCGGATTTTTATGTCATCGATGATTATTGGCCGGATTTTAAGCCCGAGCATTTCTGGAACGCATTAGAGTGGTATGATCATCAGGATATAACCCTTGGAGGATAATATAAAACTCAGGATTCAGAACTCAGAGCTCAGGAGCCAGGGATTTCCGCTGGGGTCATGGGGTTATGGAGTACCCCAATGCTAGAAGCCAGAAGCTAGTGGCTAGTGGCTAGTGGCTAGTGGCTAAAATAAAAGTGGCAAAGCCACTTTTATTTTATATATTCATCTCCTGCCAATATATCCTTTATCGCTTCGGTGGGTATTACAAATTCTATGACACCCATGTATCCCGGAGCCACCTCATACTTGTCAAAGGAAATCACCAGCTTGCTGTCATCATTTATATAAAAGCTTTGCTCATTAGAAATCCTTTCAAAGGGCTCTATAGGATTTTCCATACCTGCATCGGATACCCAATAGGTCTTTCCTTCGTCTTCTTTCATCTGCTCCCTCATCTGGATTTTAATGTTTTCACTGATGATATCCACATAGCTTTCATCCTTAAACAGGGACGGCAATGTGATAAGTATCTGATTTTTCTTATCTATAGTGTCATATTTGAAGACGGTGGATGAAGACCCTACCGTGTTTACCACATATCTTCCTATGGCAAGAATCCTTTCGTTATCGGTCTTTATCTGGTAACCGGAGTCTACTCCCATATGGCCTCCTCCGTTTTTCTTTAGTTCTTCTATTTCTGCTGTAAAATCTTCATATAGCTTCTTATTCTCTTCCAGATACTTTTCATTAAGGCTGCTCTGCAGCTTTTCATCCTCCAGGCCTTCTATAGCGGGGACTTTTATATCCGCGTTGTAGGTATCCTCCTGAAGCTTGTATTCTCTGAAGGTGAGAACCTTAACTATATTGCCGACAACAGGGACTCCGGATAATGCATTGGCAAAGGCAGGGCTTGCATTCAGGCTTGCAGTAAATATAACCGCTGAAGCTGCAGCGCCAGCCATCCATTTATATCTATTTTTTTTGTAATTCTTTTTTAATCCATCCTTTATTGCCTTTTTCACCATAAAATCCAACTCCTTTGGTATTTCAATATTCATGTATTCCTCTTTCAGCCTTTCCATATCAGATTTAGACATATAATCCCTCCTAGATGTTTTCTTCCATTTGAACTCTTAAAAGCTTGAGAGCCCTGTATAATCGAGTTTTTATCGTGTTTACATTTTCACCTAATATTTCTGCTACTTCTTCAATCTTTAAATCCTCAAAATATCTGAGGATTATTATGCTTTTATAATCCGGCTTAAGTGTTTCTATAGCCCTATGTAAATCTATGTCCTCATATAAATCCTCTTCAGCCTTTATATGGCTTTCTAGAATATCTGAATCTACTGCAACAGCTTTTTTGTTTTTACGCAGAAAATCTATGGAGGTATTGACTACGATCCTATAAAACCAGGTCTTGATGTATTCAGGGTTTTGAATTTTGCCAATACCGGTGAAAGCCTTGTATATAGACTCCTGCAAAATATCCAAGGCATCATCGGCGTTTTTAACATAGCTAAAGGCCAGCCTGTAGTATTTTTCTTTGTTGTCTATGATATTTTCCTTCAGGAGTTTATCCAGTAACTTATGCCCCATAAAATGAAGGTCTCCTTTCTAAGATGCGCATCTTATTGTCTACATCTTATTGACTCCCTACTGTGTAAAAAAGTTTTGTGTATCGATACGCTTTATAAGATATTTCTATAATTCTCATTTTTGCTGTTTTATCATCTTCATTATAATTATGGCGTACCTTAGAATAAAATTGAAGAGGAAAATTTATGAACATGAGAGGGGTATCCGATGAGAAGTATTATACCTAAGACAGCTGCCATACATGATATCACAGGCTTTGGACGCTGTTCATTATCCGTCATCATACCTGTGCTTTCATCTATGGGGATTCAGGTTTGCCCTATGCCCACCGCTATACTGAGCAGCCATCCGGCAGGCTTTAAAAATTACTTTTTTCATGAGCTTACCGATGAACTGGGTGATTATATAGATAGCTGGAAAGATGAAAGCATCAATTTTGATTGCATATACAGCGGATTTTTAGGCTCTGCAAAGCAGGCAGGCATGATCAGAAATTTTATAGATGAATTCAGGAAGAGCGAAGGCCAATTGATAGTGATAGACCCTGTCATGGCTGACCATGGAAAGCTTTATGGCATATTTGACAAAAGCATAATAAACGAAATGCGCACTCTTGCGGAAAAGGCGGATGTAATAACCCCCAACCTTACCGAAGCCTGCTTCCTGTTAGGTGAAAGCTACAGCCAGGAGTCTATGGATGATCATGATATGAAGCGTTATCTTAAGAGGCTTTCCTATATGGGGCCTGATAACGTTATCATTACCAGCATTAAATCCACAGCCGGGAGCCATGTAAATATAGGATACAGCAAAAAAGCCGATCTTTATTGGAAAATACCCTACAAATATATACCTGCCCAATATCCCGGCACAGGAGATATATTTGCGAGCACATTGACAGGATATCTTCTCCAGGGTTGTGATCTGCCGGAGGCTATGGCCAGAGCTACCGGATTCGTATCCTTAGCCGTTGGCAGGACCTATGAGGCAAGAACCCCCGCCAGGGAAGGGATCTTGTTGGAAGGCATGCTGTGCATGCTCAATGAAGAATTTGCGGGAGTTGGCATTCAGAGTTTTTAATGATCATAACAGGAGGTAATCATAAATGAATAAAAAGTTCTCAATTCACGATATCGTTATTATAGGTATGCTGGCTGCTTTTTGCACCATCGGCACTACCATAAAGATACCCTACGGCAATGGTGCCATGGTGCATATGGGATCAGCGGCTATTTATACTGCGGCATTGCTTTTCGGCGGCGTATATGCAGGCCTTGGAGGAGCAATAGGCTCAGCGTTCTTTGACCTTTTGATGGGCTTTTCCCCTTATACCCTATGGTCCTTCTTTATAAAAGGCATTGCAGGGTTTGTAGTAGGAAGCATTGCCCACTCAGGAGGCTCTGAAGGCAAAAGCCTGGTTAAAAACATCATAGCCATCATAGCAGGAGCCGCCTGGACTCTAGCCGGATACATGGCGGCCTGGACATCAGTGACAGGCAAGTTTGAGGCTGCATTGCTCAATATTCCCAGTTCCCTCATAACTTCCGCAGCCGGTATGCTGGTAGCCCTCCCATTAGCGGCAGCTTTGTATAAGCCTATTTCCAAGCTCAGCATGGATTACAAAAGGTAATGATCACCCGTAAAAGGGAGTTGGATTTCCAACTCCCTTTACAATACAGCAATAGATGCAAAATAGCATATCGCTTTAGCTTCTTACAACTCTCATGGCGTTCAAAACTGCTATAAGCGCCACACCAACGTCTGCGAATACGGCTTCCCACATTGTTGCAAAGCCCAAAGCTCCCATCACCAGCACTATAAGCTTTACTCCCAACGCAAATACTATGTTCTGCAATACTATCTTTCTTGTAAAGGCTGCGACTTTGATGCCCTCAACCAGCTTGGAAGGTTCATCCGTCATAAGCACTATGTCCGAGGCTTCTATAGCTGCATCCGAGCCAAGGCCGCCCATGGCGACACCTATATCTGCCATGGTCAGTACAGGAGCATCATTTATACCGTCTCCTACAAACACTACATTCCCTTTTTCCGATTTCTCGCCCTTTATTTTTTCCAGCATGGCTACCTTTTCCTGAGGGAGAAGCTCATAATAAGCTTCATCGAGGCCCAGGGCCTGCTTTACATTCATAGCTGCTGCCTTGTTGTCTCCCGTAAGCATTACAACTTTTTTAACGCCTGCTTCCTTTAATGCTTTTACGGTTTCTTTGGCATCTGACTTAGGCTTATCGGATATCAATATATATCCTGCATAATTGCCTTCTATAGCTACATGAACTATAGTCCCCGGCGCGTCAATCTCTTTATATGAGATGCCTTCGCTTTCCATAAGCTTTTCATTTCCTACCAGTATTTCTCCCCACTCGGTTTTGGCCTTTATACCCTTGCCCGTTACATCCTCATGGTGAAGAACTTTTGACAGGTCTACACTTTTCCCATAGGCTTCCTTTATTGAGAGAGCTATTGGATGATCAGAAAAGCTTTCTGCAGTTGCAGCATATTCAAGAACTCCTTCTATAGGATAGTCCTTTTCATTGACTATTTCGTTAACTTTAAATACCCCTTCGGTCAGTGTGCCGGTTTTGTCAAATACTACTGTATTGATGCTGTTCAAGGCTTCTAAATAGTTGCCGCCCTTCACCAGGATGCCCTTCTTGGATGCTCCTCCGATACCGCCGAAAAAGCTCAGGGGTATGGACACCACCAAAGCACAGGGGCAGGATACGACCAAGAATATCAATGCTCTGTAAAGCCATTGGGAGAAAGTATCAAAGCCATAAATAAAGGATGGTATCAAAGCTATTCCCAATGCAGTGAACACTACTAAAGGAGTATATACCTTTGCAAATTTGGTTATGAAGTTCTCTGTAGGAGCTTTCTTCAGAGCAGCATTTTCTACAAGATCAAGTATTTTTGCAACTGTGGATTGAGAATATTCTTTATCTACTTTTAAGGTTATCATTTTATCCTTGACTATGAAACCGCTTAAAACCACATCTCCTGCTTTTATGCTTCTCGGTGCCGATTCTCCCGTAAGAGCAGCAGTATCGACAGATGCTTCGCCTTTTACAACAGTTCCGTCTAAGGGTATCCTCTCACCCGGCTTGACCAAAATGATATCGCCTATCTGCACATCCTCGGGAGATACCTCCTGGACCGTATTGTCCAGTACCAGATTTGCATGATCAGGCCTGATATTCATCAATGCTTTGATGGATCTTCTGGACCGGTCTACTGCCATGTCCTGGAATATCTCTCCTATATTAAAGAATATCATGACCGCTGCGGCTTCAGGATATTCTCCTATTGCAAAGGCTCCGATGGTGGCAATGGTCATAAGGAAATTCTCATCAAATACATTGCCCTTAAAAAGATTTCTGAAGGCCTTGTATACTACCTCTCCTCCCGCCAGCACGTAGGCTGCCGCGAATAATGAAAGGCGTAAAATCTCCGAGGATTTAAATATGTGAGCCAGTGCGTAAATAAGCAGTGCTGCAGCCAGCTTCCATATCTCCATCTTTATTTCATTTTTCTCCTCCGGCTCTTCTTTTATCGCCGATTTTTTTTCTATGATCTCAACACCGTCCTCTATGCTATCAATAGTTTTTATTGCTTCATCCAATATTCTTTCCGCATCCTTTGGATTTTTGTATTCCAATACCAATCTTCTGCCTACAAAATCTATGGAAGCCTTGTGAACTCCCGTGATGCTTTGAATTCCGCGCTCTATTTTCGCCGCACAATTGGCGCAATGGAGCCCTTTGATTATGAATTCTCTCTTTAATACCTCTTCCATACTTTTTCCCCCTTAATATAGTTGCGAGTTGCGAGAGCCAGGGCATTCCTTTTAGGTCTTATATTACGGTAAACACGGATTATCACTGAAATTTTCACGGAATTACACGGAATTTTAGTGTTTTTCAGTGGTTCCCGTCTTCCCCGTTACCTCATCTGCCCATTTGCCCTAACGATGCTTGATATGAGCCATCGCCTGGTCGAATATATGTTTTACGTGTTCATCATCCAGGGAATAATAGATTACTTTGCCGTCTCTTCTGTTTTTTACAAGCCTTGCATCCTTTAATATTCTAAGCTGATGGGAAATTGCAGATTGATTCATATTCAAAAGAGCGGCAATATCACAAACACACATCTCCGCTTCAAAAAGTACATGCAATATTTTTACTCTTGTGCTGTCGCCGAATACCCTGAAAAGATCCGAGATGTCATAAAGCAAATCCTCATCAGGCATATTGTCACGCACTTTTTTTACTATGTCCTCATGTATTATATTGCTCTCACAGCAATCAACCTTTGTCTTATCATCCACCATGAATGCACCTCCTTTTACATATGAACGTATGAATACTTGTTCATATGTTCAATAATATTTTATGCTTTTATATAAGCTTTGTCAATAGGATTTAACAATGTTCTTAATTCATATAAAGATTCACAAGCGGCGTGATAAGTCACATATTACTTCAGTTGTGAAAATATAATAGATTGAAGGGGGGATTTTTTTGAAAAAAGGATTAGTCCTATCTTTCAGAATAGGAGCCGCATTTATCGGAACCGTCATTGGGGCAGGATATGCATCAGGGCAGGAAATAATGCAGTTTTTCTCCGTATTCGGTGCATATGGGATGATCACGCTCTTGCTTTCAGGCTTTTTATTTATTATTACGGCCGTTTCCGTATTCAATATTTCAGCCCGGCTCAAGGCTTTCAATTACAGGGATTTCGTCTGCAAGCTCTGCGGCGGTAAAATAGGAGGCTTTTATGATGCCATAATAACTTTATTCTTATTTTTAGGCACTTCCATCATGTTTTCCGGCAGCTGCGAGATTTTTAAGGCTTATTTTCATCTCCCGAAGATCTATGGAATCGCTATCATATGCTTTCTGACCTTGCTGGCGGTCTTTAAATCTATAGAGGGCTTGCTGAGCGTAAATTCAATCATCGTTCCGGCTATTTCTGCAGTTGTGATATTAGCATCTATAGCATTGTTCAAAGATAAAAATATGCTCACGCTGTGGTCTCATATAGATATTCCTAAAAATTCATCCGCTTTTAAGGCTTTTTTCTTTATGTTTTTTTATTGTTCCTATAACCTCATGCTTTCTTTGGGAGTTTTGACAGCTTTCCCTCAGGATATAAAAAGCAAAAAAGCGTTGTCTATGGGAGCTTTCATAGGCGGTTTCGGTTTAATGGTGCTGGCTTTTTTACTCAACGCCCTGATTTTAACCGATATGCCCGAAGTATTGGATAAATCTTTGCCTATGATATACATAACCAGAGGATTCCATCCTTATTTTAGATATGCATTGGCTTTATGCATCTGGGGGGAAATATATTCCACCGCTGTTTCTGATGTGTTCAGCCTGGCAAACAGATTGTCAAGCAAAAAAAGATACAGCTATAAAGCTGTATGCACTGCTATAGTCCTGTGCTCCATTCCGCTGTCCCTCTTTGATTTCAAATCCCTCGTGGCGTTCTTTTACCCGCTCTTCGGGGCTTTGTCGATATTTCTTATAGTTTGTATAATTTATTATGGAAAAGCGGAAAAGCTTAAGCCGCAATAGCAAGAAATACATGCACCCTGAGCTCTGAATCCTGAGTTCTATCACATAAGGAATCCCCTAATACCAGAGGCTAGCGGCCAGAAGCCAGAGGCATAAAGACCTTTTCCACATAGGGGGAGGTAGTGAGGCTTAATACTGCGGAATAGGCGCAGCGAAAGGCTATAAGGCTTCCGGGTTCGACCTTCTCCTTGCTGTCCGTTACATCCACTATCAGATGGTCGCTGCTTCCTCCCAATATCTCCATGCCTTCGGAAACCGGAGCGAGAGCTTCTATTCTCACATCCTGGCGTCCGATGGCCAATATGGCTCTCTTCCTTATTCCTTTGTCCAGGAACACAGGCTGGTTTCCGAAGGCATCATAGCCGCTCCGGCCCATTGGAACAGAGGGTTTTTGCCTGAGCTCAACCACTTCCGCCTTCAATATGAAGGCATCCCGGTGGAGGTTTTCAATAAACAATCCGTTGGTGCTGTCCTCTCCAAGGATCACAGCCTCCCCAATCCTCAAATTGTTTATTTCCTTCGGCAGCTTTCCTTCCCTCAATAGCTTCAGGGCACAGGTAGAGCCTCCGGATATTATAGGCAATTCTATACCATAGGCCTTCTCCAGGCTATCTCTCAGGTTCACTAAAATCTTCGCATTTTCCACTGTGGGCAGGATGCCCCCGTAGCAGCCTACATTCGTACCTATCCCTATGAGCCTTACCCCATTCATTGCAAGGATATCCTCTACCAGCGCTCCGGAATTTTCCGGCATCACCCCTTCTCTCAGGTCGCCTACATCTATCATAAGTATGATGCTATGCACTTTCCCCATGCTCTTTGCTTTGTCGGAATAGGCTTTTATGACCTCAAGCTGGGATTGAAGGCTTATATCAGCGTATCTGATGACTTCTTCCGCTTCGCTTATTTTGGGAATTCTGATCATCATATACTTCACATCAGGAAACTCCCTTTTAATCTTTGCAATATTTTGTATCCTTGCATCGCCAAAAAAATTATGTCCGTCTTCGATAAGGGCTTCAACAATAGGCAGCTCAGCGCAAAACCCTTTTGTTACAATGCAGATATCGATGTCTGATTTTTCACAAAAATCTTTAATCCTTTGGGCATTGTATTTGATCTTGGCCAGATCAATTTCTAATAACGGCGTGTGCATAACAACCCTCCATAATTTAAAAATACAGCAGCCCTGAGCAGCTGCGGTTACTGCCTTATATTACTATTATTATATCATTGCAGATTTATAATAGAAGCGGTTCTTCCAATTTTATATTTATAATATTTTCTATGCCAATATTATTTATGAAATATCTATAAATTTTGTAATAAAACTATTTATTTTTTCCACTGTTATGTTATAATAAAAATGTAAAATTATTAACAAACTCTCGAAAGGGGAAGGAAATTCGAAATGAAAAAGTTATTATCATTAGCGCTTATAGTAGTCTTAGTAGTAGCTATGGCTGCAGCATGCGCACCAAAGAGCGAACCTGCAGCAGCTCCACCGGCAACTAATAATGAGGCTGCTTACAAAGATGGTACTTATACGGCAAAGGGTGATACGGACGAAAGAGGCTGGACACCTGAAGTTACTGTAGTAGTTAAAGACGGTAAGATTTCCGAAGTGAAATACGACGAAGTAAGAGGCATGTACAAATCAGAAGATACCGAATATCACAAGGCATTCAAAGATGCTAAAAATGTTGACATAGTTGCAGTTTATAAGCAGATGGGCGAAGGGCTTGTTGCCGCTCAGGATTCAGAGAAGGTTGCTGCTGTCGCAGGCGCTACAGGATCCTTCACTAACTTCAAAACATTAGCTGCTGAAGCTATCGCACAAGCAAAAGACGGAGACAAGCTTAAAGACGGGAACTTCAAAGCATCAGGGAAAGAGGATGAAAGAGGCTGGACTCCTTTCGTTTCTATCACAGTTGCAGAAGGCAAAATAACAGCTGCTACTTATGATGAAGTTTCATCAAAGGCATTTGTAAACAAGACACAAGACGAAGGCTACAAGGCATCCTTCAAGCAGGTCAAAAATGTTGACTTGGTTGCGGCATACGAGAAATTCGGTGCAGACCTTGTTGCAGCACAGGATATAGCAAAAGTTGATACAACAGGCGGAGCAAGCCACTCAGGAGAAAACTTCAAAGCTCTCGTAGAAGAAGCTTTAAGCCAGGCAAAATAGTATAAAAATACACGATAATGTATAAAAATAGATGCCGACATCGGCATCTATTTTTTATTTAATATCTTCTCTTATTTAATAACTTATATACTTGGTATGCTCCATAAATTATTACGGCTATAGTGACAATATAGAACAGGGGTTTCATGCTTGCAATTATATTCACTATTTCATCCGTACTGCTTATCACTCCATAGCCTAAATAACACATGAACAGAGTCCAGGGAAAAATGCCTGCGAAGGTATACAGCAAAAACTTGCCTATGTTCATACTATTCATCCCTGCTATATAGGAAAAATAGTTTCCCAAAAAGGTAGGCCTTGAAAGGCATACGGTCCATTCCCCGTATTTATTGAATATATCGCTCACCTTTTTTATCTTATCTATTCTATTGCTGTAATATTTCTTGTAAAATTTAGTGGCAATATTATTTATATGTCCCCCGATGTAATATGGTATGAGGGAGGCCGCAGTATAACAGACGCTGCAGATCCCCACCAGCACCCAAAAATTCAATCCCAGCTGTTTGATTGCAAAACCGCTGAAAATCAATATATACATGCCGGGAAAAGGTACGGAAGCACCTTCCATAATCATTGCAAGCCCCGCATATAAATAGCTATGCCCTTGCATATGATATATGATCCCCATTATCTTTGATAAAGCAGCGCTCATAATTTCTTGATACATATTATATCTTTCCATATCAATTAGTTTTAATATTATCCTACTATTATATACGAATTTGATATGGATGATACTTCATCTATTATTTAACAACCACTCTATGATATGTCTTTTTGCCTTTTTTCAGCATCAGGGCAGCTTCTTTAAAATCATCCGGAGTAATTGTAAACTCGATGGAATCCACTTTTTCATCATTCAGGAGAAGCCCGCCCTGGTTTATGAGCCTTCTCCCTTCACCCTTTGAGGGTGCCAGGCCTGTAAAAACCAGCATATCGATAATATTCATGCCGGCTCCCAGCTGATCCTTGCTGATTTCCGTTGTTGGCACCATGTCAAGGTTTCCGCCGCCGCCAAACAGCGCTTCTGCTGCATCCCCGGCTTTTTTTGCCTCTTCTTCGCCATGAACAAGCTTTGTGACTTCAAAGGCAAGAACCTTCTTGGCTTCATTTATCTTATTTCCCGGAAGGGCCCCCAATCTTCTCACTTCATCCATGGGCAGGAACGTCAGCAATGCCAGGCATTTTTCAACATCTGCATCGTCAACGTTTCTCCAGTATTGATAAAAATCATAGGGGCTGGTTTTATCAGGGTCAAGCCATACAGCTCCTGCCTGAGTTTTTCCCATCTTCTTGCCGTCGCTGGTGGTTAAAAGGGTAAATGTCATTCCGAAAGCAGGCACGTTTTCTACCCTTCTGATCAGGTCGGCTCCGGATATTATGTTGGACCATTGATCATCTCCGCCTAATTGCAGCTTACAGCCATACCTTCTGTAGAGCTCTACAAAGTCATAGGATTGCATCAGCATGTAATTAAACTCTATAAAGGTAAGCCCTTTTTCCAACCTGTTTTTGTAGCATTCGGCCGTCAGCATCCTGTTTACAGAGAAGTGCACTCCTATTTCTCTCAAAAAATCTACATAGTTGAGGTTCAACAGCCAATTTGCATTATTCTCCATTATAGCCTTGCCGTCGCTGAAATCTAAAAACTTTTCAAACTGCACCTTGAATCTTTCAGCATTCTGCTGAATCTCCTCTTGAGTCAGCATCTTTCTCATGTCGGTCCTGCCGCTTGGATCTCCTACCATTGTAGTGCCGCCTCCCAGCAAAGCTATTGGCCTATGGCCGGCTTTTTGCATGTGGGCCATGACGATCATCTGTAAAAAATGACCTACATGAAGGCTATCCGCAGTAGCGTCAAATCCTATATAAAAAGTAACGGATTCCTTGCCCAATAATTCTCTTACCTCTTCTTCATGAGTTACCTGCTGGATAAATCCCCTTTCTTTCAAAACATCAAAAACATTTCTCTTTTCCATTTTAATCATCCTTTCTTTTCTATTATGCGTACTGATAATGATTGCCAATGCCCCAGGGCATCCTCTCTTGCTCCTGTGGAGCAATTCACCTTATGCTCCGAGGCTACAAGTTTGTATGCTTGCATAGGGTTGCCTCAAAACTCGCTTTGGCTCAAACAAAAAACAATAAAGCCATCCATCCCTAGTAGGGACGAATGGCTCGCGGTACCACCCTAATTGGCAAAATAAATGCCCGGCTCAACAGGATACAAATAATACCCCCTTCCCATATAACGGTGGAAGACTCCGTCCCGGCCTACTGAAAATTTCAGCCTGCAGCTCAAAGGTGTATTTCACAGCTTCTGCCTTCCGGCTTGCACCAACCGCCGGCTCTCTTTGAGGCATCTTTTCTGTTACTTCTCCCTGTCATCGCCTTTATGGATTTAATTATATATTTGAAAAAAGCTAATGTCAATAGATATTAATAGCATTCCCGGCGGCTAACCCTTCTTTTTGGGAACAAAATGCCCTCCCATTGAAGAGCGTATATCAGATATGGTGATGAACGCATGAGGATCAATCTTATGGACTGCTTTATACAGCTTATTTATATGCCTTCTTTCCAAAATTATATTGAGCATATAGCTTTTGCCTTCCAGGCCCATACCTTCAAATATTGTTACGCCAAAGCCTCCGTCTCTTAAGGCCTGAACGACATCCTCATAGTTTTCCTTTAGAATAACTCCTGCCGAAACTCTGCCCAAGGACAGCTTTTCTTCTATTCTCCCTCCGATTATATTTCCGCATGCATAGCCCAAGCAATATGCGATTATCAAGATGGGCTTGTTTATATTCCCAACCACTTTTCCGAGGACTATAAGATATATCATGACTTCAAAAAAGCCTAAAACTGCCGCTATTTGCCTA
Organism: Lutispora saccharofermentans; assembly: GCF_024363565.1. GTDB lineage: Bacteria > Bacillota > Clostridia > Lutisporales > Lutisporaceae > Lutispora > Lutispora saccharofermentans. The sequence goes on along the minus strand of NZ_JAJEKE010000003.1, from coordinate 104,592 downwards.
TTGCCTTTCACTAAAAGTATTGTTCTTAGTGTGCCTATCGATACATCAAGTATTCTGGCAAAAAAAATAAATAATGCTTGTACGAATATGGTCATTTATTCCTCCTGTTTTCGCAAAAATATGTTCCACTATATATATTTCTATTTGATTTCTGATTTTCCTTCATGGTTAAATAAAATTCACATCGATTGCCGTATGAATTTTAATCCATATAAGCCTTAATTTGATGCTCGTCAGCTTTTATATTTTTCATTTTAATATGCAAAATAAATATGAAAGCTGCATTATTTTTTGCAAGTTTTCATCACAAAATACTAAGGAGGTTGTTTATGTTAAGATATAGGAAAGCACTCGCCTTTACCTTATGTGTAATGCTTCTTGCAGGAGTATTTTCGGGCTGCACCAATCAATATACCAGAAGGATCGCCACGCCCAATACTCAACAGAAGAATATGAGCCAAGTCCCCAATACTACCAACACTCCTAATACAAACCGAAGTCAGATGCCTAACAGTATATGGGGAAACACCAATCCAAACGGAAGGATATCGGCAAGCTCTGAAAAAGCTGATATAAGCTTTGGGAAGGTGACTGTGCCAAACTGCAACGTAAGGTCAGGACCAGGAACAAATTTCGGGACCATTGGCACTGTCACATCCAATGATAAGATAAACGTTCTTGGCAAGGTCAATAATTGGTATATAGTTCAAATGCCAGGCAAAAATGATATAGGTTGTATAGAAAGCAAGTATGTGCAGCCTTATCCTTCCGGAACCGGTGCAAAGAAAATCCCAAGCGTTCCTCCACCAGTAACCGGAACCACTACACCCGGTACAACACCTTGGTCTCCTACTTCTCCGGGAGGTCCGTTAAACCCGAACACACCCGGAACAGTTAATCCGGGAACTACAACACCCGGTACTACAACACCTGGTACTACAACACCTGGTACTCCGACTACACCAGGTACTCCAACTACGCCAGGCACCCCGACTACACCGAGCACCCCAAGCCAGGATACGACCGGAACAGGTGTAATGACTGCCGAGGAGAAAAGAATCCTTGAGCTATGCAATGTTGAAAGAGCAAAAGTAGGTGCACCTGCGCTGAAAGCAAATAATGATCTGACGAAGCTAGCTCGTATGAAATCAAAGGATATAGTTGACAAGGGCTATTTTGCCCATCAATCTCCGACTTACGGATCACCCTTTGATATGATGAGAAACTACGGAATATCCTATATGTATGCAGGAGAAAACCTGGCGCAAAATACAACAGCTGATAGAGCTTTCCAGGCATGGATGAACTCTGAAGGCCACAAAAAGAATATATTGAATCCTAACTTTACTGAATTAGGAGTAGGTATTGCTTCTATGGACGGCAGCAATACGTATACTCAGATGTTTATCGGCAAATAGAAAGGCTTGATAGCGATGTGCTGACGCAAAGCACCAGCTAAAGAAACCGCAGGATTGCTCCTGCGGTAGCTTACATAGATGCACTTCTGTTGACTGCAGCTTCCTTGTTCAACTCGTTTTCCGATGCTGCGATTATTACTGAGCAAGCAGTATCTCCTGTTATATTGACAGTTGTCCTTGCCATATCCAGCACCCTGTCTATTCCGGCAATAAGAGCCAAGCCTTCAAGAGGAAGGCCTACAGATTGGAGAACCATGGTGAGCATTATGAGCCCTGCGCCCGGAACACCGGCGGTACCTATGGAAGCCAAGGTTGCCGTAAGCACTATTGTAAATTGCTGCGCAATGGTAAGGTTGATTCCGTAGACCTGAGCTATGAAAAATGCGCAAACTCCTTGATATAATGCAGTTCCGTCCATATTTATCGTAGCTCCCAGAGGAAGCACGAAGCTGCTTATGGAGTTTGGCACCCCCATAGATTCAGCGCATTTCATGTTTATCGGAAGTGTGGCGCTGCTGCTTGCTGTAGTAAATGCAAATATTTGGGCAGGAGCTACGGATTTAAAAAATTTGATAGGGCTGAATTTGCCGAGAATCTTCAAGGTACCTGAGTATACTATGAGCATATGAAGCAGGCATCCTAAATATACGATGACAATCACCTTAAGCAGCGGCAATAAAATCTTTGGCCCGTTTACAGCCACCACCGGAGTTATGAGAGCGAACACACCATAAGGTGCGAAATTCATTATAGCGCCTGTCATCTTGTACATGGCTTCGGCCAAGGATTCAAAGCCCCTCTGCAAGGATGCTCCCTTTTCCCCAATAGCCATTATGCTTCCGCCCAGCATTAAGGCAAACACTATTATCTGCAGCATATTTCCGTCCACAAGTGCTTTCAAGGGATTTGTAGGAATGATGTTCAATAGGGTATCCACAAACTTAGGCATTTCCTTAGCCTCTGCAACAGCATCTACGGGTATTGAATAACCCGCGCCCACATTCAATACATTAGCAAGTATAAGTCCTATGATTACTGCAAAAGCAGTGGTCAAAAGATAATAAGCGAGAGTTTTTCCGCCTACCCTCCCTATTTTCTTTACGTCCCCCAAGCCGGTAGTTCCTACAACCAGCGAAGCCAGCACCAAGGGTACAACTATGAGCTTGATAAGATTTAAGAATAATGTCCCGAAAGGCTTGATATAAGTGTCGGCAATGTCCGGGGAACCTTGCAGGAATACACCTGCCAAAATACCGATTATCAAAGCGATCAATATCTTGGTAGAAAGACCCAGCTTTTTCATTAAAACACCTCCATTAATAATTTTTCTTTCATATTAAGTATATATATCCGTCAATTATATTATGATATATAATAAAATGTTTGTCCATACATTACCAAAGGTTACATTTTTCAACATTCTGTCGAGATATGTCTATTCATGTGTTAAATTATATTTATTTTGTATATTTAATATTTATACATTATTTCTTGTTTAAGTTTTTCACTTTTCCTTAATATATATAACGCATTAAATATTCTACATAGCTGTTATGCTGTAAAATCTTTTTTACGTTATATATAGATATGTACTGAAAAGCAAATTAATAATATAATAAGAAAGGCTTATATCAATTTATTCAAATAATATTATCAGCACTGGAGGTATAGAGAGTGAGATTGCGAAAAAAGCCTAAAGCACTGGGCACATTAGAAGAGAATCAGCATTTGATCATATTCAAACCGGAAGAGAAAAAGGGCTGCTGGAAAGATCACTTTGGCAATAATAACCCTTTGTATGTAGAGCTCGGAACAGGCAAAGGAAAGTTCATAGTTGAAAATTGTTACAAATATCCGAATAAAAACTTCATAGGAGTAGATTCAAAGTATGAAGTAATATATATGGCGTTAAAGAGAGCACTTGAGAAGGGAACAAACAACCTGGCTTTTCTTCCCTTCAACATTGAAAATATTGAACAGGCCTTTGATAAAAACGAAGTAGATTGCCTTTTCATAAACTTTTGCGACCCATGGCCAAAGTCCAAGCATGCTAAAAGGCGCCTCACCAACATTAGATTTCTTGAGAAATATAAGTTATTTCTTAAGGATGGCGCGCAAATTATTTTTAAGACGGACAACAGGCCCCTCTTTGATTACAGCATCGATGAATTCAAGGCGGCTGATTTGGAAATCACAGATATCACATACGACTTAGCAGCAGAAAATGATCCGGAAAATATTCCAACAGAATATGAAACAAAGTTTATGGAAAGAGGCGTAAAAATCAACAGGCTGAAAGCAATTTATAGGGTTTAGAGCTCAGGATTCAGGATTTTGGGTATTACTCTGGGGTCAGCCTCTGGCCTCTAGATTAGGGCATTCCTCTGGGACCTTTGTTGTAATGTTCTAACTTTACAATCCTGATGTGAATGGTAAACTAAAATAGGGGCTTAACTAATCAACAGGATGAAATGTACTAATCGCCTTGCAATCGCTACTTGCAGGGTGATTCTCTTTTTTGCTAATTTTTCTTTTGATGAAAACTCAGCAAACTCAGTGTAAATCCGTGTTCCCCGTTTCCCCGTCTCTCCCTTTTACCCATCTGCCATATTGACATATATTTGGTAAAGTGGTATCATTATATCGTAATATTTGAATATATAGATATTAGGATAAATAATCGGAAATTTGAGGTGAAGGTATGGAAGGAGATTTCAAGCAATATACAGAGACTGCAGAGTTGCTGAAGGTGCTGGCTCACCCAGTAAGGCTGTGCATAGTAAAAGGCCTTATAGAGAAGGGTTCCTGCAATGTGAGCCATATGCAGGGCTGTCTTGAACTTCCCCAGTCCACTATATCGCAGCATCTGCAGAAGCTTAGGGCTGCCGGGATAGTAAAGGGCGAAAGAAACGGCCTCGAGATAACCTATAGCATAGCTGATGAAAGAGTAGGAAAATTTATTGATTCCCTGTTCAATGAATAACGAAAATTTTATCACTGAACTAACCCGCTCTAAGACCCCCGCCTCTATAGGCGGCGGGTGCCAAGAGCGGCTAAGTCCAGTGCCCCAGGGCACCTTCTCTTGCCCTTGCGGGGCAATTCACCTTGTATGGACTCGACTAACATTCAGTGGGGGTTGAATCCCCCTCTGAATGAAGTCTCGTTCAATTTAAGAATTTAGGAGGCAAAAAGATGGGTAAGAAAGTTTTAATAGTAGGCGGAGTAGCCGGTGGCGCTTCTGCTGCCGCAAGGCTCAGGAGGCTTGATGAAAATGCAGAAATAATAATGTTTGAGAGGGACGGATATATTTCCTTTGCAAACTGCGGTCTGCCTTACCATATAGGCGAAGTCATCAAGGAAAGGGAGAAGCTTCTGGTTCAGACTCCTGAAGCCATGAAAAAAAGATTCAACATAGATGTAAGGATCAACAGTGAAATAACTTCCATCGATCCAAATAATAAAAAGGTTATTGTAAAAAGTGCGGACAGAGGAATTTATGAAGAAAGCTATGATTATATAATATTGTCTCCCGGAGCAAAGCCTATAAAGCCCAATATACCAGGGATAAACAGCAGCAGGATATTCTCATTGAGAAATATACCTGACACCGACAGGATCAAGGACTATGTCGACAACCGCAACATCGGATCAGCCATCGTGATAGGAGGAGGCTTTATAGGGGTTGAAATGGCAGAAAACCTTGTCGAGAGAAATATAAAGGTCACTCTTGTGGAAGCAGCTCCCCATATACTGGCTCCCTTTGATTCCGATATGGTTGTCATCACAGAAAAAGAGATGGAGCAAAAGGGCATAAAGCTCATATTGGGCGATGGTGTTAAAGCCTTCTCGGAAGAAAACTCATCTGTTCAGGTGACATTGAACAGCGGCAAGACTTTGTCTGCAGATATGATCATATTGGCGATAGGAGTTACGCCTGATACAGGATTTTTAAAGGATTCCGGCATAGAATTCGGACCTAAGGGGCATATAATCGTAAACGATAGGATGGAAACAAATATCGAAGGCATATATGCAGTTGGAGATGCTATAGAGGTTATGGATTTCATCACCGGACAGAAAACGGCCATACCTTTGGCGGGACCTGCCAACAAGCAGGGCAGGATAGCAGCGGATAATGCAGCGGGCTTGAACAGCGTCTACAAGGGGAGCCAGGGCACTTCGATACTCAAGATATTCAACTTGACTGCCGCAAGCACAGGTGCCAACGAAAGAACCCTGCAAAGGCTTAACATGCCTTACAGGACCATATTCCTTCATCCCAACTCCCATGCGGGATATTACCCTGACGCCCTTCCCATGACCATAAAGCTCATATTCAACGATGAAGGGAAAGTGCTGGGTTCCCAGATAATCGGCTATGACGGTGTGGATAAGAGAATAGATGTCATAGCTGCCGTTATAAGGCTTAAAGGTACTGTAAACGACCTGGCTGAGCTTGAATTAGCCTATGCTCCTCCTTATTCCTCTGCAAAGGATCCTGTCAATATGGCAGGCTTTATGGCCCAAAACATTTTAAACGGCATGACTTCCGCCATTACTCCTTCACAATTCAAGGCCATGGATAAGGACGACTACATCCTTCTCGATGTGCGGACTGAGGAAGAGTTTGAAAACGGCCATGTAGACGGAGCTGTGAATATACCTGTAGATAGCCTGAGAGATAGGCTTCACGAACTAGATAAGGGAAAAGCTATAATTGAGTATTGTCAAGTCGGTCTGAGAGGCTATATAGCAAGCAGAATATTAAAGCAAAACGGCTTTGAAGTAGTAAATATCACAGGAGGCTATAAGAGCTTTTCCATAGAAAAATTCGAGCCGGGGAAAAGCGCAGCCGTCAATGAATCTGATAATACCGTAAATGATAGAGGAGAAGCCGTAAAGTCTTTTAGTCAAGAGCAGCCGGATAGAGAGCTTGACGCCTGCGGACTGTGCTGCCCGGGACCATTGATGCAGGTAAAATCTTGTATTGAAGAGCTCAACAAAGGCCAGGTGCTTAAGGTTACAGCCAGCGATCCGGGTTTTTATGAAGATATAAAGGCGTGGACCAGGAGAACCAATAATGAGCTTATGGATGTGAAAAAAGACGGAGGCAAAATAATCGCTCATATAAAAAAAGGTATGGATATTGCTCCTGCGGTAAACAGCACCGCTGCACCGATAGCTGTAAAGGATAATAAGACCATAGTCGTATTCAGCGGAGATCTGGATAAGGCGATTGCATCTTTTATAATAGCAAACGGCGCTGCATCTATGGGTAAAAAGGTTACTATGTTCTTCACCTTCTGGGGGCTTAACATCCTCAGGAAGCATGACAAAGTCTCCGTGCAAAAGGGCTTCATGGATAAAATGTTCGGCATGATGATGCCTAGAGGAAGCAAGAGATTGGGGCTGTCAAAGATGAACATGCTGGGTATGGGGCCGAAAATGATAAGAAGCGTCATGAAGAACAAGAATGTGACTTCGCTGGAAGACTTGATAAAAGCAGCCATGGAAAGCGGCATAGAAATAGTGGCATGTCAAATGTCCATGGATGTGATGGGCCTGAAGCAAGAAGAGCTTATAGACGGAATAAAAATCGGAGGAGTCGGCTATTACCTTGGTGAGGCCGAGGACTCGAACGTGAATTTGTTTATATAATTTCCTTTTTAGCCTCTAGCCGCTGGCTTCTAGTCCCTAGTATAAGGGTCACGAGTCCAGGGTCAACGAAAATGAGGGATACAAATTGACACGGAAGTTAAATTCATTAGGCGCTATTATGACTATATATAACGCATTAATATTTTACAGCAGTAAGCTTATATTAACTGATAAAAGCTATGTAACGTATTTATTGCAACTTATATAGGGAATAATCGTATGTGCAAGTAAATGTGAACTGCACATACGATTATTCAAATTTATATACTTTTTATGTCCCACGTTATTGATCATAATATAACTACCAGCTAGGCGGTGTCATAGCCCATATTGAGATGCATTCATCGTCATCATAATTTTCATAAACATGAGCTTGAGAGCTGTCAAAATATATACTGTCTCCTTCGTGTAGCACATGCCTTTTGCCCGCAATGATCACAACCATATTTCCTTTTACTACATATCCACATTCTTCACCATCATGAGAAATCGCTTCTTCAGCTTTATGAGTGCATCCATTCAATCTAATCAAAATAAATTCAATTTTTTTGTTGTATGTCGGAGTTAAGAATTCATATATCCTTGACTTATCATTGGTTACCAATGTGCGTCTTTCATTTTTTCTTATAAGCGCAGAAACCTCTTTTTTTTCATCAAAAAAATATCCCATTGTTACATCAAGCGCGTTAACTATATTCAGCATTGCAGTAATTGAAGGCACCACTTTATCTCTTTCAATCTGGCTGATAAGTCCGGTGCTTAATCCCGACATATTAGAGAGATCAGCAATGCTCAGTTTTTTTGATTTTCTCAATTCTCTTATTTTAGGACCTATACCAGTCATAATTTCCCTCCAAGGTTTATTTGAATAATATTATATCATTTTGAGCTTTAAAAATATATTGATTTAAAATTCAATATATTGATAATTTATTTAATATATTGACGATTCAAAGTTTTTATTATATGCTTATATCATAAAAATATAAGGAGGTATAATTATGGGAAGTTTGATTAAAGCAGATCAAACATGGGTATTATGGGCAATTTTAACCGGATTAGCTGCCGGGAGCATTTACTTAGAGGGAAAATACAAATGGGCCTCAAAAGTCACAAGTTCCATCATCGCTTTAGCAGGAGCTCTGATTTTATCCAATCTACATATTATTCCTACGGAATCTCCAGTATATGATACTGTCTGGAGCTATATTATTCCTTTATCAATTCCAATGCTTCTTTTCAACTGCAACATGAAAAAAATATGGAAGGAAAGCGGCAGATTACTGGGGATTTTTATTATTGGTTCATTTGGTACAACATTAGGTGCATTTATCGGATACTTTGCTTTACATAAATATGTACCCAGCTTAGGATATGTGGCAGCAATAATGACCGGATCTTATATAGGCGGCGGTGTAAATTTTGTTGCCCTATCTGATGCTTTTAATGTTCCTAGCGATATTATAGCTTCTGCAACAGTAGCGGATAATTTATTAATGGCGCTATATTTTTTTGTATTACTGGCAATGCCGTCAATACCTTTTTTCAAAAAGCACTTTTCTCATCCTTTAGTAGATGAAATTGAGTCTTCAGGAATGGCAGCTTTAACATCCGATAATTCGAATATATCAAGGAAAACCGAGATTACGATTAAGGATGTTGCCTTTGTTATTGCCAGTTCATTTATAATAGTAGCTGCATCAACAGAAGTCGCAGGTCTTTTTTCAAAAATTATTCCAACCGGCAATGCCTTTTTAAAAGCATTGAATTCATTGTTGGGAAATATGTACTTAGTATTAACTACAATAACAATGCTGCTGGCCACCTTTAAGTCCGAATTTTTCTCTTCATTGAGAGGGGCGCAAGAAATAGGCATGTTTTTTATGGCAGTCTTTATGGCAGTAATCGGTGTTCCTGCATCTATATCTCAAATAATTTATAAAGCGCCCTTACTCTTAGTATTTTGTGCCATTATGGTGCTGATAAACTTGCTGGTAACACTTCTTGGGGCTAAAATCTGCAAATTCAGTTTAGAGGAAGCCATCATTGCTTCCAACGCTAATATAGGAGGCCCTGCAACTGCTCCCGCCATGGCAAGTGCTAAAGGCTGGACACCTTTAGTAGGCCCGTCAATATTGGTTGCAGTGTTTGGATATATTATCGGCAATTATTTTGGTATTATAGTCGGCAACATTTTGATTTAAACCATTCAACCGACAGATGGAACTTTAGGAGGAAATACTGATAATGATATTTAATGGACATTCAGACATATTATCTGATATAAACTTGAGGAGGCTAAAGGGAGAAAAAGACGTTTTTAGAAAATACCATTATAAAAATTTTCTAAAATCAGGAGTTAAAGCAGCCATATGGGTGATTTGGACCGATCCTGAGCATCTTAATGATCCGAAAGAAAGAACAGAACAAATCATACAATCCATGTCAGAAGAATTTGCTGAAGCTTCTGATATACTAAATATTGTTAAAGAGTATAGCGACTTTGACAGAGGGCTGAAAGAAAATAAAATAAACATTTTAATTGGTATGGAAGGCTTGTCTCATATTGAGAATAATATAGACTTGCTAAAATCATACTATAATGACATAGGTTTACGACATGCTTCTTTAACCTGGAACGAGAGGAATATTTTAGCTTCCGGAGTGGATGATGCTATAAACGGAGTTACCTATTTAGGGCAAAAAGCCATAGAAAAAATAGAGGAGCTGGGCATCCTTTTAGATGTATCACATCTGAATGAAAAGTCTTTTTGGGATGTAGTCAATATAGCTTCAGGACCTATCATTGCCTCTCATTCAAATTCTAAAAAATTTGCAAATGTGAAAAGGAACCTTGATGACAGCCAGTTATTGGCGGTTGCTAAAAGCGGCGGGTTGATAGGGATTAATGCATGCAGTACATTTGTCAATGATGATAAACATAAGCAAGGAATAGACGATTTAATCGATCAAATCAGCTATATAAAAAAAATAATAGGTATAGAGCATATTGGATTCGGCTTTGATTTCTGTGATTTTCTGCCCGCGTCATATGTGGGATTGCCAGACCCGAGGACGAACTCTATTACTGTAAAAGCATTATCATCAGAAGCTGATATACTAAATCTCATTAATAGAATGAAGGAACGAGGATATACCCAGAAAGAGGTGGATCTAATATCCTATAAAAATTATGATAATTTGCTTAAAAAGATTATGAAATAGTTAAAAGCTTAGCGCAATGCTGCAAACTGTAAATAACATCATAAAAAAGAAGTTAACCTACTTCGTTAACTTCTTTTTTTATATTATTGATCTATTGTAAATGTATATTTCAATTCCGGATTTATCGAATTTCCGGCTTTATCCTTGAGGAACAGCCTTATATTATGCTCTCCTTTGTAAAGCTTGTAATCTATCGTATGAGTGATCATACCTGTTTCCGGATTATACACCGCTTTTACCTGAACGTTATTGAGCAAGAATCTTATGGATTTAGGATCGATGCCCTCGCCCTTATCCTTTACCTTTATAGTGATCTCCGAAGGCTGAGCCTCAAGCTTCGCACCTGCTGCAGGATTCAATTCCACAGCTTCAGGATTGTAGATATCCGGTCCCGGTTCGTATAGTGCGGTCAAGTTATCGAAATAAACTGCACCCGCAGTCTTGTTCTCCTCCAGAGGCTCTGCTATATATATCTGCTCAAGGGCAATAGGGAATTTCTCATCCTTTGGAATTTCCGCATATACATACTTCCATCCCTTCCAGTTGAAGCCGCCCTGGTTCGTAAAGTTTACAAGCTTCTTCTCGCCTGCGCTGTTTGTATAAACGCCTCTGAGCCAGTGTGCCCCGCCGTCTCCATAAGCCCACAAGCCTATTTCCAATGGCTTGCCCGGAGCTTTCACAGGGTTCTTCAGGTTAACATAAGCTGCAGCAGTACCGGTCTGCTCAATTACCATATTATATGCCAGCTTTAAGGCTCCTTTGCCCTGTTTTACAGGCTCCTTATCAACAGTGGTCTTTCCTGATGCTTCAGCTCTTATACTGCTTATCTCGATATTATCTGTCTTTTCAAAGCTTTCCAGCACTATAGGCGTATTTCCTACTCGTGCCTGGACATCCGCCGCAACCTTATCCACTTTGCCGATTATCTTTCCTTCTTTTTTATTCTTGCCTGCAGTAAATACTCCAGCCTTATCCATCGTTCCTATTTCACCGCTTACGGACCAGTTAACCGCAGAGGGGCTTATCACGATTTGCTGTCCGTTTTCATCATAAGCCTTGACCTCCAGCTGAACCTTCTGCCCCGGGTCCAAGCTTACATAGTCATTTGTTATCTTAAGGGAAGCCACCTTGTCATGTACCTGCACTTCTATCCTGCTCTTTGTGCCTCCCGAAGAGCCCTCTATAAAGCCCTTTCCCGCTTTTGAAGCGGCTGTAAACATGCCATTTTCATTCATCTTGCCTATGCCCTTGCTCAGGGTATATTTTATAGCGTCAGCTTGAATGTCCACCCTGTTGAAATACTGATCAAGAGCATATGCGCTTGGTGTAAAGGTACTGTTTTTGTATATTTTCAGAGTATCCTGATTAAATCTTACATGCATCGGCTTTGATTTAGGGGCATATGACAGTATCTGTATGGAATTGGAAATACTTCTCTCTCTCCCGTCTGAGGGTGAATTCACCAAAGCCGGTTCAAAATGGCCTTGAGTTCTCACTACCATAGATGTAGACCCTCCGCCATCCAGATTTATTGCATTTTCTATGCCTTGGCTGAACAAATATTCAGCGAACTCATAAAGAGTCATCCCATCGCTGAAGTTTTTCTGTCTCCCGTCCACCGTCACCATGACTACCGAACCGCCTTTGATGCCTATGGCAGTTCTGGGATGTCTTACCTTGGCATCGCTTGCCTTAACTATCTCTTCTGACAGCTGGCCGCCTTTTAAAAGTCGCGTATTGCCAGATACCGCATATTTTATATTATTCCTGTTGAAGTTTATGCTGAAGCTTACTTCATCGCCTTCCTTCAGTGAATTAAGAAATTCAGCGGCCATGCCCTGCCCTGACAGTACGATTCCGTCCTCCGGGATCTGAGCATCCTTTACATCCTTATATATTGTATGTACATAGCCCTTGTATTCTTGATTGCCCTTGATAGGAAGCTCAATCCCCTTAACCACTACTTCCGTTCCATTGCCTTTCGTGTTGGTAAGACCTGCGAAAGCCGGTGTGTATAATATAAGCTGATTATCCCATCTTACCCTGTTCACTCCTGCTATAGAATAGCTGATATCTTTGAACTGGGCCGATCCTTCCATCATCAACAGATCTATAAAGCAATTGCCCTGGTCACTGACCCCAAAGATCGTGCTTTCCGGCAAAGCGGTTTTTATTTCTCCGTCAATGATGCTGGTCCCCGAAGTCAAGCCTCTAAGCTCATTGGTGTAAAAAAAGTCACCATTTACAGCCCCTAAGACTCTGGTATCATCGCTGTATTTTTTCTGGGCCTGCTTTGATACGGTTTCAGTTCCTACGGCTTTACCGCTGTCTGAAGCCTCAACTTTTATATATTCAGTCCCTATCAGGGTTTCAACCATATTGATGCTGAATATACCCTTTGGAGTCACCCAGGCAGCCTTCTTGTAATGAGTGCCCGGTCCTATCTGCTGGCTGCTTTCTGAGTAGGCCCCCTCCCCATCCGCATAAAGCATTGTGGAAAAAAGCAGAGTAAATGCCAGAAGCAAACACAGAGCCTTCTTTGCTGTAAATCCTTTCTTCATATAAATTACCTCCTGTGCTTCAATGATTCTATTCTATTGTACCATTAAAGTTGGACGTATTATATTTCGTGTTTGTTACAAAAAAACGAAATATGGAGAACGGTGAAAGACAGGGAGGGAAATAGGCAGATGGGCAAATGGGCAGATGGGGGAAGGTCAACCACTGAAAGACACGGAAGTATTTTCCAATGCCATATCACACAGGAATGCTAGTTATGAACCTAAGACTAAGTAAACTTGCTTACTGCAGCTTCAAAACTCGCTTTGGCTCAAACAATTGAAGCTGCGGTCGTTACGCTTCGTTAACTTACTCTAAGGTTCTTCACAAAATTCCTGCTTAGATATGGAATAAAAATATTCTCCCGTGTCTTTCAGTGGTTTCCGTCTCCTATGACCCAAAAGGAATACCCTAGCCCCTGAGTTCTGAGCTCTGAATCCTGAGTTCTAAAACCCGTCTCTCCGTTTATTCATTCAGGTTAATATCTGCCAGAAGCACTCCCTGAACCGTTCCTCCCTCATACAGAGGAATGGATATGGTGATATTGTAGTGGTTGGTAAGTATTGATATGTACTCCTTGCTCACATATGTTTCTCCGGCCATGGCTCTTTGGAAGAATACTCTGGCGCTGCAGTCTCTTTGTTCCTTCGGGACTTCCGGGCTGGCAAATTTGATGACCCCGTTTTTATCCACCAATGCCACTAATTCGACATAGTCCAGATCCTTTCCCCTGCCGGCTAAAAGCTCATTTCCTTTATCTTCATCCATCTGCAGGAGCCTGTCAACCTTGCTGGTCTCAATGAGCATCTTCTTTACGGTCTCCACTTTAACTTTCATCGCGTCGGTAATCACAAAGCCCTGCATGAAGTTGCCTATTATACTGTTGCTGTGCTCGATGGCATCACTAAGATTTACTATGGAATCATACATGGTCTCTATTATTGAAAGCTGCTCCTGCGTGGAGGCCGTTATTTCCTCAACCACTGCCGCATTCTGCTGAGTGGCATCATTTATTACCTCAACGGCATGAGTTATTTCATTTATTTTTGCTTTCTGTTTTTCAGTAAGGTTTACTATGGCCTCTGCAGCATCCATATTTTTTTCAACAGCCTTGTTTATATCTTCAGATTTCTTTAAGGCCTTTACTGCATAGGCTACATTATTCTCTATAACCTCTGTCTCAACCTTTATGCTTGTAGACAGCCCTTGAATTTCTTTTGTTATGCTCTCGATAAGGGTCTTTATCTTCTTGGCAGAGCCCGATGAGTCATCCGCCAGCTTGCTTACCTCTCCTGCAACTACCGCGAAGCCTCTCCCGGCTTCTCCTGCCCTTGCAGCCTCTATGGATGCATTCAGGGCCAGGAGGTGCGTTTGGGATGCTATGGCTTCCACTGCTTCAGTTATCACGCTTACCTGCCTTATTGAATCGTTCAGCTCCGTTATATCTTTCAATACTTTGTCGTTATACTCTTTTACCTCTTCCATCTTTTTGAAGGCTTCTCTAAAGGTTTCAAAGCTTTCATCGACTACTGTCTTGGAATTCTTAGCCGCATTCAGGGATTCCCTGGCGTTCTCATAAATGTCGTTCACTCCGTAAGAAAAGGTTTCTACGCTTTCTTTGACGCTGACTGTAGATTGTGCTTGATTATTGACTGCTTCAGATATATTCTGCACAGTAGAAGCTATCTCGCCGGATGTAACTCTCAGGCCTTCTGCCTGGCTCTTCATGGTTTGGGATTCCTTAGTAGTCTTTTCCGATAAATTCACGTACTGGCCTGTCAAATTTCTTATCTTGTCCAGGTATTCATTAAATTTATCCCCGATTCTATTGATGACCTTTATATTGGACTTTTTTATGTTTATATTGAGCTGACCGCTGACGATTTTGCCCAGGTTGTCATGCATGCGCTTTGCTCCATTGCTAATAACATATATGAAAATTATTTTCATAGCTACCAGTGCGGCCACAAATACTGATAATAAAATCAAATTATCTCTCATAATGATTGCAAGAACACCCAGTATTATGCTGAACAATATATAGCCCAACCAAAGACCTGTCATAATCATTCCTCCCATATCTTACTAACATCAATTATATTATACATTTAACGACATCAATAATAAATACCCTATATAAATATCGACAATATTTCCCGGGAAATAATACATTATTATAAAAAATCAGTGCTGAGCAGGCAAAAATACTTAAAATCCGCTGCAAAAAAAACAGGCCCCCGCATCACTTTCGAGCAGGTTTGGCTCTTTGTGACACTGGTTCCCGAATGACCTTTATATCTTAGTCTTATGAATTACGGAAGCAGGGCTTACAATACCGGCAATATTTACGCTGTGGTCGCTTATTCTTTCAAGATTTGTTACAATATCCAAAAATATTACCCCTGCGTTTATATTGCATTCGTTATTATTCAAACGTCTGATGTGGCTTTCTCTCAGGCTGTCCCTCAGCTCATCGACCCGTTCCTCGTACTCATTTACTTCTTTAACCTTTTCCTTGTCCTCGTCTTCTAAAGCGGTTAAGGAAGTTTCTATAGCTTTGTCCACAACACCGTATATTTCCTTCAGCTCTTCAACAGCAGTGCTTGAGAAAACAATCTTATTATCAATCTTAAACTGCGCAAGTTCAACCAGATTCTCCGCATGATCGCCGATCCTCTCAACATCATGAACAGTATTGAACAGCGATGCAACACGGTTTGATTGCTCAGAGCTTATGGCTGTATTAGAAACAGCAAGCAAATATTCTGTAATTTTTTTCTCCAGCGCGTTTATGGCTTTCTCCTTTGCATAAACCTCAGCTATCAAATCTTCATCCTCAGTCAATATGGCATCTATGGATTTTCTAACGTTTGATCTTGCTATTTCAGCCATTCTGATTATTTCCTTCACTATCTGCACAACAGCGACAGATGGGGTTTCAAGTATTCTCTTATCCAGATATACAAGCTTGGTAGGATCCTCGGCTTCTTTGCCGGGTATAAGCTTAGTAACAAAGGCTACAAGGAAACCTGCAAAGGGCAGCTGTATTGCTGTATTTACCAGGTTGAAGAATGTGTGTGCATTAGCTATCTGCCTTACTTCGTCCAAAGAGGTCATCTTGACCAGTTCTGCCATCGGTCCGAGTATCAGCAAAAATATTATTGTACCCACTATATTGAATATAAGATGCATCAGGGCTGCTCTCTTAGCGGTGAAATTTGCTCCTATACTGGCTAACAATGCAGTGACGCAGGTTCCTATGTTATCTCCAAACAAAATCGGCAATGCGGCTTCTATAGGAACAAGTCCCTGTAAAGCCAGTGCCTGAAGAATACCTATAGTAGCACTGCTGCTTTGAATCACAGCCGTCAATATAAAGCCTGCGAGAACTCCCAATAGAGGGTTGTGCTGCAAATTGACCATGAACTGTGTAAATTGAGGGATTTCTTTTAAAGGCTTCATAGCGTCGCTCATGGAATTCATTCCTAAGAAAAGTAAGCCAAAACCAAGAAGAAGCTCTCCAAGCTGCCTATGGGATTTCTTTTTTGCAAACAGCACAAGGGCTGTTCCTGCTATCAAAGCATAAGGGATAATATTGCTGAATTTAAAGGCGATTAATTGAGCTGTCATAGTAGTGCCTATGTTAGCTCCCATTATAACGCCTACAGATTGGCTCAGATTCATTATGCCTGCGTTGACAAGACCTACCACCATTACTGTAGTGGCACTGCTGCTTTGAATTATTGCAGTTATCGCCGTACCTACCAAAACCGCTAGAAATCTGTTTCTCGTGAGAACCTCCAGCAGTTTTTTCATCCTGTCGCCGGCTGCTTTTTGCAAGGCATCGGACATAACCTTCATGCCATATAGAAATATGGCCAAGCCTGCAAATAAGCCGAGTATCATACTATAACCCAAGATTACACCTCCAACAAAAAATATACCATTATAAGTATATTAGTATAGAAAGATAAGTACAATACTGAAATTCAACCTTTTTAGCGTAAATATGCCATTTTTCTCACAAATAATACAGTATACTACTTTTGTCCGTAAGTAGAAAATATAGAAAGGGAAATGTATGAAGTTTCTAAAACCTGATAACCTGCCTTCTCATTCCTACATTTAAAACCAAACCTACAGATATCATATTTGTTAAAAGGGAGCTTCCCCCATAGCTTACAAAAGGAAGAGGAATGCCTGTAACAGGCATGATTCCGATTGTCATGCCTATGTTCTCCAGGACATGAAACAGAAGCATGGCCATAATACCGATGCATATATATTTACCGTAGCTATCCTTTGATATTCTGGCAATATATATGCACCTTGTGATCAGGATCATAAATAAAAATATGATGACCACAGAGCCTATAAGGCCAAGCTCTTCCCCTATCACAGAGAATATGAAATCCGTATGCCGTTCGGGTATAAAGCCCAGATTGTTTTGAGTGCCCTTAAACAAGCCCTTTCCCGTAAATTGGCCCGAGCCTATGGCTATTTTTGATTGGATGACGTGGTATCCGCTGCCCAGCTTATCCAGCTCCGGATTAAAAAAAACTAATATCCTCTTTTTTTGATAATCTCCGAAAAATTTAAACCAGAGCAAAGGCAGGCTAAGCACAGCTAAAACTCCTGTCCCTAATATGAATTTATAGCTCATGCCTGCAGCAAACACCATAAAGGCAATAAAAAAAATAAATACAAGAGCTGTCCCAAAGTCGTTTTGAAGGAGTATCAAGCCGATTATAGGGACAATGTATAGTATTATCGGAATTATACCCTTTATAGTATCCAGAGTACCTTCTCTTTTTTCCAAAAGCTTGGCAAAGGATAATATAAAACCTATCTTTACAATTTCTGAGGGCTGAAAGTTTACAGGACCTAGATCGAACCAGCTTTTGGAGCCCTTTATTTCTTTTCCGAATATCAATACTGCCACCAGAAGTATTATGCTTACCGCATAAATTAATTTGCTCATGTCTCCGAAGGTATTGTAATCAAAGAAAAGTATTATGATGATCGCTATTATCCCTAAAATAAAAGCTACGCTTTGGATCTTTATTTGGGTCAAGGATCCGCCATGGGTGACCCCGGTTGCACTGGCTATGGCAGCGATTCCGCATGCAAAAAGCAGTATCATTGAAATTATTATTCCAATGTCTATATTTTTTAATAGTTTCTTATCAAAAATATTATCCCATCTCATAGGCTCATTCCCTCTTATTTTATTTCATATTCAATTTTACCACAAAAAAATGATTTTACCACACTGTAACTTTAAACCAAAAAAAGAAAGGGTTATCCACTCTTTCATACAATAAAAAAAGGCTTCTCAATCGAAGCACTTTAAAATAGATGAAGCCTTTTAATTTCCTCGAGTTTTAAATTCTGCATATTTTCCCTTTCATTATATCCATGCACATGATCCAATAGCCTCTCCTATTGTCCCTGGTTCTTTTATAGCCTGTAAATCCCTTATATTCATAGCAGGCCTTGCAGCCTTCATAATATGCTCCCGGTATGCCTATATAAACATACCTTATTTCTCCCTTCCTGTATTCTATGCCTAAAACGCAGCTTTCTATGTTTCTTCCTGCGCTTTCTGCTATATATGGATAGGACAGAGGCATCATGGCACCGTTTATCGGTATCATAACATCATTCAGAAGGGGCAGTTCTTGACCTATTCTATACCACCTGATCCCGTATTCGTCATGGAACCCGCCAAATTTCTCCATACATTTTAGAGCATCGGCCATTATTTTATGGGCCTTCTCTTCGCTTTCCTTATGCTCTTTCTTATGCCGCTCAGGCTCTTGAACCTCATTTGTGAGCCTTCCCGTATCCCAACCATGGAAGGATTGCTGTTCCGCATACTCAGGCTCTTCATAATATAAAGGCGCAGGTTCGGCTCTCATTTCCATGTCTATTATCTCAGACTCGGATTCTAAAATTTCCTCTCTCGCAGCTTCAAACACTTCGGCCGATTCTGCTCCGTCCTCTTTTTCTATTCTCTCTTCTACTTCCGATGACTCATGAACTTCCCTGGCTTCCAATATTTCTTCGGCATCTTCTTTTCGTGCTTCTTCTATTTTAACTATCTCTTCCGCTTCTTGAGCTTCCCCTTGCCCTCTTGTCTCCTCCTGCCAGACCATGTCCTCTATTTCTCTTGCTTCCTCTATATCTTCTGCCGCTTCTATCCTTTCAATACGTGGCAATTCCTCTGTAACACTTTCTTTCTCAGGCATTTCTTCTTCCCGTATTTTCTCTGCTTCCTCTTTATCCTCTTTGCCATACCAATCCCTCCATGGTATGCTGTCCCTGCCCGCGTAGCCTACCATGGGGATTCCTGAACCTGCCACAACCAAAGCACCGGTAAATTCACTTATGGATAAATTGCTGCCCGAAACATTGTCCGAATCAAATTCAGCATAAAATTCTCCTCTTCCTGCACCATCCATTCTAAACAGACCTATATCCAGCACCAGCTTTTGCCTTGGAGCCAAAAGATTCAATTTATATTTGGATTTTGTGTCTGATTTCATGTTCTGAATAAACCCGCCGACCTTAACTCTGTTTTTCTTTATTTCTATTTTTACATAGCCGGTGGGTATTTTCCCGGCTGTCATCTCATAGCCCTTATCTTCTTCCTGCAATATTATGAAGTACCTTTTATATTCATATCCCAAAGGCACAAAAAACCCCTCCCTTCAAAAATTGTCATTACTAATATATGTCTGAGAGGGGCAATTGTAGACTACTTTTTTAAAAAAAGCCATATTTTGTTGCTTAAAGCGGCAAATTCGTTCATACTTAAGGTCTCACCCCTTCTTTTGGCGTCTATATCACAGCTTTTAAGCAGTTCTTCGATCCAGCTTTTTTCAAGATTGAGGCCGCTCCCATACAGTGCATTCAACAGGGTTTTTCTTCTTTGGGCAAAGGCAGCCTTTATAACTCTGAAAAACAAAGCCTCGTCTTCCAAAGCCACGGGTGCTTCCTGCCTGATTTTCAGATTGACTACAGCCGAATCCACTCCCGGCATGGGCATAAAAGCCTCTGCCGGCACTATAGCCGCTATTTCCGGTATTGCATAATATTGAACCGATAATGACAATACCCCATAGTCTTTGCCTCCGGGAGCCGCCGCAATCCTTTGGGCCACTTCCTTTTGCACCATGATGGTTATGGATGACAGATTGAGGCCTTCTTCCAAAAGCTTCATTATTATCGGAGAGGTTATATAGTATGGCAGATTCGCTACCACCCTGGCCTTTATGTCTCCAAAATTTTCTTTCAGCAGCGATTTCAGGTCCAGCCGCAGCACATCATCATTTATCAGCTTAAAATTATCATATCCCGACATGTTGATGCTCAGGGCCTTTATTAGGTCTTTATCGATCTCTATGGCTAAAACCTTGCCTGCCCTTTCGCATAATTGCTTTGTCATGGTGCCGAGACCCGGTCCGATTTCCAAAACCATGGAGTCTTTATCTATAGCAGATACTTCCAGTATTTTACCCAGCACTCCCGGGTCTATCAAAAAATTCTGTCCGTATTTTTTTGAAGCTCTTATATCGAACTTTTTCATAGCATCTCTTGTGGCATCAGCCAAAGTATAATCTCTCATCACATGCGCCTCCCGGCCTTTTCTATCGCTCTATCAAATTCTTCTCTGGTAACCCCATAATTATTCAGCCTTTTTAGAAACTGCTTTGCATTGGTATACCCTATGCCCAGAGCTTTTCCCACTTTAGCCCTCATATCCGCTGCAGAATCGCAGCCTGACAGACCGTATGCCATCATGTCATCCTGGCCGAACTCAGCCCGCTCCTCCTTGGTTTCACATCTCGCCATCGTCAAGGCTTTTATGATACTATCGGGAGAAGCATTTTCCACTCCTACATCACCTTCATCCGTGGCCTCTTCTCTGGGTATGAAGGCATGCTTGACACCGGGAATTCTGTCCCCGATTATTTTTCTTATCTTTTCTCCCATAAAATCCGGATCAGTCAGTATTATGACTCCGCGCTTCTCAACGGCTGTTCTTATAAGCTTGAGAGTATCTCCCGTGATTCCAAAGCCGCTGGTTATTATCACATCAGCATCCACTGCCCTTTTCACGGCAGCCGCATCATTTTTGCCTTCTACTACGATACATTCCTTGATCATATATTTCCCCCTCATCATCCCATTATTAATATGAAAGTCCAGCGGACCTTGTCATCCTGAGGGCTATGCCCGAAGGATCTGATTTGAGATTCTTCAGTCGCTTTGATCCTTCAGAATGACCAAGACTGTTTTCGTTCAACGTTGTGCGGACACCGCATGCTAATTCTGAGCGAAACAAAGCGAAGCGAAGAATCTGGATAAGATTCTTCGCTACACTCAGAATGACGGCATACGCCTTTCCAATTGCGAACAATAACAACTATTATCAACCCTTCAGTGATTTGACCTGGTTTCCGTTATCCTTATGTCGCATTATTCTCAGAACTTATATTTAGGCTTATCCAGTACGTATACCTTTACCTTTTTCTTCCCGTACTTGGCAACATCCTTCGGAGATTCATAATACAGGTCTATCCTATTGCCTTTGATGGCTCCGCCGGTATCTGCAGCCAGAGCTTCTCCGTAGCCCTCCACATAGAGCCAGGTCCCCAAGGGTATGACCTTCGGGTCTACCGCTACGATTCCCGGCTTTACTTTGAGTCCTGACCGGGTTACGCCATATTGAGGATGGCCGGGATTCTTGCCTGTGCTGGCAAATGTTGCGTCATAAGCTGTGGCAGTCATTTCCATTGCTTTTACAAATCGTGTGACAGTGCCCCTGGAAGAAACCAAGGTTGTTTTGGTGCCCTCCTCAATGACTCCTGCAACAGGCTCTTGAATGATCTTCTCCGCAATGATCTGCCTCATGGATTCGATTCCATTTTCGAAAACTATCTTTACCGAGGTTTCTTTCTTGCCTTCCTTGCCTTTGTTTATTACCTTTACAAAGCCTTTCTCCAGGCTTTCATTTTTTCTTACCTCATTTTCAAAAGGGATCTTCTCAACCTGATTTACGATTTGCTCTTCTACTCTTATAACATTTATCCTGTCCACATCTTTTGTCAAAGCGTCTTTTTGAGGCTGTATTTTGTCCAGTGCCCCCAGATATACTCCTGCTTCTTCTATTGCTTGGCCTACGGTTTGAGCCAAGGTGTGTATGAGTATATCTCTTTCCTTAGTAATTATCATTATAGGTTTTGCTCTTTTTATCACTATCTTCATGTCATCCCTAAGCTTTTGCTCAGGGTCGATATCAAGTCTGTCGTCCGGACCGATTTGGATGCCTCTTTCGCTCAGCACCTCAGCCACTGTAGACTTAAAGGTGCTGATATTGCTCTCCGCATCCGCATCTGCAATAACTATGTCTTTCTTCAATATATTAAATATAATCGATGCAGTCAAAAGCAAAACAAGGACGGCTGTTATGCTGATTCCAATGCAAACGGGCTTCTTATATTTGAGTTTAAGCTGTCCGTTCTCATAACGCCATTCCCTTCCTAAGGAAAATAAACTTTTTAACCGGGGAAAGTTTATTCCCATTAATTACCCTCCTTTTTAATCGATAAGCATATTTTATATTTTTTTTTCCGTATTGTCAAACTTTGCATATTTTTATATACATAGCCTTATATATTTTTTACTAATTTTAATGGTTATATACCATTATATTAATAATGACTTGAATAAATTACATCTGTACTATATATGAGCTGCATGATCAAATTTCATAACATCATGTTGAGAATTGCCGCAATATGTTGAATACTGTCATAATTTGTTGTATTATGTAATTATGTATCGTTACTAGTAAAAAATGCAAGGTTGACTCGCAAGGTTGACTGTCTTCAGATTGCTACGCATGATTGAATCGATAGAATCATGGGAAAGGAATAGTAAAATTATGATAAAGTCAACTTGCCGTAAAGGAAAGAATTGCTTAACAAAAATTTTCATGGTGCTGCCTATAATTTGGATTTGTTCAATTGCAGCATTGTCCTTTTTTACATATAATACGCTTTCCAACGGCATTAGAAATGAATTGGGGAATAAAGCTATGCTGCTGGCTTTAGATATTTCACAAAAGCTTATTATAGAAGAAAATGAAGTTAAGAGATTGCTTGAATTAGATTTTAACCAATTACTGAAAGATCCATTAAACATTAAGTTCGAAGATGCTGTAAGATTTGTCATTAAAGGCTCTGATATTAAATATGTCTATATTGAAGCTCCATTATCAAAATCAAAATATATTGTGGAGCGGGGAGAAGAAGAAATATACAACGCAAAAGCAGGTACAGAGCTGAGCGTTGTATATTTATTGGACGCAGCTGTAAGCGATGCAGTCCGGCTAGAGGACACCTCCGGCAAAGGATATGAGGACAAGGATCGGTATACTGTGATGGATAAGTCATTCCTTGCTGCATATAAAAGCAAGACACCTTCTTTTCACATTTCTCAAAACCGATGGGGAAATTACATAACAGGCTATGCTCCTTTTTATGATAGCGGCGGAAATTATATAGGGTTGTTAGGAGTAGATATTTTTATAGAAAAGTATAACGAATCTTTAAAAAACTACTTGTTAGTAATAGCAGGGTTTATATTCATTAATCTAATAGTTGGAATACTGGCAATATATCTTGGCATTAAAGCAAAATATGAAAAAATGCAGGCTCACGAGAAATATTTGCTTTCATCAATTGATGATTTGACATCAATCTTCAACCGGCGCAAATTTAGAGAGATAGTCGAGGGCAGTTGGGAAAATGCCATAGAAAATAATCAAGAGCTTTCAATGGTTTTTATCGACATAGACTATTTTAAAGAATTTAATGATAATTATGGGCATCTTAAAGGGGATGAGCTATTAAAAAAGCTAGCCAGACTGTTTAAGACTAAAGCCGAACAATACAAAGGATTCGCCGGACGTTTTGGAGGAGATGAATTTGTGATACTGCTTCCTGATGCTAATATTATTAAGGCTAAAAAAGCAGGAGAGGATATCTTAAAAACCGTTGAAGAACTCAGAATTCCCCATGACTATTCTGCTGTAAGTAAATATCAAACAGTGAGTATAGGTGTGACATCAACTATTCCTACAAAAGACGCAATGCCTGAGATTTTATTTAGTCATGCTGATATTGCCCTATACCAGGCAAAAAGGTATGGCCGCAATAGGGTTTGTTTATGGTAGCTATGATACTAACGAAAAAGTAAAACTGATCTCTCATCATGATATTCCCCCCTTACAGATCTGTAAAGGGGGAATATCAAATCATACCCAGTATCTTTTATATATTAAATAATCTTTTTCCGTTTTCAAGTGTCTTTTCTGCTATCTCTTCAAATTCCATATCCCTCAACGCGGCTATTTTCTCCGCCACATGCCGCACATAAGAAGGGTAATTCCGCTCTCCCCTGTGAGGCACCGGAGTGAGATAGGGGCTGTCGGTTTCTATTAAAAGCATGTCTAAGGGAACCTCTTTCGCCGCTTCCACCGCTTTTTTAGAATTTTTGAAGGTCACCGGCCCGGATAATGATATATACATATTGAGCTTCAGGCATTCCCTCATCATTTCCACACTTCCGGAGAAGCTGTGGAGCACACCGCCTATTTCTTTGACCCCTGAGCTTTTGAGTATATTCATGGTATCCTCATGGGCATCCCTGTCGTGGATTATCACAGGAAGTTTGAGCTGTTTGGCCAGATCGATCTGCTCCATGAAGCGCTTCTTCTGGACATCCCTGGGAGAATAATCATAATAATAATCCAATCCTATCTCACCTATGGCTCTCACCTTTTGATTCTTCTCAACCAGTTCAGCCAGTGCCATACAGCTTTTTTCATCCATCTCGGAAGTATCATGGGGATGGACCCCAACTGATGCATATATAAAGTTATATTTTCCGGCAAGCTCTATGGCCTTCAGAGAGGTAGCAAAATTGCTGGCCGCATTTAAAATGAGAGCTACGCCTTCTTCTCTGCATTTTTCTATGACAGCGCCCCTGTCCTCATCAAATTTGCCGTCATCCAGATGAGCATGTGTATCAAAAAGCATTGTTATTATCTCCCTCCGTGCTCAATATGGGAAAGTAATATATCACGCAGAAATCAAAGCTTTTAACCTAAGACTAAGTAAACTCGCTCACTGCAGCTTCAAAACTCGCTTTGGCTCAAACAGTTGAAGCTGCGGCCGTTTCGCTTCGTCAACTTACTTTAAGGTTATCCGCTAAGTTCCTGCTTAGATATATTAATTCTCCTTCAGTGTTTTTTGTGAAACTTCCGTGTCTTTCCGTGGTTTCCGTAATCCTCCGTGTCAATCCGTGTTCCCCGTTCCCCCATCAGCTGACTGTTGACCCTGAAGCTATTTCGCTTAAAGGTGATACTACGGTGAGTTCCTGATCATTTGATGCTGCCAGTATCATGCCCTTGGACTCTATGCCGCGAAGCTTCACAGGCTTCAGATTGGCTACAACCACCACGCTTTTGCCTATCAGATCCTCCGGCTTGTAATACTCTGCTATGCCTGAAACCACCTGTCTGATTTCCTCCCCAACCTGAAGCTCCAGCTTCAGCAGCTTATCTGCCCCTTTTACTTTTTCGCAGCCTAAAACCTTCGCCACTCTCAGGTCCAGCTTTGCAAAGTCCTCTATGGTTATCTCCGGCTTAAGCTGTTCTGCAGGCTTGGCTTCAGCGGCAGCCTTAGCTTCAGATGACGATTTTGGTTTTGGCGCAGCCTCCTCCTTCTCGAATTCAACCCTCGGGAATATGACGCCGCCCTTTTCCACCTTAGTCCCGGCTTTGATCCCTCTATAATCATTAAGGCTCTCCAATGTCTTAAGCTCTCCATCCTTTATGCCCAGCTGAGAGAATATCTTTTCCGGGGTATTGGGCATAAACGGAGTTATCAGCACCGCTATATACCTCAAGGCCTCTGCCAAATTGTACAGGACAGTTCCCAATCGGTCTTTCTTGCTTTCGTCCTTTGCCAAAGTCCAGGGTGTAGTTTCATCTATATACTTATTTGCCCTTCCTACCAGCTTGAATATCTCTGCCAGAGCATTGGAGAAAAGCAGCTTGTTCATAAGCTCATCCACCTTGCCCGGCAGTTCAGATGCCATATTTTCGAGCTCCGCGTCTATAGGCTCCGTGGCCTTCGGCGAAGGTATAAATCCGTCAAAATATTTCTCTATCATGGTTATGGTTCTTGAAACCAGATTCCCAAGGTCATTGGCCAGGTCCGAATTGAGCCTGTTTACCAAAGCCTCTTCCGAGTATATCCCATCTGAACCAAAAGGTACCTCTCTGAGAAGGAAATATCTTATGGGATCTACACCGTATTTTTCTACTAAGACCACAGGGTCTACCACATTGCCTTTGGATTTGGACATCTTGCCGCCCTCCAATATGAGCCAGCCGTGACCGAATACCTGCTTTGGAAGAGGCAGATCAAGCGCCATGAGCATAATAGGCCATATGATGGTATGGAACCTTACGATCTCCTTGCCGACCAGATGCACATCTGCGGGCCAATATTTCTTATAGTCGCTGTCATCCTCCGTGAGATAGCCTAAAACAGTTATATAGTTTGATAATGCATCTATCCATACATAAATTACATGCTTCTCGTCAAAAGTTACAGGTATGCCCCAGTCAAAGGAGGTCCTGGATACGCACAAGTCCTCAAGGCCGGGCCTCAGGAAATTGTTGAGCATCTCATTCTGCCTGGATTGAGGCTGTATGAAGTCCGGATTATCCTCAATGTATTTTATTAATCTGTCTGCATACTTTGATAATTTGAAGAAATAGCTCTCTTCCTTTGTGAGCTCCACATCTCTCCCGCAGTCGGGGCATTTGCCGTCAACCAATTGATGCTCCGTCCAGAAGGATTCACAAGGGGTACAGTACCAGCCTTCGTATTCGCTTTTATATATATCACCCTGGTCATAAAGCTTCTTGAAAATCTTTTGCACAATTTTTACATGATAGTCATCGGTGGTTCTGATAAATCTATCATTGGAGATATCTAAAAGCTTCCACAGCTCCTTTATACCTGCCACTACTTCATCAACATACTGTTTTGGAGTGACACCCTTGTCTTCCGCTTTTCTCTGTATTTTTTGTCCGTGCTCGTCAGTACCCGTAAGAAACATTACATCATAGCCGGACAGCCTTTTATACCTGGCAGCCGCATCCGCCGCCACTGTAGTATAGGAATGGCCTATATGCAATTTGTCGCTTGGATAATAAATTGGTGTAGTGATATAATATTTTTTCTTCTCCATATTTTTCTCTCCTTTATTATTTTACTATAATAACCAATTGATGCATCTGTTGTTATGTTGACTGATAACGATTGCGAGAGCTCCGGGACTAAGACTTTGTAAGCTTGCACTCTTCTATCAGTCAGCAAAACAATTTATACATTGAAATCTTTTTAAAATAAAAAAACCCTCAATCCCCAAAGGGACGAGAGCATCGTGTTACCACCCTAATTTATTTTTACTTCACAGTAAAAACCTCAATAAGTGACTATCATCACTTTACCCTGTAACGGAGGTCTCCGGTGCAGGCTAAGCATATGCCTCACCTACACGGTTCAAGGACCATGTTCATCCGGCTTTTTGTACCGATTTTCACCTGACATCGGCTCTCTTTGACATATTTCCAGACTACTCTTCCCATCATCACTTTTATATTTCTGATACGAGTTTCGAGTTGCGGGTTTCGAGGACTTAGGTATTCCTTACGGGTCAATAGTACGGGAACCACTAAACTTCACGAAAGGGCTATTTTTTAACTTTTCATATCTTTTCGTGATTTTTGTTCCCCGTTCTCCTGAGTTCTGAATCCTGAATCCAAAGTTCTTATATAATATAGAATATACAATAAATCAAATATTTAGTCAATCTGATTTTTATTATAATCATTTTTACTGTTTATTTTTATATTTTATGTGCTATAATATATGTAAAGGTAATCGGATCCGCAAAATGCGGTTACCACAGTGGTTAAATTAGTTTAACCGTCCTGCACGGCAATGCAGGGCGGTTATTTTTTCTCTTTTATTATTGCCTTTATTAGGTCAATAATTAAGGAGACAAGCGTTAGAATCAGCATGCCAAATCCTATCATCAAAGATATGATTTGATAAGTATTCATCCGCACCACCTCCTTTCTTTCATGAAATGAGGCGGTCAACCACACCTGCAATACCCGAACTTTCCCGCCAGCCGCGAAGAATTATCCCCGGCGGCTCATCAGAACATTCTGCTGCAGATTGCTATAGCAGCGATTATTCCGGCGATATCGGCAATGATCGCGGCCCACAGTGTATGCCTGATGTTTTTTATTCCTATTGATCCAAAATAAACTGTTATGGTGTAGAAAATGGTTTCCGTGCTGCTCATTATAGTAGAAGCTATGATGCCTATCAAGCTGTCCGGTCCCGATGTTTTCAATATATCGGCAAGCACGCCCAGCGAACCGCTGCCGGACAAGGGTTTCATTATGATAAGAGGCAATATTTCTTCAGGTATTTTTAAAGCGAAGGTTATAGGCTTCATAATAAAGGCAATGAGGGACAGTCCTCCCGAAGCTCTAAGCATCCCGACTGCCAAAAGCATAGCAACTATATATGGAAATATCTTAAGAGTGATGTCCATGCCTTCTCTTGCTCCTTCTATAAAAGCATCATAAACAGTGACACCCCTGGCATATCCGTAGGTCAGTATGAACAGTATGATAAAGGGTATAATTATACTCATCGTGCGTTGCCTCCTATCCTCTCCATCACCTTGCAGCAAATCACCCCTACCGTTATTGCCGCTGCAGAAGAAATTATGGAGGGTATGATTATTGCTCCCGGATTGCCGGAGCCAAGAGAAGCCCTTATAGAAATAACCGTAGAAGGTATAAGGCATATAGGAGCTCCGTTTATGACAAGGAATTGACACATGGCATTTGTGGCGGTATCCTTCTCTTTATTTAGCTTCTGCAATTCCGTCATAGCCTTTAATCCGAAGGGAGTAGCAGCATTGCCCAGGCCAAGCATATTAGAGGTTATATTCATTATCATAGCCCCCATTGCGGCACTCCCGGCCGGTATATCCTGGAACAGCGATCCTACGGCAGGCCTGATGATAGAGCTTAATTTTTCAACCAATCCCGCCTTTTCTGCGGCCTTCAGCAGGCCGCACCATAGCATCATGCTTCCCAACAGCCCCAAGGATAGGTCCAGAGAAGATTTCAAGGATGCGAATATCTCCTGATTTAAAAGCTCCAGTCTCCCATTGGTTGCTGCAAAGGCTATGGAAAAAGCGATAATAAAAAACCATATCTTGTTTATCATAAAAACTCCCACCTCAGTTTATTTGTACTAATAAACTCTATGGCTTTGCTTCTCCTATTATGAATCGGGCAAAAAATTATATTTGCCTGTTGCAAAGACTAGGGATGGGGGGCGGGAAACACGGATTGGCCGGATCTTTACACTGATTAGCACAGAGGGGAGGGTTAATAAGCATTCTCGTTCTGACTAATGCCATATCACACAGGAATGCGAGCTACGAACCTGCTTAGATATGGAGTTAGTGGAAATAGCATCCATGTATAGTCACGTATAGTATATAAGCATACTTAGTCTATACATGGATGCTATTTTACTGTAGCGGAATATATAAAAGCTTCGAGTTGCGTGTTGCGAAAGCTAGGATAGCCTGATGAGATCATAGGGGAACGGAGAGCACGGATTAACACGGTTTTCTATTTTTCTAATCTCATATCTAAGCAGGAATTTTGTGAAGAACCTTAGAGTAAGTTAACGATGCGTAACGCCCGCAGCTTCAACTGTTTGAGCAAAGCGAGTTTTGAAGCTGCAGTAAGCAAGTTTACCCCGTTCTATCGTGCCTAAGCCTTCAGTTTTTATTAACTGCAGGCAAGGCACGCTACGAACCCGATTGACATTTCTAACATTCAGCCGGAGATAAACTCCACCTGAATGAAGAACTGTCTTACTTAGTCTTAGGTTCGTAACTCGCTTTCCTGTGTGATATGGCATTAGAAAATACTTCAGTGTCTTTCAGTGGTTTATGTAACCCTCTGACCCCAGAGTCTAACCCTAATCCCCTGAGTTCTGAGCTCTGAATCCTGAGTTCTAAAACCCGTGCTCATCTATACATATCCTTCTACTTATCGGCACTGTATCAAAAAACTCAGAAGCCCTGCAATTTGCAGGGCTTACAATATTGTCTAATCTTTTCCGAACAAATCTCCTATTCCTATACCTCTCAACAAGCTACCTTCATCCTTTGCCTTGCTTCCTCCCTTTGCCGCAGCCGCATATATCCTGTTTGCCAGCCTGCTGAAGGGTATCGACTGGAGCCATATATGTCCCGGCCCTCTCAAGGTAGCCAGGAACAATCCTTCTCCTCCGAAGAAAGCGCTTTTGACATTGCCTACAAATTCTACATTGTAGTTTATGCTTGGGGTCATAGCGACCAAGCATCCGGTATCAAGCTTTAAGGTCTCTCCCGGTCTCAATTCCTTTTCTATTATGGTGCCTCCGGCATGCATGAAGGCTAAACCGTCCCCTATGAGCCTCTGCATTATAAATCCCTCTCCGCCGAACAAGCCTGCGCCTATATTTTTCTGGAAGGCGATTTCTATCTGTATCCCTCTGGCAGCACACAGGAAGGCATCTCTTTGGCATATCAGCTGTCCGCCCATATCACCCAGGTCCTTGGCAATTATTTTACCCGGATATGGTGCAGCAAAAGCCAATGCTTTTTTATCGGGGCTTTTATTTGTAAACATAGTCATAAACAAGCTCTCTCCGGTAAGCACTCTCTTTCCGGCCCCCAGCATCTTATCCATAAAGCCTTTTTTAGAATCTTCATCGGAGCCGTCTCCGAATACGGCATCCATCTCTATACCGTTTTCCATATACATCATGGCTCCTGCTTCCGCCACTATGCTTTCCCCGCTGTCCAACTGGATCTCCACAAACTGCATGTCATCTCCGTAAAGCTGAAAATCCACCTCATGCGCTTTCTTCATAAAAACCCTCCTAAAAAAATATATTTCCATCTACGATTATATGTATTTAACTCCATATTAAACCAAAATTATGCTCTGCACAATAATTTTTTCCCTAGTGCTCCCTTATCTTAGCTTATATATGAAATATTGCCCATCGCCGAGCTTTTCAAAGTTTTCATCCAGGTACTTTTTATAGCTGCCGTCATCTTTATATATGTAACCTCCCAATGGGCTGAAGTATTTTGCACCCTTTTCTATTAAATAGCTGATCTCCTGCTCCGGACCTCTGGGTATTTCCTTGTAATACCCTATATTTGCCCTCCAGCCGCTTCTCCCTGACTGATTCAGCAAAGCCGGTTCCATGGTGCCTATCACTATCAGATCATCCTTATTTGTATATCTTTTTATGATTTCAGCCTGTCTTAAAATATTGTCCTTTTCTATGAAGTATGGCTTTGCTCCGCTATAATTCCATAAGGCTATCAAGGACAGGCCCAAAAATACTGCAATCACCGTCTTTTTCCTATGGCCCAATCTCCCAAGGGTTTTGCCTGCCAATACAGCAGTTATGGGAGTCATAAAAATAAAATAGTATCTTAGCTTTATTACCGCAGCTATAGCTATTACCTCAATCAGCATGGCGGCAGTCCACAATAGCATAGGATAATCCTTCTCCCATTCAACATCTACAAGCCCTATTATAACCACTGCCAGAAGCCCTGAGGATATGGCTGCGGCAATCTCGACGGCCGCAAACCTATAGGAATCAATATTGAAAAAAGCTTTGGCGGTCTTCGGCGCAATATGTAATAAGCCGATATTGCTGACAAAGGCAAACTCGGCGATACTCTTTGACCATATGAAATAAAGCAGGTTAGGCAGCAAGGATATGGCTGCAAAAACCCAGAGCTCCCATTTTCCCAAAAACTTAAACCTATACTTCTTGATCAGCATAGATATCATTGCCAGACCTATAAAAACCGCAGGAGTTTTCTGGGATATGGACAGGCATGTAAACACCGCAGAGAGGAAGAGGAACGAAAGCTTTTCATCATCATACCATTTGATAAAGTAATAGAAGGCTCCCGTAAAGAAGAACAAAGCTGCAGACTCAGGCATTATGGCCCTTGAATAGAAGATGTTCATCGGCATGATTGAATAAGCTGCAGCAGCAAACCAACCTGCCGGATTGCCGTAATATCTTTTGGTCATAAGATAAACGTATAAAGCCGAGCCCATAAAGAATATTATCGGTACCAGTCTGGCCAGATAATAATGATAGCCGAAGGCCTTATATAAAAGCGCAATAATAAAGGTAGTTATCTGGAACTCCAGCTGGACATAATTGGGTTTGGCTCCATCATAATAAAATTGAGGATAAAGAATATTGAATCTATCCTCAATGAAATTTCTCGCTATGGATTCCGTATCGCTCTGCCTCCAGAAATCCCCCTGCTCGCAGGGAGAGTTGTTTATATGAGGGAGCCTTATGGCTAAAATAAAAAGAAAAACTAGTATAGTAACTGCGACAGTCCACCGGTCTTTTTTCATTTTTATCATCCTTACCTGTTAAGTATGAATACTCCTGATATTATCATAACCACTCCTATGACCTTATTGACAGTAAAGGGCTCATTGAACAAAAACTTAGACAGCAAAGCTACCAAAACATAGCCCAGGCTCACCATGGGATAGGCATAGCTCAGATCCGACTTTGTCAAAACCTTGATCCACAGCAAAAAGCTGCTCCCGAAAAGAACCAGACCTACAAGTATCTCAGGTACCATCAATATATGTATGATATCTTTAAAAATCGTCCTGAAGGATAAGGACAGGTTATCCAATTTATTTGCTCCCAGCTTCAATACGGTCTGGCCTATGGCACCCATGAACACGGATACCAGTATTTCAATCAAATTTCTATTCATAGCATTCCCCTCTCTTCCCCGTAGGTTTCTTAACCCTATGAACAAGGCTGAAATATCCCTTTATAGTCCTTAATACTTTCATTTTGCTCCGGCCTTCCTTTAAGTTATATTCCAGAACCAAAGGATATTCACCGGCCCTTACCCCGATTTTGCTGAACCTGGCCAATATCTCTGCCATACATTCAAAGCCCTTTGAAGTCACAAGCTTTCCTCCGTAAGCCTTTATAGCCTTATCAAGGTATCCGATGTCATAGGCTCTGAAACCACATGAATAATCATGCACATTGTCTATTGGGAAGAATATTTTCAAAAAAGCAGCGGCCCCTCTGCTGTATATCTTTCTTTCTATAGTAAGGCCTACTTCCTTGCCTCCTTCAACAAATCTGGATGCTATTACCACATCAAGCTTTTCTTTCACCAGCTTATCTATCATCTTGGGTATAATGTTAGGATTGTGGGTATTATCGGCATCCAGAGTTATCAATATATCGCCCTGTCCATAATTCTGGCTGACATGGCAAAAAAGAGTATACATGGCCCTTCCCAGTCCTTGATTCACATCATGATTGATATAATCAATAAATCCGCAGCTTTTTTTATACTCCTTCAATATATTCTCCGTATTATCGCTGCTGCCGTCATTAACCACCAATATACGGAATCTTTCGCCATATATATCCTTCAGGAAGAGCAGCTTCTCGAAGAGCTTCGGCAGCGCCCCTTCCTCGTTGTAGGCAGGCAAACCTATTACAATATTTGAATCCATATAAGCCTCCAAAAATTTAATCATTCATTTCTATATATTATATTATTTACATAATTGCCAACTAATATAATATCACTTAGCTTCCTAAACTACATGCTTATCTTATCATTTTCGCCATGCCTTATCAAGTTTTGACAAAATCAGCTATATATCAAATCATGGTATTTGAACTTAATATCCTCGCAACAGTCCAGCCCGGATGAAAAAGACCTGTTGCCTATAATCCTCAGCACTTCGTCAATACCAATACTCCCATTTATATATCCATCAATGCTTTCACACATAAGCTTTGCTTCCGCTGCCGCTTCATTAAAAAGATCCATAAAGGAAGAATTCAGCTGCATTTCTTTATCCCAGAGACAGTGCCATAAAGAATGCTTGACATTCAATTGATCCAAATCGCTGTCAACCCTCAGCGGATATATCATATTGGAAATGAGATTATGCTTGCCCATAAGCTTTTCTGCAAAAGCGACTACAGGCTTCTTTATCCCCAGGGGGTCCCGAAAAGCTTTTGTTATAAGCCGCATATCATTAGGAGCCTTTTGAATTTTTTCTATAGGGATATCCAGATCAAATATTTTCTTAAAAATACGATGATACATATCAGATATTGCCAGGGCTTCTTCCCTATCAATCATTATGAGCTCATGGCTTTCTATTCTATTTGCATCTTTATTTAATATTTTATCTGCCATCAGCACATCTATTTCTGCCTCAAATCTTCTATGATAGGCATCATACTTTTTTTTATCCTCCGTCTCATCTGCTGCAAATCCTGTTTTATAAAATATATAGGGATGAGTATGGACATCCAGAGAATAATGGCATATGTAGCCATAAACATATGAAAGAAGTATTTCCTTTTTAGCATTCTGTATGCTATCAATGACTGCCAAGGCACACTCAAAGAAAGCTCTCACCTTTTCACTATGAAGCTTCCCGCCTAATTTGCTCAAGCTTTCTCCTTTCACCCACGGCAAAGCGTTATGATAGAAAAATATATCAGGTCCTTGGGTTCCAAGATTGAATAGGTTCCTATGCTGAATGATCATATCCGCCGCCCCAGGGGCATCTATTGATTTAAGCACCATATCTCCGCACAGGTAGTGGGTCAGTAAAGCCGGCATAAGGGCACCTCCTTTAAAGCATCTTTATGCTTTTTATATAGCACTATTGATCGCAAAAGTCAAAGGACTTTACAATAACTTTACATGGGACATCTTTCACTATTATCATATCTGGGTTACAATGAAATCAAATACATAATAGGGGGGGTAATATGTTTAAAAACTTTACCAGGGAAGAGAAAAGCTGGATATTCTATGATTGGGCCAATTCCGCATACTCGGTGGTCATCACCGCATCCATACTTCCCATATTTTTTAAGACTATGGCAA
The DNA here is from genome assembly GCF_024363565.1 of Lutispora saccharofermentans. GTDB lineage: Bacteria > Bacillota > Clostridia > Lutisporales > Lutisporaceae > Lutispora > Lutispora saccharofermentans. Next base: position 69,547 of record NZ_JAJEKE010000003.1, on the reverse strand, counting down.
AAGCCGGCGGCATAAACCCTAATATGGCAGATTCCTATTGGGGATATGCCAATTCAGCAGCCACATTAATAGTAGCTATTTTGGCTCCAATCCTTGGAACCATAGGAGATTACAGGGGCAAGAAAATGCAATTATTTCGTTTCTTTTTTATCATAGGCGTTTTATCCACTGCTGCATTAAGCTTTACCGATCAATGGGCATTGATACTAATAATATATATGGTAACCATAGTAGGCTTCTCTGCAGCCAATCTCTTTTATGATGCATTTTTGATCGACGTCACCAGCGCAGAAAGAATGGACCTTGTTTCAACCTACGGCTTTGCTCTCGGATATATCGGAGGCAGCACCATACCTTTTATAATATCCATAGGCCTCATACTTTTCGGAAGCAAAATAGGCATAGGCTCAAGCCTCGCAGTGAAGATCTCATTTATGCTTACCGCTGTGTGGTGGACGGTCTTTGCCGTACCCATGCTGAAAAATGTAAAACAGATCTATTATATTGAAAGCGAAGAGAATATAATAGGAAAAAGCTTCTTGAGGCTTTATAAGACCTTTATGAATATAAGGGAATACAAATCCGTATTTATTTTCCTATTGGCATATTTCTTTTATATTGACGGGGTCAACACCATAATACGCATGGCAACGGTCTACGGAGATTCTGTAGGGGTTGGAAGCAACTCGCTGCTTCTGGCGCTTTTGATGACTCAGATAGTAGCCTTTCCCTTCGCCATCATATATGGGAAGCTGGCTAAAAAAGTGGGAACCCGCAATATGCTGCTTATCGGAATCGTAATGTATATAATAATCTGCTTTGTGGCCTATAATATGAAATCTGCAGTAGAATTCTGGATTTTGGCCTTTTTGGTTGCTACCTCTCAAGGCGGCATACAGGCATTGTCCCGTTCGTACTTCGGCAAAATGATACCCAAGGAGAAAGCAAATGAATTCTTCGGTTTTTATGATATATTCGGTAAGTTTGCCGCCATTATGGGCCCTGCCCTCTACGCTTTCTTCAGCCAGATCACCGGTCAATCCCGCTACGGTGTATTGAGCGTAATGCTCCTCTTTATAATCGGGGGAGGAATAATGCTGTTTGCAGTGCCAAGGGATATTAAAGCCTAAGTTAAGCTTCAAATGAAACAAAGAGCCTTACAAATTCATATGACTTTGTAAGGCTTTTTCTATCTCAAATCGTTATTTACTCTTCGATAGGTATCTCTATATCTAAAAGCGGTGCATACTGCTGAGAGCCGAATATGTCGCCTTCTCCTGCACTCCCGCTGGGACGGCTTCTATATAAAGTAACCTTAAAGGCATATGCAGGATCAAACATAACAAAATCAGATATCCTGTCTTCAGATATATCATATATTTTACATATATTTTCTTTGGTTAAAGCTCCACTTTTCTTCACCAATTCGTATTTTTCTTTTTCCCTAAAGATTATGTCAAAGGTTAACTTATCAACCCCAGCATTTTTACTCCTTATGGTTTTTGCTAAATCTACAAGCTTAACTTTTTTCATCTGTTCATTCCCCTCCATTCTAACCTATTTCAATCATTTTAACGTTGAATAGCTCCATAGGATCATCTACGGGCATTATATGGTTCATTGTCCATTCATAGGCTGGAGTTGCTCTCAATACCTCATCCAGTACAAAAGCTGCTCCTCCCGCGGTTCCTTTAACTTCAGGAAGTCTAGCGTAGAATACCTGACGGGTACCGATCATTGTGACTTCTTCTGCTACTTCGGCAGTAGGCGCCACACCCTCGACTACTATGCATAGCTCATGAGATTTTGTTTCTTTAATAGGCTCCAAATCTCCCATTACTCCATTTTTACCAAATACTTTGAAGTATACAGAATAGCCTGTATCTCCAAACCTTTCTCTGATTTGAGATTTGCACCATTCTATTACCTTATCTATATTTTTTATGGTATAAGGGTCTCTCACCCCTGCTATACCGATATATCTTTCTCCAATCTTGCCTGAACCTTCAAGCTTCACCATGAGCTGCTTATCAGGTATGTATTTAGGTCCTGTTATCCTGCATGTCTTTTCGTCATATTGCTCATATACACAATTGGTCATGTCCAGGCATCCGCCCAGGAAATTTTCATAATAAGGATTTGATCTTTCATACATGGCGTGGCCTGCAACTGAAGCTATGGTGCATCGCTGCTCAGGATGCATAGCTGTAACTTTTACATCTTCTTTTGTAATTTCGCCTATTATGCTCTCTTTTGCTCCGTAGGGCTCTGCACAAAATGATGCGCATTCCATAACCTTACCAAGGTAGTATGACAAGTTTTCGGGAAATCCCGCTCTCATGGCAGGTGCCGCAAAAATTGCCACATCACTGGAGCGCCCTCCGATGATTACATCAGCTCCCATATCCAATGCTTTAATATATGGATGGACACCCGCAACCGCCACAATATTATTTGTACGTTCAATGACATCCAAAGTTAGGTCTTTTCTACCATCAAGGCCTTTTATAGCCTGGCCTTTTTTTATTTTATCGATTAAAACCTGCTTATCTACTTCGGAATAGAAATATGCTAATTTAAATTTAGGTATATTATGATCCTTTGCAATTTCTCTGATCATATCGATATACATATCCACTCGGCTGTTAGTGCCTGTATCACCTGCAGAGCCTATGATCATGGGCACACCTAATCTTCTTGATTCTACCAGCATAAGCTCCAGGTCGTGCTTTTGCCATGCCTTGGGGCTGGTGCATATGTCTTCGCCCAATGGTCCCGGTCCTATATCATCACTGCCTGAATCTGCAAGTATATAGTCCGGCTTTTGTTTTACCCCTTCATAAAAACTGCCCTCTTTACTTGGGGCGAACCCTAAGTGTCCATTTGGGCACAAAAAGCGTAAAGAATCCTTTTTCACTTTTATACACTCCTTTATATGTTATATCATGTTATAACAACTATATATAGTATTCTACTTATCTTTCAATTTTCCTGCTTAATTTCAAAATTTATTGTAAGATTTATATCATAGTGAAACTCTAATTAAAATTTAACTTCTAAATTAGAGTTTCACTGCTATCTTGATTAAACAATAGACAAAATATGTATTATAAATTCATACTGTTTATATTGATTTGTTATTATAAAGATGATGCTTAAAATGGACCATAATTAATTATTGCTGCTACTGCCGTTAATATTGCAGCTGTTATTGACAGATATATAACTAGCTTAAGTATATGCTTAAACCACCCGCTATATGGTATATCAGCAAATACTAAATAATACATCATTGCAGGATATAACATATTTGTTATACCATCTCCAAATTGAAAAGCAAGAACAGTAGTTTGTCTTGTTACGCCAATTAAATCGCCTAAAGGCACCATTATCGGCATTGTTGCCGCAGCAAGGCCGCTACTTGAACCAATAAAGAAATTTAATAGCGACTGAATAGCAAATATCCCCAGTGAAGCTACAACCGCCCCTGCATCCATAATGGGCCTCGATAAACCATATATTATGGTATCCATTATTATACCTTGATCCAAAATAACTACAATTGCTCTTGCTAGCCCGACAACTATGGCACCGGAAGTAACCTCAGCCATTCCCTTGCAAAACTGTTTAGCAATTCCATTAGGAGGCATTCCTCCGACAAAGCCGCAAATTATTCCGAATCCTAAAAACAATGCGGACAGCTCTGTTGTATACCAGCCGTATTTTATTACTCCGAATATTAGCAAACCGATATTAACTAAAAATAGTAACAGCACTATTTTTTGCCTTAAGGTAAAAGCAGAGTTTTCAAGATCAAGTACAAAGGAGCTATCTCCTCTTTCACCTTCATAATTATACAATACACTGATTGAAGGGTCCTTTTTTACCTTCTTAGCATAACCAATGATAAACCATAACCCGATACCCAGGAAAATGAAATAACATAAAACTCTGAAACCTAAGCCTGAGAAAAGAGGCAACTCTGCTATACTTTGTGCAACACCGATAGAAAATGGATTCAGAAACGCCCCTGCAAAGCCAATCCAAGCTGCCGTACGCACAATATGGAAGCCTACCATCCTGTCATATCCTAAAGCTAAAGCCATAGATACACCCAGTGGGATAAATGGAATAGTTTCTTCTGCAAAACCAAAAGCAGCTCCAAGCAATGTAAAAAGTATGGTGATTATAACAAGAAGAGGAGTGTCCTTACCTTTAAGCCTATTTACAACCTTTATGATGCCAGCATCCAATGCACCTGTACCTTTTATAATTTGTATAGAACCTGAAATGATAAATATAAATGTAATTATCCCTATAGAATCTTTGACCCCTATAGGAATAGCTTTTAACATGCCAAATACATTTACAGGAGCAGATTCAACATTCTTAAAAGAATCAGCTACTATTACCGTCTTGCCGGAAGCTTCATCCTTCACTCTTTCAAATTGACCGGCGGGTATTATCCAAGTTGCTATCATAGCACATAATATTAGTATGAAAATGATGACATATGAGTTAGGGTTTCTTAAAAATTCTGGTAATCTAGTATTTTTTTTAACCTCTGCTACCTTTTGTGTAGTCATATAAAAGCCTCCTTATTATTTTTTAAAAATACTTAACCCTTTGCATACTATATCAAGTATGATATTATTTCATCTACTAATTTTTGCATTTTCAATTAAACATTTTATTATTAATTCAGAAGGTTTATCAAACCTCATTAACTCTTCCGGATGAAACTGAAGGCCAATGAAAAATGTATGATCTATAGATTCTATTGCTTCAATTGTACCTCCATCTGCTTTTATTGAAGCTATAAATCCTTCCGGTACTTTTTCTACAACCTGCCTATGGAAACTGTTAACCCGCCAATTATGGATTCCGGTGATATCACTCATCTTACTTTTTGCTTCTATGCTTACTTCATGCCATGGTTTATAGCCGGGCAAATTCTGTTTATGCCCATCAATAAGCTCTTTTGATATACTCCCTCCAAAAACTTCCGCTATCATTTGATGACCTCTGCATATGCCTAAAACAGGGATATTCCTTTTCGATGCTTCCTTTAATAATTCACTCTCAAAATAATACCTTCTCGGCTGCTGCTCTTCTAATGTAGGAAATTCAGCGGGTGAAAATCTTTTGGCATCACCTCCTCCTGAAAAAATCAGCCCATTAACACAGCTTAATATTCTGTCTATCATTTCATGCAAATCTTCATTGATATAACTGGGAGGTATCATCATTGGAATACCGCCGCATTTTGTAACAGCTTCTGCATAAGGTCTGCCAACATAGTAGTAACCTTCTCCGTCAGAGGAATTACCCCATGTTTCTTCACTCCAAGCGCAAGTAATGCCTATTATTGGCTTCAATTTCAACATCTCCTTTTTTAAATATGTACATATATAAGCTTTAATACTATATTTTATCCCCCCCTATATGATATTTAGGTATTAAAATGGGCCTATTAATTATTAGTTTATTGTGGTAATGTCATTCATTAGTGTTTATGCGTTTCCGGTTTATGTTGTTATAACATTTAATTTTATATTCGCCACATCTTTTATATTTCCTTCTTAAAAATAAAAATTTTTTGAAAATATAAAATTATTAGCTTATTTGCATTAAAGTAGCTAAATGTATTGCAATGCTGTAATATTGCGGCAATACCCTTGCTTATAATACATTATAATAATGATACGGAAATATAAAGAAATCTTTTGCAAATATTGTTATTTCATGTTATGATATTTGATAATGGAGGTGATATTATTATAAATGCAGATAGACCCACGCCCCTTTATCAGCAATTGAAAGATACTTTGAGGGCAAATATCATTAACGGCGATTTGAGCCCTCATGAAAAAGTACCTACCGAGAGAGAACTTAGTGAAATGTATAATGTCAGCCGTATAACAGTAAGACAAGCGTTAGCTGACCTCACAAATGAAGGTTTCATCTACAAGGTACAAGGCAAGGGAACCTTTGTATCTCCACCAAAAGTTGAGCAACCGCTGTTTTCAGTGACGCCCTTTGAAGAGACGCTTAAAGCAAAAGGAATTATACCATCTACTCAACTGCTCGAATGGAAATCAGAATCCGCAGATTTTGAGATCGCTACAAAGCTTGCGATCCCGATATCTTCTTCCGTAATCAAGCTTACTTTGCTTGGTTTAGGTGATAAGGAGCCTATGGCTATATATAATTCCTTTTTTTCAGAAACCCTTGGCAGGGAAATGGTAAAGAGTGCAGAGTTCAATGAAAAATCCCAAAGATCGTATACAACGATTGATCTTTATAAGAGTATTCCAGATATAAAGCCTAAAATGCAGAATCAATCTTTCGAGGCTTTACCGGCTAACGGCACCATTTCTGATATTTTAAAGATACCCTATGGCGCCCCTGTATTTTTTGTTACAAGCATAATCTATGATATGGATGATAGGCCTATTGAGCTTAAAACAGCCGCTTACAGAGGAGATAAATATCGTTTCAACATAACTCGTATGGTAAAGTGACTCGAGGTTACAACATGCTGGGAATAACATTACAGCATATATTGGGTATGGCCCTCATTCTTTTTTTCATAACCATGGTGGGCATATACTCCGGTAAAAAAGTTAAAACTTCCTCTGATTTTTCTGTAGGCGGTAAAAAAGCAGGTGCTGCTATAATAGCAGGAACTATAATGGGAACCTTAGTAGGAGGTGCTTCTACCATAGGGACAGCACAGCTTGCTTTTCTTTATGGTTTTTCGGCTTGGTGGTTCACCTTAGGTGCAGGCATTGGCTGTTTAATTCTTTCATTAGTTTTTTCTGACCCGCTATATAAAAGTAATAAGGAGACAGTGCCCCAAATTTTAACTGAAGAATTCGGCAGTAAGGCAGGACCTATATCAAGTATATTTGTTTCAATAGGGACATATTTGAATATAATTGCTCAAGTACTATCCGCTGTAGCCCTTTTGACTTCCATGATTAATATAAGTGCCTTAGCCGCCGCTTTCATAGCGATTTTTTTGATGGCTGCTTATGTTATTTTTGGAGGTGTTTGGGGCACAGGCTTTGTTGGCCTGGCTAAACTTATTCTTCTTTACGCATCGGTTATTATAGGCGGTTTTTTAGCTTTCAAATATGGAGGCGGTGTATCTGGATATGTTAAGGTATTTCCGGCACAGCCATATTTCAGTCTTTTTGGCAGGGGGCTCTTGATAGACGGAGCCGCCGGTTTTTCATTAATACTTGGCGTATTATCTACGCAAACATACATACAGGCAATCCTCTCCGGCAGAACTCTGCGTGAATCAAAACTAGGCTCATTGATAAGTGCTGTCTTAATACCCCCTATAGGATTATGCGGTATTATAATAGGGCTTTATATGAAAATGAATTATTCTGGCATCAGCCCCGCATCCGCATTCCCTCAATTTGTTATAAGGCATATGAGCCCTTTGCTCAGCGGTATTGTTCTGGCAACGCTCCTGGTAACGGTCGTTGGAACTGGTGCCGGCCTTTCATTAGGAATAAGCACTATATTTACTAAGGACATATATAAGAATTATATAAATAAGACTGCAAATGACGAGAAGCTTTTAAAAGTAACACGAAAGACAATTATAATCACGCTCCTGTCTGCAGTAGTCTTCATAACGGGAAATATAAAATCCTTGATACTTAAATGGAGTTTCATGTCCATGGGTTTGAGAGGTGCTGCTGTATTTGCTCCTCTTTGTGCAGCACTTTTCATGAAAGGAAAGGTCAATAGCAGCTATGCAGTTGCTTCCATGGTACTTGGGCCTATATTTGTATTAGCGGGCAAATTGCTTCTGCCGGAAAAATTCGATCCTTTATTCGTGGGTTTTTTCATAAGCTTGCTAGTAATTGCAATGGGCCGTTTTGCTCCTAGGAATAATAAAGAAACAAATCAAAAAACCTGCCGATAAATACACCGGCAGGTTTTTTGACTGCAACTTCATTTGCTATATATTCTAATCCATCAAATGCTTTTGAACTACTCCTACACCTTTACCAAGCTCTACAGGCATACCTGCTCTGTACAATGCTCTTTCTATAGTCGCTATTACAGATACAAGGTCATGCTTATCAATATTGCCCATATGGCCCAGTCTGAACATTCTTCCTGCATATGCGGCTAAACCGCCTGCCACCATGATTCCCTCTTCTGCCAGAAGTCCTCTGAATTTCGCATCATCGGTTCCTTCAGGATAAACCAGATTGGATAGTGTGACTGCTCTGCAGCCTTTCTTTGCAAGCACTTTAAATCCTAAAGTCTCCAATGCATCCTGCATGGCAGCTGCATACTTCTTATGTCTTGCATATCTGTTCTCTATTCCTTCTTCTTTTATGATCCTGACAGATTCCTTCAATGCCCATACTAAGTTAACAGCCGGGGTAGCATAGTACTTGGAAGGATCCTTCATTATTGGAAGCCATTTTTCAAAATCTATATAGAACTCGGGAATAGTGCCCAAGCTCTTGCGTCTATCCATAGCTTTTTGGCTTACCCATAGCATTGTCAAGCCCGGAGCCACTCCAAAAGCTTTCTGTGAGCCTGTAAGAAGCACGTCGATCCCCATTTCGTCCACATATTCCGGTTCTCCTGCTGTAGCGCATACTCCATCAACTATGTAGATAGTCTCAGGGAATTCCTTCATCATTTTGCCTATTTCAGCAACCGATGCGCATACACCTGTAGAAGTATCAACATGAGTAACCGTCATAGCTGCATACTTTTTCTCTTTCAGCTTCTCTCTTATTTTTTCGACAGGTACTGTTTCTCCCCATTCGCTGGAAATCACATCAGCATTCAAGCCTTTTCTGTTGCATAGATCTATGAAGCGATCACCGAAGAATCCGTGAGATACTATCAGTACATTGTCGCCTTTCTTTGTTGTGTTGGCAATGGCCATTTCCATGCCCATAGTTCCGGTGCCGGCAACAACAAAAGCTTCTCCGCTGCATTTGAACAAAACTTTCAGGTCTTCCAAAAGCTCTTTGAAATCCTTCACAAAAGCCGGATCACCAAATGCTACTGTCTCTCTTCCCATCTGATCCTGGATTGATCTCGCAACGGGAGTTGGTCCTGGTATCATCAAAAGCTTTCTTGTTTTCATAAAAACACCCCTTTTTACTATTAGTAAATAATGTTTTACCTATATTCTAATTATACTGCTCTAAAATGTTTAAGTCAAGGATTTCCATATTCTATTTTAATAATCATTAAGCTTTCTATATAGTGTGGTAATGCTCATATTAAGCTTCTTTGCTATTGTCCTTTTTCCCTCCGTTGTATCGCCGTATAAGTCCAGAAGCCTTTTCAGTATTTTTTTCTCATAATCTCTTGTCATTTCATCCAAGCTTCTCAAGCTATTTATATCTATGGCTTCTATATCAACACATTCATGTTTTGTTTCCGTCTTTGCAATATTGTTTAAGAAATATTCCGGCAGGTCCTCCTCGCCGATCTCATCATCATTTGAAAAATTAATGGCATATTCCAATACATTTTCCAGTTCTCTCACATTGCCAGGCCAGCTATAGCTCAGAAACTTTTCCTCGATATCTTTGGATATATATTTTTGAGGCTTATTCATTTTATTGCATAGTTTTTTGATTATATATTCGGTGCACAAAAGCACATCTTCTTCTCTTTCCTTCAAGGATGGCAGAGATAGGGGTATGACGTTCAATCTGTAATACAGATCCTCCCTGAACTGGTTTTTTCTCACCATCTCCTGCAGATTTTTATGAGTGGCTGATATTATCCTTACGTTTATATCCGTAGGTGTGGTGCTGCCTATCCTGTCTATCTTTTTTTCCTGCAGGACTCTAAGGAGCTTTGCCTGAAGATGCAGAGGAAGGTCTGCAATTTCATCGAGAAACAATGTTCCGTTGTTCGCCTGCTCAAATTTACCGATTTTCCCTTTGGGGCTCGCTCCTGTAAAGGAGCCCTTCTCATAACCAAACAGTTCAGACTCTATAAGGTTTTCAGGCAAAGTAGCGCAGTTTATCGCTATAAAAGGGCCGTCTTTCCTGAAGCTCGCATTATGGATGGATCTGGCAAACAGCTCTTTGCCTGTACCGCTGGCACCATAAAGAAATATTGTGGAGTCGGATTTAGCGGCTATTTTGGCCTTATCTATCACCTCTTGCATGACCTGGCTGCATCCCACAATATTCTCAAAGGTTATTACATTATCATTGTTATAAGTAACGGCTATGTTGATTATTTCATCTAAAGCATCGAAGTCTATAAGGGTTGATATGTTTTTCTTGTCAAGTATAATATAATTTACTTTATAGAGTACCTTTAATATCCTGTTCTCAATTGTCCAGTTTCCTACCAATTCCTTGTTGTTTGTGTCTTCAACCTTGAAGTTTTTTATTATGTCGCTTATCTTCCTGTTGATGATCTTGCTGGCTGAAAAATTGATATTGAGTATTCTTATGGCTTTGGAATTGATGTGAATTATTCTCTGTTCTTTGTTTAAAATAATTATGCATCTGTTTATGGAATTAATTACACCATTTATCTCGGCTATACCCATATTAAGCTTATTTATCATTTTTATGCTGATTATTTCTTTTTCAATGCTCTCGGCAAAATGTTTCAGCATTTCCATATATTCTTCTTTTTTACTGAGCATCAGTTGATCCTGTATTTGGTTGAAGGAGGCAAAGCACACCACCCCAATATTTTCTTCTTCAACTTTAATGGGATAGATCATGCTTTTGCGCTCTTTGCATGTGTCCCCATAGCTGCAGGAACGACATACGGCATTATCTTTTTCATATATGTTGAATTCAGGCTTGCCGTTTTTCAATACCTTGGCAAACAATGAATTTTCCGGACTGCTTTCGTTGATGCGGTGATAAAAATCTCCTGTGCCTGCAATTCTCAAAAGACTGCTGTCTACCACCGTAGTTTCCACATTCAGTATGGATGATAGAGACTCGGCCAAAGATTGAATTTTATCATCTATAAGCTTTAAGTAGGACATACAAAAAAACCTCCTCAACCCAAAGTAGAACTGCTGCTGCAGCGTTTATTGCTCTGTTCTAATACGCATAAAGACTATATAATATAGTATATATATAAGTATATACCTTTTTACGTATTTTGTCGAATTTTGTCTGTCTTATCCTGCTTATTTGTTGAGCATGATATCGATTATTTCAATATCAGTGCTTTCCATGCCTTTTTTACCTAATCTTCCGATGCTCTCGATAGTGGCTTCAACTCCATTTTTAACCAAGCCTTCTCCCTCTTTAAAGGCATTGCCCTGGGAGCTGAGCTGATGAGCGAGGATTGCGGCATCTACAGCAGAAGCAATCTTTGCGGCACAGGAAGGCTTGGCTCCGTCGCACACCATACCGCCCACATTGGCTATAGTGTTTATAATCGTTCTGGAAATTTCTTCGTAGCCTCCCCCGTGAAGATAAGTTATACCGGCTCCGCTTCCTGCCGCAGCGCTTACAGCACCGCAATAAGCCGAAAGCTTCCCTATCAATTCCTTTTGGTGAATGGCTGTGAGATTGCTCACTATCAATGCTCTAAAGAGCTTTTCCTCGCCGACCTTCAGCTCTTTTGCATACTCGATTACCGGAATGGATGCAGTTATACCTTGATTTCCGCTGCCTGAGTTGATGACAACAGGGAGAGAGCAGCCGCTCATTCTGGCATCGCTTCCCGCTGCAGCCTTAGCTTTAGCCCTTATCTTAATATCATCGCCGTAGTATTTTAAAAGCGTCTTGCCTACGCTGACACCATAGTTGTTTTTTAAGCCTTCTTCTGAAATCGCCGTATTCATCTTAACCTGATTTGCAAGAAGGCCGCGCAATTCCCCTAAATCTACAGTATCCGCAAATTCTATAATGTCTTTTATATTAAGAAGGGTTCTATCTCCAATCGGTGCCGAATCGCTCTGAGCGCCTTCTTTATTTTCGTAAATGATTTCCCCATTCTTAACTATTTTGATTATATTGGTATGGGAATCTTTGATGTAAACCTCTGCTGATTCGCCTTCTGAAAAAACCTTGGCTGCAATATAAAGGTTTTCTACCCCCTGAAGATGATATACGGAACAATAGTCTTCCTTCAGCAGCTTTCTTATCTCATTATGGTCCTCAGTCTTAACGCTTTCTAATACCTGAAGCCCCCTGTCCGGGTCTCCTCCAACTACTCCTGCAACGGCAGCCGCCGCAATACCTATGAGGCCGCCTGTATTTGGCACTACAACGCCCTTCACATTCTTTACGATATTTCCGCTGCATCCAACTTCCATTCTCTCCGGCTGCTTGCCTAAAACCGCCTTTGCCTTGGCTGCCGCATAGGCGATTGCTATAGGCTCAGTACAGCCTAAAGCCTCTATCAATTCACTCTTTAATATCAAAATATAATTTTCATATGCTTCCTTTGTAAGCATTTTATCTCCACCTGCTTTCCTTAACTAGATTGCTACCAATATTTGATAAATATATTGCATAAAATTTATTGGTGGGGATCTATGTGAACCCTTACCTCATATACTTTATCCAATGCCTTATAAACATTGTCCCTTGCTATATCGCCTATCTTATGGGCTTCATCAAGGCTGACGCCCTTATCTACGCATATGTCCAGATCTATTAAATAGAACGGGCCGCTCTGTCTCATGCGAATGCCATGAGCGCTCTCAACTCCCGGTGTATTTAATACGGCTTCCTTTATCAATCCTACCTTTTCCTTTTCAGGGGACTTGTCCATAATTTGATTTGTTGCATCAACAACTATATCGTAGCCCATCTTTAATATAAACAAGGCTACCAGTCCGCCGGCTATTGGGTCCATTATGGGATAGCCTAATATAGCACCGCCTATTCCGACGAAGGTTGCTATGGAAGAGAAAGCATCAGACCTATGGTCTAAGGCATTAGCGATAGTTGACGGGCTATTTATTCTCTTGCCTACGCTATAAGTGACCCTGTACATGCCTTCCTTTACAACTATTGAAGTAATAGCTGCATATAGGGCAATTATCCCCGGAGCATGCAGAGAACCGCTGGATATTGAAGCATAAGCAGTTCTTAGTATTTGGATACCTGCAGCTATAAGCATCAATCCTACAATTGCAGCCGATATGGCTTCTGCTTTTCCATGTCCAAAGGGATGTTCCTCATCGGCAGGTTTTTTTGCAATTTTTAAGCTTACATATACTACGGCTGAGGCTATAATATCAGAAGCTGAGTGCATAGCGTCCGCTACCATAGCGCTGCTGCCTCCTACAATCCCTGCAAATGCCTTGAATGCTGTCAATACCAGATTACCGACAACTCCAATAATGGCCCATTTCTCAGCAGTTTTAAAGTCTTTATCATGCCTGGCATTATCCGCCAAATTCATATTCCCAATCCTCCTATACCACTGGTATTTCTTATTTTTATAATATCTTCCAAGGTTCATCTTATTATGATCATCATTGTCTCTGCTGTTCTGATATCTAAAAGAAGTCTCATTTTGGAATATATAGCATGTAGGAATACCTTATAGTTTTATGTCCTATATAATTGATTGTATAGAACATCAAGCTGTCCTATACAATCAATATATCTGCTAAGTGCTTGTGCCGGATTTTACCACTTGCATCCAAAAATCCTAATCGCAACAACTTTTACAGTGTCTTTGATGTTTTCCTTCTTCGCAGAATAAATTCTTTCTCCGGGTTACCGCTCTGCACGATAGCTAACCGCTGCTAACTTAGTCAGAAACTCCTATACTAATTTTTATCGGGCTGCTTTTTCAAGAAGCCTCTTTGCAACTTCAAATCTATCTTCATTGACATATAGGGGAACGCAGCATCCGGGGCCTAAGATAAGCTTCTTATCTTCAACCTGATCTAATGCATCCTTAAGATGAGCCAAAAGTTCTTCTTCATTGGCGTCATTAAGCACCTTGAACTCGTCCACGCCGCCGATTAAAATTTTGTCCGTCTTGCTTCTGCCGTCTTTTAAGCTTAAATCTACCAACCTGTCGTGCCAATTGACAGCTTGTACAGGATATTTTTCCATTATTTCAAACATAGGTGCAGCACCATGCATATGCATTATGTTGAACCAGGTATTGTTCTTCACAGCATCTAATATCTGCAAATCATAGGGGCGTCCGAATTCTTCGTATTCTTTGACGCTCATCCTGTCATAGGTTCCCAATTGGCTGGCGAAGAATAGTCCGTCTGCTCCGTTTTTGACCAACTCCTTGACATAGTTGACAGTGGTTTGTGTGATAACTTCCAAGCCTTTTTTGAAGAGCTCAGGATGCTGTCTCATGTGAATGAACATCTTGTCTCCGCACATCTTTACTGCAGTGGTCAAGGGATTAAATACTGTAACGACTACAGGAGCTTCACCCTTGAATCTCTTTACAATCTCTTTTGCAGCGAGAATGGAATCTGCCATTGAGCCTTGATCCATAGGCAGCACCTTTAGGTTCTTCCAGTCCTCGGCTTTTTTAATCGAGAAATCGGTTACTACACCAACCTTTGAGCAAGTGTTAGGCCATTGACAGTCTCTTTCAGGCCACTGAATTTTTGAGCCCCAATCCTGGATTGAATATAAACCTTGATAGGTAACCTTTACAAAATCCCAGTTGAATCTCTCTTGGAACTGTATGGTTTTTTTCACAAGCTCTTTCGGATCCTCATCATAAGGCGGAAAATGCTTCCACAGGTTGATCGCAGGTGTGTCCAGTTTCTTGCCAGCTAATAAAGCTTCTATCCTCTCTATAGGTTTCATGTACAATTCCTCCATTTCATGCAAATACTTCATTTGCTAAATTCTTATATTTTTATTTTCTGCCGGGGCAGGCTCCCTTGATTTCCTACATGGCTAGTCCTCATCAGCTTCCGGTGCAACAACTACGGAAAGCCTTGTAATACGCATGCCATCCAACTCTATAACCTTTATTGTCAGGTTCTTGTATCTAAAAGTATCGCCTGTATTCGGCAATCCATTGAGCATTTCTATGGTCCAACCGCCCACCGTGCTATATTCGCTTTCAAAGTCACGGTCATCTATATCTACATATTCAAAAAAATCACGAATCGTTAAATCACCACTCACCTCATAGGTGTTTTCTCCGAGGATGACAAATTCGTTAATGATCTCATCCGTCTCATCCCATATATCTCCTACCAGCTGCTCGAGCACATCCTCCATAGTGATGCATCCCATGGTTCCGCCGTATTCGTCAGTGACGATTGCCAGCTGGAGCCTGCGGCGCTTAAGCTCAGCAAAGATAGCAGGAAGTTTCATCGTCTTGTGGACAAAGCAAGCTTCAATAAGCATGGAGCGTATATTAACCGGTTCTTCATCCACCAGTTTTTTTAAAAAGCGGCCAAGGTATAAAACACCGATAATATTGTCTATAGTATCTTCGTAGACGGGAATCCTTGAGTAAGGTGAGTTTAATGCAATATCGACTATAGTATCCATGTCATCGTCAATATCAATAGCAATCATGTCCGTCCTGGGTGTCAGTATTTCCTCCACCGATATATCCGAGAATTCCAAAGCCGATTGCAGCAGCTCGCTTCTATCCTTATCGATTATACCGTCATCCTCGATGCTTTCAATGATAGAGACCAGTTCCTCTTCTGTTACCGACGGTTCCTTTTGCCCATCCTTTTCCCATAGCTTTGAGATCAGGTTCACAATCCATACTACAACGGCGATAACAGGCTTCATGATCACCATTAGAAAGCGCAATGGGTAGGATGCCAGCAGCACAAATTTATTGCATTGCTGTTTGGCTATGATTTTAGGAGTTATTTCTCCAAAGGTCAATATTACGACTGTCATGATCAAAGTTGCAGCAACAGTCCCTGATTCTCCCATCAAGCCAATGGCTATTACTGTAGAGATAGAAGATGCGGCAATATTTACAAGGTTATTGCCGATCAGTATTGTCGATAAAGCATCTTCAAAATGCTCGGTAATGTATAAGGCAATCTTCGCACTGGATTTTCCAGATTGGGATGCCTTTTTTAATCTTGCTTTGTTCACCGAGGCAAAAGCAATTTCCGACCCGGAAAAAAAAGCAGAAAGCATGATTAAAAGAACAATGCCTATATAGGGCCAACTGTCCATAATATAAAACCAACTCCTATTTCACATTGTAGTAAAGTAAATAATGTCCGCATTTTTCACTCCAGCAGCTTCAGAATCACCTTCGTAATCCTTCCGCTGTCACTATGCAAAACAGATACTTCAAGGTTTTTATCGCGAAAGCTATGCCCTTCACAGGGTTCACAATCAAAATGCTCCCGTGCCCATTGGCTTATGCTCAAAGCCCCGATTTCATTATCCCCGCATTGAAGTCCGATGCGTTCAAAGACTTCCGACACTGTGAGGTCACCGCTTATTTCATAGCGCTCTCCTCCCAGCTTGAGAAATTCATCATTTACGACATCGTCTTCATCCCATATCTCACCAACAAGCTCTTCTAAAATATCTTCTACAGTGACAAGCCCAAGAGTTTTACCGCTGTCATCGACGACAATGGACATGTGAAATTTTTTGCTGCTCATTCTTTTGAGCATATCATCGATGGGCTCTTTCCTCTTTATAAAATGAGGCTCTAAAAGCAGATCCTGAATCTCAAACACATCATGCTTGATGTAGAGCTTAAGAAATTTTCTAACTTGAAGGATGCCTATAATATTGTCTATAGTACCCCGATAAACGGGTAAACGGGAATATTTCTGAGTTTTTATCTTTTCCAGGATTTCTTCCTGTGTGGAATCTATATCCAATGCCACAATATCTTCCCTGGAGGTGAAAATATCACCGACTGTGATATCATCGAAATCCAATGCAGAATTAACCAAATCCTGCTTGCCTCTATCCAGTATACCTTCTTCGTCGGCGGTCTCGATAATATCGTAAAACTCCTCTTCGGTAATGGCTGGTTCCTGCTTTTCAGGAAAAAGCTTTGATATGCTCCGGCTCACCAATGTAAAAAAATAGGCAACCGGTGAGAATATTTTCATCAAAGCGCATAATGAACCTGATACAGCAAGAGCAAACTTTAGGTTGTTTGCTTTTCCATAGCTTTTGGGAATCATCTCGCTAATAAGAAACACTACAATAGTAGAAACAATAGTGGTATATTTAACTGATCCCATACCCCATAACTGAGTTGAAATCAAGGTTGCCAGCGATGCGAATCCAATATGTGTAATATTATTGCCGATGAGAATAGTGGTCAGTGCTTTATCGAAATTATTCGAAATATACATCGCAGTCTTTGCACGCTTATCCCCATTATCAGCATAATTTTTTAATCGGATCTTATTTAATGACGCATAAGCTATTTCTGAAGCGGCACAATACGCTGCACCAATAGTTAACAATACCAGAAGGATAATCTGTATCCAACTGCCATCGTCCATGAGGCTACCAACTCCTTTTTACAAGCAAATTATAATGCTCCGGTCCATCAGAAACTCCCGGTGTTATGTGTCGTACCAAAAGCTGTTATCGGGAGCTTCCTATGGATACCGGAAAAATATATTAATTAAATCAAATCTCCTACAGGCCTTCAACAGCTGTTCTTGCTGCATAGAAATTGACTGCCGGCGTGCTAAGCTCTGCTACACAGCCAGGTGTAACCATCAGGCCTGTACGGCCTGCTGCCAATACGGCTTCTCTGATATGCTCTCTAACTTCCTCAGGCTTTGCCTTTGACAGCCACTTTTCATTTATGCCGCCAAGGAAGCATTTGTCGGATATTTTTCTAGCCTCCGGCATGCTCGGGCTTACCCATCTGTCATGCCAGTTTATGCAATTGCACGGATAGCTTGCAACCTTTTCAAACATAGTGTTGTCTCCATGGATATGTGCAATATTAAAGTAGGTGATATCCTTATAGGCATTGATCACCTGAAGGTCATATTTTACACCGAATTCATCGTATTCAGCCTCAGTAACCCATTCTTTATTTGCACATTGGGTTGCGAAGAAGAATCCTGCCACGCCTGCCTCAATGTTGAGCTTAACAAAATTTATCGTAGTCTCAGTGATGGCAGCCAATGCCTGGTGCAAATATTCCGGATGGGACCTCATATCTTCAAAAACACGAGGGCCGGCCAGTTTTTTTGCAGTAGTAAGAGGGCTGAAAATAGTCTGCACGTATGGTATTTCTTCTCCCTTGAGCTGTTTTTGAAGCTGTCTGGCAAGCATCAATTGCTTGCCGTGAGAGCCGAAATATCCCGGCAATGGCTCAAGCTCTGTCCACTCTTTTACATCATCAATGGCAAACTTTCTTTCTAAAACAGGCTGTGTCTCAGTGCAGAAGAAAGTGCAGCTAAGTCCATAGTCATGTGCGCCATAATTGCCGAAAGGCATCATTTTGATGAAATCCAAGTCATAGCAGTGAGCTTGTTCAATTTGAACCTCTGCCAGCTGAACAGGGTCCTGATCCACTTGAGGTATGTGATACCAAATGCTGAAGGGTACTCTGTCAACTTCTTTCTTGTTTATTGCCGCGATAACTCTCTCTTTTTTTGTCATCTTATTCATATCTGTACTCCTTTCCACAGTTGTAAAAGTTTATATATTAGCAGCCGGCTGCTCCTTTGTCTTTTTTGATCAATCCCTTAATCTCTCCCCAGAAAGGTGAAATC
The DNA here is from genome assembly GCF_024363565.1 of Lutispora saccharofermentans. GTDB lineage: Bacteria > Bacillota > Clostridia > Lutisporales > Lutisporaceae > Lutispora > Lutispora saccharofermentans. The sequence continues at coordinate 50,862 of NZ_JAJEKE010000003.1, read as the reverse complement.
AAGAATATCAAATCTACAGCCAGCAAGGCAATCGCCAAAGGTGTAAAGGCCACTGTGCTCAGGTTTCCGCCGGTCAGCAGCATAGTCCTGCGGAAATGTATCTCTGTATTTTTGCCCAGTACAAATGCCAGTACAAAGGGTGCCATAGGTATATTGGCCTTGGTCATGTAGTAGCCGATGACACCGAAGAATATGATCAAGAAGTTGTCAAAGGCCAAATTCCTATAAGTATAGGCACCCAGTATGCATAAGGAGCCTACTATGGGTATCAAAATATTTGTAGGTACTTTAGTTACTTTGGCATAAATAGGGGCTCCAAATAAGCCGATGAGCAAAATGAAAAACTGTGCGACTATCAAGCCAAAGAACAATCCATAAACTGTTTGAGGGTTTCTGTTAAATAATTGTGTTCCCGGAGCCAAACCGTGAATCAACAGGCCTCCTAAGAAAAGAGCGGAGGTTCCGTTGCCGGGAATTCCTAAAGTCAAAAGCGGTACCAAAGAGCCGCCAACCACAGCATTGTTGGCTGCAGATACTGTTGCCAGGCCCTGGTCATTTCCCTTACCGAAGGTTTCCGGATGGGGATCACCTTTTCTTGCAAGGTTATAGCTTATGCCTGCCGCAACAGTCGTCCCTGCTCCAGGGATAATACCAACGATGGTTCCTATTATTGAGGATCTTATATTATTGAACAACATGGATAGATGATCCTTCATCGATAAGAAGGGACTACCCTTGATTGCAGATTTATCAATAGAAATAGTTTCAGTTTTGTCTCCTGCCAGCGCAAGCACTTGGGAAACAGCAAACATACCCAATACAACAGGCAGTAAAGGCATTTCGTCATATATTGGTCTTATTCCGAAGTTCAATCGGCTTAAGCCGGTTATTCCGTCCATTCCTATCATGGTGCACAGAAAACCTAATGAAGCGCTTATTAAGCCTTTAAGCATACCGCCTTTTACCAAGCCTAATATGATGATCAATCCCATAAGAGTTGTCAGGAACAATTCCCAGGGACCGAATTTTATTGCTATCTGAGCAAGGGGAGGTGCAATAAAGAGCAATGCAATAGATCCTATCATTCCTCCTATAAATGCACTGAAGGTCGTGATGCCTATTGCCCTTAAGCCTTTGCCCTGCACCGTCATAGGATATCCGTCAAGGGTCATAAACAGAGAATCTGAAGTTCCGGGGGTATTTATCAATACCGCAGTAATATTTCCACCATAAGAGCCTGTTACATATATGGCGCCTAAAGTTATAAGTCCTGTTACCGGCTCAAGATTAAATGTCAAAGGTAAGAAAATGGCTATACCTGTATCGGCAGACATTCCGGGCAGCGCACCCAGGATGGAACCGATAAGAGCGCCTATGGTCAGCCACAATAAATTTGTCAGGGTACATGCCTCCAAAGCATATTGAAAAAAATCCATACGTTACACTCCTCGTTAAAGAAAATTATCCTAGAAACATGGGAAGCAGCAAGCCTTCCGGTATCTCCATGCCCAAGAGCATATCAAAGAATAGAAATACTCCCAAAGACATAAGCACAGAAATAGCAAGCATGAGCTTCTTATTTTTCTGTCCCAGTACCCGCATAGTAAGATAGAGATAAAAGGGTGTAGCCAAGTAAAAACCAACAACTTCTATTGCTGCAACATATACAACAAGGAATACTGCCATAAGCAGAGCCATTTTACCGCCGGCAAAGCTGATTTCTTCTTGTTTGCCCCATTTAAAATAAGTTTTCAGCAGTAGGATCGTTGCCAGTACCATTGCAAAAATACTTATCATTACAGGAAAGAGTCTTGAGCCCGGATCCTTTATTTTAGGAGTCCACATTAAAAATGCAAAAGCCCATATATAGATCAGTACGACCGATAAATAATTGAAATCAAAGGATTTTTTTGTAGTTTTATTATCCATTAGCGCACCACCTGCACATTTACTTATTTATGATTCGAGGGGCGTTATCCACCCCTTGAATCACATTGATTTATTAAATTAAGTTACTGCTTATGTTGTTAGTTCCAGGGATCTTCTTCATAAAGCTTCTTATAAGTGTCAGCGATAGAAGTAAACATAGTCTGCAATTCAGCACCAGTCAAAGTATCAACGGGGATTTTCATTTCAGCAGCTTTTGCTTTTACTTCAGGATCATTTGCAGCAGCTATGAAGCAGTTTTCAAGGTATTGTCTTATGGGCTCAGGGATACCTGCAGGTCCGCCGATTCCTCTCATGTTAAGCTGTGTAACGTCATAGCCTGATTCTTTATATGTTGGTACATCCGGCAGGAATTGTGAACGTTCGTCATCACCTGTAGCAAGTATTTCAACCTGTTTTTCTTCGATGAAAGTAGTAGCATCGGAGATATTGAGGCAGAAAGCATCCAAGTGTTTTCCTATAACTGCGGCAAATATTTCAGCTTCACCGTCGAAAGCAACCATGTTGAATTTAGCACCTGAAGCTTTTTCTATAAGCTTTACAGTCAAGCCTTCTTGTCCGATTGTAGATGTAACACCGACAGTTACTTTGCCAGGATTTGCTTTAGCAGCTTCAACCAGATCTTTTAATGACTTATATTGAGAACCAGCTGCAACACCTATAGCACCGGGGTCAGACATAGTATTGATGATATAGCTCATCTTGTCGGCACCGTAGGACACGTCTTCTGAAACGGCGGATATCAACATAGCACTGGGAGCGAATCCAAGTGTATATCCATCGGGTTTGGCCTGAGCAAATGCATTCCACCCGATTCTTCCGCTGGCTCCTTCTTTATAAGTAACTACGAAGCCGTGCTTCCAGCCTTCTGTCTTTTGGATTTTGTCTGCTAAGATTCTGAAATAAGCATCCATTGGTGATCCAGGACCAAAAGCATAAATCCATTCAATTTCTTTGTTGGGGAAGTCTTTCGGCACACCTTCAGGTCTTAGACCGGAGGCGGGTGCTGCTGTTCCGTCAGATGCTTCGGCCGGCTCCTTGCTGGCAGGTGAGCCGCAGCCAACAGCAGCGAAACACATTAAAGCGACGAGTAATAAAGCAATGATGGATTTACTTTTTTTGTTTAACATTCTTCTTCCTCCTCAATTTTTTTGTATTTTTTTATTGAGTAACAAATTCGATTTTTATATAATGCAATATTCATGCCACGATAAAAAGATTGTAAAGTTCCACATTGTCTAATAAATAACAAAAATAAGAGCCATATTTGGATGGCTCTTCCAAAATTTGTGGTTGTTAAATGATTAAATCTTTATTAAACTTAGTAGTAGAACATACAAATTGCAAATATGAAAAACATTTAACGGTATATATGTAACATATTTCTATTTCTTTTCCTTGGTCTATAGCTCATAAGATCAGATGATCCATATGTTATACCTTTAGTAAAAGCATATTGATCTTAGTTAAATTTTCATTTATGATAATACTTTTTTCAAATATGAAAATTTACGAATAGAAATACATAAATTATCGGCTTGGATAAGACCCGGAATCAATTATAAACTTTTTTTATATAAATGTATTATTGTATAGGCACAATATATGATCCATTGCTCTGACTGCTTCTCCTTGCTGATGCTGCAAGGCCTAGAGCTTTCACAAAGCCAAGCTGCATCAAAATAGCACAGCCGGTTAACCCATATGCTTTTTATGGTTTGCCATTTGATGTCAGCAAATAGGCATATATTATTTTTTTCAGCTATTAATAATGAAGAAAAATAATATGTTCCTTTGAGTTGGCACAATAATTGCAGATAGAAGTCATGTATAGATAATTGTCATGTCAATAATTGATTGAAGGGAGTTTTATGCTTGAGCAGAGAGGATATTTTAAATATTTTAAAGCAGCAAGTGAAGCCTGCTCGAGGCTGTACTGAGCCGGTTGCGGTTGCTTTGGCAGTGTCAACAGCCTATAAAGAAATAAAAGGGAATATTGAAGCGATCAATGTCAAACTCAGCCCTAATATATACAAAAATGGTATGAGGGTAGGCATACCGGGCACAAAGGAAAAGGGCATTGTTTTCGCTGTGGCCTTATCTGTTATATGTGCGGACCCGAAGTTAGGATTAGAGCTTTTCAAAAATGTTAACGATTGCTGCATAGATGAAGCCAGAAGCTTGGTCAGCAAGAATAAAATAGGCCTTGAAGTTGCTGATAATCAGGGCAATTTCTTTATAGAAGCAAAGATCAAGACCGATAAAGGCGAGGCCTGCTGTATTGTGAAGGACGGCCATACAAATATTGTTTATTTGGAGGCTAACGGTAAAATAATCTATAATGCAGAGGATAAAAAATGCTCTTTTAATGAAGGCTTTAGCGGCAACAAAGCTTCCTTAATAAGTGTAAGCATTAGAGAGATCATGGATTTTGTAGAAAACTCTTCATTTGAGGATATCAAGTTTTTATTAGAGGGCGTAGAGCTGAATATCAACATGGCCAATAAAGGCTTGGAAGGCAAAATAGGACTTGGTGCAGGAATGAGCCAATTGCTGCAAAAGGGAATATTGCGGGATGATATTGTAAATCAGGTAAGAATATTGACATCAGCTGCATGCGATGCAAGAATGGCCGGTATCAATTTGCCCGTCATGAGCAGTGCGGGCAGCGGCAACCATGGAATTACGGCAATAATACCCCCTACGGTGGTTTGCAGGTATTTGGGCTATGATGACGAGAAGCTTGCCAGAGCATTGGCGCTAAGCCATTTAGTAACTGCCTATATAAAAGAATATACAGGCAAGCTGTCTCCCGTATGCGGCTGCAGTGTAGCGGCCGGAATCGGGGCATCCGCTTCTATTGCATGGCTCCTGGGCGGAGGTTATGATCAGGTGGTAGGCGCTATAAATAATATGGTAGGCGCTATATCGGGAATGGTATGCGACGGAGCAAAGGGCGGCTGTGCCTATAAGCTGTCTACTGCAGCAAGCGAAGCTGTTATTCAGGCATATCTTGCCGTCAATGGTGTAGTAATATCTAAACTCGACGGCATTGTCGGAGATGATGTGGAAGATACTATTAAAAACCTAGGTGTATTGTCCAGTGAGGGAATGAAGGATATGGACGGTGCGATCTTGAAAATTATGACGAACAAAGTAGTCTAATTATTATATAAATATTTTATGGTGCTCCTGAGCTATGATTTGACGTCATATCAGGAGCACCATTTTCTTTCTTGAAGCTTGCTTTATTAATATTGATTATTTCTATCTACTTTTATCCTCTTAGGCTGCTTTCTTTAAATATAAAATTTATTTTAATAAGCTTTACTGGTTTACATCAAGGACAAACTGAACAAATAAAGCCATTCCATAAGGAAGCGCTTCTTCAGGGAAGACAAAATAGTCGTTATGAAAAATTGGAACGCTCATCTCAGGACGGCGTATTCCCAATCGTGCGAACACTCCCGTCGGCACAACCTCTAAGTATCTGGAAAAGTCCTCAGATCCCATTGCAGGAACTTCAATTTGCCTTACCTTAGCCGGACCAACTATTTTTTCTGCACTTTTACGTACAATTTCCGTGACTTCCGGTGAATTAATCAGAGGCGGAACTCCATAATAATATTCTAATTCAGCTTCGCACTTGTAAGTGGAAGCGATTCCTTGGATAATATCGTTGATCCGCTTTTCCATGGTATTTCTTATGTGTTTATCCTGACATCTGACGGTCCCCGAGAACTCAACTGTTTCCGGAATGATATTCTTAGCCGTACCTCCATGGATCTCACATATTGATATCACCACACTGTCTAAAGCATCGATTTGTCTGGTAATGATACTCTGAATAGCCATTACACAATTTGAAGCCGCCAAAATAGAATCACAGCCAACACGATGAGGATAGGCTCCATGCCCGCTCATACCGGTAATTTTAACTGTAAAAAAATCAGTTGAAGCCATATACGCTTCCTCTCGCAAGGCTATTTCGCCAACTTCATATGTAGACTCTCCATGAATGCCTAAAATATAATCAACCTTCGGATTCTCCAAGGCTCCATGATTTATCATGTACGTGGAACCATTTAAGCTTTCTTCGGCCGGTTGAAATATGAGTTTTACTGTTCCTGAAAAGTGCTCTCTTAGTGACATAAGCAATTTAGCTGCTCCCAGCAGCATAGCTGTGTGGCAATCATGCCCGCAGGCATGCATAACTCCGGAAACAGTAGATTTATCTGATATATCCGTCATCTCCTGGATTGGAAGAGCATCTATATCTGCACGAAGAGCTGTAACAATTTCTTTTCCTTTTTTTTGCCCTTTTATAATTCCTACCACACCCACATCTAAATTGAGAGGTGCTATTTCCACTCCCATATTATTCAATTCAGACTTCACAAAAGCTGTTGTAGCAAACTCTTGCATTTCTAACTCAGGTTGTCTGTGAATCCTGCGCTTTACCTGAACAATATATTCTTTCAAGTCCAAAGACTTTTGAAGGATTTCTGAAGTCATGCAGGACACCCCCTTTATGATAGATTACTCCTATTATTGCATGCTTTAATTAAGGCAACAGCTTCTTTGAAAGAGTGGAATATCCTGTTTCTTTCCCGTATGAGCTGACGCTCCAGCATTTTAAACTCCAGACTGTTACGATTCATGGCAGTAAGCTTCTCCAGATCTGTTAATCCGGGAAAAGGCTTCATCGGTAACGCAAGATCCGTCTCAAAGAGACTTTTACTGCAATAATGGACAGGGATTAAAATCCTGTTCAAGGACATTATACAGTCATTAATATTATCAGCATTCTCTTTATCAGCTTCAGACAGGTTCTCCATTTTGTTTATGCGGGAAATTTCCCCATCCAGGCCAGGAAGCATTTGGTTTAGCGCTGCAGCTTCTTCTTTCAATGGAGATAAGTCAAATGCCTCACCGGCTGCCTTCTGCCAATCCTCCAGATTAGTCAATATTTCTTGACCTAAGTCAGTAAAGCAGAAGGGAAGAGCAGCCTGACTGACAAAGCGCCAAATTGAAGCCAGATATATCTTAGTATCCAGTGTTAATTCTTCTTTTCCTACATATTCAAACTTATCTTCGGTTGTATGCCAATACCAGGGCAGCCCCGGGACAAAAGTATCTTTTCCCTGAGCAGACTCAGGTTGGAGCGAAAGTATTTGAAAGAGTGAAGGAACACCATGACCCCAAAATGACTGATCTCCGTTTCGCTGGATTCGGGAGTAGCTTGGTTCTTGTCCCGTCATCTCTTTTATAACTTCATATCCAAGGCGGAAGCATTGGGCAGATGAGTCAACAGTGCGATAGCTGGTCGATCCTCCGGCTCCAATGGCGTCTATATTAACGTTCAAAACAGCATTTTCGTGGATATCCTCCCAGTTATGGTCGGCATACCAGTTGCTTCCGCTGTATCGTCCATTGCTGTGTCCTGACCACCATACAAAGCGAACGTTGATTTTGAGCTTGTCCCTGTAATCCTTCAAAACTCTGGCTATTTCCAATATGGCAGCGTTTGCTGTTGCATTGTCTGTTGCTCCTTTATGCCAGGAATCCACATGTCCGTTAAATAGGATATATCTATTTGTTGGCATAGCTGCTTTCAGGTCTGCTATGCAAAGGGGAACCTGCTTAAATTCTGCTTGTACTTCAGATTCAATCAGAATCTCTTTAGATTCATCTGCAATGTAATTTAGCAGCAGTTCTCCATTTTTTTTGGTTACGGATACAACAGGAATCTTACCCAATAGTTCTATGGTCTCCGGAACAGGCATGCCCCATATTGGACTGATTGCCATGTTATGCGGATAATCTCCTCCGTTTATAAATATGAGTCCCAGGGCACCCATGCGTTCTAAGTTATAGCAGGCCGAAGGAGAGGCCAGACCCTTGAGTATTGCTATTTTGCCTTTTACATCAGGGCACTCAGGGTAAAAGACTGCTTTTCCCTTCAGACCTCCGGGTTCGGTAGAAACAGCGTAGCTCTGTGTTATGCAAGGCACCTTGCGCCCATCATCCAATGTGATTTCAGCAGAGATTGGAAGACTGATAAGGTTCTCAATAGATTTAACGTGCACATCCAATCCATAGCCAGTCATCACTTCTTCAAAATATCTTGCGGCTTGCCATTCGCCCTCGCTTCCGGATTCTCTGTCGAAGGATGAAATATATTCTGTATGTTTCATCAAGAGATCTGGATCAACGCTGGCAAGCAGCTTGGATTCCATCCCTTTAACTTTCATTTGAAAACCTCCTTTTAGTAGCTTCTAAATATCTGTTGTTTTGACTGATAACGATTGCCAAAGCTCCGAAGCTAAGACTTTGTAAGCTTGTATAGGGTTGCGTCAAAACTCGCTTCGGCTCAAACAGTTGACGCAACTGATCCTATACTTCGCTAACAAACTCTAAGCCTCTTCACAATGCACTCTTATATCAATCAAAACAACATTTTAAAACAAGCTATATATAGTGATCAATATTCATAAGGAACTCGTCCGGCAGATTCACCGCCGTCTATGCGAAAATCACTGCCTGTGATCCATTCGGCACAGTCTGATGCCAAGTAGCAGACCATGTTGGAAATGTCACTGGGTTTACCAGGTTTACGCAGCAATATACGAGGGAGTATATCTCTTTTTACCGCAAGCAAATCACCCTCGTCAAAACGACTCACATCAACAAAGCCAACAGATATTGAGTTGACATTGATACCCATGGGAGCCAGATCGAGAGCAATGGCTTTGGTCAGCATAAGCAATCCTCCCTTAGAAGCACAATAATGAGCATGATTTGTCCTGCCGCTGTGGCCTGCGCCTGAGCTAATGTTTATTATGCGTCCTTTTATACCGGCAGAAGCCATAGCCTTGCTTACCTCTCTGCACATATAAAAGGCTCCTTTAAGATTTGTATCTATTGTTTTGTCAATTATTTCGTCAGTAACTTCTGTAATATGTCCGTACTCCTTATAGTAACCTGCATTATTGACCAAAACATCCACAGGGCGATCGAAATAGTCCAGAGCCTCCTTGACCATTTTCCTTACTGCTTTAGAGCAGGCAATATTTCCATGAACTACAATAGCTTTTCGTCCTATTTTCTTTATATCCTCAGCAATTTTCTCAGCTTCATCAATTGAATTGTTGACTGAGAGAATTACATCAGCACCACATTCGGCCAAATCAATGGAAATCTGTCTCCCAAGTCCTCCTGCGGCACCGGTCACCAGGGCAAGTTTATTGGTGAGATCTATCTTGATCATAGTTTGTTCCTCCTGTCTTATTGTTAAATTTATTAACCATGGTTTGTTATATAGCTCATTAAGCCCAATGGATAAGCTAGTTGAATAACAACTAGCTTATCCATTGGCAACCAACATATCAGCTATAAATGCTCTTTGGCTTTCCATCTTAACTTTCCAAAGAAGTGATATCTCTCTTTTGAAGCTTGCGGAACATCTCTTGACGCAAATTAGCCAGATCTTTTCTTTTCAGGCATTGGATAACTACATCGTGGGACACAATACTATCCTTCAACTGTTCTACATGGTGCAAACATATTTCGAAAGAACATCGTATCTGATAAGAGAGGTTTCTATGGATTTTTTGGGTCCAGAAGCAGTGATCTTTTGCCAGAGAACATAAATACATATGGAATTCCATTTCTTTATCACAGAATATAAACAGCTTATTGTCCCCTAAGTCAGGATCATCCACTATCTCCTGCAGCTCCCGGTTTAATAACTCAAGATGGCTTATCTCTTCTGGGCTTGGTCCTCCCATAGCTATTACTTTTTCAAGGACAGTATACTCCAGGAGAGTTCGAAGTTTAGTAATCTCCCAAAATGCTTCTTCATGATATTCTGTGACAAACCAGCCTTTATATTGAATAGAACTGACCAATCCCTGTTCTTCCAATTCTTTTAAGGCTTCCCGTATTGGAGCTCTGCTTATATCCAATGTTCTGGACAGTTCTCTTTCGTTTATCCGATCACCGGGGCGAAGCCCCCTGCTTTGAAAAATCTGCTCTCGGATATAGTTAACAACAAACTCTTTTAGGTTTCCTTTGATGCTGGAAACATCATGGAATTCCTTTACCATATTTCTTTTCCTCCTCTTAATAGACGACCGGTCAACCATTTGTCCAATTGCCTTATACTGCAATCCGCTTCTCCAAAAGTTTACCAGAAAGGCTTTGTACATGCTAAACTGTGTATTTTTCTACATCTTTGTTCAATCTTTTGATGTCTTCTTCTTCTAAAACTATATTGCCGCCAGCCGCATTTTCCTTAACATATTTAGGATTTCTAGCCCCACAAAGCACATTAGTTATTCCGGGCTGTGCATTAGTCCATGCAATAGCTAAATTAGATAGGGGACAATTATATTTATGACATAAATCCTTCCAATTGTCCAACATTTCACATATTTTTACTATTTTTTCTTGGGCAAACAATGGATTTTTAGTCCTGAACTCTCCCTCTTTTAACGGTGTGTCTTTACTAAACCTTCCTGTTAATAATCCGTTCTCAAGGGGAGAATATGTTTGTATACTTATATTGTTCTTTATACAAAACGGAACATGAGTCTCTTCAATATTACGATTCAGCATAGTATATTTTTCTTGAATAATATCTAATTGCCCATATTTGACATACTCTTCAAGATGATATAATTTGGTATTTGATGCGCCTATTGCCCTTATCTTGCCTTCTTTTTTCAGCTCCATCAGACAGCTCATTGTTTCTTCTATAGGTGTTAAAACCGGTTCTCTGGCTTGAGCATGCACATAGTATATATCTATGTAATCAGTATTCAATCTGATTAAGCTTCTCTCTAACTCTTTACGGATCGTAGATCTATCAACAGCTCTCCACATCGGTGTATCATAGAATTGTGTTCCTACATATGACCCCCTGGCATCGCTCCACCAGTGACCGCATTTTGTAGAGACAATTATTTTATCTCTAGGTATATGTTTTAAAGCAAGCCCGACTATTTGTTCGCTTTGTCCGAGTCCATATATAGGTGCGGTATCTAAAATATTTATACCTTCATCTACGGACTTTATTATGGTTTCAATAGCATCGTCAACACTTTGTTCTCCCCACCATTTACCGCCGCCCATAGCAAATGTACCTAAACCTACTACTGAAGCTTTTATACCGGACTTGCCAATTTCTCTTTGTTGCATATTTCCTCCTAACAGCTTCTTCTTATTTCTTTAGGAATTTAACTTCGCACACCGGATGTCCTTGTGCAATAGTCTTTCCAAGCTTGAATTCAAATCGGTCAAATTGCCCTGCTATACCCCGGTCCCCTTCCATAGCTATATCGCAAAGAGCGCTTAATGTCTCACCTTCAAATCCCAAATCAGTCCATGCTTGTACTAAAGGGCAATAGCCAAATTCAAAACATATTTCTTCTTCATCAAATCTCTTGACTTCCATATCAAACATATTTTGTGTTTCTTCAGGAAAAAAACAATTGGCAAAGCACAGTAAGCTCTCTGTATTTTTCATCTTTTCTTTACCCTCATTACCTTGAAAGCACCCGCACTGCCTTACGGCTTTCCTGCACATATCCTCCCAATCATATCCCTTTTCCTGGGCCACCTTTACAATAAATCCCAACCATAGCCCTCTATGATATATAGCTTTTCTTACCTTATTAAACAACTCATTATCCTTTACTTTAGGTTCATTAGAGCTCATAGCTTCCTCCTGTATAAAGACTTATTTTATGTCGGCAATTAATTTTCCGTTTTCGCTATATCCTAAATCATCACGATATCTAAATATTGCAATGACTTTCTTATCGCCTTTATAGCCTATTGCTTTTACCATTGTTTCATTAAGGCTTTTAACAATATTTCGTTTAGTATCTATATTTATATCTTCGTCAACACTTATAAAAAATGTTATTTGATCCTTAGCTATGCCTGCACAGTTTTCATGGGGTAAATTTCTTAACATAAATGTATTCTTGTCAAATACTGCATCAACTGTTTTACCTAACTCTTTAACTAATCCCTTTTGCTGTGTTTTTGTCAAATCTAATGAAGCAATTCCTAGTACAGTTACCATAATAATACACCTCTCATTTTTATTTTATCATATCTATAAGCAGTTCTCCGTCTTTACCCACTGATTCCTCAGTATGATAGTGGAATAACACTATTACCTTTAATTTACCTTTATAGCCTACAACCTTCAGCATTGTATTATTTATAATCTCTATGGTTTTTCTTTTCTTTTCTATTGAAATTTGCGGCGGAACACAAACAAAAAATGTAGTTTGGTCTTTAGCCATCTCTGTGCAAAATTCTTGTTCCACCTCTTGAAATGTTATTGCTAACGCACTGGTATATATTTCTCCTAAGGATTTTTCCAATTCACTTATCAGCTCTACCTTTTTTTCATGTGTTAAATCTAATGAAGTTATTGACATAATTGTTGCCATAATAATGCACCTCTCATATACTTTATTAAAAATTTTGTAATATCTATTTATTAGCTGCTGCCTTAGCATCTGCACGAAGCACTCCGTCAACTCCGCAAGCTTCGTCATCATGGTAGATGAATGTCACTATTATATTTACATCTCCCAAATAATCTTTTACTTTAAGCTTTATGTCATCTATATCCTTAACTAATTTTCTTCTTCTTTCTATTTGCACATACGGGGGCACACATACAGCTATTTGTATTTGATTTTTACACATGCCTGTGCAATCTTCTTCATCAATATCTCTGAACAAGATTGAAGGTGTGGGAAATGTTTTTACTATCGCAGTATTTATCTCATTAAATAATTTTCTTTTTTGTTCTTTGCTTAAATCTATTGTTGTTGTCGCTAATATTGTTGCCATATGTAATCTCTCCTTTTTTTAACAATACTAAATTATTTAAAACTAATCATATAAAAAACATGCTACCTGGTGATTTTTATCTACTTTTTTTAGCTCAGGCATATTATTCCTGCATTTATCCATAACCTTTGGACAGCGTGACGATAACGGGCAATATTTTCTCATCCCAATCGGGCTTGGTATTTCGCCCTCTAGCATTATTCTCTTTTTATTTTCAAAGGGATTTTTAGGAGGGATTGCCGATAATAATGCCTGGGTATATGGATGCATTGGAACATCGTAAATATCTTTCGCATTGCACAATTCTACTATTTTCCCTAAATACATAATGACAATTCTGTCACTGATATGTTTTATAACTCCTAAATCGTGGGAAATAAATATATATGTTAAGTTTCGCTGCGATTGTAATTCATTTAATAAATTCAGAACTTGTGCCTGTATTGATACATCAAGTGCAGATACCGGCTCATCACAAACAATAATTTTAGAATCCAGTGCCAGGGCTCTGGCAATATTCACACGCTGCCTCTGCCCACCTGAAAATTCATGGGGAAATCTATAAAAATGCTGTACGTCCAGCCCTACTTCTCTCATTAATTTTATTACTTTATCATTTCTCTCTTTTTTGCTCAGCCCCATTTTATGAATTATCATTGGTTCAGCTATCAATTGCCCGGCTGTTTTTCTTGGATTTAAGGATGAGAAAGGATCCTGAAAAATCATTTGAATATCTTTGCATATTCTCTTAGAATCATTTCCTTTGAGCTTGCTGATATCTTCATCATTATAGATGATCTCCCCTGATGTAGGCTTATGCAGGCGTACTATACATCTGCCCAGTGTAGATTTACCGCAGCCTGATTCACCGATTATACCTAATGTTTCTCCTTCATACACGTCAAGAGAAATATCATTTAAAGCATAAAGTATTTGAGAGCTTCTCATAAATTTGCCAGACTTTATATGAAATTCTTTGCACAATTTATTTATTTTCATTATTGCTTTTTTTTCATTATGCTGTTCCATTAACTCATTTCCCTCACTAATTTATTTTCTTTATTTTGACGATGACATGCAACAAAATGTCCATCTGATATCTCAGACAGCTTAGGTACCTCTCTAGTACATATGTCTGCTGCGTACTTACATCTATTATAGAAGTTACATCCCTTTCCGGTTAATCTTAGGTCCGGCGGTGCGCCAGGTATAGTAACCAGCTTTTGTTTTGATTCAACTGCCAGTGATGGCATAGAATCCAACAATCCCCATGTATAAGGATGAAATGGAGATGAATAAAGGTCTTTGGCTGATGCTTGTTCAACTGTACAACCCGCATACATTACCATAACATCATGACACATCTCCCATATAACACCGAGGTCATGTGTTATCAATAAAATTGCCGTATTAGATTTTTTTTGCAGTGTTTTCAATAAATCTAAAACTTGTGCCTGTATAGTTACATCTAATGCTGTCGTCGGTTCATCAGCTATAATCATTTTGGGTTTACAGCATAATGCCATCGCTATGATGACTCTTTGACACATTCCTCCGGATAATTCATGAGGATATGAATTTATTCTCTTTTCAGGTTCTGGTATACCAACCTCTCCTAATGCATTAATACATATTTTAAATGCTTCTTTTTCACTTATATTTCTATGTGCTCTAATCATTTCAATCATCTGATCTTTAATTTTAAACACAGGGTCTAAAGAAGTCATAGGATCTTGAAAAATGGTTGAAATCTCTCTGCCTCTGAGCTCAAGCAGCTCTTTTTTATTTAATGCCAAGATATCTCTGCCTTCAAATGTTATCTCTCCGTCAACTATTTTCCCAACCTTATTTGGTAATAATCTAATTATCGAAGATGCTGTAACGCTTTTTCCTGAGCCTGATTCTCCAATTATTCCTAATATCTGACCATTTTTTAATGAAAAGCTTACACCATCAACTGCTTTTGCAACGCCGCTAGCTAAATAAAAATACGTCTTCAGATTTTTAACAGTAAGCAATTCTTTATTCATAGTTAAGCTACTCCTTATATTCTCTATTTCTTCATTTTGGGATCCATTACATCCCTTATACCATCACCAAATAAGTTGATGCCTATAACAGCGACAAAGATAAATAGTCCTGCAATAGTTGCAACATGCGGATATGTACTTAAGCATGATTTGCCATCTCTCAATATATTTCCCCACGAAGGCGTAGGTGTAAGTATTCCTAATCCTAAAAAGCTTAAACCGGCTTCTGATATTATTGCATTTGCAAAGTCAAGTGTTGCATAAACAATGACTTGAGATAGTAAGTTTGGAACTATATGACTTAACAATATCCTGCTATTAGAAGCCCCTAATACTCTTTCAGCGTTACAATATTCTTCATTTTTAAATATGATAACTTGTCCTCTAACGATTCGCGCATAGCTTGGTATGGCAGTTATACCTATGGCAAGTATTACATTAAATAAACCGGAGCCCAATATAGTGACAAGTATGATTGACAGCAGGATAAAGGGAAATGCAAACATTGCGTCAACTATTCTCATCAATATACTATCTACTATTCCTCCCATGTATCCTGAAATCAATCCTATTAATATTCCTATAAATCCACCAACAATTGTGCTGCCAAGAGCAACGACAACCGAAACTCTTGCACCATAAATGATTCTGCTCAATAAATCTCTGCCAAATTCATCTGTACCTAACAAATGTCCCTCTGTGCCAGGTTCCAAAAATATTTTTGTGAAATCAATATAATTTGGATCATGAGGTGCAATTATAGGAGCCGCAATTGCCATAAAAATCATTATAGCAATAATAACCAAGCCTACAACAGCAGCTTTATTTCTGCGAAATTTATTCCAAGCATTATTAACTTTTCTTTCTCTTTTCAAGAGAGCAATTTCAGCCTCTGTTGTAATTGTGCCTCCGCTCTGAACATCATCTGATTTATTATAATTTTCCATCATTCATGCTCCCTTTTTATTTGCCATCAAGTGCTACTTTTGGATTAATGATCATATAGATTATATCCACTAAAAGATTAATGCCTACGAAAGATATAGCAACAATTAGAACTGCTGCCTGAATCAATGTATAATCTCTATTTTCAATAGCATTTGAAATCATCGTGCCCATTCCCGGCCAGGCAAATATATTTTCAGTCAGTACAGCTCCTGCAAATATTCCGGCAATCCTCATTCCTATTACAGTAACAATAGGAGGCAGAGCATTTTTCAAAGCATGCTTCAGCACAACGGACTTCTCTGATATGCCCCTAGCCCTCAAGGCACGAATAGAATCATTGTTAAATGTTTCTATCATACTTGCACGTGTAGTTCTTGCAAAGCTAGCCATCGGAATTAATGCAAGACATGTACATGGTAGTATTATATGACTTATATAATCCCATAACCCATTCTCCAGTGACCCCATACCCAGAGTAGGTAACCAGCCTAGATTAACACTAAACACCAATACAAGCATCAAACCCAACCAAAATACAGGTAATGATATGCCTAATAAAGATAAAAAGGTAAATAAATAGTCCCATAGACTATATTGTTTGATAGATGAGATCACTCCCAGCATAACACCTACGACTATAGCTATTAGACTGCTCATTAATGCTAGTATTAAAGTATTTGGCAATCTGTCTGCTATAACGTCTAATGTGGGAACATTATAGTAGTATGATCTTCCAA
Organism: Lutispora saccharofermentans; assembly: GCF_024363565.1. Classification (GTDB taxonomy): domain Bacteria; phylum Bacillota; class Clostridia; order Lutisporales; family Lutisporaceae; genus Lutispora; species Lutispora saccharofermentans. Next base: position 34,322 of record NZ_JAJEKE010000003.1, on the reverse strand, counting down.
AATCACCTTTCAATATATCCTTTAAATATCTGACATATTGCACTAAATAAGAATCATTCAAGCCTAATTTCTGTCTTATCTCCTCTATTACTGCCGGGTCGGCTTGTTCGCCGACCATTGCAGTAATAGGGTCACCAGGTATCATTCTGGTCAATATGAAAGTAATAGTGACTACAACTAACAATGTTGGTATTGCTTGTAATAATCTCTTAAAAATCACTTTGGCCATTTGTAACCATATTCCCCCTCCAGATTACTTTTCTTTCCAAATGTTTATCCCATTTCCTGATATAGTTATTACTGATTTATTTTCTTGTACAACTCCATGAAGTTTATTGCTTACGCCCCAAGATACATTATCATTTCCAAAGAAAATGCCTACGCATTCCGGGGTAGTTTTCTCCATTATTTCCTTATATATTTCAATACGTTTTTCTCTGTCAAGCTCTTCGACACCTTTAGTTATTAGCTTGTCCACTTCCGGATTGCTATAGCACCATGCATTATAATTTGAATGCAATTTTGCTGTATTGAACTGATATCCTATTGAAGTAGCAGGATCGGATGTAGAGGTTTGTGCACCTGACCACATTTGAACTGTACCCTTAATAAGACTATCCATATAAGTTGTTGCTTCCACAGTATTGATTTGCAAATCTACATTAAGATTCTGCTTCCATTGCTGCTGCAAAATTGTAAGTGATCTCATGGACATGGCGTCACCTTTGCACATCACTTCAACCTTAAATCCATTAGGATATCCTGCTTCAGCCAATAGCTTCTTTCCTTCTTCGGGGCTGAATTTCGGAATTAAATTTTCAAATGCTTCATCGTATGCCCATGACTTTTTAGGTAAAGGCAAGCATGCTGCTATACCTTCTCCATACAGATATGTCCCAGCAGCTAATTGCTGATAATCTGTTCCCATCAAAAGAGCTTTTCTTACTCTGATATCATCTAATATTTCATCTTCCATATTAAAGCCTACGTCTCTTACTCTAAATGCAGGTGATTGCATCAAAGTCAAATTGGAATCACCTTTAACTAATTTTGTTGACTCTCCCATAACATTAAAAACTAAATCAATTTCTCCGGTTCTAAGAGCATTTATGGCTTGAGCCTGATCAGGTATTATAACAAACTCTATACCATCAAGATATGGCTTTTCTCCCCAATATTTTTCATTTCTAACCAGCACTGATTTCTGGTCGGTTAAATGTTCTTTTAACACAAATGGGCCTGTTGATACTAAGTGCGTAGTAAAATCTTTGCCCCATCCTTCTACTTCTTCTTTAGGTACTATAGAAGTTGAGCTGTGAGATAACTGATATAAGAAAGTAGCATCACGCTGTGTCAAATATGCTGTAGCCTCATCCTCGCCGGTAACTTCCATTCTATCCAGCATCCATAAATAATTGCAGAAATAACCCTTTGATCTGTTTATGGAATATGCAACATCTTCCGGGGTCATAAGCCTTCCATTCTGATATTTTCCTTCATGGAAATATACGTTTTCTCTTATTTTAAATTTATACTCTAACCCATCTTCACTTATTTCCCATGATGTGGCTAAACATGGCAAATACTCACTGCAATCCGAGTTAGTTTCTATTAATGTCTCACCTACTTGGCACATAACCTGCTCAGCTGTTGTACTATCAATATACAATGGGTCCAAATTCTTAACATTGTTCTCAAGAGCTATTTTCATTACTCCGCCATATTGAGGTTCACTAGGTTTTTCAGGTTCTTTAGCAACATTTTCATTAGTGCTCTGGGGAACTTCATTTTTCCCACAACCAACTGCTACAATTGACATAACCAACATTAGTACTAATAATAAGCTTATTCCTCTCTTTGCCAACTTGATTTACCTCTCTTTCGTTTTTTAATATATTTATACATATAAATCACTTAATAAGACAAACCTGCATTTTAAAAATTACTATGTAACATGAAGAGAATATAATGTATATATCAAAATAATTTACTGCTTACCCAGATAGAACACTAATAAATAATTATGAATATGTACACTATTATTCAGTTTATTTGCTAATAATTTTGTAATATATATCTTATTAAGCAATATTATATTTGCAAGCTATTCCTTATAAGAAAGTCATATAAGGGAAGGTTCATATTGAGGAGATCTATGCTTTCCTATGCATTATAAAAAATCGCCATGCAAAATTATTAAATGTGTACTAAAACGCCCAATTACCATTTTTAAATATCTGTATTGCATTGTTATTCTCATCGTATCCAATAACATCCAAATCTTTAGAGCCGACCATGAAATCTACATGTATCAGAGAGCTGATGTTTAATCCGGTTTCTGCTATTTCTTCATCGGTCATTATACTATTATTTTTTATAACAACCGGATACCCTCTTCCCAAAGCAAAATGGCAGCTTGCATTTTCGTCAAAAAGCGTATTGTAAAACAATATATTTTTATTGGATATGGGTGAATCAAATGGAACTAGCGCAACTTCTCCCAAATAGCATGAATTCTCATCAGTCTCTATGATATGCTTAAGATGCTCATATCCCACTTCAGCTTCAAAATCAACAACTTTACCATTTTTAAATACTAATTTGAATTTATCTATTAATTGTCCGTTATGGCACAATGGTTTAGTACTCACTAAAACTCCATCAGCCCCGGTTTTATATGGTGCTGTTGCGACTTCTTCAGTAGGAATGTTAGGTACAAATGATATACCGGATTTGCTCGGCAAAGTTCCTCCCACCCATAAGTGATTTTTAGCAAGCTCAACCACTAAATCGGTTCCTATATCATTCTTAAAATACAATTTGATCAGCTTTTTGGCTGTAAGATAGTTAGCTTTGCCGGTAAGGTTTTGTGTATGGATATCCCAATTTTCTACTGAATTTGTTTCATCAATCCGGCAAATGTCAAAAAACATGTCCCACAATTTTTCAAAGGCTTCATTCTCATCTAATTCCGGGGACACCTTTTCAGCCCATTTTTTAGATGGTATGGCCAAGGAAGTCCATTTACAAGTGCCGTTCATTTTCATAGAATTTGTTTCTTCATCAATTTTCCGCTTGGCTTTAAAATTTTCACTAATGATGCTTGCCGAAATCTCAGAAAATACATCCGGATCAGGAGTGTTTATTTTTACGAAGCAGCAGCCTTTCTTAGCATATTCCAGAAGAGTTCTACCTGACCACGGATAAGTTTTTGTTAATGACTCAATGCTTTCATTTTTATATCTGAGCTTGTCCATTTCATCATCGAACCACTCTGTATAAACTTCACTTGCACCTTCCTCAAAAGCCGTCTCTGCTACTATACGAGAAAAATATGCTGCTTCTACCGATGCCTGGATCACAAGTATTTCACCTTCAGCAAGTACAACGCCTTTTTTAACTATGACCTTCGCAAGCTCTTTTAATTTTCTATTAATGTTCATTTGCTATGTTCCCTTCTGCAGCTATGTATTTATTAGTCTACTTGTCAAAATCAACAATAAATTTCTTATAAAAGTCAATCATTCTGTTGAAATTCTCTATAGTTATTCTTTCATTCGTATTATGAAAAGCCTTCATTTCTTCATCATTGACTATAAAAGGAGTAAACCTGTAAATATTTTTGCATACATTATAGTATTTTCTTGAATCGCTTCCTCCTACCACCAGATAAGGAGTTATTATGATATTGGGAAATATTTCTTTTATCGTATTCTCCAGCTTTTTATACCCTTTTGTATCTATTGGAGATATTTCAGAAGGTTCTCTAATGCTCAAGGGTTCAACCTCAATATCATAATCCTTTACCAGATTTTTAATATGATCAATAAGCTTTTGACTATTATCGCCTGGCAAAAGCCTTGCATTCATGACTGCCTCAGCGCTCTGCGGCAAAACATTAGGAGCATCGCTTGCCTTACACATTGTGTTTGCAATAGTAGTTCTAATCATTGCATTATCATTTGGTGAGTTAGCCAGTATCTTAATTATCAATGGTTTAAAAAGCCACATATTTGCAACAAGCATTTTGAATATAAAACCCTTTTCTCCGCCTATATTTTTTATCATATTCGCTACCGGCGAACATAAATAAGCGGGCATAGGATTCTTTTCAATTTTGCATATAGCTTTAGCAATAACACCTAACGCAGTGTTTTGTGGAGGCATAGCCGCATGTCCGCCGCTAGATGCGGATTTAATTTTAATATTGCAATATCCTTTCTCTGCAATACCTATCTGTGCTATTTGGCAATCAACACCCTTAATTGCACCTATAGCTACAAATCCGCATTCGTCATAAACAGCCTCAAAAAATATTTTGTTTATTTCAAAGTATTCTGATATTTTTAAGGCTCCAGTTTTCCCGCCGACCTCTTCATCATTGCCAAATGCAAAATATATATCTCTTTCCGGTACATATCCTTCTTCTATCAGCTTTTCCGCCGTCTCCATTAAGGCTATTATCTGACTCTTTATATCTAAAGAACCTCTGCCCCATATTTTGTTTTCCGCTATCTCACCGGAAAAAGGACCATATTCCCAATCATCTTCCGTTCCTTGCTCAACAGGCACTACATCGTAATGACCTAAAAACAGCAACGGTTTTTTATCCTTATCTTTTCCGTTCCATTTATAAACAAGGCCATAATTATTTATTCTCTTAAATTCCATAGAGTTATGGATATTGGTATATGTACTCTTTAAAAATTCTATAAAATCCTCAAAAGGCTTATAATCTAATTCTTCGTAATTAATGTTTGATACAGTTTTAATCTTGATGGCATCGCTTAAATGCTTTATTGATTCCTGAGAATTTGTTTTTATAACATAATTGTCTTGATTATTATTTGTAGTATGTGTCTTAAATGTAATAGTCCTAAAAATTATAAATCCTGCAAATAGTACTGCTAGCAAAATAACATAGTGCATAATTATGTTCATTCCTTTCTTTATGATTATGCAAAACCAGAAAAAACTTGATTGATGCTGGAAGCATCTCGGAATTCTTATGCTGTATCTTCTCAATTTATCCTATTGGACGACCGGTCGACCAATTGTAATAAATATATATCTTTTTGAACTTTGCGTCAAGCAGAAATTATATAGAATATTATTTATTTTTACAAAAATTTATGAGTATTTAAAATTTATCTATTTTAAATACTTGTCGAACCAGTCGGTCATCTCCTTTAACCTTCTCAGCCTATGCTTTGGCTTACCGCTTCTGCTCAATTCATGGTTTTCACCCCTGAACATGCAAAGCCTTGCAGCAACACCGTGATACTTCAGGGCTGTAAACATCTGAATTCCCTCCGCCAGCCAGCATCTGTAGTCCTCATCTGAGTGAATAAAAAGGGTAGGAGTTTTTACCTTATCAGCATACCTCAATGGTGAATGCCACCATAGCTTCTCTTCATTGTTCCAAGGTGTTGCTCCCTGCTGGTCATCTACAAAGAAATAGCCTATATCTGTTGTACAAAACTTTGATATCCAGTTGGATATGCTCCTTTGGGAAGCTGCCGCCTTGAATCTGTCGGTATGGCCAATTATCCAATTCGTCATAAATCCGCCATATGAACCTCCGGTAACGCCTATCCTTTCGCTATCAATAAATGAGTACTTCTCCAGAACCGCATCTGTAAACTTCATTATATCCTCATAATCTATTGTCCCATATTTGCATCTTAAATCTGCAAAATCATTTCCTCTTCCGTCACTTCCCCTTGGATTACAGATAAATACAGCATATCCATGGTTTGCCCAGTACTGCATCTCATGGAAGAAAACTTCTCCATAGACAGTCTTTGGCCCTCCATGTATGTCCAGTATTGCAGGGTACTTTTTACCCTCGACGAAATCAACGGGCTTGATTACCCATCCATGAATAACAACACCCGGGGCTGTTTCAACACTTATTTTTTCTAAGGGCGCAATGCTTCTTTTATCATGAACCCAAGCATTAAAACCGGTTATCCTGACTTCATTTTCCCCTTCAAGCTTGTAAAGCTCTTGAAGTCCCAAATCTCTCATTCCGATAAAGAGAGATTCACTATTATTTATGCTGTATGCATCAACAGAACCTTTCTTTCCGATAATTCTTTTAATAACTCCATTTTCATCTATGCTGTTAAGATAAGAACTGTCCACTTCTGTAGTGATGAAATAAAGATGCCCATCTATAACCTTCATGCTCGCGGAGCTTCCATATCTGCAATCAGAACCCACAGAATTCCAAATACTTTTATCAAGCTCAGGAGTGATGCATTTTATCTTACATTCATTTAAATCGACTATATAAAACTTCTTATTTTCAATAACTCCATACCTTTTCAGGTCGCTTCCTAATAATATAAGCTTACTCTCCGAAATAAAACCGGCAAATTCATATTCAAGCTTACCCGATTCTGTAAGCTTTTTCATATCCTTGCTTTTTATATCATAGAGGTATATATCATTTGTACGAGGCATTATCCCTTCAAAGCCATTGGCAATAAAAACTATTTTATCTTTTTTCTCATTTAGGTTGAAATCCAGAACACTTATATTTTCATCAGTTATTGGTGCTATGCTTTTAGTATCCCTGCAGTATAGATATAATCTGCTCCTTTTTTTGCTTATAAATCCTCTTCCATTTGACCAGAAGGGTATCTCCTCAAGAACTTCATAGTCCTTTTCTTCTTTTCTTCTTTTTAACTCCTTGTCCCTTTCATTATCATCAAGAATATACGATTCGTTTTCAAAAGCATTATAAGGTGATGCAAACAGATATGTATTTTCATCTATCATCTTAATAGATGAAGCTTTCCTTGGTATCCTGAAGGATTTCAGAGCTTCTCCTCCATTTATTCCTATCTGGTAGTACTGGGTAAAATCTTCCCCTTTTTCAACTTTTTCTTTATCCTTTTCATTTCTTATATCCGGGAAAAGAATTGTTTCATCATCCATCCAAATGAAGCTTCTTTCACTATCCAAGGATGTGAGCTGAAATACTCTTCCATCCTTAGAACTGTAAACCCATAGATTTGACAGATATTTATTTTCATCCATATCCATTTTGTGAACTGCAAAACAGGCATGACATCCATCAGGTGAATGTTCTATATCTGATAAGAAGCTGTAGTCTTTAAAATCATCGATTCTAATATTCTCCATAAAAATCCCTCCAGAGTAAATATAATCTGACTATTTCATGTTAACTGTAATGTATGTATTCTATATTTAGCATAAGGAAAGGTGATGCATACCAACTCGGACGACCGGTCGACCATTTGTATTAAATATATATCTTTTTGAACTTTGCGTCAAGCAGAAATTGTATAGAATATTATTTATTTTTATAACTATCTGCAGAATGACTCCACCACATATTGAAGAGCGTTGCAATATCGATACTTCTGATATTAGCGATGGTGAAATGATTACCTTAAGCATTGTTGCTGAATTGCTAACCATTGACTCAGAAAATGTATCGTCTATAAATCAATAAGAAAATATTGATAAAAATGTCTGAATAATTTAAATATGAAAATCGATATGCTTTATTATGCCATTTGCGGTATAATATGATTTGATATAAGTAAAACTATCCGACTGGAGTTGATCATCATGGATGCTTCTATAAAAAAGGATACAAAGACCATAGGTTCTGTCATAAAAGCTGTCGAAGTTATGGAAGAACTGGCGAAGTCCGAAGACGGACTCGGTGTTACCGAAATAAGCAGCAGGCTCAATTATGGCGTAAGCGCAACCTATCACCTTCTCAATACCTTGAAGCAATGCAATATTATCGAGCAGGATAAAAAAACAAAAAAATATAGGATAGGCTTTGCGTTATTTCGGATAAGCGGCATGGCGAAAAGGCAAAATGTGCTGGCAAACCTCTCCCAGCCGTACTTGGATAAGCTCAGGGAAGTAGTGGGCGAAACCAGCAATCTGGTGATCTTGGACGGCAGCGAAATAGTTTATATAGCTCAATCCGAAAGCACCAAGCTTCTCAAAATGTTCACTCAGTTAGGTGCCAAGGTTCCTCTGTATTGTACAGGAGGAGGAAAGATCCTTCTGGCTTATCAGCCTAAGAGGATACAGGATTTGATTTTGAGCAAAACCGATTTTCAAAGATATACACAGAATACCTTGGCTTCTGCAGAAGATTTGATGAAAGAGCTTGAGGTCATAAAAGAACAGGGCTATGCCCTGGACAATGAAGAAAGGGAGGAAGGTGTAACCTGCATAGCAGCCCCTGTTTTTGACTGCTATGGTGAGGCTATTGCTTCCATCAGCATTTCAGGACCCTCTTACAGGCTTAAAGAAAAGCAAATTCCCGTCATAATAAAAAATGTCATGGATATCGCAAAAGAGCTGTCCGTCAGCTTAGGATATATGGAAGAATAGGCTTCTAGTCTCTGGTCTCTAGTATTAGGGTATTTCTTTGGAGTCGAGAGGATGGGCATGGAGCTCATCCCCGTTTCCACGACCCAACAAGAAAAAATAGGCTTAGGTCTAGCTGTGCCTATTGAGGATAAGCTGAACCATCGTAGCAACTCCATAGGGAATTGCGTCATCATTAAAATCAAATTTACTGTTATGCAGAGCGATCGGCTCAATGTCTTCTCCGGTACCGATTCCGAGCCTATAGAATACACCCTTGCCAACAGCATCAATATAATAAGAAAAATCTTCCGAGCCCATAACAGGTCCGTCGAGTTCACGGATGCTTTCATTCCCCAAAGCATCTGCGCCTGCTTTGATGACCTGCTCTGCTAATCCCGGATCATTCATCAGCGGCGGCACTCCTCTTTGGTAATCTATTTCGGCACGACAGCCAAACATCTGCGCTGCCCCGTCAGCTACACGCCTGATCTTAGCTTCAAGTTCATCTCTGACCTCAGGATCAAGACAGCGTACAGTACCTCCGAATTCCACCGAATCAGGTATCACATTAAACGCCATCCCTGCATGTATCGTGCATACCGTCACCACCGCCTGCTTTGCAGTAACGATCTCATTGGAAACAATATTAGGAATAGCATTGATGGCACTGGCTGCCGCCATTATAGGATTGACTGCTTTATAAGGGCGTGCTCCGTGTCCGCTTTGGCCTATGATCTTTATCAGGAATTTATCTGCCGAAGCCATATAAGGTCCCGGCCAGGCTCCGATCTCCCCGACCTTAAAATAGGGCCATCCGTGTAAGCATATGATCGCATCAGCATCAGGATTTTTCAAGGCTCCTGAGTCTATGATCACCCGAGAACCGTATAATCCTTCTTCAGCAGGTTGAAATACCAGCTTCACCACTCCAGAGAACTGATCTTTCACCTCATTGAGCAGCTTTGCCGCACCCAGCAGTATGGCAGTATGCCCGTCATGCCCGCAGGCATGTGCAACCCCGGGATTTTTTGAAGCATAGGGCTTGCCGCTTAAGTCTTCCATCTGCAAAGCATCTATATCCGCACGCAAAGCAGTTACGGCTTCCGGTCCTTTTTTTGTTCCTTTTATTTCCGCTACAACACCGGTAGCGATATCCAAGGGTAAAACATCTATACCCATATCTTTAAGTTCTTTTTTGATCAATTCCGTCGTTTCAAACTCTTTGAATGATACTTCCGGATTTTGATGTATCATATGGCGAATATTTGTACAGTACTCTTTTATAGATTCTGCTTTTTTAAATAAATTTGTCATAATCCTGCCTTTCTATATATAACGCATTAAATATTCTATATAATTGCGGTAAATGCATTTGTAGTTTTAAAAAGGCATATGCCGTCATTCTGAGCGTATGCGAAGAATCTTAGCCAGATTCTTCACTCCACTTTGTTTCGTTCAGAATGACAGTTTTGTAAAATATTTACCGCAACTTATATAGCTGTTATGCTGTAAAATCTTTTTCACGTTATATATATATCAATAAATCTTCTTTTATATTTGATCTCGTAATTGCTCTATATCAATCTTATCAAATAAGACTCTTTCCCCTTTATTAACAACTATACAGGGTATGCCCACTCGTCCGCTTTCTTTTATTTGATTAAATTCCGGCCGGCTATCCCGATATTTAAGAAAAACTTTCAGGTTAAAAAGATTCTCTGATATATCCAAGTAAACAAACTTGATTTCGTTTTTTGAAAGGAACTCCTTCATAGGTTCACATCCGCCTCAGTATTTGCTCCCAAATAATATAATCTTTTTCATATTCTCACCCCTGCCCTGCATAATAGATCAACCACGTTAATTTTACTATTCTTTATCTTCCGGAATGATTAGCCCTAATTTGTTTATCTGCTCCTGCAGCCCCAGCAGTTCAAAAAGTGTTATGCCCTGCTTCATTTTTTCTGAAATCTCATCTTCCTTTGCCTGATTCTTTTTGCATGCTTCCAAAATTTCTCCTGCCTCTTCCAGAGGGATCACTGCCACTCCGTCATCGTCACCTATGATGATATCGCCTGGCGACACCACCACTCCGCCGCATGAAATCTCCGTATTGACAGAACCTCCGACAGATTTAAAGCCTCCCAGCGGGCTTATGCTTTTACAATAAACCGGCAATCCCGATTCAATAAGCTCTTCCCTGTCCCTCACTGCTCCATCCGTAACGATGCCGCCGATTTTCTTTATGCATGCCATCTGGGTCATAAGATCACCCCATAACCCGGCATTTGTTACTTCTCCGGCATCTACCACAAGCACATCGCCCTCCTGGGCCATTCCCAAAGCAACATGAAGCATAAGATTATCGGAACGGTATGTCTGGACTGTAACAGCCCTGCCCTTCATTTTCCTTCCATAGGCAATTGGCTTTATATATGGTTTCATTGCACCATATCTTCCCATCGAATCTGCAATCAAAGCGACACCGAATTTTGAGAATTCATCGATCAGCTCTTGACTGGCTTTTCTGTTAGATTTATTAATCGTATACATATTCATAACCTCACATTAAATTTCCATTTTGGAATTTTCTATTCGCTTTACAAACTCACAGCCGACTTCAACCATGCGCTCAAATATCCTTTTCCCTATTTCCGCACTGCCATAATGCGGATCGGCAAGGCATCCCTGATCTGTAATATCTTTGACATTGAAATAAATGCTGGCTTCCATTCCCGCAACCTTCGTCTTTGCTAAGCTTGCCATTTCAAAATCCTGCCATTTATATACCTTGTCCATTTCGCCCACCAGATCCATTCTGATGTCCTCGGGCCGCAAATATTTCATTACGGAAGTGACGGGCTCCGCGCCATGGCCCATACACTTGCTTACATTCTCGCCATAAAGCTCTTCTTTCATTTGGGGCGATAATACCTGCCACAGATCAAACTTAGCTATCATGACCCCCTTTTCGCGCCTTAAGTCACGGCCAAACATTTCGATAATGGACATATTCCCTCCATGGCCATTGACGATCAGGAACTTTTTTGCTCCATGCTCTATAAGGCATTCAAAAATATCTGCTATGACTCTATACATCGTCTTTGGAGAAAATGAAATGGTCCCCGGATAATCCCTGAAATATTCGGAGTATCCAAAGGGTATGGTGGGAACCATAACAGCTCCCGATCTTTTGGCGATCTCTTTTGCCGCCTCTTCCGCGGCCATATAATCCCCTAAAACAGACTGGGGTCCATGCTCTTCCATAGACCCTAAGGGTATCAGAAAAACTTTGTCCTGCTTAAAAATATGCTCTGCTTCTTTCCATGTCATTTTTGCTAATTCATACTTTGTTATATTCATTTCTAAAACTCCTATCTTTTGCAATATTATTTATGCAATATGCAAGAAACATAATGTCCTTGCGATACTTCAACCAATCCCAGACCATCATTTTTACATTCTGCCGTCACATGGAAGCACCGGCTTGCAAACCTGCATCCGGGCTTCGGATTGATAGGACTGGTGACTTCTCCCTTGATTATTTTTCTTAGTTTATCTCTTTCTTTTAAGCTTGCTATGGGTATTGCATCCAGCAAAGCTTGGGTATATGGATGCAGCGGATTAGCAAATAGCTCTTCCGATGGTGCTTTTTCAACACACTGTCCTAAATACATAACCATTATTTCATCACTTATATGTTTTACGACACTTAGATCGTGTGTAATGAACATATACGTCAAGCCATGGTCTTCCTGCAAATCCATCATTAAATTTAATATTTGTGCTTGTATAGATACATCTAAAGCAGAAACCGGTTCGTCGCACACAATAAATTCGGGGTTTAATGCAAGTGCCCTTGCTATTCCAATCCTTTGGCGCCTTCCTCCATCCATTTCATGGGGATAGGTATTTATAAACCGGTAGTCTAATCCAACTATTTTCATTAAATCAAATACACGCTGGTTAAGTTCCTCTTTATCTTTAATTATTTTGCAGACTTTTATAGGTTCAGCTATTATCTCACTTACAGTCATTCTTGGATTCAATGAAGCATATGGATCTTGAAATATTATCTGCATTTTTTGGCGAATATTGTTCATTTGTTTCTGGTTTAAATGTATAATATCATTTCCGTTATATATGACTTCACCGAATGTGGGCTCCAGCAATCTCAGAATAACACGTCCTAAAGTAGACTTTCCGCATCCTGACTCTCCCACTACACCAAGTGTCTTTCCTTTATTAATATCAATATTCACATTATCGACAGCATGCAAATCACCCTTCGGTGTACCAAAATATTTTTTTAAATTTTTTGTTTGGATTAGAGGTGTATTCATTTTTTGTATCCTTCCTTTTGTTTACTACTGATTGGAATTCCGTACAAAATGGCACTTAATCTCATGTGAGCCGATCAACACAGGCTCTGCCTTTTCAGTCTTGCAAATATCCATGCACTTAGGGCATCTCGGATGAAATGCACATCCTGATGGAAGGTTGGTAGGATCAGGCATCAGCCCGTCAATAGGGTTCAATCGCCTTGTAGATTTTGTTAAATCGGGTATCGAACCGAATAGCCCTTCCGTGTACGGATGGTGGGCAGCACCTTCAAAGATATCTTCAATCATTCCATTCTCTACGATCTCACCCGCATACATGATTGCCACCTTGTCGCAGGTCTGAGCAACAACGCCCAAATCATGAGTGATAAGTATCATCGAGGTGTTTAATTCGCGCTTAAGCTCACGCATCATTTGCAGGACCTGGGCTTGGATAGTGACATCCAAAGCTGTAGTAGGCTCATCAGCCAATAAAAGCTTGGGCTCGCATGCCAATGCGATGGCGATCACCACTCTCTGCTTCATCCCGCCTGAAAACTGGTGGGGGTAATCATTTTGCCTTTCGGGGGAAATGCCTACAAGCTTTAATATCTCGTTGACTCTGTCGCTGATGGCTTCTTTATTATTGTTGTTGTGCAATTGCAATACTTCTGCAATTTGACTGCCAATAGTCATTGTTGGATTCAAACTGGTCATCGGGTCCTGAAAAATCATTGAAACCGTATTCCCTCTTATGAGCCTCATATCAGCTTCAGTTTTTTTTGTTATCTCCATTCCATCCAGGTATATTGAACCTCTAGTAATTCTCCCTACCTTATCAGGCAACAGTCTCATAATGCTTAAAGCTGTTGTTGTTTTACCAGCTCCGGTTTCTCCAACAACTCCCAATGTTTCACCTTTATTTAAAGCTAAATTGAGGCCGTTAACTGCATAAATCAAAGCCTCATCAGTTTTATATGTGACATTCAAATCTTTTATTTCCAACAATTTATCCATAACTTTTCTCCAATTCAAGCTAATTTTTCAATCTTGGATCTAATGCATCCCTTAAGCCGTCGCCTATCAAGTTGAGTGATAAGACAGCTACCATAATAGCTAGCCCGGGTATTGTAACCAAATATGGATAATATCTCATTTGGCTGCGCGCACCAGATAACAATGATCCCCATTCAGGAGTAGGCGGAGTGATTCCCAAACCAACGAAACTCAAACCCGCTATACCTAAAATTGCACCAGCAACATTTAATGAAGCTTGTACAACAATAGGTCCGATAGCATTGGGTAAAATATGCCTTGCAATTATTCTTGCATCACTTGTTCCACAGGCTTTTGCTGCTTCTATAAATTCTTGCCCCTTGATCGACAATATTGCCGATCTCACTATGCGGGCAAACTGTGGTATCCTTGACATGCTCATCGCAATTAAAATGTTTACAATGCCTTGTCCAAGTGCCGCAACAACAGCTATTGCCATCAAAATGCTTGGGATTGCCAAAAAAACATCCATAATACGCATCAGGATATTATCAATCCTGCCACCGTAATAAGCTGCCAAAGACCCAATTAACGAGCCAAAGAACAATGAAATGATTACCGTTGATAAACCGACTAACAACGATATCCTTCCGCCATAAATCACTCTGGCAAACATGTCCCTCCCATACATATCTGTCCCGAATATGTATTCTTTTCCCGGGGATATTAGCTTTTTTGAGATGTTCTGCTCAATTGCAGCATCATAACTTATAAACACTGGTGCCCCAACAGTAAAAATAATCGTTATAGCAAATAGGATCAAGCCGAACATTGCGAGTTTATTCTTGCTAAACCTAAACCATATTGCTTTAAGTTGGCTGCGTTTTTTAATGTTTTTAAAATTTACTCCCTTTTCAAAATTAACCTCCATAGCCACCTACCCTTTCGAAAACTGTGTCTTAACCCTAGGGTCAATATAGGTATATAAAATGTCGACCAATAGGTTAACAAGACCACCAACAAAAGCAATTAGCAGCACTGCACCTATAACTACCGGTGCATCCTTCATTTTTACCGCTTCTACAACTAATGTTCCTAGGCCATTTATTGCAAAAACGCTCTCTGTAATTACAGCTCCGCCCAATAAAATTCCAAAGTTTATACCTATTACTGTAACAACTGGCAGCAACGCATTTCTTAATGCATGCTTAAATATTATCCTTTTTTCAGAAGCCCCTTTTGATTTAGCTGTCCTTATATAATCTTGCCTTATCACCTCTAGCATGGTTGAGCGTGTCATTCTTATCAGTGTAGCAAGGGTTATGGAAGACAATGTTATTGTAGGCAGTATAAAATGTATCCATGTGTCAGCTCCTGTAGTAGGCATTAAATCCAGCTTTAGTGAAAATATTAATATAAGCATTAATCCAAGCCAAAATCCCGGCATTGATGTTAATACTAATGTTGTGATCAAGCTAACTGTATCTATTATCGTATACTGCCTCACAGCCGATATAATTCCTATCGGAATTCCCAGAATTATCGCAAATGAGATACCGCATAATGCCAGTTTTACAGTAACTGGGAAACGAACCAGTATCTCTTGAGAAGTGGGAGCCTTGGATACATAAGAGATGCCAAAGTCACCCTTGCATATCCCGAGAACATATTTGCCATATCTGATAAAGAAGTTTTCGTTCAATCCCATCTCTTCTCTTAACATTGCAACAGCTTCTTCCGTTGCGCCTTCACCAAGCATGAGCCTGGCAGGATCACCCGGAGTTAAATTTAAAATAGAGAATAAGATAAAAGATATTCCCACCATTACCGGTATCATTAAGAATAACCTCTTCAAAATATACCTAAACATTTTGCCTCCTAACATGTTGCAGGCATAGAAATGCCTGCAACATTTTTGCATCAGTTCTTGTTAATTATTTCCAATCTGCGTAAATATATCTACGCAGATTATCAGGCCTTAATTCCAACCCTGTTAAATTTGTATTAGCCGCTAATGTTCTTTTAGCCATAAACAATGGAACAAGCATTGTTTCTTCCTTTATGATTTCGCAAGCTTTAGCATATATTTCTTTCCTTTTCTCAAGATCCAGACAAGCTCTCCCTTCACTTAGGAGTTTGTCCAATTCCGGATTATTGATCCCCATGTAATTTCCTTTGCCTTTAAGGTTTTCGCTGTGGAAGAAGGAATACTGGCAAAAATCAGCATCGGGAACCTTAGCTACTATTGCCCAGAATGTGATATCAAAATCGCCCTTATTTGTGACGTCGTCCATATACTTGCCACGTTCCATGATTTCTATTTCAATATTTATTCCTATTTTCTTCAACTGTGCCTGAATGATTTCTGTAGGCTTAGAATATGTGGGAGAATCGATAGTCTTCATCTTTACGGTAAAACCATCAGGATATCCTGCCTCTGTAAGCAATGCCTTTGCCTTTTCAAGGTCATATGGATTGGCTTTGAAGTCAACCGGATACTCAGGACATGATGTCAGAAGCGCTGCCTCTAATGGTGCAGCCATTCCATTCTTAGCTCCATCTATTAGCTCCTGCCTGTCAACTGCATAGCTAACTGCTTCCCTTACTCGCTTGTCTGCAAATGGTCCTTTTGTGTTGTTAAACATAATATTTAAGAACGCATTTGAATCACACTCTGCATATTGAAGCTTCTTGTTATCGATAAGTGATTGACGTGCTTCTTCAGGGGTATTACTATCAATGATATCAATTTCACCCTTCTCTAATGCAATAAGAAGAGTACTGGGGTCAGGAATCTGTATATAAGTAATCTTTTTAATTGCAGGCTCACCGGCATAATAGCCGCTGAATGCTTCCATTACTATTTTTTCACCAGGTATCCACTCTTTAAGTACATATGGCCCCGATCCCACTGGATTCTTACCGTATCCATCTTCATCAGCTTCAATAGCTTTTTTATTCATAATATAAAGAGCGGTAGTAGTAAAATATTTTAATCCTGGTCCATATGGATACTTGAAATTTACCAATACAGTCTGTTCATCAATTTTTTCGGCTTTATCGATCGCAGAAGCCATTATAGTTACAAATGGAGATGCTGCTGCTCTATTGATTGAAAATACTACATCTTCAGCCGTAATAGGATCTCCGTTATGGAACTTGGTGCTGGGTCGTAACTTGAAAGTAATGGATTTAGCGTCATCAGCAAATACCCAACTTTTTGCAAGCGCAGGTACTATCTCCCCGTTGTAGTCTCTTACAAGTCCATCAAAAATCTGAAACTGAGGTAACATAATATCTGCTGTTTTAGTAGTGTCCAATGTTGGAGAAAACTTTTGAATACCAATAACTAAATCATCACGTTTCTTCGCGGAAGAAGCTTCTTCACCTGTACTACCAGTGGAATTTCCATTTGTTGATTGGGCCTCTTGTCCAGCACAAGCGGTTAGTGTGAATAACATTACTACCAATAATAGACAGGAAATTATTCTTGTTTTTTTCATACTCGTATCCCTTCCCTTTCGTTATTTACTTTTTAGAAAATTAAATAGTTAAAGTAATACTCCCTCCTATCATGATTAATAAGCAAAGATCTTTTTTGAACGAGACTTCATTCAGAGGGGGATTCAACCCCCTCTGAATGAAGTCTCGTTCAACAGAAGTCCAAATAGCTGGGAGGTCTAAAATGAACATAAATAATAGAAAAATCATAATAATGCTGTTATCAGCCCTTTTATTGCTCCTTTCAATGCCATCGGCTGCTTATGCAGTAAACAAAACATACGATGTTGCCGTAGTTCCTTTTTCTCCTCCTTATCAATATATACAAGATGGCAAAATAATAGGAGCCCATGTTGAAATTCTAAATAAAATAGGATCTGCTCTTAAAACAGATTTTAACTATATCCCGTATGATAATTATACAGAGGCTGTCAAGGCATTAAAAAACAACGAGGTCAGCCTGATACTCGGCGTACCCCTGAGTCAAAAGGACAAATACAATTTGATGTATTCCACCCCTATATCCCAGGACAACATAAGCATTATGTCCTACAAAAACAAAGTGGATATTACGAAGTATCCGCTGAATTCATACGCTTATTCCGCCGCAACAGAAAGAAGCGTTGCCGAAATCAATGAAATAACACCGATCATCAGCCTGCCCTGCTGGATTTCATCCACCACCCAGGAAGCCTACAATGTATTTAAAAATCAAAACCTTGATATATTGATCGGACCTCGCGCTTCGCTCAAAAAATTGATCTCAGAAAGCAAGGATTCTAAGAAATATACTATCTCAGATAACTATATCGCCACGATCGATTATGGCATAGCAATGAACAGCAACGATAAAAATGTGCTTCAAATCATCAACGATGAGATTTTTAAGCTAAAAATCTCAGGCAATATGGACCGCATCCTCGATAAATGGATCCCTGATGAAAATATTTCAAAAACAGTATTCAGGACTTATCTGATAACTTTTATTGTTATATCCGTCATAGCATCAATAATCATCTTCGTTTCGCTGCGGATAAGCGTTTATCTGAAATCACAGATCGATACCAAAACAAAGAGCTTGCAGGTTTTGAACAAAGAATTGGAAGAGCAAATATTAAAGGTGAGAAATTCAAATGAGCTGAAAGAATGCCTTATTGAAAATCATAATAAGGGTGTCGTCGTGTTCAACAAAGAGCGCAGGATCACTATTTTCAATGATAGAGCAAGAAAAATTATCGGTCTTAATTTTACTCCTATCGGCTTAGACATCTTTCAGATCAGCCTTTTTAACCATCTTTTAGAGGACATCAAAGAAAATATGTTCGATAAAAGCATCAATTTGCTTAATCAGATAAAAAGTATCACAGACGATCTGGGCAATGTCAAAACATACGATTATAACATTTTCCCTCTTTTTACATCGGATAATAAAGTGCGTGCGGTAACTTTAATATTTGATGATATCACTGAACAGCAGAACCTGGAGAGAGCTGCATGAAAAGGAAAAGAGCAAATCCCTGAACAGAATAGTTGCGGGAATGGCTCATGAAATAAGAAATCCCTTGACTTCGATCAAAACATTTATTGAATTGCTCCAGGATAAAAAGGATGACAAATTATTCCAGCAGAAGCTGGCTGAAATAGTTCCAAGGGAAATCGAACGGATAAACTCACTTATTACAAATCTGATAGAGTATGCGAAACCGGAAAAAATAGAATACCGGCGGACAAACCTCAAAGAAATAATACAAGATACCACTGAGCTGCTGAAGCATTCAGTAGAACAAAAAAATGTGAGCCTTTCCTATGAATGCGATAAGAATATTTTTATTAATGTAGACGAACAACAGCTCAAGCAAATCTTGATCAATTTTGTGATCAACAGCCTGGACGCCATTATTTTAAGCGAAAAGACAGAGGACAGGCAGATCATTATAAAAGCCTCCCGTGATGATGTTTATGCATATATATCAATTACCGACTCCGGTATCGGGATGACAGAGCAAGAAATCGGAAACTGCATGGAGCCATTCTACTCCACAAAATGGAATGGAACCGGATTGGGCATGTATATTGCCAAGCGCTACGTAGAAAGAAACAACGGAACAATGTCCATCGAGAGCAAAAAGGGTGAATACACAAAAATATTTTTAAAATTCCAATTGATTTAGGATTAAGGAGGGCATGTAACATGAAGAAAACCATTCTTATAATTGATGACGAAATTGGAATATGCACATCCTTAGAATTTGCATTGAATTCGAAATATGATGTAAAGTCAGCAACAAATTCCAATAATGCGTTGAAAATGCTTAATAAGGAAAAAATAGACCTCTGCCTGCTGGATCTCAAGCTGGGAAAAGATAACGGGATCGACTTGCTCAAAAAAATAAAGAATAGACTTCCTGATATGGTAGTCATTATGATGACGGCATACGGCACGATTGAAACTTCGGTAGAGGCAATGCAGCAAGGCGCATACACATATTTGATAAAGCCTTTAAGCATTTCAGAATTGAATATAGTCTTGGAAAAAGCTTTTGCATATCAGGATTTAAATTACCGTGTGGGCTATTTGGAAAGCGAATTGGAGGACAGATATGATCGCAACGGCATCATAGGCAAAAGCCCTCTGATGAAAGATGTACTCAAGCTTGTAGACAAAGTGAAGGATATCGACAGCAGCATCCTTATAACCGGTGAAAGCGGAACGGGAAAAGAGCTCATTGCGCGTGAGATACATTACTCAGGTAAAAGGGCTAAATATCCCTTTGAGGTGGTCAATTGCGCTGCAATTCCGGAAGGATTGCTGGAAGAGGAATTCTTCGGGCACAAAAAAGGAGCTTTTACAGGAGCGATTGAAAACAAAAAAGGCAAATTTGCTTTAGCAAACAACGGGACAATTTTTTTAGATGAGATAGCCGAATTATCATACAATCTTCAAGCAAAGCTATTGCGCGTCCTTCAGCATAAAGAATATTCGCCTGTCGGAAGCAACGAAAAGATTTCTCTAAATATTCGTGTGCTCTCAGCCACAAATAAGGACTTAAAAAAATGCATTGAAGAAAAGACCTTCAGAGAAGATTTATACTTCAGGCTGAATGTCATAGAGATCAATCTTCCACCATTAAGAGAAAGAAAGCAAGACATCTCCCTGCTGATAAATTATTTCATTAAGAAATACAATATAGACTTCAAAAAAAATATTACTTTAATATCAGATGCAGCCGAAAAAAAGCTTTTGAAATACAATTATCCCGGTAATATCCGCCAATTGGCCAATATTCTCGAATATGCGGCAGTGATGGCAAACACAAATACGATAGAAGAGGAAGACCTTCCGGCAGACATAATAAGCTATAATAGCGGGAATAAAATCATAGATAAGGATGAGCTCTCCGACCTTAGTTTAAAGGAAGTCGAAAAAAAAGCGATTGAATCTGCGCTTCAGGCAAATAAGGGCTATCGCAAAGCTACCGCTGAACAGCTGGGAATAAGCCTAAAAGGCTTATTCAACAAAATAAAAGAATATAATATTGACACAAGCCAATATATAGAATAAGCATATGTGCTGCAGCATGCATAATTAGAATGGTATAGCATTTTGAAGGGATATTGCTTATCTTTGGAAAGCTCCAAAGCTCCTACCGATTTCAAAAATTCCTCCTGCCTTGAGGATGCGATGATTATGCGGTATCCTCAAGGCAGGAGGTGGCTTTTATAGATATTTATCGTACTGGCTTATATTTGTAGGAAAAAATGAATCTTTTCCTTAAAAAATAAGCAAATATGCTATTATAACTAACATTACACTTAATAATGTTCCTAATAAATAGTACTCCGAAAATTTGGGGTCATCAGCAATTTTATTATATCTAGCTATTGACTTTGCAGTAAGAACAAATCCAATAGAAGAATATTGCCCTACAGAGAGCAATAGTAAAATTATACAACGTTCAAGTATTCCTATAAGTGCTCCTGCATTTAGGTGTCCTCCTTCTTCATTGTTAGCCGTCGGTTTGTAGCGATATAGCAATTTCTTAATTGTTATACTAAAGGGCTGGATTATAATAAGCAAAATCAACATCCAAGAAAAAATATCCATAACATCAATCTGTGACCTATTCAAAATATATTGAATACAATAAGTATAACTAATAGGTTCAGATAGGAAATATATAATTGCCGCAGTAAAAATGATTACAAGAATATGTATTATCTGATCAAGAGAGTATGCTAATGCATCTAATTTATCATCTATAGTTATTTTCTTTTTTATAAAGAAATTCACTAAATCAACTATAAAGTGAGCTATGGAAATGATAACAGTCCATTTTAATAGTTTAAGACTAAATACCGGAATAATTACAAACATCATTGAAAACAAGTATATTACACCATGCTTCAATAATTTCTTGAATGATTTATCCTTGCCTATTGCCAATTCAGAGGACTGTAGATAGAAATCACCTAATGCATGTCCGATTAAAAATAAAGTCAAAACAACCTTAGCCATCAAGTCCCTCCCTTTCCTTACTTAAAAAAAAGTTAACTGTGTCCATTGCAGATTTATAGGAATAGAACTTAGCATTATTCAGCGCTTTATTTACACTGGGCTGTCCAATATTAAGAACATGTGCCGCTTTATACTGATTCTCATCATTAGAAAGATACGCATAAATAATTTCCTTTTGTCGGTCTGTCCACTTTGATTTTAATGCAGTACAGACAGATAAAATAGAATTCAACAGTTCATCAATTTCAGTATTATTTTCCTCTGAGCATATCATAATATTGGAATGCGGCTCAGTATATTGAAATCTTTTACTTTCCATTTCTTTAATCATTTTTCTTGCACGGTGATATGCAGAGCCATCAATCTCTGATGAATTATCAAAATTAATATCTGTGCTGATATCGCCAATTCCAATACCAAAACGTAATTCCACGGGTGCCATTGCCATTTCAATTTCACAAATAATCTTCATAATATTATTCCTATTTCTAAGCAGCCCCTGAAATTCGTCTCCTAAAGTGATTGTAAATTTGGATGCAATATCCTCGGAGTATTTAACATTGATATCTGCCAATACACTTTTAAACTTCTGCTGCATAGCTTTTCTATCTTTTATTTTTTTTGAGTCTACTATATCACCAATAATAGCAACATATTTGTCATAGAAAAAAAAGAAAAACATTTAATCACCTCCACTCATATCGTAGCAAAAGAAAAGATGCATTACAACATGAATCTTTTCCTTTGATTCATTCAGTAATGCATCACTTCTGCAATTAGCATTTAAAATTGCCAAAGTCAATATCTTTATAAGCTGCACATATGCTTATTCTGTATTCTCTGCGGTATCTGAGGGATCACCGGAGTCCAGAGCCGGTGCGGCTTCCTCCGCCGGCAGAGCCTCCACATCCTTCAGCTTTCTTTCGATGGTTCTGGATTTCCTGGTAGCGTCCTCAATGGTCTTGCTGGCTTCGTGAAGCTTCTTATTAGTCTTTTCCAATATATCTCCAAACTTTCCGAACTCGCTTTTCACCGCTCCCAGAAGTCCCCATACCTCAGAAGAGCGCTTCTGTATAGCCAGGGTCCTGAAGCCCATGGACAGGCTGTTTAAAAAGGCTGCCATAGTGGAAGGGCCTGCAATGTTTATCCTGTATTTATCCTGGATATGCTCTATGAGGCCCGCTCTCTTGGCTATCTCTGCATAAAGGCTCTCTATGGGCAAAAACATGATTGCAAAATCCGTGGTAACAGGCGGATTTATATATTTATCGCTTATCCTCCTGGCTTCAGCCTTTATCCTGTTCTCAAGCTGCTTTGCGGCTTCCTCCATTGCAGAGGCATCCCCTATTTCAGCCGCTTCAACCAGCCTTTGAAAATCCTCCTGAGGGAATTTGGCGTCTACGGGAAGCAGCACTTCCTCCCCTTCCCCTCCTTTACCGGGAAGGCGAATGGCAAACTCCACCTTTTCCTGAGTATTCCTTTTCGTAGAAATATTTGTAAGGTATTGCTCGGGAGTCAGTATCTGCTCCAGTATATTCCCAAGCTGGATTTCACCCCATATGCCCCTGGATTTTACATTGGTGAGAACCTTCTTCAAGTCCCCCACTCCCAGGGCTAAGCTCTGCATTTCCCCTAAGCCCTTATGTACCTGCTCAAGCCTCTCACTGACAAGCTTGAAAGATTCTCCCAACCTCTTCTCCAGTGTATCATGAAGCTTCTCATCAACTGTAGCCCTCATGGCTTCCAGCTTTTCGCCATTATCCTTCATTATGCTGTTCAGCTTCAGCTCCAGTTCCTTCCTCATGGCCTCCAGCTTCTCTTCGTTGCTCTCCGCCAGCCTCGCCATTCGGGCATCTATTGAATCCGCCTGCATATGCTGCAGCTTGGACATCTCATTGATCCTTGAGATCAATGAGTCGCTCAGGTTCTTCGCTGAATTGGAGGCTTCCGCTCTGCTCAGGCCCATTTCATCCCTTACAGTCTTTTCTGTTTTATCCGATAATTTTTCTAAATATGCAATTTTGTTTTCTATAGACAGATAGCTCTCTTTCAGCTTTTCTGCCCTTTTAGCGGCGCTGCTCCTCTCGGCAAACACCAGTATCAATACCAGCAGACCGGCTATAAAAGTCCCTATTGTCATGAAATTTTCCATTTTCTCACCCCATTTATACTACTACGACTCTTGATTTGCTGCCTGTCATGCCAGGCGTTACTTCGATCCTTGCCCTTATCCTTTCCTTAAGCTCTCCTACGTGGGATATTACGCCGACCAGCTTGCCTGTTTTTTGGAGTTCCAAAAGACATTCTATAGATTTTTCCAAAGAGTCCTCATCCAGGCTGCCGAAGCCTTCATCTATAAAGATGGTATCCAGGCTTATTCCTCCTGCATAGGATTGTACAACATCAGACAGACCCAGAGCAAGGGACAGTGAAGCTTTGAAGCTCTCTCCTCCTGATATGACCTTGACATGGCGGGGCTGACCCGTATAATAATCATATATCTCTATTTCAAGCCCCTGCTGTGCAGCACCTTTTTGCTTTTCTTTTATTCTCGATAATTCAAATCTGCCGTCGGTCATCTTCACAAGCCTTTGATTGGCTGCATGGATTATATCGTCAAAATAGGCTGCCAGGACATATCTCTCAAAGCTCAGCCGCTCTCTGTTATTTCCCTTTGCCATATTAGCCAGGTGCCCAACCACTCTGTATATCTCCTCCTGTTTTCCTATCTCTTCTCCCGCATCTTTCATATTGTTCATTAAGGCTTTGTTATGCATCAGACGGGCAAAATTTTGTTTTATCTCTTCTTCCAGGCCGGCTTTGCTGAGCTTCTTTGACTCCATTATCTCGTTCAGCTCTTCGGTATTGACAGGCTTCAAGCCTTCTATGCCCTTTAAAGCCTTATGAAATCTGTCTCCCGCAGACTTCAGCTTCTCATTATATCTTCTTATTTCCCCCTCAAGGGCTTCCATTTCCTTTTCCTCGAGCTTTGATGAGTCATATTCCTGTTTATCCGAAAACCCTACCCTTAAAAGGGCATCCGCAAACCTCTTTTCTGCTCCCTTATACTCTTGCCCTGCAGCTTCCAGGTTCTTCTCCTTGAATACTTTATTTTCTTCTTTTTTGGTCATTTCGAGCTCTGATTTTCTGTAGGCTTCCTGAGCATATTTATAGCTTTCTTCCATAGCTTTGCATTCTTCTTCACAGCTCTTTATTTCCATTAAAAGCTCATCCTCTTGTTTTATGCCCAGGGACAGCTCGCTCTCCACCTTGAGCAGCAATGCCTTTGTGCCCTCAAGCTTAGCATATATGTCCCTGTATTCCCCATCCAGGCTTAAAGCTGCATTTTCCTTATCCCGTTGGTTTTTTTCCGCCAGATCCAATTTCTCTGCAAGCTTATCCTTTTCTTTTCGCTTCTTATCCGCCTCTTCCCTTTTAGACTTCAAGCTCAGAAGCGTTCCTTCGTAGGCTTCAGTGACAAGCTTGAAATTTTCTATTTCCCCCAGCGCTTCTCTCAATTCCAGCTTTATTTTGTCTACGCTATTCCTTTGAGCTTCCCCTTTGGCTCTTACATCCGCAAATTCATCGGCTGCTTTCCTCAGTTTTTCGTTGAGATCATCATAAGCTTCTTTGGCGGTTTTTAGCGCTCCCTCTGAAGGCATGCCCGAAAGAGGCTGCGCCGGACCGGGATGGTGGAGAGAACCGCAGACAGGACAGGGTTTGCCCGGGATTAAGCCTTCTGCTAAAAGCCCTGCCTGGCCCTGGAAAAATAATTGGCTCAGCTTTTCGTATTCCTTCTTGCTTTCTTCATAATCCTTGTTCAGTTCTTCATATAAAGCCTTTTTCTTTCCGTACTGCTGCCTCAAGCTTTGAAGTGTTTGATTCTCTGTCTCCAAGCCTTTCAGCTTTTTTAAGATTTCTTCCTTCTGGGCTATATCCTTTGCGTGCTCTATATATTCCAGGGCTGCTTTATTGGCGATATCGATGCCATGATTCAGCTTCTTGATCTCTTCCTTTAAAGCTTCTATTTCATCACTGTTCCTTTTCCTTGCGCTTTCTTTTTCCCTAAGCTCTTTGTTCAGTGCTTTAAGCTCCAATGAAAGCCTTCCATATTCTTTTACCTTATCGATATCCTTCTTGAGCTCTGCGGCTTTATCCGAAAGCTCTTTCCTTGCGCTTTCCTTGCCCTCCTCTTCCTTCAAGGAGTCCCTGCATTTATTAAAATTCTCCACGGCAGCTGCAAGGCCAGATTTGGATTCCTCATATTCAAAAATGGCTTTATCCAGATCTTCCCCGGACTTTTTGCATTGCTCTTCAGCAGATTTTATGAGAAGGGCTTTTCTGGACTTATGGAGCTTTTTTTCTTTTTCTTCCCAAAAGCTTTTACTGCTATCTAATATATTAAGCTCATCTTCGGCAATTTTTCTTTCTTCAAATCTGTTGTTTATATCAATGCCTAATACCAGAGCCTCCTGAAGCTTTTCCAGTTCATTGCTCATTGTCTCGGCTGCTTTTTCCAGCCTTTTTTCTTCTTCATCATCTTCCTTGATCAGATTCTTCAGGTCTTCCATTATTTCATAATGATTCACATCATCTTTTTGCGCTTTCGCTCTTAGTTCCTCTTTTTTGCCCCAATCTATGCCTTTGATATAAGCGATCTCCTTTTGAGTCAGAGCCTCAATGCTCCTTCTCAATTCCCTTGCATTATCCTCCAGCTTCTCCTGGATCATCTGAAACTGCCAGCTTCCGAATATTTTCCTCAGTATCACTTCCCGCTCCTTGCTTTCAGCCAAAAGGAGCTTTCTGAATTCATTCTGAGGTATCATCACTATTTGCTTGAACTGCTCACAGCTTATTCCCAGCAGATCGCTTATCTTTTCATTTACTTCCCTGACACCTGTTACTACTTTCTCCCCGGCCGCCTTAAATTCTGCCTCTGCCTTCTGCTCCGTATAGCCTTCTCCTCTTTCCTTCCTTTTTTGCTGCCTTGGGATTCTTTTTACATAATAGGATTTACCCCTGAGCTGGAATTCCAGTTCCACGAAGGTAAGGACATCATCCTTAGCGAAATGGCTTCTCATGCTTTCGCCGTCTCTTCCCTCTCCCGAAGCGCTGCCGTACAAGGCATAGCATATGCCGTCAAATATAGTGGTCTTGCCCGCTCCCGTGGGCCCGGTTATTACAAATATGTTTTGCCCCTCCAATAGTGAAAAATCGATCACTTCCATATCCGCATAGGGTCCGAAAGCCGACATGGTAAGCTTAATTGGCTTCACGGTCCTCACCTCTCTTTTCCACTTCTTCAATTATCTTTGCTAAAACTCCCGAACTCTCTTGCGCCAGTTCCGTATCGTTTATGTACTTATAGAACTCTGAGAAAAGCTCCAGCTTTGATTTGCTTCTCGAGGTTTTGGCTGAAAGGAAATAGTCCCCTTTGCTGCCTCTATCCTCTACCTCCAGCAGCATTACATTGGGGTATACGGATTTCAGCTTGCGCATGGGGTCCAATAACTCGCCTTTGTCCGTCAATATAGCCTTTATGTAATCCTCCCTGTTTGCAGCATTGTATACGGCCGGGTCTGTCAGGTGCTTGAGCTCTCCTCTTATTATCCTCATATCCCTCATGGGGACCAGTTCCCTGAAGGCTATGTCTGAAACGCCCTTTTCATCGATATTGATTATGTTTACTCCTTTTTTCTGCTTCACCTCAGAAAAGGAATACTTCATCAAGGAGCCCGAATACCTGATGTTTTCGTTTCCGGCCCTTTGAGGACTGTGGAGATGTCCTAAGGCAGTATAGCAGAAATCATTGAATAGCTCATAGCTTACCATATCCGTACCGCCTATGGAAAGGGGCCTTTCCGATTCAGAAGTCTCGGGCTCCTCGGAACCTCTGACATATCCGTGAGTTATCATTATATTCCTTTCATCCTTGTCCATAGCAGCCCCTATTCTTTCTATTATGGCCTTCATGGCATCCTGCTGACTCCTGATGCCGGGGTCTTCAAACACATCTCTGACTACGACCGCATCTGCATAGGGCAGGAGATAAAAGTTCACAGGCCCGTATTCATCATTTAGGGTAATCTTCGTTGCATCTTTTTTCAGGACCCCTTCTATGTATAAGCCCTTGGTTTTAAGTATGCCGCTGCCGAAGTTCAGCCTTTCCGGGCTGTCATGATTGCCTGCCACTGCCAGGACCGGAATGCCATGCTCCAGGACTATCTTTGCCAAAATCTTATCTAAGAGCTCCACAGCTTCCACCGGTGCGACGGAGCGGTCATAGATATCGCCGGCAATTATTACCGCCTGCGGTTTCTCTTCGCAGACTATATGTAAAAACTGATCCAGTATGTACTCCTGATCTTTTGTCATGTGGTATTCGTTGACTATCTTTCCTATATGCCAGTCACCTGTATGGATTATCTTCATCATATCCCCTCCCCGCTTGTTTATCATATGATATCTAAGAAAAGCGGCTTCCTTTTTTATATCAGGAAGCCTCTTCTATCTTTAGCTGAACGCCATTATTTCAGTTTTTAGCTTTTATATAGCCCGGAGGTTCTGTTCACATCTATTACAAATATTACACCTTTGCCCGGGTCTTCAATGTGTATCCTCTCTTTTATTGAATTCACTATTGCTGTTGTCTTTTCTGATTCCGATAAAATCAATATGATGTCCTTTTCCGGTTCTATTTCGACATTGAACAATTTTGCCGTGTCCTGAGTGCCGGAGCCTCTGCCGTGAATTATTGTTCCTCCTGTGGAGCCTGCGGATTCCGCCGCTTCTATAACCTCGTCCGACAGTCCTTTTTCTACTATAATAAATATGGCTTCATATTCCATCTTATCTACACCTCGCCTTTTTGGTTTTGATACATATTCGCATCTGTTAAAAACAGCCAAATTGCTTATTGGAACGGAAAAGGTTATCCCGTGATTGGGCTTATCCAAATTAAATTTTTTTGTGAGCTGATCATGAAGGACTTCCACCAGGCTGTCTTCGACGACCATTATAAGTATCTCTTTTCTCACTTCATCAAGGCCTAAGATATTAAGCAATTGATTTTTTATCGTTCCCTTACCTACAAGAAAAGTGCCCCCGGTTACTCCTAGCTCTTTAGATGCTTTTAATATTTTGCTTCCTTCTCCAAAGTTCACAATCACACAGAATAACGAGAACTCCCTATCTTTTAGCATCATTTAGATCAATGCCCTCCTTTTTTGCTTTAACTTTAAACATAAGCCCCAGCAATTGCAAAGCTACTAACGGCATCATCGCAACCATCGCTATAACGCCAAACCCATCCACTAATACATTGGCTGTCGGAATGGCAGTGGCAGCCCCCTGTGCAAAGGCTAATATAAAGGTAGCTGTCATAGGGCCTGATGCAACCCCGCCGGCATCATAAGCTATACCGACAAATATAGGCGGCACCCTGTAGCTCAAAAATGCAGCTAATGCAAACCCGGGCAGCAAGAAATGCCATAGCTTTAATCCCGGTATCATTATCCTCAGCATAGACATGCAAACGGCGAAAGCAATACCCGCTGACAATGCAAACAATATTATTTTCCTTGGAATATGTCCTGCTGTCACATCTTCAACCTGTTTTGTCAGAACATGTACGGCAGGCTCAGCAAGCACAACCATCATACCTAAAAGAAATCCTACCACGGGAACCACCCAGGCATATTGGAGGCTGGCTATGCCGTATCCCATAACTCTGCCAACCTCCATAAAGCCTGCATTGACTCCTGTCAAAAACAGTCCAAGACCTGCGTAAGTGTAGGCAAGACCCTTTAATATTCTGTTTCTTTTTTTTCTATTCAGTTTAAATTTCAGAAAATCAAAAATCAAAAATAATACGAGCAAGGGCAGCAAAGTGATGACCGATTCCCTCATGATTTTGGGAAATTCCTCTAAATAAGGTCCCAAAATTCCGCTGTGGGCGCGGAAGGCTTCCGCTTCCCCTACAATTTTATCTGCACCTGCGATTATATTCATTATCATGACTGCAAGAATAGGTCCCGTCGATGCGATGCCTACCAGCCCAAAGCTGTCTTCCTCAGATGTTTTGCCGCCTTTTAGCTGGGAAACACCCAAGCCTAATGCCAAAATGAAAGGCGTAGTCATAGCTCCCGTTGTAGCTCCTGACGCATCAACAGAAATAGCCAGAAACTCCTCCGAAACCCATAGGCCCAGAATCAAAATGATAAAATACACCAGTGTAAGCAGCTTATTCAACGGTTTTTCATATAAAATTCTTAATAGTCCTATAGCTACCATAATACCTACTCCTAAAGAAACAACAACAAGGATCAGAGAAGCAGGAATGGTCCCTCCGCTGGCGCTGCTCACTTCATTGGCAAGGATCTGCAGGTCTGGCTCAGCTATGGTAATGAAAAAGCCTAAAATAAGCCCGAGAATAGCAACGGAATGAGCTCTATTAGTCTTTGCCGCTTCTTCTCCCATAAGGCTTCCTATAGAGGTTATGCCAATATCAGCTCCTAATAAGAATATTCCCAATCCGATAATAACCAATACTGAGCCGATAATAAATCTGATCAGCATATCTGTTTCTATAGGCACCAAAGTAAAGTTCAGTATGAGCACCAACACGCTTATCGGTAAAACGGATGATAAGACCTCCTTAAATTTTTGAAGCAGTAAATTCAAATAATATAGCCTCCTCTCTAAATCCCCCAAGCACGTCCTATAATAATACATCAACTTAGAGATTTTATCCTGTAATCCGAACTTTTCACAACTATATTCTACTATAGTTATTTATATTTGTGCAAGGCAATAAAATAGAAGGCTTATGTGCATTTTACTTTTTTTAGGCATAGCACTGATAAGCCATAGCATCCATGTATAGTCACGTATAGTATATAAAAATTGATGACACTAATTCACTGAGCCTAAGAAAATCCTACGCTTCCCAAAGGTCATCCGTGGCCTGGAAAGCTTGCTCGGCGTCCGTGCCTCGCCTACGGCTTTTCTAAGGCTCAGCTCATAAGGGTCATTGACAATTTTTATATAAGCATACTTAGTCTATACATGGATGCTATTTCACTGCAGCGCAATATATAAAAGTTACGAGAGCTAAGGTAGCCCGCTGAGGTCATATGGGAACGGAGAACACGGATTATAACTGTCTATTTTAACTAATTCCATATCTAAGCCGGTTCGCAACTCGCATTCCTGTGGTGATATGGCATTAAAAAAACATTTCCGTGTTTTTCAGTGCAAAATTCCGTGTCTTTCAGTGGTTTCCGTCCCCCGGCCTGCTCAGATATACATACCATTCTTCTTATAGCTGCTGTATCAACAGCCTAAATGGAAGGCTGCTATTTGAACACATTAGGTTCCACCTGATTCCTTCCTTTATCAGGGTGATTCAGGGGATACAGGGCAGGGCCTTCCATTATGCTTCCGTCATAGCTGAACCTCGAGCCGTGGCACGGACAATCCCAGGATTTTTCTCCATCGTTCCACTGAAGCTCGCAGCCCATATGGGTGCAGGTTATATCCAGAAGGTAAAGCTTCCCGACTTCATCCTTATAGACACCTGTCCTTTTGCCTTTATATTCTACGACCTTGCCTTCGCCTTTTTCAATATCTATTTCATCATCAGGATTTTCAATTTTACCTGATATGAGCTGCATGGCCACATCTGCGTTTTGTGCGATGAAGGTTGCAGCAGCAGTACCAGTAGCGGCTCTTTGAGGACTATAGATACCCTCCCAGGAGCTTTTCCCTTTGATTATCAAATCCTTAATGATTATAGCTGCAGCAGTTGAATTCGTCATTCCCCACTTTTTGAATCCTGTTGCAACATATATGTTAGGAGTATTGGAAGTGAGTCTTCCTACATAAGGTATTCCGTCCAATGTGTAATAATCCTGCGTGGACCAATGATAAAGCTCCTCTTTTACGGTAAACATGGTTCTTACAAGCTTTCTCAGATTCTCATAATGAGCGGAGGTCTGCTCTCCATGGGCGGTTTTGTGGGCCTCTCCGCCGAATATGAGTATCCGGCCTCCCTCATGGGATTGGCTGCGCAGGGTCATGCCGGGCGTATCAACATTTATGAACATTCCATCCGGAATGTCCTCCTCAACCTTAAACGCTAATAGATAAGATCTGGAAGGATACATCCTTGCAAAGTACATTCCCTTTCCGTCATAAAAAGGATAGTGTGATGCTATTATGACATGCCGGGCTTTTACTTTTTTACCATTAACGGTTTTTATTGTACAGGTTTCTCCCTCATCAACATCTACAGCCCTGGTATTCTCAAATATATAAGAGCCGTCCCCCGGTATATTCTCGGCTAATGCCAATACATACTTTCTCGGGTGGAATTGAGCCTGATCGGTAAATCTGACTGCTCCAAGCACTGGGAAGGGCAGAGGAGTTTCCGGAACAAACTCTGCAGGTATTCCGAGGCTTACAGCAGCCTCTGCTTCTTTCCTTATCTTCTCCACGGATTTTTGATCCTGAGTAAAGACATAGGCGGACTTTAGCTCATAATTGCATTGAATATTACAGCTCTTGACTAAATCTGTCATGAACTTTACAGCATGCTGATTCGCATCTGCGTACTGCTGAGTCAGCTCTTTACCGAAGGTTTTTATAGCTTTATCATATGTTAATGTATGCTGTGAGGTTATCTTTGCAGTGGTATGGCCTGTGGCGGCCTTGCATATCCTGTCTGCTTCTATGACGGCTACCTTGAAGCCTTCTTTTTTTAGCAAATAGGCGGAAGTTATGCCTGCCAGTCCTCCTCCTACTATTCCTGCATCTACGGTTATATCTTCAGTTAATTCCGGATAGTTGGTGTCCTCCGTAGTTCCGATCCAATAGGGCGTCGTGTTCCTATCCATAAAAAAATCCCTCCTTGCTATAATCACCTTTATGTTTTACAGCAAGAAGAGATTTATGCATGTCTATTTGATTTTCAAACCATAGATATAGCCATTTCTCGAAGCGATAACCACATGATCATTGAATACCGCCGGTGATGCCTCAATATATGAGTCTATCGCAGCTTTTCCCAGTATCTCTCCGTTTGCTCCATCGATGATATGCATGGTGCCGTTTCGCAAAGCTTGCAGTATATATGCCTTGCCCTGGCTGTCATAGACATCTACAGGGGATGACCAGGCATAGGTCGGCATTTCCCATCTCCATAGCTCTTCTCCTGTGGCTTTATCAAGAGCCACCATCAGCCCCTTGTCCTTGATTTCTGCCCTGCAAAGAGTAAATATTACCATATCGCTCATACTGTTCTTACCAACTATATTGGTAGCAAGAGCCCCTCCGTTTGAAGTACCCACTGAATAAGCCTTATAACCCTTCTCCCAGAGTATTTTGCCCGTTTTTGCCTCGATCTTCAATATTCTTGAGACGCCCTCACTTCCCTGCTTATCCACTTCACTGGCAGTATATAATACAGGATTTTCATTCTCTATGTCTAATGTTATGGAAGCGTCTGTATCGTCAAAATTATCCACAGTCCAAATTTCATTGAGATCCTTGTCTATAGCTTTGACAAAGCCCCCGTTGTCCACAAAGAAGAGCATATTCTCCCATGCCACGGGTGAATTTTCAATTCCATAAGTGCTCCATTCCGGATCTGTGCTGTGGTCTTCTCTCTCGTATTTCAGCTTTTGTATCTCGGGGTTTATGGTTAAAAGTTTCTCCTTCGGGTTGAAAACCGTATTCAACTTCAATTTGTAGAAAAGGCCGTTTTCGCCGCCAACATAAAGGGCATCCTCGCTTCTGCTGAATAATGCAGATGAGTCAAAATTCGGCCATAGCCTTGGAGCATCCTTATCCTCTCCATCCTGGATAAAGAGCATTTTTTGGTCGATAAGGCTGTATAATCTGAAGCCGAAATCCGGCTTTTCTTTGATGCCTTGTCCTACATATAAAAGCGGGTATCCTCTCGAATCCACCGACACACTGCCTTTTATTGGACTGCCTGTGTCAATAGGCTCTCTCGTCTGCTCTCCGGTGGCCAAATCGATAAAGTAAACCTTGCCGTTTAAGGATGCAATGATCACCTCTACAAAGTTTTCATCCTCTTTGAATTTTTCTTTTATGTTCATGATCTTTCTTACTTCAGGGCTCCATTGGACCAGAGCAGGCTGGCCTGTCCAGCCGCTTCCCCCGCCCCAAAGCCCCTTGGCTTCAGCCTTGACCTGCCAAAGCTTCTCAATCTTATTGTCCTTTATATCCACAGTACCGTAAGCAGGTGCCGTTCTAAAATTGTTTCCCCTAAAAGTTAACACTCCCGGAACTTCTGTATAAGATAAAGTAAAGGGAAGTAATTCCTTCTCAGGTATGGGTTCTTTATCCTTGTCATCCGCAGGGAGTTGCTCTCCAGGGTTGTCCATACCAAGAGTAGGCGTTATGGTAAGCCCGGGAAGAAGCTTAAAAATCAATATTGAAACTAATAAAATAAAAAATAGCAGTTTTAATTTTTTCATAGAATTTTCCTCTCTTTTCTGATCGCCGTTCCCCATCGCATTTTTGTACCGGCATGACGCATTATATAGTTATTATACATCAACAGGACTCCGGTTGTCAGATAGTTTATATGA
>NZ_JAJEKE010000027.1 GCF_024363565.1 Lutispora saccharofermentans | reverse complement strand
CTACTCAAAAGAATTACATTCTTCATATCTAATACTGTTTAGTTTTCAAAGTCCATTTCACCGCCGGCTCATCGTGCCGACCTTTCCTATATTATCACGCATTAAACGAACTGTCAATATGATTTTTAGTTTTTTTCAACAGACCGCTTGCTGTGATTTTGTCCTGCGCTCCAGCAGGAATTATATATTATCATGAATTATTAGAGCTGTCAATATATTATTTATTGTTCTTTTTTCCATCTGTATTCACCAGATTGCATCAAATAATCACAACCAGCCGCGCTATTATTATTGGCCCGGATTATACTTTTAGATGCATGAAAAAGTATAAATTTTCCTTGCAAAATTGATTAAAAAAATAATGATAAAACTGACGATAAAACCAATGAACGTGTTATAATAATAATGAAAAAATCAAACAAGTATAAGCTGGGAGGTGAAAAGCGTTACCAAAACAATAATATTTGGCAACGAATTTACATGGCAAATATAAAAACAAATTTAAACGGTCTCGAGATCACACTGTTTTTTTGGAATTCAGTGATGGCAAAAGAAAAGGTGAATGAAAGCTTTTTGAACGATCTTTGTTCTATGAGAGAATTCTCATATATATATAATGAGGATTTTAACAGCGAATCTCTCAGAAGGGTGCTTAGCGCGCTGAATAACAAAGAACCTTTTTCCGGCAATAAGGCAGAAAGGAAGTACTATTCAAACAATCTGATGATACTGGAATACATAGATGAAGTTCAGCCTACTATTGATGCAATCAAAAGACTAAATCTGAACAAGCTCGGAGAAAGCGCTGAAGAAGATATGGAGATAATAATCGTACCGGCAACGGTTGGCAGCGTTCAAAAAATCGATAATATATTATTGGTAGACTTTTTTAGCCTGAAAAATACGGAAAATGGATTGGTTATCTCCGGTGAAAGCTTAGAAGCTGCTTTAAGAAATAAGATTTAGGGCAAGTTTGCAAAATAGCAAAAACACGGTTTTCTCACATCTGAAAACCGTGTTTTTCTATAAACTGAAACTTTCACCGCAGCAAAAGCCTTTTTTATTTTAGCATTCTTCATCTGGCACTATCTTGGCCAAGGCAACCACACTATCATTCTCTGCAAGCTTCATCAAAGTAACTCCCTGAGTGCTTCTGCCCATTACGGATATGCCATCGATAGCCATTCTTATTATAATGCCTTCGGCGCTTATCAGCATCACTTCGCAGTCATCCTTGACTACCTTTGCACCTACTAGATATCCCGTCTTTCCTGTGATATTAGAGGTTTTTATCCCCTTACCGCCGCGGCTTTGGACTCTATATTCGCTCAAAGGCGTTCTTTTGCCGAAGCCTTTTTCGCTTATTACCAGAAGCTCAGCATTCTCTTCCACTATATCTAATGCTATAACGCTATCATCGGGATTTAGGGTAACTCCCTTTACTCCCATAGCGCTTCGTCCCATATCCCTGACATCTGATTCGGGGAATCTGATGGACAGGCCATGCCTTGTTATAGCCATCAATTCCGATGTACCCCTTGTCAGCTTGACAGAGATGAGTTCATCCTCATCGCGCAATGTTATGGCATTGAGCCCTGTAACTCGCTGGGATGCATACTGCTTCAGCTCTGTTTTCTTTATGGTTCCCTTTTTTGTCATGAATATCAAATAGCCTTCGTCCTCAAAGCCTTTTATGGGAATTACGGCGCTCACCTTTTCATCTCCGTCAAGATGAAGCAGATTTACCAAAGCTGTTCCTTTTGCTTGTCTTCCGGCTTCAGGAATTTCATAAGTCTTAAGCCTATACATCCTGCCTTTGTTTGTAAAGAACAGCAGATAATTATGGGTTGAGGTAATAAACAAATGCTCAACGAAATCGTCTTCTCTCGTTTGAAGGGCTGTGATACCCCTGCCTCCTCTTCTCTGGCTCTTATAAGTATCCGCAGGAAGTCTCTTTATATAGCCATAGTGAGTCAAGGTAACGGCTACCTCCTGCTCATCTATCAGATCCTCTTCATTGAACTCTTCGGCGGACTGAGTTATTTTGCTCCTTCTCTTATCTCCATAGACCTTCTTTATTTCCAACAGCTCATTCTTAACTATATTTGATACCATAAGCTCGCTGGCCAGTATAGAATTGTAATATTCTATATCCTTTATGAGAGACAGGTATTCTTCTTCGATCTTGCCTCTTTCCAAGCCTGTAAGGCTCTTCAGCCTCATTTCCGCTATAGCAGTGGCTTGAGCATCGGATAAACCGAATCTTTCCATCATTCTCTCTTTGGCTTCAGGCACCGTTTTTGAGCTCCTCAAAATATTGATGATTTCATCGATATTATCTAGAGCAATCCTCAAGCCTTCCAATATATGAGCTCTTTCTTCCGCTTTTCTGAGATCATATTGGGTACGCCTTATTATTATTTCCTTCTGATGGGCAATGTAATGGTTTATCATGGTCTTTAAGTCCATTACCCTCGGCTGCCCTCTATCCAGAGCCAGCATTATTATGCTGAATGTATCCTGCAATTGGGTATGCTTATATAAAAGGTTCAAAACTACATTGGCATTGGCATCTCTCTTTAGCTCGATAACTATTCTCATGCCTTCTCTGTCGGATTCATCCCTCAGATCAGAAATGCCTTCAATCCTTTTATCCTTTACAAGGTCGGCAATCTTTTCAATAAGATTGGCCTTATTCACCTGATAAGGTATTTCATAAACCACAATCCTCTGACGATTGCTCGACATAGCTTCAATTTCAGCCTTAGCTCTGACTATAACCCTGCCTCTTCCTGTAGCATATGCCTTCTTTACTCCTTCTCTTCCCATTATCAAGCCGCCTGTAGGAAAATCAGGAGCTTTAATATGCTTCATCAACTCATCCAGTTCAATATCCGGATCATCTATACTTGCAATGACCCCGTCTATGACCTCGTTTAAGTTGTGGGGAGGGATTGATGTCGCCATACCAACTGCAATACCGTTGCTCCCATTGACCAATAAATTAGGAAATCTGGAAGGGAGTACAGAAGGCTCCTTTAAGCTTTCATCATAGTTTGGAATGAAATCTACGGTTTCTTTATTGATGTCCCTCATCATTTCCATAGAAATCTTGGCCATCCTCGCTTCTGTATAACGCATGGCAGCCGGGCTGTCTCCGTCAACAGAACCAAAGTTTCCGTGACCGTCAATAAGCATATATCTATGTGAAAAATCTTGTGCCATTCTTACCATAGTATCGTATACGGCCGCATCACCATGCGGATGGTATTTACCAAGCACTTCACCTACTGTGGTTGCAGACTTCCTATGAGGCTTATCCGGTGTAAATCCCAAATCATGCATTGCATATAGTATGCGTCTGTGTACGGGCTTAAGTCCGTCTCTTACATCCGGCAGTGCCCTTTGTACAATAACGCTCATGGCATAATCTATAAAGGATTTTTTCATCTCATCTTCTATGTTAATTTGCATAACATTTCCCTCTAAATTTTCCAATAACAACACCTCCTTCGTTTATAGAGAATAACATCGGCAGTTTTCCACCCAAATATAATTTAATTAAATATAAATATGGGAAATACCGATGGATTTAACAGCGTGCCTTTAACCCGTTGCTTTCAGGCACGATAGAATGGGACACTATAATTATAATTCTACGGCAGATTTTTGTCCAATTTTTTAATATTATTTCCAATTATCCATGATTATACAAGCTATAAGCCAAGATGTTCCTAACAACAAGCCGGCAAAAACATCGCTGGCATAATGAACTCCTAAATACAGCCTGCTGAATGCAATAATGATGGGAAAGATGATGAAAAAGCCTGTCATCAATCGCTTATATGGTCCATTATAATATTTGAATACCATATATGCCAGCATTGCATAAAATGTAAAACCAATAAAGGAATGGCCGCTGGGAAAGCTGTATTCTTTTTCTATTATTATCGCATACTCAGGCCTTGCTCTTTTGAATATATTTTTAATAAATATTTTGATGAAATTGGCTCCCAGAATATTTATTAAAAGTATAAATCCCGCCTTTAGCCTTTTCCCCCTGAACACCAGCAAACAGAAACAAAGCGCAACGGCAAAGGGTAAAAATGCAGAGGACGCAAAAAAGCTTACCCCATGCATAAAGCCTGTCATAAAAGCATTTCTCATCGGCATTATCCATCCGTTTACCGTTTGATCCATATGGGCCACAGTATCATTTCCTATCCCATAGGCCAAACCTGCTGCTAAAGCTAAAATAATAATTTCAGCAGCTATGGCATATTGAATCAGGCTTTTGAAAGGCCCTAAGCTATTATCCGAATTTCTAAATATAAAGATGTAGAACAATATTCCTATGATCAGAAAAATTACCGGGATATAGAGATATAATAAAAACTCATATCGTAGCTGTAAAAAGAAAAATTCGAAGGAAAAAGACATCAAAACAATGGATAGAATCAAAAATATAAACCCGCCATAGTTGTTTACAAGCTTTTTATAAACAGCTGCTGCATATTTGTTATTGCTGATGCCCCTGGAAAATAAACCTGATGATGCCATGTGTTTCCCATACTTTTTTTTCTTGATCAAATAATATATAAAGTATGCCAAAGCTCCGGCTGCTGCTATCCCTATGGTAAGCACATCAAAGTATTCGCTTATTATTCTCTGGGCCTGATCTCCCATCATATAGATTATTGCCCCTTCTGCGAAGAATCTGATTCCTCTCCCCAGGATGGAAGCGTTGACAAATACAGATTTCCTTATCTTGAATACTCCGGAAGCTATTGTGAAAAGCTTGTAAGGAATTGGGGTAAGGCCTGCTATAGCAACGGCCCATCCTCCATATCTGACAAAGTATTCTTCCACTTTCTTTATCTTCTCCTCGGCAAAGAATTTCAACAAGATAGGCCTTCCTGCCTTTGCACCGATATAGTAGCCGAATAATCCCCCTATAACCGAAGAAAAAGTTGTCAAAGCCGCATAAAATAACGCAAGCTCATGATTGATTATAGCCAATGGTATCAATATTAAATCCGGAGGTATAGGAAAAAATGAAGATTCGGCAAAGGACACTATAAAAAGCCCAAAACCTCCATATTGAACTATTATATCTACCATTGCCTTTACCCACTCGCTCATATGGCTCTCCTCAAAAATAAAGAATATAGGCAGCCATTAAATTACATTATTAATGACCACCTATATATTATACTCTAAACTCTGCTTTTTGTCTTATTGTTCAGTCAATCTCATTGTGCGCTTTATTAATATGCAGCGATTATTGCACCTTCATATTTTTCTTCAATAAATTTCTTTACTTCCGGACTGTTCAATGCATTGGACAATTCTTTCAAATCTTCTCTTCCTTCATCTCCGCCTCTTATAACAAGCGTATTGGCATAAGGTGAATTTCCGTCTTCTATCAGCAATGCATCCTTAACAGGGTTGAGATTTGCCGGAATGGCAAAGTTGGTATTGATTATGGCAGCATCTACATCTTCCAAGATCCTTGGCAGCTGTGCGGCCTCAATAGCCTGGAATTTAAGGTTTTTGGGGTTTTCTACCACATCATTCTCCGAAGAGCTTATGCTTCCTCCATCCTTTAGCTTGATGATTCCGTTTTCCTGAAGCAATAGCAAGGATCTGGCATTATTCGTAGCATCATCCGGGATTGCTATGGTGCTGCCGTCTTTTAATTCGGCTATACTATTTATTTTTTTAGAATATAATCCTAAAGGCTCCACATGAACCTTAGCTGCAGATACAAGGTTTAAACCTCTTTCTTTATTGAAATTATCCAAATAAGGCTGGTGCTGGAAGAAGTTTGCATCCAATTCTTTGTCTGCAAGTGCTGTATTTGGTTGAACATAATCATTAAAAACGATCACTTCAAGCTTTATGCCTTTCTTTTCTAATAAAGGCTTAACCACTTCCAATATCTCTGCATGGGGGATTGGGGTAGCTCCTACCTTCAGCACCGTTTCCTTCTCATTTTCTGCGGCTGCCGGTGCAGCCTCTTCCTTGGGTGCGCATCCAATGGTAAAGGATGCTAGTAATGATAATGCTAAAACTAGTGGTAATATTTTTTTCATATCTATAAAACATTCCTTTCATTTTTTATTTAATTCTTATTTGTCTTTCAACTGGCCAGGTTGAAAAACAGTGAAATATATATCAATTATCGATAATTATTTTTTTATACATTGCATCACGTTGGTAAAAAAATCCTCCAGTGTTTCTTCGTGAAAAGTTCCGTGCCTTTCAGTGGTTTCCGTCTCCTCTTTTGTCGCATTATTTATATTTTGTAAATCTATTTCAGTAACTTATTATATATCCTGCTCCCAATGCCCTGTATTATCTGAACCACTAAGATCAATACTATGACAGTCCCTATCATGACATCTTTTTGGAATCCCTGATACCCGAATCGTATGGCTAAATTTCCAAGGCCCCCGCCTCCTATGGCACCTGCCATAGCCGAATAGCCTATGAGATTTATTACTGTCAAGGTTATGCCTGATGCTATGGAAGGCAATGCTTCCGGTATCATCACCCTGAAAACTATCTGCTTTACATCGGCACCCATTGATTGAGCTGCTTCTATGATTCCGGGGCTTATCTCCTTTATTGCATTTTCAATGAGCCTGGCTACAAAGGGTATGGCTGCTATGGTCAATGGCACTATGGCTGCAGTTGTGCCTATCCTTTTTCCCACGATGAGCTTTGTCAGCGGAAAGACCGCAATCATCAGTATTATGAAGGGGAAGGATCTTGCTATGTTTATTACCCCGTTCAAAGCTTTATTCAAGCCCTTTCTTTCCCAAATATTGCCTTCCTCCGATATTGCTGTTATGATGCCCAGAGGCATTCCGAAAACAACCGAAAACAATGTGGATGCAAACACCATATATAGGGTTTCATAAAGAGGCTTGGGCATTAAAAGCATTATTTTTTTTATTGTTTCAATTAGAACTTCCATTATATTTCAACTCCTCTACTATGATGCCTTCATCCTTTAAGTATCCTATGGCAGCCTCTATTTTTTCATCTGTTCCCCTAAGGCCTACTACCAAATTTCCATAGGTTCTTCCTTGTATGCTGTTCATCTGCCCTGCCAGGATGTTTGCCTCAATATCGAAAT
Source organism: Lutispora saccharofermentans (assembly GCF_024363565.1). Classification (GTDB taxonomy): domain Bacteria; phylum Bacillota; class Clostridia; order Lutisporales; family Lutisporaceae; genus Lutispora; species Lutispora saccharofermentans. Next base: position 40,751 of record NZ_JAJEKE010000027.1, on the reverse strand, counting down.
TCTTTATGATTTTATATATCAACGGCTCTTTTGCCTTGTGGTCTAAAAATGTAATCCTCACAACCTCAGTATTTTCAGGATCATCTATTATATTTCTGTCAATGTTTAAGGATACGTCCTTTATAAAGCTCTTTGTGATAGGATGAGACGGCTTTGAAAATACATCATAGGTATTCCCCTGCTCCACTATACTTCCATCTGAAATCACAGCTACTTTATTGCATACCTCCTTTATGACCTCCATCTGATGGGTTATCATCACAATTGTTATTCCCAGCGTCTCATTTATGCTTTTCAGCAGCTTGAGTATGGAAGATGTGGTATTTGGGTCCAGGGCAGAAGTAGCTTCATCGCAAAGAAGTATTTTAGGGTTGGTAGCCAAAGCTCTGGCTATTGCTACCCTTTGCTTTTGTCCCCCGCTGAGCTGGCTGGGATAAGAGAGCTTTTTATCCTTTAGATCTACAATATCCAATAGCTCATCTACCCGTTTCTCCATTTCTCGTTTATCATATTTCATTATTTTTAACGGAAAGGCTATATTTTCTCTGCAATTCTTCCTGCTCAAAAGATTAAAATGCTGAAATATCATTCCTATATTTCTTCTCATATCCCTGAGCTCGCCGTCATTCAGCTTAACGATATCCTTATCCTCAATGAAAACACTGCCTTTCGTAGGTTCTTCAAGCCTGTTTATGCATCTGATGAGAGTTGATTTTCCTGCTCCGCTTAAGCCTATTATGCCGAAAATATCACCCTTCTCAATCCTGAGGTTAATGTTTTTGAGAGCTTCCGTATTTCCTTCCTTGCCTGTATATGTTTTGTAAAGGCCTTTTATATCGATCATCTTAGTACCCCCTCCGGTGTTAAAAACAAATAAAAAATCCCTCAATGATAAAAGAGGGATCACACCTCTCTTATCTCTCAGCTTTACGCTGCTGGAATTGACACCGATGCATTCGAATGAGAATGCCGGTTGTCGGGCTTCATCGGGCCAGTCCCTCCACCTCTCTTGATAAGAGCATAATATTAAATTTTATACAATAAAAAAACTCTTCTGAAAAACAGAAGAGGATAATTCCTTTCTATCTTTCAGCTTATGCTGCTGGAATTGACACCGATGCAATCAAATGAGAATGCCGGTTGTCGGGCTTCACAGGGCCAGTCCCTCCACCTCTCTTGATAGAATAAATATTCATTTATATAATAGTATAATACGCCCTCTTAACTATGTCAACTATTTTTTTATGCCAGCATCAAACGATCGCTGATGATATCTGACGATTCCTTTTGGCTGAATAAAGCTAAAAGCTTTTCTGCAGTGAGGGACTCTTTATCTTTATCTCTTATATCCAAAACAATTTTACCTCTGTGCATCATTATAAGCCTGTTCCCCATGCTTATGGCCTGCTTGAGATTATGGGTGACCATAAGTGTGGTTATTTTGCATTCCTTCACTATTTTATCTGTAAGCCCTGCAATGATCTCAGAGGTTTTGGGGTCCAAAGCGGCCATATGCTCATCCAGCAGCAAAAGGCAAGGATTTGATATGGCTGCCATCAGAAGGGCCATAGCCTGCCTTTGCCCCCCGGATAGGAGCCCTACCTTTACATCAAGCTTATCCTCCAATCCTAAGAACAATTTTGAGAGGGAATCTTTGATGTCCGATATTTTATTCTTTTCAATACCCCATGAAAAGCCGTATCTATTATTTTTATTCCATGCCATGGACATGTTCTCCAGTACGGTCATAGAAGGCGAGGTTCCCATCTTAGGATCCTGAAACACTCTGCCTATCAGCCTGCTGATTTTATATTCAGGGGTTTTGGAGATCTCTTTTTCATTGAGCAGAATCGAGCCTTCATCGCTTTGTATGCATCCTGAGATAATGTTTAATAAAGTGGATTTTCCTGCTCCATTGCTGCCTATGATCGTTATAAAGTCTCCATCTTTGATTTCCAGGGATAGTCCTTGAAAAAGCTTATTTTCATTGACCGTATCCCTATTAAAGGTTTTATGCAGATTTTGTATCAGTAACAGCTTTTACACCCCCAGAAAGTAGATTTCTCCCAAACTTAACCTTCAAACCGCCGTTATAAACCGCAAGGGCAGCTATTACTATAACAGAGGTTATAAGCTTTAAATCCGTGGGAGGCAAGCCGGCCTTCAAGGCTATGGCTATACTGCCCTTGTAAAGCAGTGATCCGAAAAGAGCGCAGGCTGTACCAGATATTATAGGTAATGCTTTTAATATGGTTTCTCCCATTATGATAGAAGCCAGGCCCATAACTATTATTCCGCTCCCCATTCCTACATCGGAAAACCTCTGGTATTGAGCCATGACAGAGCCTGCCAGAGCCACCAATCCGTTTGAAAGCATTATGCCCATTATTTTGATAATTCCTATATCTACGCCTAATGATGTGACCATGGTATGATTATCACCGGTAGCCTTCAATATAAACCCAAACTTTGTCTTGAACATCAAATCAAGAAGCAGCTTTACGATCAAGGCCAATATCATTATCACAAATACGGGAGGAATTTCTCCCGAGAAAATAGTTTTTGCATTGAAAAAAGGAGTATTAGCCTTTCCCATGATCCTCAGATTTATAGAATATAAGCCTATCATCACCAATATGCCCGAGAGCAGATTTGTTATCTTAAACTTAACATTCAGCACTCCTGTAACAAATCCCGCAGCCATGCCTGCACATATTGAAAGCATACAAGCCAGAATGGGATTGGCTCCTTTTACCAAAAGCATCGCCGTGACAGAGGCACCCAGCGGAAAAGTGCCTTCAACCGACAGATCTGGAAAATCCAAAATTTTATAAGTTATATAAACCCCAAGGGACATGATAGAAAATAAAAGTCCCTGCTCCAATACCCCTATCCAGAAATTGTTCAATTGGCTGCACCGCCTTTTATGATTTCAGCCTTGTCTATTATTTCCTGGGGTATGGAAATATTTAATTTCTTTGCAGCATCAGAGTTTATTGTAAGAGCTGTATCTTTTTCATATAGAGTCTCTATCGGCATATCCTCAGTCTTAGCACCGCTCAATACTTCAAAAGCCATAAGCCCCGTCTGGAAGCCGAGCTTGTAGTAATCTATTCCTTCTGTGGCAAGAGCACCGCCTTCCACATGGGCTCTTTCCGAACCTATTACTGGTATATTATTCTCAGTGCATTTCTGGGATATTATAGCCATGGATGAAGCCACCATATTATCTGTAGGCACGTATAGAACGTCTATCTTGCCCTTCAGCGAGTCAACAGCCTGAGGTACTTCATTGGTGCTGGTAATTCCGCTTGCTATTATTTCCAAGCCGTATTCACCGGCTATTTTCTTTGCCATTTGAACCTGTATTTCTGAATTTCTTTCACTGGTATTATATAAAATACCTACCTTTTCAGCGTCAGGTATAAGCTTTTTAAGAAGCTCAAATTGCTTGCCCATAGGTGCAGCATCGCTTGTGCCTGTGACATTTGTTTCTGATCTGTCCAGAGATTTTGCAAGACCTGCATCTACAGGATCCGTAACAGCAGTTATGAGTATTGGTATATCCTTTGTGGCATTATAAGCTGCCTGGGCTGTAGGGGTTGCTATTGCAAATATCATATCTTTTTTGCTGCTTGCAAAATTTTGTGCGATAGTCTGAGCCGTAGGAATATCACCCTGGGCATTCTGGAAATCTACCTTGAGGTTCTCACCATCTTTTAAGCCTTTTGAAGCCAATGCATCGATAAAGCCTTGGCGAGCGGAATCCAAAGCCGGATGTTCGACTATTTGCGTTATTCCTATTTCTATGGGTTTGTTTGTCTGGGCTGTGGTCCTGGAAGCTTCATCGCCTGCCGGTGCTTCTGCATTGCTGCATCCGGAAAATAATGAAATGATCAATAAAAGAACCACAAAAAGAACTGATAATTTTTGTTTTACTACCATACTACCATCCTCCAAATATATATTTAGTTTTTCTTCAAATCCATCAGGCAAGTCATAATATAGCATATTTATACTTCCTGTGGATCAAAAAAACTGACCATGATAGGCCAGCCTTTTCTGCAATACCACGCTGTAAACTACCATTCTACCAAACTACAATTTCAATAAATATAAATAAGATTGTATTATATAGAAAGTGAAATGTCAATAAAAAAAATAATATTGGAATATTTTAAATATCCCAATATTATTTAAAATCCGGGACAGCCCGGTGGGCTAACCCTATAACCACATCGTTGAGATGGAGCACGCCCATGCTCATGAATATACATATGCTCAAATGTTCACCGGATCTGGCTATGCCGATTTTCCCGCCTATATTGTATCCGTTGGCTTTCATGGCTATCTGCATCAAAGCTTCCTTGGTTGCACCTATGACGGCACCGTCATGAACATGGCAATCCTTTGTTATGCCGCTCCTTTTAGAAGCTACAACAGCTCTTTCAATTATTTTGGGTATTGAGGAATTAAAATCTCCCCCGATATCCACTGCCGCAGCAAGTATGTTCTTATTTTTCAGATCCTTTATCATCAATTCTTCCGAGGCTCTGGATGATATAGCCAAGTTTATCGCAGCCTTGGCAACATCAAAACTGTCAAAAGGCATGCTCGCACCCCCGTCATATATCTAAATTTCTGACATACTTTGCATTTTGTTCTATAAACTCTTTTCTTGGTTCTACCTTATCGCCCATAAGAATAGTAAATATCTCGTCTGCAGCTACCGCATCCTCCAAGGATACCTGAAACATTGTCCTTGTCTCAGGGTTCATGGTAGTATCCCAAAGCTGTGTAGGGTCCATCTCACCAAGGCCCTTATATCTTTGTATACTTATATTTTCTCTTCCAACTTCTTTAAGAATTTTTTCCAAATCCTTATCATTGTAGGCGTAATAGTCCTTTGCTTTTCCTTTGCCTGATTTTCTGACTCTATAAAGAGGAGGCTGAGCTATATAAACATTTCCAGATTCAACCAGAGGCCTCATATATCTATAGAAGAAGGTGAGCAGCAATGTCCTTATGTGAGCGCCGTCCACGTCAGCATCCGTCATAAGGATTATTCTTCCGTATCTCATCTTTTCTATATTGAAATCATCACTTATTCCTGCACCAAAGGCTGTGATCATGGCTCTTATCATTTCACTTGATAATATCTTATCTAATCTGGCCTTTTCAACATTGAGTATCTTACCTCTGAGAGGCAGTATTGCCTGAAATCTTCTGTCCCTGCCCTGCTTTGCAGAACCGCCTGCTGAATCTCCCTCGACAATATATATTTCGCATAGTGAGGGATCCTTCTCTGAGCAATCTGCAAGCTTTCCGGGCAAAGTAGTGCTCTCCAGAGCCGACTTTCTCCTTGTCAGCTCCCTGGCTTTTCTGGCAGCTTCTCTTGCCCTGGATGCAGTAACCGCCTTTTCTATGATGGTCTTTGCCGTAGAAGGATTTTCCTCCAGAAAGGTTTCCAATCCTTCGAATATGATGTTATCGACTATGGCTCTCACTTCAGGATTTCCAAGCTTTGTCTTGGTCTGGCCCTCAAACTGGGGATCAGAAATTTTTATGCTTAAAACGGCGGTTAAGCCTTCCCTTGCATCTTCTCCCTGAAGGTTTGAATCATTTTCCTTTATTATTTTATATTTTCTGGCATAATCATTGATCGCTTTTGTTACCGCATTTCTGAAGCCTATTGCATGTGTACCGCCTTCTATGGTGTTTATGTTATTGGCAAAGCTGAAGATATTTTCATTGTAGCTGTCATTATACTGAATCGATGCCTCAACGATGATATCATCCTTGCTGGATGCAATATACAAGGGTTCAGGATGCAATACCTCTTTATTTTTGTTCAAGAATTGTACGAAGGACACTATCCCGCCCTCATATTGATATACCTTTTCTGTATCTGTCCTTTCATCTTTGAGGGTGATCTTGACTCCCTTATTCAAAAATGCCATTTCTCTGAGCCTGTGCTCCAATATTTCAAAGTTGTATTCAAGCTCATCAAAAACCTGATCATCGGGCTTGAAGGTTATCTTTGTACCTGTGTCTTTTGAATCGCCTATCACCTTTAATTCGGTCACAGGGTTTCCTCTTTCGAATCTTTGATAAAATATTTTTCCTTCTCTTTTTACTTCTACCTCAAGATATTCCGAAAGAGCATTTACAACGGATACACCTACTCCATGCAAACCGCCTGATACTTTATATCCGCCGCCTCCGAATTTGCTTCCCGCGTGAAGCACTGTCAAAGCAACCTCTACTGCAGGCTTGTTTAGCTTTGGATGCATTCCTACGGGAAAACCTCTTCCGTCATCTATATTCGTCACTGAATTATCCTTATGGATTATTACTTCAATATTTTTACAAACACCGACCAAAGCTTCATCTATGCTATTGTCCACTACTTCCCAGACAAGATGATGAAGTCCCTTGGAACCGGTGCTGCCTATATACATTCCCGGTCTTTTTCTTACTGCTTCAAGACCTTCCAGTACTTGTATCTGTTCAGCCTCATATTGCTGATTTTGCTTTTTTTCCGCCATAAAAACTCCCCCTATATATCTTACTTCAATGAAACATCGTTTAAAAATCCGGATCTTTTATAAAGAGTAACAGATGATATAGGAGATAAATAGATGACCGTCTTATTATCTCTTTCAGAAAGTATAAAAGATTTTGGCGAATCTTTTGAGATTTTTATTATAAAATCTTCATCATCTGCCGTTTGAAGAAACTCTTTTGTATTTTGAGAAACGCTGCTCGATTCTATATCCATTATCGCAATTATATCTTTCAAAGGCACTACCACATCCCCACCGAGGTGAATAAACATAAAAAAAATCCTCCTTCGCAATATCCCCGAATAATAATATTATAACCTTTTAATCATTTATTGTATACTTTTCCGCTTCTTACATTAAAAATCTTATATGTGGATTTATCCCCTAAATACAGATTTTCATAATCAGTGCATGTAATGATCACCTGCACATTCTTTATAAAGGAAATCAAAAAGCCCTGCCTTAATTTATCCAATTCAGAGAAAACATCATCGAGGAGCAAAACAGGTGTTGATCCCGTTTCATCTTTTATATATTCCATTTCAGAAAGCTTTAAAGATAGAAGAACAGATCTTTGCTGTCCTTGAGAGCCGTAATTCCTTACTTCCTTATCATTTATAAACAGATTAAGCTCATCCCGATGGGGCCCGTACTGTGTGAGCTTGCGCCTCATATCTGAAGCCCTGGCTTCCGTCAGCCTTTTCTCAAAAGCATTTTTTATATCGGTTATTTCATGCTTTCCATAAGCTATGGAAGGCATATACTTCAAATGAAAATCCTCTCTTCCTCCTGATAGCTCCTTATTTATTTTCCACGCTTTATTATCTATGCTTTCAACAAATATCTGCCTGTCTTTTATGATCCTGGAGCCATATTCTATCAGCTGATGATCCCAGATATCCAAGGTTTTTTCTATGATTCCGTCATTTTTCTCATTGCATAAGAGCACATTTCTTTGGGCCAAAACCTTTAAATATTGGGTAAAATTATAATAATATTTAGGCTTTGTCTGAGATAATATAGAATCTATGAACCTTCTTCTCTCTGAAGGCCCTTCCTTTATTATTTTCATATGATCAGGCGAAAATATAACCGTATTCAGCTTTCCCAATATATCGCTCAGCTTATCAAGCCTCACTCCGTTGACCTTTATTTGTTTCTTTTGATTCCTTTTCAGTACAAAATCTATGTTGTAATCAAAATCATCTTTATTAAACTTTATACATATACGGGAATCATTTTTATCCCATTTGACCATCTCGTTATATTTATTGGTTCTGTGAGACTTTCCCATGGTAAGCAAATATACAGCTTCGATCACATTGGTCTTTCCCTGGGCATTCTCACCGTAAAATATATTGATGCCGGGATCCAATTCTATATATTGTTCACTATAGTTTCTAAAATTAAGCAAAAATATGCTCTCAATATTCAATAAAAGCACTCCCCGACAGTTAAACTATCTTATACTTATGCCCTTCAAATTCTATTATATCGTCAGCCCTCAGTTTTTTGCCTCTGGCTTTTTCAACTGATCCGTTCACAGTTATTCTGCCTTCCATAATAATGTTTTTGGCCTCTCCTCCTGTATTTACAAGGCCTGCAAACTTCAAAAACTGATCGAGCTTGATATATTCAGTATCTATCTTTATTTCCAACACTTCAATTCACTTCCTTAAAGATCAATATTAATTTACTGCAATAACTCTAATTTTAGCTGTTTATGAATCTCTATTGTGCTAACTGATAACGATTGCGAAAGCTCCGGGACTAAGACTTTGTAAGCTTGCATAGGGTTGCGTCAAAACTCGCTTTAGCTCAAACAGTTGACGCAACTTTTCCTATACTTCGCTAACAAACTCTAAGCCCCTTCACAATGCACTCTTTTATCAGTCAGGACAATAGGTTAAAACAAAGTTTTTTAGTGGAATCAATATTCTATATAAAACCACCCGGTTAGGGTGGTTAATGCTTATCTCCTTCTTACCGGAAGTATTAAGTATAAAAATCCGGAATCCTTGGCGGGTTTTATTATGCTGGGGCTTACGCTGGTTGTAAATTCAATGGTTATCTCATCTCTTCCGATTACCCTTAAAGCATCTATCAGATATTTGGGATTAAATGCAATCTCTATATCTTCTCCATTTTTTGATATTTTTACCTCTTCGTGAACATCTCCATTATCACTGTTGGATTTAATATTCATAATATCATCATAGACTTCGAATTTTATGCTGTTGTTTGAATCCCTTGCGAATAAAGCTGCTCTCTCGCAGGCGTCCAGCAGGTGTTCTGTCTTTAGTGCTATTTTAGTCTTATATTCAGTAGGAAGCAGCTGCTTGTAATTTATAAATTCTCCTTCAAGAAGGCGTGAAATTACAGTGGTGTCTCCCGTTTGAAATAATACTTGATTTTTGGAAAGGAAGATGCTGACGGGTTCCTCACTCTCGTCAAGTATTTTACCTATTTCAATCAAAGTCTTTCCGGGTATGACCGCTTTGAAATTTTCATCGTTTAAGGCACTCGTCACTTTAACAGCCATTCTGAAACCGTCCAGAGCTACCATGGTCACTTGATCTCCAGCTATTTCCAATAAAACTCCCGTCAATATAGGCCTTATTTCATCATTTGAAACAGCTACTATGGTTTGCTTGATCATCTCTTTGAGCATAGAATTTGTCAGACTGAGTCCTTTTTCTCTGCTTACATTGGGCAGCTCAGGGAATTCATCCCTGGATAAGCATAGGACTTTGAATTCAGAATTTTCGCTTTTTATGTAAACAAAATTATCTTTAGTTTCGATCTCCACATCTGAGTCCGGTAATTTCCTTACAATCTCTCCGATTATTTTTGATGAAACTACGGTGCTGCCTTGTTCTATGACATCCACATTTGATGTGGTTTCTATACCCATCTCAAGATCTGTGGATACCAACGTGAGCTTTCCGTTTTTGGCTTGAAACAAGATGCCTTCTAATATAGGAAGAGTTGTTTTTGACGGTACTGCTTTTTGAACAATATTTATGCTTTCCAACAAGGTTGATTTGTTTGTTATTATTCTCATTGTGGATAACCTCCGATTTTCTCTTATTATTAAATAATATAATAAATAATACTAGTAATAGTAATAGGGCCTGTTGATTTGTTAAAAAGCCGATCAAACAGCTAAAAAACTGAGTTCCTATTGTTGATAGATTGTTGAAAAGTAATGCCTTTATCAGAGCCTTTTATAAACAACCTTTTTTGGGGTTCTCGCTATCAACAGCTTATTTGCAGTTTGTCAACATTTATTAAGTATTTTCAATTTTGCTTTTAAGATCATTTATTATGTTTTTTAATTCAGGGTCTATATTCATATCTGAAGATATTTTGTCGTAGGCATGCATTATGGTTGTATGGTCCCTTCCAAATTCTTCACCTATTTTTGGAAGGGAAAGGTCCGTCATTTCCCTGCAAAGATACATCGCGATCTGCCTTGGGTAGACGATGGATCTAGTCCTTTTCTTTGCATTAAAGTCTTCAACTTTTACATTGAAAAATTCACCTACTTTTTCTTTTATCAAATCTGCAGTTATAAATTTAGGCTTGGAATTTGATATGATGTCTTTTAATGCTTCGCTTGCCAGCTCTTCATTTATTTCTCTGTTTGTCAGGGACGAATATGCTACTATTCTTATTAACGCGCCTTCCAGCTCTCTTATATTAGAAAGAATTTTTTTGGCTATATAAAGCATTACATCATCGGGTATAACCAGATTTTCAATCTTTGCTTTTTTCTTCAATATAGCGATTCTTGTTTCGAGATCCGGAGGCTGAATATCGGCTATAAGTCCCCATTCAAATCTTGATCTGAGCCTGTCCTCTAGTGTAGGTATTTCCTTTGGAGGTCTATCACTGGAAATAATTATTTGCTTGTTTGCTTCATACAATGAATTAAAGGTATGGAAAAATTCTTCCTGGGTTCGTTCCTTTCCTGCAATGAACTGAATATCATCCACCAATAGTATGTCTATATTTCTGTATTTGCTTCTGAATTCTGTATTCCTGTCATCTCTGATTGAATTTATCAATTCATTTGTAAAGGTTTCAGAAGATACATATACGACCTTTGCTCTTTTGTTCTGATTTAAGGCATAGTGTCCTATGGCATGCATTAGATGGGTTTTTCCCAAACCTACTCCTCCGTATATAAAAAGTGGATTGTAAGCCTTTGCGGGAGATTCTGCTACTGCAACCGAAGCTGCATGAGCAAGCCTGTTGCTGTTGCCTATTACAAAGGTATCAAAAGTATATCGTGGGTTCAAAGAAGTATTGACTACCTCTTCGACTTCTTTTCTCCCCATGACATTATTGGATTTTTCCATATCCGCTTCTGCCTCGTTCACAGTAAATTTTAGTTCATGATACTTTGAAGTGACTTGTTTCAGCGCATTCTTGATAAGTGTAGCATAACGGGTTTCTATGATACCCTTGGTGAAATCATCGGGAACATGAAACAGGATCATTTCATCATTGATCATTATTGGCGTTATGGATTTGAGCCAAGTATTGAAGCTTACTTCTGTAAGTTCAACTTTAATAATATCAAGGGTTTTATCCCATATCTCATAATTTTGGGGGTTCATTTCCATCCTCCTCATAGTGCATATTGAAAAACTATGCTGTTTAAACAAAAGCAAATTGTGAATAAAATATTGATAATATGTTAATATAATATTGCATAAATAAATTGTCCACAAATTGGGCAAAAAAAATATTAACAATTTCAGCTTATTAATTTTAGTTGATTTCATTTGATTATTAACAAAAATGATAAAATCAATACACAAAATATATTAGTTATGCACAAATTTATACACAACTTGTGCATAAACTGATAACTTTGACAGCAAATAAAAAGTTATACACAATCTTAAACTAATATTAGCAAATTGGAGCCAGGAATTCAATTGAATTTTAAAGGTTATCCACAGCAAATAAAAATATATTTCGCGGCCATAGCCAAAGGCCGGTAACTTATATAAGCGACGCTGGGCTCCCGGATAGGGCATTTTGAACTGAGAATACTGTTAATATTTATTGTTGAATGTGAGATTTAACTTAAATTTCTTGACAGTAAATATTAATATATATATAATTTTAATGTACGGTGGCGTATTATGCTTGAACGAGACTTCATTTTGTGAAACAAAATGTTAGCCGAGTCCATGCTGGACTTAGGCGCCCTGGGGTACTCGTTGCTTATATAAACGGGGAAGTTTAGGACGGGTTAGTCCAGTGTTAATGTGCAATATTTATATACACATAGTCGTTGGGGGGTGTAATGATGTTAATGACATACCAGCCAAAAAAAAGGCAAAGAAAAAAAGTACACGGCTTTAGAGAAAGAATGAGTACTTTAAACGGAAGACAGGTTCTTAAAAGAAGAAGAAGAAAAGGTAGAAAGAGATTAACAGTGTAAGGCCGCTTTTTGTGGCCTTTTTCTCTACATGCCTCATCAATGGAGGATAATATGAAGATCCCCGGAAGAATTAAAAAAAATTCTTTGTTTAAAAAAGTATATGCCAACGGCAGATATTACGCTGAGAACTCTTTGGTGCTTTATATCTTAAAAAGCGATGAAGATACAAATAAAGTCGGATATTCGGTGAGCAAAAAGATTGGCAACAGCGTCAAGAGAAACCGTGTAAAAAGATTGATGAGAGAAAATTTCAGAAAGATCAGCTGTTTTATAAAAACAGGATATCTTATTGTTTTTACAGCGAGGGTAAAAAGCAGCGAAGCAAGCTATTATGATATTGAAAGAGATATGATGAACGCTGTTAGAAGAGCCAGACTTCTCAAAGAAGATGTAAAGAGATGAAATATATAATAATATTTTTGATAAGACTCTACCAATTGGTTATATCTCCTATAAGTCCCGGAAAATGCCGTTTTATTCCTACCTGCTCTAATTATACTCTTGAAGCTGTGAGGAAGTACGGAAGCATAAAAGGTACTGTTTTAGGAATAAAGCGGGTAATGAAATGTCATCCCTTTAATCCTGGAGGATATGATCCGGTGCCATAAAATATGGAAGAAAAACTTGGGAACATTCCGCTGCATCAATAAAAGGGACATTCTTAAACCTGTGATTCCCGCTTTGCAGCAGTGTGGGTTCCATTGATTAGATAAACATTAATATTTAGGGGGAGATGTTTTGCTAGATATAATTTCCAGGCCGTTTGGTGCGTTGCTCAAGCTGCTATTTGATTTTACGGGAAGCTATGGCTATGCCATAATATTTTTCACAATCATTACGAAAATATTGTTACTGCCTATCAATATAAAACAAACACAATCGACTAAGAAAATGAATGAGATCAATCCTAAGATGAAAGAGATCCAGACAAAATATAAAGGCGATCCGGAAAAGATGAATCAAAAGCTGATGGAGCTTTATAAAGAGCATAACTATAATCCGGCTTCAGGTTGCCTTCCTGCGCTTATACAGCTCCCGATAATAATTGCATTATTTGGCGTTTTGCAGAATCCTACAAAATTTGTTTTTACCCCCGAAGAATTTGCAGCGATTGCCAAGGGTTTTTGGTGGCTGGCTGATTTGGGCATGCCTGATAAATGGTATATACTTCCTATATTGTCTGCACTTACTACCTATGTACAAACAGCCATGATTTCGGCAAAGGGCAATATGGATCCTACGATGAAATCAATGAACACCGTAATGCCTTTGATGATAGGTTTCTTTACTTTAAAATTCCCTTCAGGAATAGCTTTATATTGGGTAGTTGGTAACATATTTACTATATTACAGCAGTATTTTATGACCAAAGCTCTGCTCGGTCATAAAGGAGGCGAATAATTAAATGAAATGGGTTGAAAAGTCGGCCAAGACGGTTGAGGAAGCTGTAGAGCTGGCCATACAGGAGCTTAACATCACCAAAGACAAGGCGAGCATAGAAATATTGGAGCAGCCCAGCAAAGGATTCTTGGGATTGATAGGAAGCAAGCTTGCAAAGGTAAAAGTTACTGTAAAAGAAGAAAAAACGACAGAACCTGAAGTGCCTGCAAAAAAAGAAACATCTGCAGATAGAAGCAAGGAAAAGGACATAGCCTATAGATTCCTGAGAGAAGTTCTTAATTGCATGGATGTAAAGGCGGAAATAAAGATTAAACATACAGAAGCCGGTCTTTATATCAATCTTATAGGCCCGAAGATGGGAATTATTATAGGAAGAAGAGGTCAGACTCTCGATTCCCTGCAATACCTGGTAAGCCTTGTTGTCAACAAGGATAAGGGCAGGGATGATTACTTAAGGGTGGTATTGGATACAGAGAATTACAGATCAAAAAGAGAAGAAACTCTTATAAGATTGGCAAACAGGCTGGCGGAAAGAGTGGTAAAGACAAGAAAGAGAATGGAATTGGAGCCTATGAATCCATATGAGAGAAGGATCATCCACTCTGCTCTGCAGGATTACCCCGGTGTTATTACATACAGCGAAGGGGAAGAGCCTAATAGAAAGGTTATTATCGCTTGCAAATAACCCAGTATGAAAATACTGGGTTTATCATATTTGAAAGAGGTGGTAATGTGCTGGAGGATACCATTGCTGCCGTAGGAACGGCCCCCGGAGAAGCCGGGATCGGGATAGTGAGATTGAGCGGGAAAGATTCGCAAGACATCTTAGGCAAAATATTCCGAGGGAAAAAAGTAAAAGATATCAATGATATGCCGTCCAGATACATGACCTACGGCTTTATTTTTGACGATGAAGGAAGCAAAATTGACGAAGTTCTTGCTGTGATCATGAGAGCACCTTACTCATATACAGGTGAAGATGTAGCCGAGATACATTGTCATGGAGGCATAATACCCATAAGAAAAATAATGGAATTGGTATTAAAAAAAGGCGCCAGGATGGCTGAACCCGGAGAATTCACCAAGCGCGGCTTTTTAAACGGCAGGATCGATCTTGCTCAGTCTGAAGCTGTGATTGACGTGATAACGTCAAAGACGGATGAAGGCCTTAAAAATGCGATGAATCAGCTGCAGGGTGAACTGTCAGTCAGGGTAAAAGCTGTTATGGATATGCTTTTATCTATGCTGGCCCATATCGAAGCCTCTATTGATTTTCCGGAGCATGACATTGAGGAGATCACTGCGGAGAATATCAGATCCAAGGGCCTGGAGGCAAAAGCAATACTTAAAGAATTGCAGAATACCTATTATGAGGGAAGAATCCAAAGAGAAGGTCTGAGCACCGCCATAATCGGACGCCCCAATGTAGGAAAGTCTTCTCTGCTGAATCTCCTGCTCAAGGAAAACAGGGCTATAGTAACCGACATCCCGGGGACTACAAGAGATATAATCGAAGAATATCTCAATGTAAAGGGTGTGCTCATAAAGCTCATAGATACGGCCGGCCTTAGAGAGACTGAGGATGTGGTTGAAAAGATCGGTGTGGAAAGGACGAAGGAAGCTATAAATGATGCGGATCTTGTTATTTTTGTAATCGACGCTTCAAAAAAGCTGGATCCTGAAGATATGCTTATAGCATCAATTCTGAATGATAAAAGGGTAATCATTGCCGCAAATAAGATGGACATGGGCATTGATGCAGAATTAGATTTATTGGAGGATCGTTTTGAAAAGGAAAGAATAATAAGAATGTCTGTGAAGGACAAAAAAGGGATTGAATTGCTGGAGGAAGCCATATGGGATGCAGCTTACAGCGGAAGCGTGAAAACCCGGGGCAGCGCCGTGGTATCAAATATCAGGCATAAATCTCTTATAGACAAGGCTCATGAAAGCATAGACAGGGCGCTGGAAGCGATAGATGAAGGAATACCTCTTGATCTGATATCCGTAGATATAAAGGATGCATGGAGGTTCTTGGGAGAAATAACAGGCGATACTGTGGAGGAAGACATAATAACTGAAATTTTCAGCAGATTCTGCATAGGTAAATGACGATTTTAGAACTCAGGGTTCAGAACTCAGAACTCAGGGTTTTTGGGTGAGGCTTTGGGGTCTTAAGGTTACGGAGAGCACGGAAAGACACGGATTTTTTCACGGAAAATCACGGAGGGTTTCTATATTTGATTTTGCGGCAATAACTTTAATTTAATCTGTTGCGCTAACTGATATAAGAATGCATCGTGAAGGGACTTAGAGTTTGTTAGCGAAGTCAAGGTGAATTGCGACACAGGAGCAAGAGAAGGTGCCCTGGGGCAATAGGATCAGTTGCGTCAACTGTTTGAGCCAAAGCGAGTTTTGACGCAACCCTATGCAAGCTTACAAAGGCTTAGTCCCGGAGCTCTAGCAATCGTTATCAGTTAGCACAACAGAGGTAGTAGGTGAAAATATGAATTATTTTGCAGGGGAATATGATGTAGTGGTTATCGGTGCCGGCCATGCAGGCTGCGAAGCTGCTTTGGCATGTGCCAGAATGGGCATGAAAACCCTTGTGACGGCCATTAATCTCGACAGTATAGCAATGATGGCATGCAATCCGTCTTTAGGCGGACCTGCTAAGGGCAATCTTGTAAGGGAAATAGATGCTTTAGGCGGAGAAATGGGCATTAATATCGATAATTCCATGATACAGATAAGAACCTTAAATACAAAAAAAGGTCCTGCTGTAAGAGCTTTCAGGGCTCAAGCAGATAAGAAAAAATATTCCGAAAAAATGAAGGAAGTTCTGGAAAATCAAGACAATCTTCATATAAAGCAAACAGAAATAATTGATATATTGACAAAGGATGGCGATGTGACAGGAGTCGTCACAAATTTGGGTGCTCAATATAGCTGCAAGGCTGTGATAGTGGCTACAGGAGTATATCTGAACGGGAAGATAGTGATTGGAGATGTCAGCTATGAAGGAGGCCCCAACGGCTTATTTCCTGCTAAGAAGCTGTCCCAATGCTTAAAAAATCTTGGCTTTGAAATCAGAAGATTTAAAACGGGAACCCCTGCCAGGATAGATGGAAAAATGGTAGACTATGATCAAATGTTGGAGCAGCCTGGAGATGAAGAAATGAAGCTGTTTTCTTTTATGTCAAAGGATATAAAGATACGCCAAAACAGCTGCTATCTGACTTATACCAATGAAAGGACCCATAAGATCATAAGGGATAATATTCACAGATCACCCCTCTATACGGGAGGAGTCGAAGGAGTAGGCCCCAGGTATTGCCCTTCCATTGAAACGAAGATCGTTAATTTTCCGGAAAGAGACAGCCATCAGATATTTATAGAGCCTGAAGGCCTAAATACCAGAGAGATGTATGTGCAGGGCATGTCCTCAAGCTTGCCGGAAGATGTTCAAATAGAAATGCTGAGATCGATCAAGGGCCTGGAAAACTGCCAGATGATGAGAACAGCATATGCCATAGATTATGATTGCATAAATCCGCAGGAGCTTAAACTGACCTTAGAAGCCAAGAATATAAACGGTTTGTATTTTGCCGGGCAGATAAATGGCAGCTCCGGATATGAAGAAGCCGCAGCCCAGGGGCTTATGGCGGGAATAAATGCCGTATTGAAACTTAAAGGAGAAGAACCCTTGATCCTGGACAGATCAGAGGCTTATATAGGGGTGCTCATAGATGATCTGGTAACAAAAGGGACTAATGAGCCCTATAGGATGATGACCTCCCGAGCAGAGTACAGATTGGTACTGAGACAGGATAATGCGGATTTAAGACTTACGGAAAAGGGATATAATATAGGCCTGGTGACAGAAGAAAGATATAAACAATTCATAGCTAAAAAAAGCAATATAGAAAATGAAATAAACAGGCTGAGGAACAAATCCATCGGTTTTACAGAAAAGGTGAAAGAGTTTTTAAAGAAATACGATAGTGCGGATATAAAAAGCGGTATAACCCTTTATGAATTGATAAAGAGGCCTGAGATAACCTACGATTCACTGGCACAATTGGACGAAGATATGCCCGGATTGACCGATGAGGAAGCAGAAGAGTTGGAAATACTGATAAAGTATGAAGGATATATAAAAAAGCAGCTCATACAAATTGAGCAATTTAAGAAGCTGGAAGGTAAAAGGCTTCAGGATGATATTGATTATAAAAAAATAAAAGGCCTGTCCACGGAAGCAATGCAGAAGCTATCGGAGATAAAGCCTTCAAATATAGGTCAGGCATCGAGGATATCGGGGGTATCTCCGGCGGACATTTCTGTGCTACTGGTTTATTTGGAGCAAATCAAAAGGAGATAGTGTTTATATGAACAATGTTGATATATTGATCAAAGGCTTGGAAAGCTTAGGAATGGGCATTGATGCAGAGAAATTGGAAAAGCTCATTGCATTTAAAGACATCCTTTTGGACTGGAATGAAAAAATAAACCTCACTTCGATAACAGATGAAAAAGAAATATATATAAAACACCTTATTGATTCTGTCACCTGTCTCAGCAGCGGAATGATAAAAGCAGGAGATAAAGTAATAGATATCGGAACCGGTGCAGGCTTCCCCGGTATGGTGATAAAAATATTGAGGGATGACATCAGCATGACCTTGCTGGATTCTTTGAATAAAAGGGTTATTTATCTTGAGGATGCAGCAAAGAGGCTGGCATTGAATCAAGTTGACATAATACATGGAAGAGCTGAAGAATTCGGTGTAAAGCAAGGATATAGAGAAAGCTTTGATATAGTATTATCAAGGGCTGTTGCCTCATTGAATGTGCTGGCTGAATACTGCGTTCCTTATGTAAAAACGGGAGGATATTTCTTATGTCAAAAAGGCCCTTCTTATAAGGAGGAGCTGGAGGAAGCCGCCAAAGCCGTGGAGATTTTGGGAGGGAGCTTGGAAAGGGTAGAAGAGTATCGTTTGCCCTATAGCGATATCACCCATTATATATTGGTAATAAAAAAGATTAAAAATACTCCGACAAAATATCCGAGAAAACCTGGAAAACCTGCAGCCAGTCCTATAAAATGATTCAGCAAAGGTAGAAATTATATGATATTTGACTGAATATGCAGGTCAAAAGTCTACTGCTATAAGAAGGAACATAGTGAAGAATGGCGAATAAATAAAGAGGCTGGGTCTGTTGATATAATTCTTTCTAAATAGATATGCAAGCCTGGGGAATATCAATTCCCCTTGAAATGTAGAGGGGATGATAGAGTTGAATGAAAACAAATCAATAACAAATATTTCTATTGAAAACATAGCTCCTAATCCGTATCAGCCGCGAAAAAACTTTAATAATTTATCCCTTGATGAGCTTTCCGAATCTATCAAAGCTTATGGGGTGCTGCAGCCCATTAATGTCAGAAAAATTGGAGAAGACGGCTATGAATTGATTGCAGGAGAGAGACGGCTTAGAGCTGCAAAGATTGCAGGATTGGAAAAGATTCCGGCTATAATTGTAGAAGTGGTGGAACAGGATTCTGCAGTAATAGCACTTATTGAAAATCTGCAAAGGGAAGATTTGAATTTTCTCGATGAAGCAGAAGGCTATTATAATTTAATTAATGATCATGGCATGACTCAGGAAGAGCTAGCCAGAAAAGTAGGAAAAAACCAATCCACTATAGCTAACAAGCTGAGGCTTTTAAGACTGCCTTCGGATATAAAAAAAGAGATATTAGAAAATAATCTGACAGAAAGGCATGCAAGAGCTCTTCTGAAGCTTCCGGAGGAAAAGCTCCAGAACAAGGTGGTAAAGGCTATAATAAGCCGTTCTTTAAATGTAAAAAAGACGGAGGAGCTTGTAGAAAAATATCTGGATGAAATAGCGGCGACAAAGGAAAAGCCGGCTGATAAAAGAATAAGAGGTAAGATAAATTATAATATATATATAAACACTATAAAGAATACATATAAGGAAATAGTGAAAACCGGCTTTAAAATGCAGTATAATCAAGAGGATAAGGGCGATTATATCGAAATAAGCATTAAGGTGCCAAAAGCGTGATAGGAGAACGGAGAACACGGATTGGCACGGATTTTTACACGGATTAACACGGAGAGTGTTTATTTGAATCAATTAAAAGTCCGTTGAATTTTACTGAAGATTAATTAATCACACTGTAAATGCTGTTTGCGGTGTGATTTATCTTTTTGCTATCCTCCCGTGTTTTTTCGTGAAAAATTCCGTGTCTTTCAGTGGTTTCCGTCTCACCCTACGACGCATTGTTTATATTTTATTTAGCAGCACCAATATGCCCATTATTATAAAAAGGATGCCTGCCGCATTTTGAATGAAATGAGGGGGTATATATTTTGTTATGTAAGTACCTGCAAATACTCCCAAAAGTGAAGAACAGATCAGAGCCAAGCACGCACCGATAAAAACCGGAAAGGGTGAGCTATGCTTTGCTGATAAAAGCATGGTCTCCAATTGAGTCTTATCCCCCAACTCAGCTATAAAAACCAACCAAAATGTAGATATGATTATTCTTGCCATTTTAATCCTCCTGTATTGCAGATATTATGACTTTGAAAATCGATGCTATTACATAACCTATAAAGCCTCCCCATAAAACTGTAAAAATAAATATATTTTTGTCGTACAGCACTTCCTGCTTGCTCATTATTGCTTTTCCTAAGCCAATAGATAAAAACACCGGTGCAGAGCGGATTTTTGAAGGAAGCTGATTATTTTTGAAAAAATCTATCCAGGCAAAAATCCCCCAAGCAAATCCCAAACATATACATTTTGAATATATTTTTTTATACATATGGCCCACCTTCATATTTCTTTGTATATATTATTCATTTGTACTTTCATATATTATAACTTTGTATTAATATAATTATATGGAGAAGGTGAGGTGTGGAATATGTCGAAATCTATTGCAGTGTTCAATCAAAAAGGTGGCGTAGGGAAAACAACAACAGTGATAAATTTATCTGCATGCCTTGCCAGCCTTGGAAAAAGGGTCCTTATGATAGATATCGATCCCCAAGGCAATACTACAAGCGGCATCGGTTTGGATAAGAACAGCTTAAAATATACCATTTATGATGTACTTATAAATAACATTTCTCCGCGGGAATGCGTAGAAGCTACGACACATGAGGGCTTATACATAATACCTGCAAGCGTGCAGCTTGCAGGTGCTGAAATAGAGCTGACTTCATTGAAGGGGCGAGAACTGAAGTTAAGGGAATGCATAACCGAAATAAAAGAGGATTATGATTACATCTTTGTTGATTGCCCTCCGTCTCTAGGTTTATTATCGGTAAATGCATTATCAGCCGTAGATAGCGTTTTGATCCCAATACAATGTGAGTACTATGCCTTAGAAGGGGTAAGCCAGCTGATGAGAACGTACACATTGGTAAAAAAGAGTTTAAATAAGGAATTGGAAATTGAAGGCGTTGTAATGAGCATGTTTGACGGAAGGACTAACCTTTCCATTCAGGTGGTTGAGGAAGTGAAGAAATATTTCAAAGGAAAGGTGTATAGAACTATGATACCCAGAAATGTAAGGCTTGCGGAAGCGCCAAGTCATGGTCTGTCCATATTGGGGTATGACCCCAAATCAAAGGGTGCAGAGGCGTATCTTGAACTGGCAGAAGAATTTATAGATTTATCCGAGGAGGCGATATGATGGCTAAGAAAGCTTTGGGGAAAGGCTTGAGTGCTCTCATACCGGAAAATCCGGAGCTTAGCAACGACAACAGCGTTCTTCAATTGAAAATAACCGAAATAGAAGCTAATGAAAATCAGCCCAGGAGAAAATTTGACGAAGAGGCTTTAAATAGTCTGGCTGAGTCAATAAAAGAACATGGCATTGTACAACCTATAATTGTGAGGCGGGATGGAGAAGGCTACCAGATCGTAGCCGGTGAGCGGCGCTGGAGAGCTGCCAGGATAGCAGGCTTAAAAGCCGTTCCGGTGGTGGTGAAAGATTACAGCGAGACCCAAATTTTAGAGATAGCGCTGATAGAAAACTTGCAAAGAGAGGATTTAAATCCTATTGAAGAAGCCAATGCCTATAAAACATTGATGGAAGAGCATTCATTCTCACAGGATGAAATAGGAAAGAGAATAGGAAAGAGCAGGTCAGCAATAACAAATTCTTTGAGATTATTGAACCTTCCTGCTGAAATAGTTGAGCATCTGGTTTCCGGCAAATTAACAGCTGGACATGCCAGGGCAATATTGGCTTTTGATGATGACAAAAAGAGAATAGAAGTGGCTGAAAGAATCATCAACGAGGGGCTAAATGTGAGGCAGGTAGAAAAACTATCAAAAGAAAAGAAATCTGTAAAAAGGGTAAAAACTAAATCTGCAGAAATATGTGATATCGAAGAAAGATTAAGAAATATTTTTGGAACCAAAGTTACCATAACTCACAGCAAAAAGAAGGGGAAAATTGAAATTGAATATTATGGAATTGATGATCTGGATAAAATTCTAGATTTACTGGAAAAATAATGACCTTCTATTTTGCCTCTAGAGACGTTTTAATCAGGTGAATAATAATAAAACACTATAAAAAGAAAAACTTCGTTATAAGCCAAAATTTTGGTTTTGGAGGTGATTTCATGAAACAATATATTTTGAGCTCCTTTATTTCAAAATTTGGAGGAGGAAATAAGGCTGCGGTTGTTTTTGACGATGAAGGATTGAATGAGAAAGATATGAAAGCCATAGCCAAATATAATAATTTTTCAGAAACAGCCTTCATAAGCATTAAAGAATCCTGCTATCCGGATTTCAATATAAGATATTTTACTCCTGAGGAAGAAGTCGATATATGCGGCCATGCTGCGCTGGCTTCCTTTTTCATTCTTGATAAGCTTGGATATCTGGAAAAGGAAGAAGCTTATCATTTGACCAGAGCAGGAAAGCTGAAAACGATAAAAAGAGAAGATATATTTTATATACAGATGAAAGAGCCGGAGATAGTTGGTTCTATTGATGCAGAAGATATTGAAAAGATCACTACTCTTAAAGAACAAGATATAATAACAGATATAAATGGAAAAATATCAATAGTCTCTACAGGCCTAAAAGATGCTATAATTGAAGTCGATTCTATGCAAGCTTTAAAGAATATGAGCATAAAAAAAGAAGAGATGATCGCCTTCTGTAAGAGCAAAGACATAGTAGGAGCTCATGTTGTTTCACGTGAAACAATTGAAGAGGACTCAGATTTTTCCTGCAGAAACTTTGCTCCTGCAGTGGGCATCGATGAGGAATCGGCGACAGGAACCTCCAATGCTTCTTTGATATACTACATAAAAACTATGGCAAAAGAAAAAATAGAAAAGACTTCATTCAAGATAGAACAAGGTTATTTCATGAACAGCCCCAGCAATATTTTTGTATATGCTGATGAAAAAGAAAAGATTGAGATATATGTAGGCGGAAGAGCGCAAATCCTTGAGTTCCAAGAGCTGAGCTGCTAGTGTTTCACGTGAAACATCACCATAGAGCTCAGGATTCGGAGCTCAAAACTCAGGAGCTAGGGTTGGCGCTGGGGTCAGGAGGACGGGGAACACGGATTGACACGGAATCTTTCACGGATTAACACGGTGGGGTTTTAATTGTTGTGCTGGCTGATAAAAGAGTGCAGCACTGAACTAACCCGCCCTAAGACTCCGCCGCTATAAGCGGTGAGTGCTAAGGGCGGCTAGGTCCAGTATGGACTCGACTAACATTCAGTTGGCACTGAATGAAGTCTCGTTCAATGTGGAGGGACTTAGAGTTTGTTAGTTTTGACGCAACCCTATGCGAGATTACAAAGTCTTAGTCTCGGAGCTCTCGCAATCGTTATCAGTCAGCACAACTCAGATAAGACGAGGTGATAACATGAACTTATTAGAGTTAATAAACAATAATTATATAGTGAGCTTAATATTTGCATCAGCCATTTTGATATTGCTGATCTGGAATATCATCCTCTCAGTCAGCCTAGTGAGGGCTAGAGGCAAATATAAGAAGATGATGAGGGGAAGCTCAAACAAAAATTTGGAGCAGATGATGGCCGATTATATGTCAAACATTGATACTACCGTGGGGAGAATTGATCTTCTGAACCAGGAGATGGTTCATCTTAAAGAGCAAACCGACAGGTGCATTCAGAAGTTTAATATTATAAGATATAATGCCTTTGCTGAAGCAGGTTCTGATCTGAGCTACTCAATTGCGATGCTGGACAATTATAACAATGGAGCGATTATTACATCCATATATGGAAGGAATGAAACCGTGACTTATGCTAAGCCTGTTGAAAACGGTGCTTCAAGATACCCATTATCTGTAGAGGAAGAATTGGTTCTGGACAGGTGCATAAAAAGCAGAAGATAGTATAATACCACCTCTGGAAAGGGATAATAACCCTGGAGGTGGTATTATGGTTATTGCGGTAGAAAAGGGATTGAAAAGCTTAAAGGAGCAATTAGAAAGCATGGGCTATGAGTGCTTTTATATAGGAGAAAACCGTGTGGCAGATGCAATAATATATAAGGATAAGGATAACCAACCGTATTTTGAGGTAAATAAATCTTCGATCACAAATGCGCTGAGCTCATATGGCGCTTCAGCCCATGGGGCTCTTTTGATCAACGCGGGGAACAAAAGCATAGATGAAATAGTAAACATACTTACACGCAGGACATATAGCCCGTTGCTCTAGTTATGAGTCGCAAGCCTGGAGTCTGAGCATAGAACTCAGCATTAAGAACCGAAGCTTTAGGTGGAGGCTGTGGGGCCAAAGGAATACTCATAATCAGAGATATCAGGAGCCATTGGCTCAGGCCGATCCATCGGGAGGTCTTGCAAGCCTGTTGCTGAAGAGCGCTTCGGGCCGAAGCGCTTCCATAGGCTGTATCGTATGCCGCCGGATATCACATTTGCCAGATTCATCACCAGGCTAAGGCGGGTGTTCTGGAGGACCATTACCTCCATGAAGCCGCAGACATTCACGATGCCTGTTATGCTTATATTTCCTACCGAAGGCAAGGCTTTATTCACTCCTGCTCCTGGGAAAAGAGGGCCCTCTCTGACATTGATGAATCCTACTCTATCGATTTTCCCCAAACAAGCATCTATAGCGATTACAAAGGGGTTGGGGAAGAGATTCAGTTTATCTATGTAATCCTTCAAGTTCTTGGCATGGACAGGCTCATCCAAAGAACCATATATATGCACATTCTTAAGCTTCATATCTTTAAGCTTATGCCCTACCAAGGGTCCAAGGCAATCGCCGGTTGATCTGTCGGTACCGATACAAAGCAGTACGGTATCGGTGTAATTGTCATTGTAGTTTTTCTTGAAAATTTCTTCGAAGTAGCTCGAAAAATAGATAAAAGAAAAAGGTTTAGAAACATCTACGGACTTTTCGTATAAGCTCATATCATGTACTCCTTAGCATATTCTGTTGTGCAGATTGATTCTGGACATCCATTTTGCCTACTGATGCGATAAGCCTTTTCAAATTGCAAGCATCCATCAAGCCGACACAACGAGTTGAATTATTCTAAAATAAAGTATTTCCCAAAAACCATTTTTAAATACAGTGATGAAATGACAAACCTTGTTGAAAAGCGCAGCGGCAAGAAAAATTTTCTACTGATGCGCTATAAAATGATATAATCAAATTATATAGCTGTTGCATGCGGCTTGTGCCAGCATATTGCCTGATCCGCTTTGGGATGTTGATAAGTATATAAATTCGATACATTTTAAGGAAACTTCTTTTAATAATTTACGTATATACATTGGGGGTAGGATAAATGGTAAAAAAAAGAGCTTTGCCCTATTTGATCTTGATCATTGCCGTAATCTTTTTTATAGCTTTGCTTATGTTCAAAAATCTTTTCTACGGAGTAAGTGTATCAATAGGTGATATAAAACGGCTGGAGATTCAACAAGAGCTCACTCCAATATCAAATGACAGTATGCTGTTTACTTATGACGGTATTATGATAGAGGGTGAAAACTCAAATCTGCGGGCGAGAAATATGGAAGGCACCATACTTTGGACCATAAAGCTGAAAGGCAATGTGAGCAGCATCATTGGCTGTGGCAAAGACATTGTTGTAAATATAAATAACAGGAGCATCGCTACTATATCGAAATCCGGAGAAGTGCTGTGGCAATATGAGCTTGCAGTACCTGCATCTAATATACTCTCTTCAGATAGCGGACTGCTTATGATTCAATATAAAGAGGATGCATATAACTCCTTCGAAATATTCAGCATCAAAGGAGTCAGAAACTGCAAGGCGGCTATAGGCAATGCCCATGTGATTTCCTTTGACGGAATAATCGGAAAGAGCTATACGGTTTCTCTGCTGGATGCTTCCTCCAACAAGGTGGTCACAAAGATAGCTACATATAACAACAAGGGTGAGATACTATGGGCAAATAATTTTGAAGATATGCTGGTATCAAAGATAAAATACAACAATAAGGGAGATTTGGTTGCTATATCTGAAAGCTCAATCAAAAAATTCAGATCAGATGGGAAGATGGTTAAAAATCTGGATTTTTCCAACCCTTTGCTCAAGGCATCCGCGGGCAATGATATTATAGTATCATTAGTAAAAAATGCAGGGTTTTACGATGTATTTATCCATGATTACAATTTAAAGCAAATTGGCTCAGCTGCTGTTAAAACAAAGCCTGACAGTATTTTTGCAGGTAAGAATTATTTCCTGCTTTATGATAAGGACAATTTGACATTATCGGGCAGGCAAGGAAAGATGTTGGCTGTATATGAATCAAATATTGACATAAATAGCGCATACATAAATAATGATTCAGACATATATATAATTTCCAACAGGAAGCTTCAAAGGCTTACCTTTCAAAAGTAGGTGATTTTATGAACTGGGTGGATTATATTATTGTGTCAATAATTACAATAGGAGTTTTATATGGAGCTGCAAGAGGCTTGATACATGGGCTGTTCAGCATAGGAGGGCTGATAGTATCGATCATCGCAGCTAAGAAATACAGCGGGCTTGTTGCAGAAGCTTTGGTGGCGTATACAGGCATAGAAAATAAGCTGCTGGAGTTCATTCAAAAAAATAAGATTACAGAAGCATTTGCTTTTTCTTTGCCTGTAGAGAAAGGTTTTGATGATCTGTACCAGTACATAACCATGGTCATAATAAACTGTATAGCGCTGCTTTTGGCATTTATGGCTGTACGCATATGCATGTTGCTCCTTGAAGCTTTGCTTAAAGGGGTGTTTAGGCTTCCCGTTCTTAGCAGCATTAATCACAGCGGCGGCGCAATACTTGGGCTGGTTCAATCTATACTGATTTTGTTATTCATCTATGCCATATTTATACCCATTGCATCTGTTGAAAAATTTAATTTTGTGCAACAGGCTATAGAGGCTTCATTGCTATCAAAGTATTTCTATAAATATAATTTTATGCTGAGTTGGGCATTGGATACGGCCTTGAATATATTTATTGATTAGGAGTGATTTTAGTGAACAAGAGACGTTCCATTTTAGGTGTGCTTTTGATATTGATCGGCATCTCTGCTATTTTAAAAAATTTGGGAGTAATGCCCGGTAATTCTTTTGTGCTGTTTGGGGGTATATTCCTATTATATTTATGGTATATAAAAAGACAGCAGATTTTTTTGGTTTTGGGGTCTTTGGCTGTATTCTCAGGGGCCTTATCTTTGATTCAAGATCTGGGAATCTTTCGCTTCAGAATGTCTGGCGAACTGATGCTGTTGGCCCTGGGCATACTGTTTTTGTTCTTCTATTATACCAAAGGGATCTTTGGCTTTGTA
Organism: Lutispora saccharofermentans; assembly: GCF_024363565.1. GTDB lineage: Bacteria > Bacillota > Clostridia > Lutisporales > Lutisporaceae > Lutispora > Lutispora saccharofermentans. The sequence goes on along the minus strand of NZ_JAJEKE010000027.1, from coordinate 13,433 downwards.
TTTCCTGGAGCTATATTAATTTCTCTGGCCGTATATGTATTCCTCATGGAAAATTTCAATTCAGCAAAGCTGTGGCCAAGCTACTTCCTCTTGCTGGGGTTTGCATTCTACTTGATATATTTCATTGCCTTTTATGAAAGAAGCAGCTGGCCTTTGGTAGTCGGTACTATTCTAAATCTTTTAGGCCTCGTTTTTTTGGCCTTCAGCTACGGGCTGCTGAATTGGAGGCTTTATCAGTATTACAATTATGTCTGGCCTATATTGCTGATCCTGATCGGCATATTATTATTGATGAAGATTTTCGCCGGAAGGCCTCGCTAATCATCAGCGATATTGATAGATGAATTAGAGGTAGAGGCATCGATCAATATTTTTTGGGCGGAGGCTTCATAGCTGCTGCTGATCACAGAAGCTTCGGCCTTCATATTGCCGTTCCTCCTATCAATCATATAAGAGGCCCCAAGTTCCGGTATATTGATGTTGCCAAGAGATGTTCTGGCATTGATCTTATAACCGGAGCTATTATTTTTTGGAAGGTTTATTTTTATTTTTCCGTTGGAGGTTTGAAGCGTATATTCAGCTTCACCGTCATTTATAGAATCGAATCGGCTTAAATATATGCTTCCATTGCTTGTGTTGGATTTCAATATGTCGAAGCATGAATCCTCCAGCTCAATATTGCTGTTTGAGGTATCGATTGCCGCATAAGCTGCTTTGGAGCCTGAAACAATGATCTTGCTGTTGTTCGTCTTTGCATTAAGTTTGACAAAGCTTGAATCCAAGACTTCGATTTTAGCATTGGAAGTATTGCAGTGCAAGATTTCGCCCTTTAGGTTTTCTATTCGGCATTTAGAGTTGCTTGTTTCGATTTCCAAGCTGTCTATATATTGAGGCGCTTTAATTTCCAATGAGCCCCAGGCTTTTGCGGGGAAATCCGTACTGATGAAGATCACACCGTTCTCGTACTTGGCGGATATATACTTGTCAATATCCGCATCTTCAAAGAACAGGTTCAGCTTCATGCTGACGGAGACTTCAGGCTTATCAGCTGGGACTGCCGATACGGATAAATTTTGAGTTTTGAGCACCACCCTTATCTTGTCATTATTTTCAATGGGGAAGGAATAATTTTTGGATAGGGTTTTGTACATATCGGTGTTATTAAAGCCTGTGCTGATATAGTTGACCATCTTGTCTGCAAATTTGACTGCAGCTTCTGCAAAATCCGTACTCACGTTTTCAACCTTTGATACGAAGTCAGGGCCGAATTTATCTGCCAGCTCCTCAGCTTTTTTGCTGAACTTGTTTATAGTGTCATTGAATTTATTGTTTGAATAGGTTTGCTCCGTTTTAAATTCCTTTGAGGAGCTTTTTTCTGATGCAGTTGCATTGCTTTCTATGGAGCTTAGAAGCTTTAATGCTTCTTCGGAAGTTATTTTACCCTCCTCAAGCATTTTGAGAATCATCATTTTTTCATCCATTAAACTTAGACCTCCTAATCATTCATCATCTTTATTGCCTCTTCGGCAGTGATCTCCCCATTATAGAGCTTTTGAAGCACATCTTTCTTGTATTCGGGTTCTTCCGGCTGGCTTTTGTAACCCAAAGCTTCAATAAGGCTCTCCAGCTTGTTCTTGACCGTAGGATATGAGATCCCCATCTCTTTTTCGATTTCCTTTATATTTCCTCTATTTTTGATGAAGATCTCAGCAAATTCTTTTTGCTCCTTTGTCAGCAGGCAAAATTTGCACAGATTAAAATGCCCTTCGATGGATGTACCGCAGCTTTTGCAATTAAGCTTCACTACTTCTAAGTCTTTGGAGCATACAGGGCACTTTCCTAAAACCTCTTTTTTCATTCAATCAACTCCTGATGGCAATATATTTGGCCAAATATCTGATCATAAACCTGGATATTAACGATAAGGTCAATATTTTAATTCCATTTTACACCTAAATTTAAATATGTCAATATAAATATTAATATTATTAAGATAATATATCAATAATATTAAGTTTTTTAATAAAAAAATTAATATAGCCTATTGTGCCAATGCAATCTTATAACAGCGAGCACAATAGAACAATATAGAGATTATCTATGGACTATTATTGTATTATCGAATAATTCTATAGTTATTATGCTGCCAATAAAATTGAAGTAATATATATATAAGATTTAGCTGAGGAGGGAAAAAGGTGAAAGAAATTGATGCTAGAGGATTAAAATGTCCGGAGCCTGTTATAATGACGAAGAAAGCTCTGGAAGCGTTAGAAGAAGGTGTTGTGCTTTCTATTGTTGATAATATCACTGCTAAGGAGAATGTGAGCAGGCTGGCTGCAAATTTGAATCTGGGGTATGAAATAGAGGAGAAAGATGGCTGCTTCTATATTTCTATAAATAAGGTCAAGGATGATAAGCAAAATATTAATGCCAAGACCAATGATGACATAGCTATAGTGATAACAACGGATAAGCTCGGAAGCGGAAATGATGAGCTGGGCAAGGTGCTGATGAAAAGCTATCTTTATGCGCTGACGGAATCATCACCTATGCCGAAGTCCATGATGTTTCTAAACGGAGGAGTAAAGCTTACTACAGAAGGTGCAGAGGCTTTGGATAATCTTGTGAAGCTGAGTGAGGCAGGAGTTGAAATAGTAAGCTGCGGTACTTGCCTGGATTTTTATGGTCTCAAAGAAAAGCTTAAGGTAGGAGTAGTCGGAAATATGTATTCCATTGTAGAAAAAATGAATGCGGCAGGAAAAGTGATCAATATTGGGTAAGTAAAAGCCGGTGATTTGCAAATCACCGGCTTTTACTTATTATCCCTCTCATATTGATACAAATTAAAGGATTTTAGGGTCAGAGAAGCAATCTATGTATAAACTATGTAAAATATTTGTAATTCTGCAATTATATAATGTAAAATTAGATGAATGAAGAATTGTATTTCATGGCGAAATATTTAGTATTCAATTTTGGAGGGGTAAATATGGATAGACATTTTACAGTTTCGGTATTTATTGTTCATAAAGATAAAGTGTTATTGCACTCACATAAAAAGGCTAAAAAAATGCTTCCTTTGGGTGGTCATATAGAAGTTAATGAATTACCCGAAGAAGCATGTATTCGTGAAGCACATGAAGAATCAGGACTGGAAATAAGTCTATATAGCCCAGTTAACGAAGAACTAAAAAAATCATGTGCATTGGCAGGAGAAAAACTATTAATAAATCCTATGCACACAATTTTTGGTGAAATAACTCCAGAGCATTGTCATATAGACTTTGTTTATTATGCAACTGCAAAATCTTATGAAACAAGACTGGTCGATGGAGAATCTAATTTGCTCAAGTGGTGCACTAAAGAAGAATTTAAAAATGCTGATGATATTCAAGAAAATGTCTTAACAATGGCTAATGAAGCGTTAGAATTATTAGGTGAAAGATAGATTATTCCATTTATCGGCACTATTCTTTAATAGAGCGTAATTATAATATATAATAGAGCAAAGATTAAATATAATATGTTGTTCAAAAATGCTAAAATTAAATATAGTCGCAAAAATGCTAATCGATTAGTGAGGTAGAGATATGGAACAACTGAAAATGAAGATAATAAGCCTCCTCGCCGGGACGGGCTCCTTCAATGTATACTTATCTGCAGCTTTGAAGATACTCTTTATAATCATCTTCTGGCGCATCGTAAATGCTGTTTTGAACAAGGTAATAAATAATTTTTTTAAGCTTTCACCCAGGCTCAGAATGGATGAAAAGAAGTCCAATACCTTATCGGGTTTGATGAAAAGCATAATAAGGTATACAATTTATATAATAATGGCAATATCCGTGCTCAATGTGCTGAACATACCCACTCAGTCCATATTGGCAGCTGCCGGATTGGGAGGCCTGGCCATTGGCTTTGGAGCTCAAAACCTTGTAAAGGATGTGATCTCAGGATTTTTTATACTGTTTGAGGATCAGTACGCGGTCGGGGATTATGTATCTATAGGTTCAGCCACAGGAAATGTGGAAGATATAGGTTTGAGGATAACAAAAATAAGAGCTTTCAATGGGGATTTGCACATAATACCCAATGGGGAGATTAAAACAGTTATAAACCATAGCCGTGGAAATTCACTGGCAATCATAGATATCAGCATTGCTTATGAAGCTGATGCGGATAAAGCGATAAGCATTTTGAAGGATATAGGCAACAGCTTTTATGAGAATAATAGAGATAGGGTCATAGAACCGCCGGAGGTTCTGGGCATAATCAGCTTCGGAGAGTCGGATGCAAAGATAAGGATGATAATGAAAACAGCTTCTTTAAAGCACTGGTCTGTAGAAAGAGAAATGAGAAAGATAATAAAAGAAGCTTTTCGCAAAGAAAATATCGAGGTACCCTATCCCAGAAGAGTGTACATAAGCCGGCCCGATAAGGAATGATGGGATGCCAAAGGGAGCGGATTTTATGCATTCCGGATATATAAATGTAATCAATAAGGAATGATTGGAGGGTAAATATGTATTATCCGAAAAAATATAGTGTGGGAGACATTGTTGAGACCAGAAAAGGGCACCCTTGCGGCAGCAACCAGTGGGAAGTGACAAGGGTAGGTGCTGATTTTAAGATCAAATGCCTGGGATGCGGCAGAGTAGTCATGCTTCCCAGAGTAAAATTTGAAAAGTCTGTAAAAAAAGTAATAAAATCTGTCCAGCCTGAAGAAAATATTGAGATAGACAGTTGATATAAACAAGCGTTAATGGTATAATGTTATGGCGTAAATTCCTCGCTCTGCGAGAGCAGGGCCGTTAGTCCGTGGGGAGGAGGTGAATATTATTATGAATTTATATGAAACAATTTACATCATAAAGCCTGATGTAGAAGAAGAGGCTGTAAAGCCCATTGTAGAAAAGTTCAAAGCTCTTATTGAAGTAAACGGAGAGTTTGAAACAATCGACGATTGGGGCAAGAGAAAGCTTGCTTATCCTATTGAAGATTATACAGAAGGCTATTATGTTTACATGAAGTATAAAGCAGGAAGCGAAATTCCAAGAGAGTTGGATAGAGTATTTGGTATAACTGAAGATGTACTAAGACATCTTATAGTAAAAATTGAAAAATAACAAAGGGCGGTGTAAATAGTATGAATAAAGTTGCTCTTGTTGGCAGATTGACCAGAGACCCTGAAATAAGGTACACTCCCGACAATCAAATGGCTATAACCAGGTTTACTGTTGCAGTGGATAGAGCCTTTAAAAGAGACGGTCAACAGGCTGCCGATTTTTTACCTATCGTGGTTTTTGGCAAAATAGCAGAGAATGTTCATAAATATATGGGCAAGGGCAGGTTGGTGTCAGTATCAGGGAGGCTTCAGTCCAGAACTTGGGATGACCAGGAAGGCAAGCGCCATTATTCGTATGAGGTAGTCGCCGATGAAGTTGGATTTTTGGATAGAGCCTCTGATTCAAGGAGCCAGGCTGGACAAAGCGGCTTTGGCCTTGAGACAGAAGATTTCCATCCTGTAGACGAGGAAGACGATCTTCCATTTTAGTATGGATAGGAGGGAACGGTTTTGAATAGACGTGGAAATTCAGCCGGTGGCGGCGGAAAAATGCGCAAGCCGAAAAAGCGTGTTTGCAACTTTTGCATTGACAAGGTTGAATCAATAGATTATAAAGATGTAAATAAACTGCGCAGGTATATTACTGAAAGAGGAAAGATTATACCAAGAAGAATTTCAGGAAACTGTGCAAAGCATCAAAGACAGCTTACTCTGGCAGTTAAGAGAGCAAGAAACATTGCCTTACTGCCTTTTACAGCAGAATAAAATTTAACCCGGGATAAAAACCTGGGTTTTTTCTTTTGTTGTACACAAAAGCCTGGTGTGCTATTATAATAATTAACATTGGCAGTATTCTCAATTAAGGCGGAGTATAGGTTATTTGCTGCTATCAGCAGTATAATAGAAATATGCATATGATAGCTTGGTTGCATATGGCATGGATGAGGGGGGGAAGCGCATTGCAAAAGGAAACTGATATTACGAGAAATATCAGAATAATCGAGTTCTTAAAAAGTGAGCTTTTGACATCTGTAGCATCATTACATCAGATATTGCTCAAGGGAAGCAAGGCAAGCCGTGATGCTCTTTTGGACATATTGGCGAACCTGGTAATGGTTACATATATATTAGGAAAACGCCTTGGGCTATCTTATGGAGTAATTGATTCTAAAATAATGGACAAAATAAAAATTGGCATGCTTGAAGAGCATGAAACAGAGAAATGGTATGGTGACCTATCAGACCTTTCCGATTATTTGCAGAAACATAGATAAGAGGTGCATAATGAAAAATAGTATGAATACAAAAGCCTTGGTGGAAGGCGCTATCTTTGCTTCCGTAACAGCAGCTTTGGGAATAATGGTCTACTATATGCCTTTGCTCTCCTTGATAGGTATGTTTTGGGCGACTCCTATAATAATCATCGGCTTCAGGAATGGATTCAAGGTCAGCTTTATATCTGCAGCAGTAGCCGGAGCAATTGTTTCCATATTTACAGAGCCCTTCAGCGGCCTATATCTTTTTATGGTATTTGGGATATCGGGTATTGTTATGGGCTGGCTGATGAACAGGAAGGTCAGTCCGAGTGTAAATATCACCGTCTCCGGTCTGGTGTTGGCCTTATGCTCCGTTTTCGGAATACTGTTTGGTTTTTTTATAGCCGGCCAATCAGCCGCTCAGGTTATAGAGCAGCTTATGAAAATTATGAACGAATCTATAGATACGACAGTAAGCCTTTATAAGTCCATGGGTATATCGGAGGATCAGTTGAACAGCATTGTAACAATGATGAAAGAAGGCATAACGGCCATGCAATACATAATACCCACATTATTTCTTATGAACGGCATGCTGTTTTCATTCATCAATTTCAAGGCCGTAAAGCTGATACTTGGAAGGATGAAATATCAGATAGAAGATGTAAAACCCTTTTCGCAATGGAGGCTTCCGGATAATTTTTCTCTGGGCATGCTGGTAATAGTGCTTTTGACTATGATGGCTTCATACTTGCAGATACCGAACATTCAAACGGTTCAGATAAACATAATTTATATTGTAAGGTGGGTGTTTACTATCGTAGGCTTGTCTGCCGCTTCATTCTTTCTGGAAAAGTACAAGGTGGCCAGGCCCTTTAAGGTGTTTATACTCGTATTTTTATTTCTTACCTTATCCAATTACCTTACAATTGTCGGACTCATTGATGCGATTTTCAACTTTAGAAAATTAGATAAAAGGCATATCGGGGGGATATGATGAAAGGCAGGTTTTTTTACAGGATGATATTGCCTGACTCCAATATCTATCTGTGGATAATAGGCGTCGGTATCTTGATCATCGGCTACTATAATCTGTTTATAGGATTGCTGGGGGCAATACTGTTGCTCTATCTTATTTACTACAATGTTAAGCAAAAAACTCAAAAAAAGGAGGAGCTCAGGCTCTATATCGAAAAGCTGTCGGAAAGTGTGGACTTTGCAACAAAAAATGCCATACTGAATTTGCCGTTTCCTTTGGTAATTTCTGATGACGAGGGCAATATCAGCTGGTATAATTCCTTATTCCTGGAGATATTCCAGGGCGATTATCTGCTGGATAAGAAAGTGGATACATATTTGCCGGGCTATGACACAGAAATTATTTTGAAAGAGGAAAAGAAGGAATTCAGGAACACAAAGGTCAAGGACAGGTATTATGATTTGCATTGCGAGCCCTTTAATGTATCAGAAGATGGCAAGGATAAGAGGATCATAATTACATACTTGGTTGATAAAACCGAATACATGAATCTCAAGAACAGGTATCTTGAAGAAAAAAATGTGGTTGCCATATTAGAAGTCGATAATCTGGATGAAGTTTTAAAGGATGTGGAGGAAGCATCCGAGCCGGTGATATTGGCTGATCTGGACAGGATCATCGGCTCCTGGGCGGCAATAAACAATGCATCGATACAGAAATATTTCAACGGGGAATACATACTTCATTTTAATCAAAAACAGCTCACTTTAATGGAAGAAAAACGTTTTGAAATATTGGATACGGTAAGGGAGATAAACTCAGGCAATAAAATTCCTTTAACTCTCAGCATAGGTGTGGGAGTAAACGGGAAAACCCATGCAGAGCTTCAGAAATTTGCCAAGAGCGCTATGGATATAGCTTTGGGGCGCGGCGGCGATCAGGCGGTAGTGAAAAATTATGATAAGCTTTCTTTCTATGGCGGTAAATCAAAGGCTGTAGAAAAGAGGACCAGAGTAAAAGCCAGGGTAATCGCCTATGCATTGAGACAGCTCATCGAGCAGTCACAGGATGTGCTCATAATGGGCCATGAGATGCCGGATTTGGATTGCATGGGCGCTTCTTTGGGAATATATAGATGTTGTAAAAATCATAATAAGCCGGTTAGAATAGTATTGGACGGAGTTAATGCAGGTATAGATAATCTATGGGCAGAGCTTAAGGAAGATGAAGAGTATGACGATGTCTTTGTGAAAAGAAATGACGCCATAGCCATCGCAAGCAAGGGCACTCTTCTTATAGTGGTGGATGTTCACAGGCCAAGCTTTACCGTTGAGCCCCTTTTGATTGAGAAGGTGGAGAAAAAGGTGATAATAGACCATCACCGAAGAGGCACGGAATTTATAGATGATGCGGTGCTCACATATATAGAGCCTTATGCATCCTCTACAAGCGAGCTTGTAACCGAGATACTTCAGTACATGTTTGAAAAGCCTAAGATCAAACAGATTGAAGCAGAAGCACTGCTGGCAGGTATTTTCATAGATACCAAGAATTTCTCATTCCAGACCGGAGTGAGAACCTTTGAAGCCGCATCCTTCTTGAGGAGGGCGGGAGCTGATACTACTTTGACCAGGCAGCTGTTCCAGGACAATATGGATACCTTTTTAGCGAGAGCCCAGGTTGTAAAAAATGCACAAATGTATAAAAACAATATTGCTATCTCAGTTATATCAAAGCATATAGACAATCCTGCTTTGATAGCTGCCCAGGCAGCAGATGAATTATTGAACATAAAAGGCATCAACGCTTCTTTTGTGCTGTCCGAGATAGAAAACTACATATTTATCAGCGGCAGATCCCTGGGGGATATAAATGTGCAGGTAGTATTGGAGAAGCTTGGCGGCGGAGGGCATTTGACGGTAGCAGGTGCCCAGCTTTCAGACATAGATATGGAGGAAGCCATAGCTTTGGTCAAGAAAGCAGTTGATGAATATATAAAGGAAGGTGAGAGATAATGAAAGTCGTTCTCTTGCAAGATGTAAAATCTCTTGGGAAAAAAGATGATATAGTAAATGTAAGTGATGGTTACGCCAGGAATTATTTATTTCCGAGGAAGCTTGCTGCGGAAGCTACTGCAGGCAAGCTGAATGAGATCTCCGACAAAAAAAGCTCATTGGAGAATAAAAAGAAGAAAGAGCTGGAGGAAGCTAAGGCATTGGCCGAGAGGCTGAGCAAGATTGAGCTTGTGATCAAGACAAAGGCCGGTGTCAACGGAAAGCTTTTTGGTTCCATCACCGGCAAAGATATCGCAGAGCTCATAAAGCAAAAACATAAAATTGAAATAGATAAAAAGAAGATAGTGCTGGATGATGCCATAAAGGCATTGGGGACCCAAGATGTAGAAGTAAAGGTTTATCCGGAAGTATCGGCAAAAATCAAAGTAACAGTTACAGAAGAATAAGGAAGAGGGATCAACGTTGGGAAGTAGCATAGTATGCAGCAATGATGAACTATTGGATGTACTTATAGACTATAGCAGGAAGATTTATGGGGACAGCAAATGCGTAGGTCTTGATGATCTCAAGGACCCGAAAGCAAAAGCGCAAAGGCTTTGGGATATATTAAACCCAAATGAAGAAATTTCTGCAGCAAAAGATCAGGATGATCTGGACCAACTTCTTATGAAACTCAAGGACAAGCTGTCGGATAGAGCAGCCAGAGTATATACGGAAAAACTGATAAATCAGCAAATACTCCACAAAATGGAGGAAAACGAAAAAGAGTATCTTAATCAGATAAAACTCCAGGTTATAAAAAAACACTCAGATAATGAAAATGCATCCACTCTAAAGAGATATGCGGAATTGGAGAAAAAAAAGAGGGTATTTTTGACGAAACAAATTTCCGATATTTTGAGACCTCAAGAAGAGGATGAAATAATTGGGCAATCCAAGGGCGTAAAGGCGTTGATATCAAAGATTGCTTCGCCATATCCCCAGCATGTGATAATATACGGTCCTCCGGGAGTAGGCAAGACCTCTGCTGCCAGGATCGCCCTGAAGGCTGCCAAGGAGAGAAGGTACAGCCCTTTTAGAAAGGATGCGCCTTTTATTGAGGTGAATGGAACTACACTGAGGTGGGATCCGAGAGAAGCGGTAAACCCGCTGCTGGGCTCTGTTCATGATCCCATATATCAGGGGGCAAGAAAAGACCTGTCCGATATCGGAGTGCCTGAGCCAAAGCCAGGTCTTGTCACCGATGCTCACGGAGGGATCTTGTTTATCGATGAGATAGGCGAGTTGGATCTAATGCTCCAAAATAAGCTTCTTAAAGTATTGGAAGATAAAAAGGTGAGCTTTGATTCTTCCTATTATGATGAAAGCAGCGACGATATGCCTAAATATATCCATATGCTCTTTAAGGAAGGGGCACCTGCGGATTTTATCTTGATAGGAGCTACTACAAGGAGGCCCGAAGAAGTAAACCCTGCCTTAAGATCCAGGTGTGCAGAAATATTTTTTAATCCGTTAAGCCCCAGCGATATAGAATCCATATTGGAAAGCGGAGCAAAGAGGCTTGGCATAAGCATAGACAAAGAGGCTAAGAAGCTTATCGGCAAATACACCTACGATGCAAGGAAAGCGGTAAATGTACTGCTGGATTGCTACTCAAGCCATTTGTTTGAAAAGCCCGATGAGAGAGTGGTCATAGATTATGGGCGGGCCTATGAAGCATTGGGTTCTCTCATAAGGGATGAATATGCAAAAGCCAATGACGGCTCTGAAGTCGGCAAGATATACGGAGCCGGAGTAAGCGGATACTTGGGCAGCATAATCGAATTTGAAGCCTTGTCCTTTAAGAGGGAGGATGAAATGGGCTCCGTAAGATTCAATGAAACTGCCGGTTCGATGATAAGGGATTCACTTTTTAATGCCCTTGCAGTGCTAAAAAACAATATGAACATAAATCCTGACAAATATGATATCCATGTTAATTGCATAGGCGGGGGCAAGGTAGACGGGCCATCCGCCGGAGCTGCCATCACTTGCCTTTTGTATTCTTCGATGGCAGGGGTACCCTTGCGCGGTGATTGCTGCGTGACAGGAGAAATATCCATAGGAGGGAGCATAAAGGCAGTAGGGGGAATAAGAGAAAAAATAAGCGCTGCCATAAGAGCAGGCTTTAAGAATATGGTGATACCTTTTGAAAATAAAAGCGACGCTTATGATATTGAAGGTATAAACATAATATATGCAGGCAATATAAAAGAAGTAGTGGAATTTTTAACCAGATGTTGATTTGAGGTGTGAATATGAATGAGCTGATACAAAGGATACCGCCGAACAGTCTGGAAGCGGAGCAATCTGTTTTGGGAGCAATGCTTTTGGATAAAGAGGCTATTTCTGCAGCTACGGAGATACTAAAGGGGGATGATTTTTACAGGGAGGTCCATAAAGAGATCTATGAAGCAATAGTAGATATATATAATGAGAATAACCCTGTAGACCTTATTACCATAACTGAAAAGCTAAAGGGAAGAAACACCTTGGATGCAGTTGGGGGTATAACATATCTTACCCAGCTTATGAATATTGTGCCTACGACTCACAATATAGAACAATATGTAAAGATTGTAGAACAGAAATCCTTGCTGAGAAAGCTCATAAGGTCATCTAACGATATCATATCCAAATGCTATGATAACCCTGAGGATCCTGTTTCAGTAGTGGATCAGGCGGAGAAAAGCATATTTGATATATCCTTGAACAGATCCACCCAGGGTTTTGTTCCGATAAAGAAAATATTGACTGCGAATTTTGACAGGATAGAAGAGCTTTATTTGAATAAAGGAAAAATTACGGGAATACCAACAGGCTTTTCGGATTTAGATCAAAAGCTGTCGGGCTTGCAAAGGTCGGATTTGGTACTGATCGCGGCAAGGCCTTCCATGGGTAAATCTGCTTTGATGATGAATCTGGTGCAAAATGCTGCAGTAAGAGAAAGCATCCCTGTGGCCATATTTTCTCTGGAAATGTCAAAGGAGCAGCTTTCTCAAAGACTGCTATGCTCAGAAGCATTGATAGACGCTCATAGACTGAGAACCGGGGATATATCGGAAGATGAATGGATAAAGCTGGCCCGGGCTATGGGGGTGCTGGCCGATAAACCTATATTTATAGACGACACTCCCGCGATATCCGTAACTGAAATAAGGGCTAAATGCAGGCGATTAAAAATTGAGCATGGGCTTGGGATGATAGCCATAGATTATCTGCAGCTGATGTCCGGTGCCGGCGGCAGATACGACAGCAGGCAGCAGGAGGTCTCTGACATATCAAGATCGCTTAAAGCGCTGGCCCGTGAGCTGGAAGTGCCGGTGGTAGCTCTTTCTCAGCTGAGCCGTGCGCCGGAAGTAAGAGCAGATCACAGGCCTATACTATCAGACCTAAGGGAATCCGGAGCCATAGAGCAGGATGCGGATGTGGTCATATTCCTTTACAGAGACGAATACTATCATCCCGATTCGGAAAAGAAAAACATAGGTGAAGTAATAATTGCCAAGCAGCGTAACGGCCCTACAGGGACAGTAGAATTGGTATGGCTGGGGCAGTTTACTAAATTTGCAGATAAGGCAAAGATATAGAAGCATCGTTAATGCAATCCTCCAGTTCAAGTCAATGCTATAAAGTAGAATTATGTATTAATATGAATCATAAAAACCGCGAAATACGCGGTTTTTAATTTTAGGATTTTATCAATAAGGAATGAGTTATCCACAGAATTTTATGTAACGAGTGGATAACTCGAATAACGACTAAAATATGAGCTTTTAAACCCTTGAAATTACATATTTTCAAAAGGATATTCGAACATATGTGCATATCTCTGTGGATAATGTGGATAATGTGGATTTAAAAAATCTGAATTTACAATGTGAGTGAATGCAGAATATTCATATAAATTGATGTATTATGGCATATTAACATAATATATGTTGAAATATTGAAAGCAATCTTCAACAAAAAAAGATGAATTAAATATTTTTGTCGGCTTGATGCAGATTTGTGTTGTGGATATCTTTGCGGCATAAGTAGTCGGAATATAAAGACACATCAGTTCAAAACAAGAA
>NZ_JAJEKE010000026.1 GCF_024363565.1 Lutispora saccharofermentans | reverse complement strand
ATTCTTCTGATATACTTTATATCGTCCATTGATAACATCCTTTCTGTTCCTCCTTCAGTTCGTTAGACAAACTAAAGGATAACTTAAATTGAGGAGTGTTACAATGGACTTTTTGCATCGCAGACCGTTACACTTTTGAACTGCACTTTGTTACACTTTTATATTACATTAAACAAGCAAAGAGTTCATAATAAACATACCAACAAAGGAACAGCTGGATAAAATACATATTTGCGGTACTATCTCAGGGCGGAATGAAGATAAGTATCAGAAGGCATCCTTCACACCGCTAAAGGGAAACCAGGTCGACAGCTATTTTATAGAGGAATGCCCTGTAAATCTTGAGTGTCAAGTAGTACATCATATTGACTACGAAGGCAGTCATAAGTGGTTTATTGGAGAGATAAAAGAAGTTCATATAGATGAGAATTATATTCGTGATGATGCATTAATGTTTTGGCTTGGACAGTTTAGAACCGTGGGTGGGATAATTGAAGGGGCCAGCAATGATGATCTTTTAAAGAAATGACTTTGATAGATGAAGCGAGCATTATTTATATTTTTCAAAAGGAGAAATTAATTATGATAGAGAAAATGAGCGATTTTTTTACCGCGCGAGCAGATGGGTATGATGCTCATATGCTAAACGATGTAGAAGGGTGCAAAGATGGATATGTGAAAATGGCAGAATTATTGCCTGATGCGGTTACTAATATTTTAGACTTAGGCTGCGGGACGGGCTTGGAGCTTGATGAAATATTTAAAATTTATCCCAATATTAAAGTGATAGGTGTTGATTTAACAAAAGCAATGCTGGACAGGCTCAAGCAAAAACATCCCGATAAGGATCTGACGCTTATCAACGCAAGTTATTTTAATTATAATTTTGGAATCGAAAAATTCGATGCAATCATATCCTTTCAAACTATGCATCATTTCCCTCATGATAAAAAGATAGAACTATATTCAAGGGTTTATTCAGCATTAAAGCCAGGCGGAAGATATATTGAATGTGATTACATGTTGATTGAACAAAAAGATGAGGACTTTTTATTTAAGGAGAATGAACGAATACGAAAAGAGCAAAATATTTCGGATGATGAGTTTTATCACTTTGACACGCCCTGCACAATATCCAATCAAATTGAAATGCTGCGCAAGGCAAGATTTGAGAAAGTTGAAATGGTCTGGCGAGTGGAAAACACGACGATAATTGTTGCTGATAAGACAATTATATGAGCGTTGCTCTAAGGTGAAAGGAAGGAGTTTTGGAAATGAATTATAGGGTAGTTGAGGCCCATCAAAGCAATTATCCAAAGCCCATCACCATCAAAAAAGGTACGAAGCTGAAAGTCGGGAACAAATATAATGGGCCAGAGAATTGGGAGAACTGGAGATATTGTTACACATTGGATAATGAGATGAATGGGTGGATTCCGGAGCAGTTGCTTGCTATTGAAGATGGGCATGGAACAATCTTGGAGGATTATACAGCGAAGGAGCTAAATGTTGAGAAGGATGAAATAGTAGAAGGCATAAGAGAACTTAATGGGTGGTTATGGTGTGTGAAACTTACAGAAAGAGACGAAGGATGGCTGCCAAAAGGGAAGTTGATTAACTGCTAATTGGGTTCAATGATTACTTTATAAAGAAAAGTAATGTTATACAAGGAGGACTACTTAATGATGATTAAAAAAATTTTATTATCCTCTTAACGCAGGGTATTTGCTGATATTAAAACGTTAAACTAAGAAAATGGGGTGTTAAAAATGCTAAACTTAATAAAACCACAGAGATTAAGAAAAGGTGACAAAGTCGCTGCCGTAAGCCTTTCTTGGGGTGGTGCAGGAGATGCCGATTTACGGTGGAGATATGATCTGGGTAAAAAGCGATTAGAAGAACAATTTGGATTAGAAGTTGTAGAAATGCCTCATACATTAAAAGGGTCTGAATATCTATACAAACATCCTGAGAAAAGGGCGGAAGATTTTATGAAGGCTTTTTCAGACCCATCTATAAAAGCAATTTTTTCGTGCATTGGCGGAGAAGAAAGCATTAGGATGTTGCCTTACATTGATTTTAACATAATTAGAAATAATCCTAAAATTTTTATAGGATATTCTGATAGTACAATTGCACATTTTATGTGTATAAAAGGCAATCTTTCAAGCTTTTACGGGCCTTCTATTTTGGCAGAGTTTGCGGAAAATATCAAAATATTTGATTATACGAAATACTGGTTTGAAAAAGCACTGTTCAAAAACTCTGCTATTGGCAATATTCCTGCAGCAGATATGTGGACCGGTGAGCGCATTGAATGGCTCGAAAAGAATAAAAATATAGCTAAAACAATGAAAGCAAATCAAGAATATGAGTTTATACAAGGAAGTGGAAAAGTGCAAGGCCGCTTAATCGGTGGTTGTATAGAAGTGCTTGAAATGATGAAAGGGACTTCCTTATGGCCATCTATTGATGCATTTAAAAATTCCGTTTTGTTTTTTGAAACCTCAGAAGATATGCCGGAACCCACTTATATAGAATATTGGTTAAGAAATTATGGAAGCCAAGGGATTCTACAAAATGCAAGAGCAATATTATGGGGAAAGCCTTATCAGGGAAAGTATTATGAGGAATACAAAGATGCAATTATAAAAGTAGTTATAAATGAACTCGGGTTAACAGACTTCCCTATAATTTACAATATGACATTTGGACATAACCAGCCAATGATGTGTCTGCCTTATGGAGCATTAGCTGAAATAAATTGTGACAAACAAACTTTTTCGATACTTGAATCAGGCGTAATCTAATCTTATCAAAAATTTAAAATTACCATAAATGTTTATATTTTGTGAGGTGGTTAAGGTTGAAAAAAGTATTTATACTTATGACCGGGCTGATTTTGTTAATATTTTTATCATCCTGCAGCAACAGCGATAAGCAAGATTTCTATGGCACATACACATTTGAGAAGGTAAGTTATTTATCACCTTTATCGTCTTCAACCATTGACTATATGAATGAAAGAATGGCAGGAAGTAAATATACTATTGAAGCGGATTTATTCAAAATTGAATATACAGATAAAACTGTTGAAATCAATTCTCCCAATTATGTAAAGGAAGAAATCCAGAACGATTTATCTCCATTAGATGATGTTAAATACCAATATACCATATATAGTAAGGATGGGGACAAAACTAATTGGAGATTATATGCTTCTTCAGCTTCCATGTATATCGCTTCATATGTGGATAATACTGCAGACGGTTCGGAGATTATCATGAGCGTATTTAAATTGTCAAAGTGATTAGCAGCCTTGATCGAGCGAAGCTAGAAGAGTTTTATGGACAGATTTTCTAGAAAGCGTCTTTTAGCATACGAAGTAAGAAAGGTGCAGAAGTTGCAAAACGAAAAAATCTCAAAGGAGTAAGGGTTATGAAAGATAGGCTTTATTTAAACACCCACGATCCAAATGCTGCCGCAGTTGCGAAAAAAAGCGGCTTTGGCATTGAACTGGATGACTATGTGTACTTTAATGGCATAGAACAAGATGAGGGCAAAGCGCTGTTTGATCGTTGTGCTGAGCTGATTAAGGGATGCAATAAGCTGTTTTTTCACGGAACTATTCTTGGGACGGATTTGAAGATGCTTGCAGAGGCATCCCCATCAGATATCATAGAATTATGCAACCAATCTTTTGTTATCGCAAAGTCGTTTGGAATCAGCCATATAGTATTCCACTCGGATTATATTCCAGGCTACAGCAACAGGCATGAATGGCTTCCTCGATCTATAGCCTTGTGGCAAGAGTATATGTCGGACAAGCCGGAGAATTTACATGTTTACATTGAAAACTTTTTGGACAATAATCCTGATATGATGGCAGAACTTTGTGAGAAAATCGATGATAAACGAGTAATGCTTTGCTTGGATACAGGTCACGCTTGTTCTAATTCAAATGTGGATGTTGTCGATTGGATAAGCAGTTGTAGCAATTTTATTGGTCATGCACATATACATAATAATGATGGGAATTGGGATTATCACTGGCCGCTGGGCAAGGGCATTCTTGATATGGAGCAAATCCTTCATCGTTTTGAGTCAAAAATACCGTCGGATATAACCTATACTATTGAAGCTGATTATTCCCTATCGCTGGAATGGCTTTCAGCACATGGATTTCTTGCAGATATGAATTATTGGTGAGAATGAAGATTCTATAATAGAGATGAAAATAGAATTGAAGTGATTGAGCTTAATGGAGTTAATAAATTGATTATTCGTGAAGCTGAAATGAAAGATGTATATTCCATTGCTAAGATTCAAGACGTCCTTTGTAGTATTTATGTATTTAAAAGTTCATAGATAAGGATGTGTTTAAATGGATGTTGATAAATTAAAACGCAAGCTGAGGGAATTGAAAAAAGTCGAAGCCAAGATACGCTTTGAGCATATTTCAGACACTACTCCTAAAAAGTATGTATGGGATGAGTATTTTTCTACAAAATCGATTAATGAATTGACTGTCAAGTACCCTATCTGGAAATTGCTCAAATTCGATAAGCAGGCATTGAAGGAGGCTTTTGAAGAATATTTTTACAGCGTATATTTTCAGAAGTATAAAGATATGGGATTGGAATTTGATGAAATACAAGATCCTGGCGTTTTAAGTTATTTTGGGCTGGCACCCGGAGCTTCTGTTGACGATATAAAGAAGAAGTTCAGGGAGTTAGCTAAAAAATATCATCCTGACTGCGGGGGCAGCGGTGAGAAAATGATTGAAGTATTAGATGCTTATCATAGATTGATGAATAAGTAATATCAAAGCCTTATTGCATAGCCTCGATTATGCGTTATGATATATATTAGGAATATCATTTATAAACGGAGGTTTGAAATGGAGACGAGTATAGTTAATAAGCTTGACAAAGTATTAAATAAAGCAATTGATAATAAAAAAGTATTTGGTTCAGTTATTAATATTGAATCAGCTGACGGTGAGTTTTCATGGATAAAGGCAGCAGGAAAAATGGAGACAGATACCCAATATGCTATAGCCAGCATTACAAAGATGTATACTGCGGCAGTTATTATAAAATTAATAGGAGAAGAGCTGTTGTCTTTTGATGATACTATTGATAGTTTCTTTCCAAAAGAATATCTTTCAGGGCTGCACATTTACAAAGGGAAGGAGTATACCTACTCTATTACCATCAGACAATTACTGTCCCATACAACTGGTTTACCCGATTGGTATACAGAAAAAAATGTAAAGGGCAAGTCATATTTTGATGAAATGTGTGAAAAGGATAGGGCATTGACTTTTGATGAAGCGCTTGAAAGAACCAAAAGCTTAAGCCCTCATTTTATAAACGGAGCAAAAGGCAAAGCATTTTATTCAGATATCAATTTTGACTTGCTTGGGGAAATTGCAAAAAAAATTGCTAATAAAGAACTGGAATGCATTTATAATCAGTTTATTATAGAACCACTGCGATTGGAGCACACCTCTTTAGGCAAAGCAACAAGTATCTTCGCACCAATTTATTTGAATACAAATCCTTTGAATCGTCCTTTATTTGTGGCGTCTGCTGGAGCATCAGGCGGTATTGTTTCAACAGCGCAAGATACCATGAAGTTTTTAAAGTCATTTTATACGGGAAAGCTTTTCAATAAATCTTACTTGCCGATGCTCTATCAATGGAATCGGATTCAATGGTTTCCCATGGAATATGGTATGGGCATGATGAGATGTAAAATGTCAAGATTAATGTCACCATTGTTTCCTGCTCCTGAGATCATCGGACACTCCGGTTCTACGGGAACATTTGCTTTTTACTGCCCGTCTAAAAGCTTATTTATAACAGGAACGATAAATCAAATAAACAAACATCCTTTTCAATTGATATATTTATTGCTGCATTGTTTTGATTAAATTGCATAACCGCACTTAATACACTTTATAAACTGAGCCGCAGCTATGAAAATAGCGAATTAACATAGGAAAGGGGTAATCTTTTGAAAAGAATAATCGGCATGATGATTTCAGTTTTTATAATAATTTTGTTACTCTCATCCTGCTCTTCTAAAGCTGAGGTTAATATTGCTTCTTTGAATGGTTCTGGCGAAAATAATGAGGAAAGCCCGGATATTTCGATTCAATCACCAATGACATTATCAAATAATGATATGCTTCCTATCAATGGGCAGCATCAATATTTAAGGTTGAAAATGGTTAAGGGAACATACTATGAGGATTGGAATCCGGGAGCATACATGGGTACGCTGTGGGAGGGCTATTACATTATCGAATTGGCAGACGAATTGGGCAATACTATCGCCCAAACAGACCTAAGCAAAATATACGATGAGCCGTTGCTTTTTAATTCTCAATTTCAAATTGAATTTGGTGATTATAATAATGATGGCAATATTGATTTTACGATAGGCCAGTATGCCTCAAGCAATGGCAGAGATTATAAGTTATTTACATTGGGAAAGAATGGGAGGATAGAGGAACTGCCAATTAACGGCTATTCCTCATTGTTTATAAGCAATACGACAGGATACTACTCTACAAAGCTTACAGAAGGCAATAATGGAACATTCAAGATAGAGTATTATGATAACTCAAAAGGAGAATATTTTGAAGATGCTTTTGAATGGAACGGAAAAGAATTTATCAAGATTGAAAGCCGTGAAATCAAAGGCAATTGAGCATTTCGCATTTTAGCACTTATGTGAAATTGCTGATTGAGACATCAGTTGAAAAGTTTGAAATAAGTATGATTTATATATAGGAGATAACAAGATGGATAGAAGTAAAAAAATAATTGCAACTATATTATGTGTATTTATGATTGCGAATGTTTGGACGACGATGTCGCTGAAAAAACAAGTGAAAAATTTGCAAAATGAGATTGGAAGAATGCATTCTAATCTAAGCAATACAGTTATGAATACGGGCCAAGGTATAAATAATTTGAGAGATGATTTGGTAAGTAAAATCGAAAAGGGTGAAAGCCTGCTGTCATGCTTTGAAACAGAGGCCGAGTATAAAAACGGACAGCTTGTATTTACCGTTAAAGTTGCACCAAAAGAGAAGCGAACTGACGAAATAATATTTCTGTCTTTAGGAGGCGAAAAGAAAGAGACTATTTCCGTCAATGGTTTAGAGTATACGGCAGCCTTTGCGCTTAAAATGCCCCAAAAGATTATTCCCACTGTTTCATTTGAATCATCAACAGGTGTCAGGCAGGAAGTTCTGCCTGAAATATATCCAGATGAACTGCTTTCCTTAGGTTATGAGAGCAGTTGGGAAATGGAAAGCAATTCTTTGGAAAACAATAATGAGATGTTTATGCTTAAGATATATACTCTCAATGAAAATTCACGCTCTTTGCTAAGCGAGACACCTGCTGCCACAATTGTGATTCAAGATCTTTTTACAGATGCTGAGATAGGCCGCAAGAAAATACAACTGACAGAAAGCAAAACATTAGGTTTTATTTCCTTTAATGCAGATTTAAGCGAATATCAAAAAAAGAAAGATGCATTCACTATATGGATAGAGATTAAGACAGAGGGCGGTATTTTTTATCGTGAACAAGTTGCTTCTTTTAACTATGAGGGGGAGCATAGCTCCGGTACAAGCAGCGGGACAGGAGTATTATATCCTGTTTGGTAATATTATCTATTATGTAAATAGTGAAGAAAGATAAGTGGATTATTGCGTTCAATATGATTGGGATGGATGCTATTTTAAAAAAATGATGTACATAATTTAAATATGACATACTATTGTCAAATATAGACCGGTAAAATTGGGTATAAGAACAATCCAGAGCAATAAAAGCTAAACCTCAAGTAAGGTTTGATCATCAAAGATATTAAAAATAAGGGGTGATATACTGTGTTTTCAAAGTATGAATGCGATATCATAGAAAAGGGAATCGATATCTCGTGGACAACCTGGGGGAAAATGCGCGATTCCACATTAAATTTAGGTGAGGTATGTTATGTAAAGTCTGACAATAACGAAGGACCGGAAAGAATATTTAAAATAAGATTTTGCGGCGAGGATATAGATGAAAAGATAATGAAAATGATTTCGCACATAAAGGCTGGTATTATGCCGCACTCCATGCTGATAACACCTAACACGACTCCTATAAACCTTGCTGAAATACTGGCTAAAAAAGGATTCTCCATAGATGATTCCGATCCGTGCATGATGTTGGAGCTAGATGATTTCAACTGTCAGGAAAACCTAAATGAGGACATTGCAGTGCTGAAGCTTGAAAAAGATGAACTATTGCCGGAATGGGTAAAGATCGTAAATGAAGGACTGTTTGGATGTGAGCTTATAACCGTAGATCAATTTACGGATATTTTCGAGCTTGGCAACGTACATTTTTATATTGGATTGCTGAACAACATACCGGCATCAGCTTGCATGACAATAAAAGACAGCGATACTTCTGTATTAGAAATGGTAGCCACACTAGAGCAATACCGTCATAAGGGTCTGGCAACTGCTGTAATAAATAAAGCTCTTGATGATTTGAAAAAATCCGGCATAAAGACAATTTCCCTAAGAGCTGAAAAAGATGGTGTTAATTTATATAAGCATTTAGGATTCAAAGACTGTTTTAAGCGGATTGTTGCATCATGTGATTGGGATAAGGTGTATAAGGATTCATGCCCATGTCGTATTGACGATGAAACGATTGCCCGGGCACAAGATATATTTTGCAATAGCCGCGATGTCAAAAGCTTTATCAATAAAATGAATGAACAGCATGTCATAGGGAAAACAATTTGGTACAATGAGCGAGAAAATGCAGTCTATATTACAAAACTCTATTCATGTGAATGTGGGAGCGATTGCAGTACAAACAATTGTAATATCAGGCAGAGATGCCATTGTGAGTATGTCAATGACTTAAACTGCGACCTCCCAATTTCATATTGTAAATGTGCAGCCACTTTTTTTGAACCGCTTTTTGCCCCATTATTTGGGAAGAATATCTCAATAGAACCGGTTGAAACAGTATTGTCAGGGAGTGAACAATGCACTTTTAAAATAGCAATATAATGCATAGTAACGCAGATGGTGATAAGGTATTATTATATATATCTATTTGGAGGTCTGGAATGAATATTATATCTGTATTGGAAAACCCGGAATATACACAGAAGGCATTCGAATATATTTTCTCAAAATGGGGCAGTGAGAACACGTATAATGTATACAAAGATAATATATCACATTGTGCTGTTCCCTTTCCGAATTGGTATTTGCTTATGGACAAGGGCAGTCCGATTGGCTGTGCCGGATTGATTTCCAATGATTTTATCAGCAGGGGAGATTTATATCCATGGCTTTGTGCCCTATATATCGAAGATGATTATAGAGGCAATGCTTATGGAAATCTGCTGATAGAGAAAATAAAGAAGGATGCCGCAAAATTTGGTTTTAAAAACTTATATCTATGTACTGACCATATCGGATACTATGAGAAATATGGTTTTTCTTACATTGCCGATGGATACCATCCATGGGGTGAAAGCTCCCGGATATACCAAGCAGCACTCGTTTAGCAATACAAATCTAATATACAATCCGGAGCGGAGCTCTTTGATTGCATGAGTTTCATGCATATGATAATTACTCATTCCGGCAAAGCACGATTTTGAAATGCCGGGTATATAAGCGTTCATGATGAATTATAACCTATTATATCAGCGGTTCTTATATTTTATTAGTGGGTGATATGATATGTCAAAGCTTGTTTTATCTCATTTAGAGAGTCTTGAAAGTTCCATAAGGAAGCATGCCGGTGCGGATATATGGGAGCTGGTTAAGGATGATTTAAAAAGCATCAAAGAAAATAGCAAACTAGAATATGTTGCCATAAAGATGCAAGAAGCTATTAATACTTTGATTAAAGCTGTTGATGAGAAGGCTTTTTTAAACATTATGTTTGAGCGTGGTTGCTATTGTGCTAATTCTCATATGAATGATATAGAAAAGAAGAGAACTGAGTATATAAAGAAAGGATCCATAGATGAATATATTGATTCGCTAGTCAATACTAAAACTCCAGGATTATATTATTTCAGAGATGGAAAAGAGCTTTATTTAGCATACAAGACTAGAGAGCTTAAAGTAGGATGTTATTGTCCTCTGCTAAGAAAGCTTTCTGACGGGGCTTTATTGCCTCAGGCATATTGTGAGTGCTCCAGGGCTTTTGTACAGTATACATGGGAAAGAGTGCTAGAGAGAAATGTCACAGTGGAGCTTGAAGGATCTTGCATGTCAGGAAAGGGAGAATGCAGGTTTAAAATAACTGTCTGAAATTGTAGGTTATATTGCTCCTCTATCAGTTCTTACATATGACATATAGCTGTTATAACTCAAATTATTACATTGGCAAGCGTTATTATTGCAATTACTATGACAAATGAAACAGAGCTTCCGAATATTGGATTAAAAATGGAGGATTAATATGCACGGGACTAACAGATGCAAACTATTGAAAATACAAGAAACAGATTATGAAGAGGTAAAAAAGCTCTATACTGATGAGAGAGTAAGGCAATTTTTAGGTGGAATCGTTGAGGAACAAATATATAGAGCTAAGTTTACTGATATGTGCGATGTAAATAACAAGGGATTGTATTGGGTGATCAGACAAAAAGATAGTGATCAATTTATCGGATTAGTTTCTCTTAGTTTGCATCATGATAGTATAAGCACGGAAATTTCATATCAGCTGCTGCCCGGTTGGTGGGGATGCGGATATGGAACAGAGGTAGCTCAGGGGATCATCAATTATGCATTTAAAGAATTAGGCTTGAAAAGAGTAGTGGCAGAAACGCAAACAGCCAATAAAGCATCATGCCAGATGCTGAAAAAAGTTGGAATGAGCTTAGAGGAAACGATAGAAAGATTTGGTGCAGAACAATCAATATTTAGTATTATGATTGCAGCTGCAACTGAAGAATAAGAAGCTTAAATAGCTGGAATACTTATGCAGAAAAAGAGGGGAAAATTATGAAATGTGAAACTTATGAGCTAAATTATTTGAAAAGATACAAGTATGTAGTAATAATAGGAAAGTACCGCGGGAACTGGATCCTATGCAAACATAAAAAGAGGGACACATGGGAAACAGCCGGCGGGCATATAGAAGCAGGTGAAACTCCCATGGACGCCGCCAAAAGAGAATTGTTTGAAGAAACAGGTGCCGTTTCATTTGATATAAAGCCTGTATTCGATTATTGGGCGGCAGATGAAACTTCGGAGGCAAACGGAATGGTTTTTTATGCGGAGATAAATGAACTGGGAAATTTGCCGGAAAGCGAAATGGAAAGGATAGGATGTTTTGAAACATTGCCGTCCAATCTGACATATAAAGATATAACCCCTAAGCTGTTCGAATATTTATCAAATAACTTTAGACAGATCATGTAGATATGAAGAGTCCTGATATATTGAAGGCAAAAAGTGAAGAGAGGTAAGCCTATGAACAAAATTCTTACTGTTCCGAAGGAAATACACAATGATTCACGGGTGCTTTATGCAGGAAATCATTACATAAGCATACCTGCAATAAGCTCTGCTGATGCATCTATCAGGAGCTTTAATATCATAAGCATGTTCAATAAGGGGTTGGTTGAGCTGGCAGGTGAAGAAGCTTTTTTATCCTTGGAGCTTTATAAGGGAGACAGGCCCCTTGATGTAGAATCTGTAAAAACGGAAATCGAGCTGAATTACATACCCTTGTTTCACATTAAGCTTGGAGGGGGACTGGAGGTAAAGGCAAGGATATATGCGGATATCAATGAAAAGGGCCTCATATATGAGCTTGAAAGCTCTGAGGAGATATATGCCGCGCTTGTTTGCAGGGCTGAGAGATTGAGCTTGCTAAGGTTCAATTCCCATAGCATCGATTTCAAAAAGGAAATCAAGGTAGACAAATGGTTGGAAAATCCGGCTATGAATATCTATTCTTACAATGTATCCTTCAGCATGGCTTTTGGCGGAGATAGGAATTTCAGCTTCAAACAGGCGGATGATGGAAAAGGTTTGAGGCTTAATTTGTATCTCGAAAAAGAAAACAAAAATGCATTTTATTTTGCCGTAAATTCCGATATGGACGGAGCTTCTACAACGCTTATTCACCTGAGGAGAAAAGGCTTTCATGATATTTATTCTCAGCTTGCCGGCTGGCTTAGGGAAAAGCAAATAGCTTACTCTAAGGACCCAAAACTAGAGAAAATCATCAATGAGAATCTTTTTTTCAATTACTTCTTTTCAATAGGAAAGGATATGGGAAGCGATCAATATGTGGCGATGACATCAAGAAGTCCGAGATATTATGTATCGGGCGCCTTTTGGGAGAGGGACAGCTTTTTGTGGTCCTTCCCCGCGATAAGGCTTGTTGACGAGGAACTGTATTTGAAGCTTTCAAGAGAAATGATATTGATGCATGGCAAAAATGCCGGAGATCATGCACATTACATAGATGGAACAGTGCTGTATCCTGGCTTTGAGCTGGATGAGGCAGCCAGCTATTTTATACTGATTAAAGATATTGAAGAATACGATGAGGGATTATTGAGAACGCTGGATACAGTTTATAAACGCATTGAGAGGGAATATGACGGTTCAACAGGTCTTTACAAGACGTTTTTGCTGCCTTCGGATGATCCATGCATGTACCCCCTGGTAACCATTGATAATGTAATATTGTGGAAAGGCTTTATCAATCTCCTTGAAGTATATGAGAAGCTAAATATGCTTGACAAGGTCGAATTGCTGCGAAAAAGGATTGAGGGCATACGCAGCGGGATATATGAATACCTTGTAGGAGAAGTAGACGGAGCGAAGATGTTTCTGTGGTCGACAGACGGTAATGGCAATTACAGGCTGTACAACGATCCACCGGGAAATTTGGGGCTTTTACTCTATTATGGCTTTGTAGATGAAAAGGACGAAATTTTTCAAAATACTATTAAATATTATTACTCTAACCGCTATAAGTATTATTATGAGGAAAGCAGAATAAGAGAGCTTGCTTGCGATCACCATCCCAATACGCCTTCCGGCTTGGGATTGTGCGGCAGTATATTGAATCCAATGATGCGCAGCCAGGCCATTTCTTGGCTGATGGAGGCTGAGATGGATTATGGACTTTTATGTGAGAGCTTTGACAGAGACACTGGCGAGGCCCGCACAGGCGTTGGCTTTGCTACGGGAAGCGGTTATCTCGCTTTTGCTTTGCACCATGCTTTGATTGGAGAGGATTGATATGAAGGCTGCCTCTGTGGTATTCAAAGAAAGGGATGCGGAGGAACTGCAAAAAGGTCATGCATTGGAATATAAGATCAAGGAATGGCTGGACAACTGCATGAAGGAAAGTGCGGATATAGTTGTTCTTCCGGGGCTTATAGGCTGTATATATGCAGATGGTGGAAAATATCTGGATGCTGTTTTGAAAATATCACTGGAATATAAAGAATTGTATATATGTCCGGGCAGCTATTTTGAATATCAAGGAGGAGAGACCTACCACTCATCCTGTGTTTTGATGAGCGGGAACATATGCCTGGCTCAAAGGCAGCTATACCTGGCAAAATGGGAAAAAAAGCTTGGCTTGTCCCGAGGTGAATATGCGGCAATTAGGGACATCAATAACATTAAGACAGCCATAATGCTTCCCACAGACCTGTTCTATCCCCAGGTATCCCGGCATCTGGCCTTATCCGGTGCGGATCTGGTGCTGGCACCGGCAGCCATTAGGGGTGGGACTAATGCATCTTTTCAGCTAAGCGGCTTATGGCAGAATGTGCAGCAGAATCTTTTCTTTGGCGTAGAGTCGGGCTTTAAGGGAAGATTGTTTGACAGCGATTTTTACAGCCGCTCCATAATACATGGCCCTCTGGAAATGACGGACAGAGAAAATGGGTTTATAAAATTTGAAAGCAATGATTGTATCGATAATATCATAACTGCCGAATTGGATAATGAGAAAAGAAAAAAAGCTGTAAAGAAATTCGATACTCTTGCCAGCTTAAATATAGGTTTGTATAAGGATATTTTCAGGTGATTGCCATGGGTAACTTTATTGAGCTTTGGTTTAAAAGAAAATTGAATGAAAATAGGATAGTGAAGCATATAGATTTGGCAAAAGGTCCAAAAAAATCGGAGATAAGCACGCCAGGCTGCGATGCTTTGGTCTCTTGCGTGCAAAGAAGCATTAGCCTTGTGGGCAGTGTGGAGGAGTATATAGATATGCTGGAAGGCTTTGTTTCCATAGCAGCAGGTAGAGGCAGCATCATCATTGCCTTTCCGGAGTATAATTTTTTTGACCTTTTAGGGCTTTTTCCCGGCTTTAAGCTCATAAATGCATTTTTGAATACTAAAAAGGCCGGAGCTTCAGACAGAGGGGGCACGGGTGGGAGCAGTGGGTTGATGCACAGCTTTTTTTATGCCGTTTCAAAGCCTATACAAGAGGCTGTTGAATTAATAATGTGCCTTTTGGCAAAAAAATACGGAATATATATCTATACGGGCAGCTATTTTATTAGAGAAGGCAATGGCTTATATAACGGGGGCTCCCTTATATCAGGAAGCGGTAAAATGATCGGCACCCAAAGGAAGCTTCATCTCACTGATTTTGAGGAGCTTTTGGGAATAAAAAGAGGCAATTCCTTTGAGGCATATTCCCTGGATATTGGCAGAGTATGCTGTCCGGTATGCATGGATG
This sequence comes from Lutispora saccharofermentans, assembly GCF_024363565.1. Taxonomy (GTDB): domain Bacteria; phylum Bacillota; class Clostridia; order Lutisporales; family Lutisporaceae; genus Lutispora; species Lutispora saccharofermentans. Next base: position 33,784 of record NZ_JAJEKE010000026.1, on the reverse strand, counting down.
CCACCTATTATGAGACATTCAAAATTGCCAGGAATCTGGGGTGCGATATAGTTATTCTCCCTATCGCCAATAATGAAGAATATAATCTTTATAGAGCGATGAGAGGGATTTGGCCTAGAGTGCAGGAATCCTGCGTCTACGGAATAAAGCCTTCTTTGAACGGTTGGTTGTTTGGGCTGCATTTTACGGGAAAAGCAGGTATATTTGCGCCCATAGACTTAACGGATAAAAGAAATGGCGTCATATCAATTGCTAAAAACCACGAAGGCGATGAGGTTGTTACAGGGTGCATAAACCTGGAAGATATTTATCAGTTGAGAGAGGAGGCTGAATACTCAGGGGACATAAATCCTGTGTTTGAAAAAGATTATTATGAAAAAACCTATGGAGGAGGTTTTGAGGATGAGAAAGAATAAAAATTTCATCATGTTCATGTATGCCATGGGTTACTTGGGCATATCCATATTTACACAGACTACGGTCAAATGGTATCAATACTTTTATACTCCGCCGGAGGGGAACAAAGGAGGGCTTCAAATCCTTGTGCCTGTTGGAATGATCGGCTTGGCCATGGTCATAGCAAGGATATTTGATGGCATATCGGACCCTCTGGTAGCTTACTATTCGGATAAAACAAAGAGCAGATTGGGGAGAAGGATTCCCTTTGTGCTTTTCGGGTCTTTGCCTCTGGCATTGACGTTTATACTGCTCTGGTTCCCGCCTGTAAATCATGAATCAACAACTAATTTTATATACCTTACAGCTATGCTCAGCCTATTTTTCATATTCTTCACCATCGTGGTTGCTCCCTATCTAGCCCTTATCAACGAGATGTCAAAGACAAACAGTGACAGAATAAAGCTTACCACTATGCAGGGCCTCACCCAGATAATAGGCGTAATGGCGGCAGAGGCAGGTTCAGGTGTTGTTATGAATCTTTACGGCTTCAGAACCATGGGGATCGTAATGGGAACCATAGCCTTTTTGTCGCTGATACTGACTCCCATATTTGTCAAAGAAGATTTATCGCTGCAGGACAGCGTTCCTGCAATGGGCTTATTGGAATCAATAAAACTCACTTTAAAAAATAGAAATTTTGCATTCTATTTGGTATCTTATATTTCCGTCTGGTTCGGTATAAATACCCTGACCATTACTATGCCTTATATAGCCGAGGTATTGCTGGGAGTTTCAGCGGAATATTCAGGGTATATGATTGCCGGTGCCTTTATTGCAGCATTGCTGTGCATGCCTTTTCTTCCTAAGATTACAGTTAAATACGGGAAGAAAAAAGTTCTTATGATGACTTCTGTACTTTTTGCTCTTATTCTTTTTCTTACAGGATTTTTCGGAGTTGTCCTGCCGCTTAACATTTCTTTTGCCATAGTGATTCTGGCAGGCATACCTCTCTCAGTCATATTTGTGATTCCAAATGCAATGATAGCCGATATTGCTGAGCTGGACAGCATTGAAAAGGGATTGAGAAGGGAAGGCATGTTTTTTGGCGCTCAAGGGCTTGTGATCAAGATAGTCATAGGCCTGTCCTCCTTTGTAACACCGCTGCTTTTCGGGCTGTTTGGCTACAGCTCCGCAAGGCATTTAGGAATACAGCTTGGGGGGCCTATAGCAGCAGCAGCCATAATGATAGGCTTGATATTCTTGAAAAAGTACTCCATATCTTATTGATATTTCCTTAACCTTCCATGAAGTTTCTGCATATGATGTAATGATTCTTTATGGAAGAAGGTTGATAAAAATGAGACATTTATATGGGCAGCCTTTTGTTTGTCCCATGAATCCAAACTACATTTGCCCGATGTATAACAATATGAATCCATACATGTCAGACGAAGTATTTAGAGACGAAGACATGTATGACTATGAAGAACTATATGAAGATATGGATGAAGATTTTCGTGAAGATGAGTATATGCGCCAAAGCCCTCAGGACATCAATCGAATAATGGAATTGATAAACAGGGAGTTTGCCAATTACTATGCAGAGCTTCAAAGATATGGTGTGCAACGATTTGTAAGCCTTAATATTTTCAGGGCTGTTGTAAGCTACGTTTTGAGAAATGAGAAGAATTACACGGGTACGATCGAACAAAGAACAGATCAGCTTTTTAATGCGATACGCAGGGATATGCCCTGGATATTTACTATTCTAAGAGGATTTGGTGTACCAAACAATCGCATCAATCAGATAATCAGGGATATAATTCGTTTTACACTCCAGAATATCAGTCAGGGAGTACCGACGCCACCGACGCCGCCGGCAACCGGCTGGAGTGGATGGGAGGACCTGGGAGGCGTTTTGACATCTGCGCCTGCAGCGGCATCCTGGCAGCCTAATCGCCTTGATATATTTGGCAGAGGACAGAATAATGCGCTTTGGCACATATACTGGAATGGTTCCCGTTGGAGCGGATGGGAAGACTTAGGCGGTGTTCTGACTTCTTCTCCCGCAGCAGTATCCTGGGGTCCCAATAGAATAGATGTATTTGGCAGAGGGCAAAACAATGCATTATGGCATAAATGGTGGGATGGAGCCCGCTGGAGTCAATGGGAAGATCTTGGCGGTGTATTGACTTCAGCTCCTGCAGTAGCTTCTTGGGGACCCAACAGGTTGGATGTGTTTGGCAGAGGACAGAACAATGCATTATGGCATAAATGGTGGGATGGCACCAGATGGAGTGATTGGGAGGATCTTGGAGGTGTGCTGACCTCTGCTCCGGCAGCAGTATCCTGGGGACCTAACAGAATAGATGTGTTTGGAAGAGGGCAGAATCAATCGCTATGGCATAAGTGGTGGGACGGTACCAGGTGGAGTGATTGGGAAGATCTGGGCGGAGGAGCTATAAGCTCAGGGCCTGCAGCCTCATCAACAGGCGTGAACAGATTGGAAGTCTTTGCGCGAGGCCCAAGGAATGAACTGCTCATGAGAACATGGAACGGAACCAGGTGGAGCGGTTGGCAATCCCTTGGAGGCATCATCACCTCAGAGCCTGCGGCAGTATCTTGGGGCGGAAATCGCCTTGATGTATTTGGAAGGGGCCAGGATAATCACCTTTGGCATATATGGAGACCTTAATATATCGGGGCCGGCAGAAGTGCCGGCCTTTTTTTACTTGGCTTTTCATACTATATCGACAAAATGTTGCAATAAATGGTATAATTTTTAGAAACGCCGGATAGATAGCAGCAAAACTTGAAGGAAAGGATGAGTGATGATATGCCTGCTAAAAGTACAAGCTTTATCAAGCTGATGAGTAAAAAAATTATAGTTATGATTACCTTGATCTGCCTATTGATGCTATTTCTCATGATGATCATATTTTTTATGAACCAAAGCAGCAAAGACGAATATGTATTGATTGATGTGTTCGGCAGGCAGCGGATGCTTACTCAACAGCTGTCCAAAGATGCAAATCGTAAATATGCAATATTGCAGTCCTTGCGAAATGGATCTTTGATAGAAACAGATGAGGCCCTTAATGATAGAACTTTGCTATTGAATAATTCTTTAGCCAAAGCGCATAATGAATTTTCAAATACATTGTCTTCCTTGCGTACCGGATACCTGGAAAAGGGTGACATATCAATAAATCTCAAGAATTCAATTGATAAGATGGGTTCAATCATTGAGATCACGGATGATGCATGGGATGGTTTCAGTCAGGCTGTTCGTGAAGTCATAGGAAGCAAGCAAGTGGATAAGCAAACTGCCGAAGCCCTAATATATATTAATACACACGAGGAACAATTGCTGCAGTATAGTGATGAAATAACCCAGGGCCTTATAAACCTTCACAAGAAGAATGCAAACCTTATCATAATGATTGCCTTTGGGCTGTTTACCGCTTTATTGATTTCATTGCTGGTATTGATATTCCAACTGTATAAATATATCGTAATACCTTTGAATGAACTATACATAGGCATTAACAACATTGGGTCGTTAAAAAAGAGTGCAGGCATATCCATACCGACTAAAAATGAATTGACACCGGTAATCAAAGAAGTGGACGAGGCCTTCGGCAAGCTGAATAAGCTCATCGAGTTGATAGAAAATATCAATCATGATACCTCCTTTGAAGGAATACTTAAGTACATATATACATCCTTTTCAGAATTCATTCCCTATTCTCACATAGGGATAGCATTGCTAAAGGATAACGGAAAAGCTGTAGAAGCCTCATATGGGATTTCAGATCCAGCATTGGACGGCTTGCCCAAAAAGCTGGTGGGCATAAAGGCCAGACTTGATGAAACCAGCTTGAAAGGTATTGTAACTAAAGGAATTCCGAGGGTAATCAATGACCTTGAAGAGTATACAAAGAACAGCAATGCCCTGTACAATAAAATTTTACTGGAATCTGGAATAAGAGCTTCTATAACCTTGCCTCTTAAGCTGAATAATAAACCTGTGGGCATTATATTTTTCTCAAGTACGGTTAAAAATACATACAAGCAGCATCATATAGCTTTTTTGGAGACCCTTTCCAGCAGTATAGCTATTAGTTTAAATAAAAATATTTTTATAGACGAGCTTTTATACAGTACGGTTTTGGCCCTTGCCAAAATGGCCGAATCCAGAGACGAAGACACGGGAGATCATCTTGACAGAATGAAGCAATATGCAGCAAAGCTAACAGAATTTTTGCTTGAAGATGATGTATATTCAGATGAAATTTCAGTAAGCTTTATAAAGGAAATAGAAAGATTCAGCCCTATGCATGATATCGGCAAGGTGGCTATAAGAGATGAAATACTTCTAAAACCCGGAAGGCTTACTCATGAAGAGTTTGCCGATATGAAGAAGCATACGATTTATGGAGCAGAAGTATTGAGAACCGCTGAAGAAAATATGGCAAAGCAAAACAGAGGTTTATTCAAGACAGGAATTGAAATTGCAGAGGGGCATCATGAGAAATGGGACGGCACAGGCTATCCTTACAGCAAATCAGGGAGCGATATTCCATTGAGTGCCAGGATAGTAGCGGTTGCAGATGTCTTTGATGCTCTAACGAGCAAAAGACCCTATAAGGAAGCCTTCTCTTTTGAGGAATCATTTAATATGATAATTGACGGAAAGGGCAAGCATTTTGATCCTTATATCGTAGATTCCTTTATAAAGCATAAAGGAGAAATATTTGAAGTATACAATAATTTTAAGGACATTGATCAAAAATAGACAATGACAAAAAAGGAATTTGAATATGGCATGTAGAATCTATAAATAAGCATTAGCAGTAAGGATGATATTTATGTTTGAGCCGGATAGCTACGCCAGAAAATTTACGGACATGATGTCCGAAGGCTTTATATTCATAGATACAAAAGGGAAAATACAAATCTACAACAACAAGGCCAAAGAAATTTTCGGTATCACATACATTTATGGAATAAGTCATAGCGCCGGGAAAATCGAAGAAGGAGATATAATCATCATTGGCGATAATTGTCTTGGCAAGGATGATGGAAATATGACGCCTGAGGCTTTAAGCTGCATAGGCATCAGGGATAGCGGGATCCAGAACGGAGATGCACTGATTGCCATAGGGACATATAAAAGCGGAAAAGGTGAGAAACCGGTTTACAGGCATATCACACCTGATTATGATACCAAAGCATTGGAGCTTGGTTATACTTACCTTGACACTGAGATATACGGGATCATAGACTTTAAAAATAAATTTATAAATTTGGAAGTAAAAAAAGAAAAATATATCATGGACTATATCAATAGCATCGGACATATTGTAGTTATAGATGGAAATACAAAAAAACTGAAATTTTATCAGACCCATGGCTATACTGCCAGAGGTGAAGGATTATACGACCTGCTGATGGGGAAGAGATATAGGGCTAAGGGTGATTCGGAATTTTTTGATGTCATCGGGAAGGACATCTTCGAAATCCATAAAGGCGGCTCGACCATTGAGGAATTCTATGAAGCAGCTACAGGAAAAGATATAAGCTATGTAAATGAGTTTAAGGAAATAAACGGCAGGCCTACTATTTGCACTTTGTCTCCGGTAAATAAGGATGGAGGCCGAGTAGGGGCCGTGCTAAAGGTTGAAGATATTTCTGAGATCAAAAAGGCTATAAGGGAAAGAGACGAGGCCCTGCTCAATCTGGAGCAAATGGAGAGAAGGTTCAGAGAAGAAGAAAGTGCAAAGAAGCTGATGCCCGAAATAATCGGAGAGAGCAGAGAGATTATCGATGTAAAAAGACTTGCTATCAAGGCATCAAAGACCAATTCTACAGTTCTTCTGCTGGGAGAAAGCGGAACGGGCAAAAGCCTGCTCGCAAGAGCCATACACGACAGCAGCAAAAATAAGAGCAGACCATTTATCCATGTGAATTGCGGTTCTATACCCGAAGCCTTGCTGGAAAGCGAGTTATTCGGATATGAAGGGGGTGCATTTACCGGTGCCAGAGCGGCAGGCAAGGCAGGAATGTTTGAACTGGCGCAGGGCGGTACTATTTTTTTAGATGAAATAGGCGAAATCTCCTTATCTTTGCAGGTTAAGCTTCTTCAGGTTTTACAGGATAAAACTTTTTTTAAGATAGGCGGTAATAGAAATATAGAAGTAAACGTAAGAATTATTGTAGCTACTAATAAGAATCTTGAGGAAGAAATGTTAAAGGGAAGATTCAGGGAGGATTTATACTATAGGATTAATGTTTTTCCAATATGGATACCGCCCTTGAGAGAGAGAAAGGGAGATATTTATCCCTTGGTTCAAAATATGCTGCCTTTGATATGTTCCAGGCTCGGCTGCGAAACAAAGCGGATATCCGGAGAAGCTCTGAGCGTGCTGACAGGATATGAATGGCCGGGGAACATCCGGGAGCTTGAAAACATATTGGAGAGGGCAGTGAATCTTGCAGAGGGAAACACAATCCTGTCAACCCATCTGACCATTGATAGGATAATGGATTATGCAAGACCAAAAATGGCGGATATAAGACCATTGAAGGAAGTCATGGATGAAGCGGAAAAAAGAGCTATTGCCGAAGCGATATTGATCAGCGGCGGTGATAAGAAAGCCGCTATGAATGCATTAAAAATAGGCAAGACAAGCTTTTATGAAAAAATAAATAAATATGGAATATAATAGTCCGGAATATCGGAAACAGTCCGATATTCCGGAAAACAATAAACAGAACCTGCACGCCTTAAAAACACTCATTTATAATATATAAAAACACTTTTTCATTCTTTTTAATAACATTTCTAGAAAACCAGTCCGAAAAAACGGAAAGTTAACTGCTTCTTTTAACCTTTTTACAACCTTGGTCATATTGGCATGATAATTGCAAAATCTTATTCATATTACACTAATATATTAAGGAGTTAACATTATGAATAAGATGAAGCAAACAAACAATTATATGTTCGCAGGCTATGATACTGTGGAATTGGCAAAAAAATACGGCACACCCCTTTATGTGCTTTCTGAAGAGAGCATAAGAAGCAGATGTAAAGAGATAAGCACTGATTTCTTGGGGAAATATGAAAATAGCAAAGCCGTTTATGCCAGCAAGGCGTTTCTAACCATGACCATGTGCAAAATCATTGAAAGTGAAGGCCTAGGGCTGGATGTGGTATCCGGAGGAGAATTATATACTGCAATAAAAGCAGGCTTTCCCATGGACAGAATTATGTTTCACGGCAACAACAAGAGCTATGATGAGCTCGAGATGGCAATCAATAATGAAGTAGGCAGAATAGTAGTTGACCATATAGACGAGCTCTATTTTATAGAAGAGATTGGGGCCAGAATGGACAAAACGGTAAAAATACTCATAAGAGTGGCGCCTGGGGTGGAAGGGCATACCCATAAATATATAACCACAGGACAGAAGGATTCTAAATTCGGCATACCCTTAGATAAGGTCACTATTGATGAAGCCGTATCAAAGGCTATTGCAAGCAAACATATCGAATTGATGGGCTTTCACTTCCATATCGGCTCAAATTTGTTTGAGAACGATTCATATGTCGCTGCCGTAAAAACAATTATGAATCTTTATAAAAGGCTTAAGGATGATTTTAACTTCGTTGCAAAAGAGTTAAATACAGGCGGAGGCTTTGGAATATATTATACTGAGAAAGACTGCGTAAAACCTTTGAAATATTTCACAGATGCCATCATGAAAGCTATATATGACTGCTGCCAGGAGCTTGATCTGGATATGCCGGGAGTAATAATAGAACCGGGCAGATGGATAGTAGGCGAGGCCGGAATCACACTGTATACCGTAGGTGCCGTTAAAGAAATTCCCGGGATTAGGACCTATGCCAGCGTGGACGGAGGCCTGCCGGATAATCCGAGACCTGCATTATACAGCGCTGAATATAAGGCTGTAGTAGCCAACAAATACGGTTTAAAGCCTGATAGATTGGCGACCATAGCAGGCAGATGCTGTGAGACAGGCGACATATTGATTTGGGATCTTGAGGTGCCGGAAATAAAAAGAGGAGATATACTGGCAGTGCTGAGCACAGGAGCATATAACTATTCAATGGCAAACAACTATAATAGGATACCAAGACCAGCAGTGCTCTTGCTGAGCAAGGATGGTGAAAAGGTAATAGTAGAGAGAGAAACCTATGAAGACTTGTTAAGAAAAGAGGTAGTGCCGTTTTAACTAAACCAAACCGCTCCTAAGCTAAGGCCCCTATAAGGGTGATTAGTTAATAGGATAAATTCTTGCAGTGTGTTGCCGAATCACAAGGGAATTTAAAAATGAGGAGGGTAAAAATGAAAAGGGTAATAGCTTTAATGTTGGCGCTTTTAATGGTTTTGGCAGGCTGCACGGGAGGGAAGCAGCCGACAACAGCAGGACCTGCTGAGGTACCTCAGGAGTATAGGACGGTCTATTCCGGAGAGATAACCACCCTTAACTATCTTACAACTGCCAGCACAAATGAATTTGCATTGGCAGCCAATTTTGTGGATTCTCTCATCGATTACGACAGATATGGAGTAGCACAGCCATGCTTGGCAACAGAATGGAAGCTATCAGACGACGGTTTAGTGTGGACACTCAAGCTTCGTGAAGGCGTAAAATGGGTGACTCATGAAGGCAAGGAATATGCAGAGCTTACGGCACAAGACTTTGTAGATGCAATGAAGTATGTTCTGGATAGCAAAAATGAGTCGCAAACTGCCAATATTGCCTATAGCGTTATCAAGAATGCTGAAAAATTCTACAATGCAGAGATCACAGATTTTGAACAAGTAGGAATAAAAGCTAAAGATAAATACACATTAGAGTATACTCTGGAAAAACCAACGCCATATTTCTTATCGATGCTTACTTATGTATGCTTCTTCCCTGTCAATGGAAAATTCTTAAGTGAAGCTGGAGACAAATTCGGTACTGACAATGCAAATATCCTGTACAACGGAGCTTATATGATGGAAACATATGAGCCTCAAACCAGAAGGGTCCTTGCAGCAAATGAGAACTATTGGGACAAAGAAAATATATACATCAAGAAAATAACTCAAACCTATAACAAAGAAGCCGCCACCTTGGCCCCGGAACTGGTGCTGCGCGGAGAAATCGATTATGCAGAGCTGCCTTCATCAATAATCGATGAGTGGATGAAGGATGAAACAAAGAAAGATAAGCTGCGTCCCCAAAGAACGACTTTCTATACTTATTTCTATTGCTTCAACTTTGATCCTAAGTTCCCTGCGGAATTTGAGCCGGATAACTGGAAAACGGTTGTAAATAATCTGAATTTCAGAAAATCCCTGTTCCATGCACTGGACAGGAAAGCTGCCATGCTTACATCAGAGCCTTATGATCCGGAAAAGAGGATATTAAACACGATTACACCCAAGAACTTTGTTGACCTGGATGGTAAAGATTATACCCAGATCGGAAAGCTGGCCGACTTTACAAATACTGATTCTTTCAACTCAAAGCTTGCCCTGGAATTCAAGGAAAAAGTCCTAACTGAATTAAAAGGCAAGGCCAAATTCCCGGTCAAAGTGCTGATGCCTTACAACACCGGCATGACTGAATGGACAAATAGGGCACAAGTAATTGAACAACAGATGGAAAACCTGCTGGGAACAGATTATATAGATATAATACTCGATCCCAAGCCCCCAACGGGATTCTTAAAGGATGTAAGACGTGCGGGCAATTATGCTTTCCTGGAGTGCAACTGGGGACCGGATTATGCTGATCCGGAGACCTATACGGATCCTTTCACTCCAGACAATAACTACAATTGGCCTCACCTGGCTGAAGGTTATAAAGAAGCTAACGGGAAAAATACCTATGAGAACATGGTAAATGCAGCTAAGGCTGAAGTATTGGATATGGCTAAACGCTACACCCTGTTTGCCGAAGCTGAAGCATTTTTCATAGATCAGGCTTTCGTTATACCATATGCAGCAGGCGGAGGCGGATACTTAGCTTCGAAATTAAATCCATTTGAATCCCAATATTCACCTTTTGGACTTTCTTCTGAAAGATATAAAGGACAAAAGGTCATGGAGAAGCCTATGAATTCGGAGCAATATACAGAAGGACTTGCAATCTGGGAAAAAGAACGTGCTGAAGCATTGAAGGCAGCGAAATAAATTAGACAGACCTTTCTAAGCTTCTAAAACTAAAGCCTGCAATATACTTTCGGCAAATGCAGGCTTTAGTCATTCTAAAGGGGGAGAAAAATGTTAAGGTATTCGCTGAAGAGGCTTGCTCAGTCTTTGGCAACGCTTCTTATAATTCTTACCATCGTGTTTCTTCTCATGCGATTGATGCCCGAGGAAGGATATTTTGGCCAGGCCTACGAAAAGCTTGACCCGGCACAGCGAGAGGCCATATTGACCTCCATGGGGCTTAGAGATCCCATACCTATACAGCTGAAGAATTTTTATGCGTCTTTATTAAAGGGGGATTTGGGCAAATCAATGATATACAGGCCTAAGGTGTCTATTGCAGAAATTCTAAAAGTTAAAGTTCCTTATTCGCTATACTTTGGTCTGACTGCTGTGGCGATATCTTTAGTGGCAGGCATATCTCTGGGCATCATAATGGCGCGAAGCAAGGCCAAGATATGGGATAAACTGGGCACCGGTTATATTGTGTTCATCAATGCGGTTCCCGCCGCAGTTTATTACCTGTTTCTACAGTTGTATGTGACAGACATACTGAAGCTTCCGATTCTGTTCAAGCCGGATCAACCTGTCAGCTGGATTCTGCCTGCCATATCCATGTCATTGGGAGGCACGGCATCCTATGCAATGTGGATGAGACGGTATATGGTGGATGAATTGAATAAGGATTATGTAAAGCTGGCCAGAGCCAAAGGCTTAAGAAATAAGACAATCATGGTCAAGCATGTTTTCCGCAATGCCTTTGTCCCCATGGCCCAGTATTTGCCCAGCACCCTTTTATATACCATATCCGGCTCAATATATATTGAATCGTTGTATTCGATACCTGGCATGGGAGGGTTGCTGGTTGACGTAATACAAAGACAGGATAATACGGTAGTGCAGGCTTTGGTGCTCATATATTCCTCCATTGGAATAATCGGTTTGTTTTTAGGAGATATACTTATGGCCATATTTGATCCAAGAATCAACCTTCAGAAAAAGGGAGGTGCCAGGTAATGAGTAATGCAAAGGTCAATAAGCTGTCTGACGGACTCAATGAAAACCTTTTTGAATTTGCGGAATTTGATGATAAAGAGGCTCAAAGAGCCGGATACTCAAACTATTCGTACTGGCGCTCTACATGGCAAGTATTTATAAGAAATAAAGTGGCCTTGTTTCTTTTAGTATTGATGACAGTATTGATATTGTTCACAATAATACAGCCATATTTGCCGGATCAGAAGCTTCCCACCAAAATATATATCGATTCGAAAACCAATATGCAGCTAAGAAACCATCCGCCGGATTCTGAATTCTGGTTTGGAACCAACTCTATCGGCCAGGACCTATGGTCCCGTATATGGAGCGGAACCCGAACTTCGCTTTTGATAGGGATTGCGGTAGGAATCTGGGAAGCTATAGCAGGAATAATGATAGGAGCTCTTTGGGGGTATGTGAGGGTTTTGGATCGCCCCATAACCGAAATATATAACGTGCTGGACAATATACCTGTAACCATTATATTGATCCTTATGACATATATAATGAGACCCAGCTTATCAACCATGATCATTGCCATGTGTATGACAGGATGGCTGGGAATGGCGCGTTTTGTGCGGAACCTGATAGTCATAATAAGAGACAGGGAGTATAATCTGGCATCAAAGTGTCTTGGAACCCCTACAGGCAGGATAATAACGAAAAATCTGCTCCCTTATTTAGTATCCGTTATCATGCTTCGGATGGCTTTGGCTATTCCGGCAGCAATAGGATATGAAGTTTTTTTGACATATATAGGCCTTGGATTGCCTGTCAGCATTCCATCACTGGGAAACCTTATCAACGAGGGCAGGGCTCTTATGATGGTCAAATCCCTGAGATATCAGCTGATCTTTCCTGCCATAGTCTTATCCATGGTTACAATATCATTTTATGTGATGGGCAATGTATTTGCGGATGCAGCTGACCCGCGAAACCATGTTTAGGAGGTGCTGATATGATAGATTCAAAGATCATATTATCTGTTTCAGACCTGGTTGTAAAGTTTAAGCTGCGGGGCAGGGTTTTAACGGCAATCAGAGAAGCCTCACTGGATTTATACGAGGGAGAAAGCTTGGCAATAGTGGGGGAATCAGGCTCAGGCAAATCGGTTTTTACCAAGACCTTTATGGGCCTTTTGGATGGAAACGGATGGGTAGCTTCGGGAAGCATACTTTATAATGGAGAGAACCTGGCAAGGTTTAAAACGGAAGATGATTGGATTAAAATTCGCGGCAAGAATATCGCGATGGTCTTTCAGGACCCTATGACCTCTCTAAACCCTCTGAAGACGATCGGAAAGCAAGTTCAAGAAGCTGTTGAACTCCATCAAGGCCTGAAAAAAGAAGAAGCTAAAAAAGCTGTGATTGAAATACTGAATGATGTAGGCATATCTGAACCGGAAAGGCGATATAAGCAGTACCCTCATGAATTCTCAGGAGGCATGAGGCAAAGAGTCGTCATAGCCATAGCCGTGGCGTGCAGGCCCAGGATACTTATATGTGATGAGCCTACTACGGCTTTGGATGTAACGATACAAGCACAGATATTGAATCTTTTAAAAAGATTGAAAAAGAAATACAACTTGACTACCATATATATTACTCACGATTTAGGCGTTGTGGCTAATGTGGCCGATAGAATAGCAGTAATGTATGCCGGGGATATAGTAGAGATAGGAAATTGCGAAGAGGTCTTTTACAATGCCCAGCATCCATATACCTGGGCCCTTCTTTCATCGCTGCCCCAACTGGGAGTCAAGGGAAAGCCCTTGCATTCTATCAAGGGTACGCCGCCGAACCTGTTCTACGATATAAAAGGAGATGCTTTTGCGCCTCGAAACCCTAGAGCCCTCAAAATGGATTTCGTAGAGAAGCCTCCCTATTTCACCGTAAGCCCTACCCACAAGGCAAAGACCTGGCTGCTGGATCCGCGTGCGCCAAAGGTGGAGCCGCCTGAATCTATTGCTATACTTCGAAAGCAATGGAGGTTGAGCAAAGATGCATGATGGTCAAAGAGAAATCCTATTAGACGTCAGGAATCTGCGTGTGGAGTTCGGCAAGTCAAAAAAGAATAGATTTGCCGCCGTAGATAATGTAAGCTTCCATATTTATAAAGGAGAGACCTTTGGACTGGTGGGAGAATCAGGTTCAGGCAAGACCACCATAGGAAGAGCCATTGTACGCTTGAATGAAACAACTGCCGGTGAAGTAATTTTTAAAGGAAAGAAGATAAATGGGGATATCGGCAAGGAATTGGATAAAGAAGTGACTAGAAAAATCCAGATGATATTTCAAGACCCGATGGCTTCCTTAAACGAAAGGGCAAAAGTTGATTATATAGTATCCGAGGGCCTCTATAATATAAAAAATTATAAAAGTGAGGAAGAAAGGAAAGCAAAAGTAGAGAAAGCTTTAATGGATGTCGGGCTGCTCCCGGAGTTTTTGAGCCGCTTTCCTCACGAGTTTTCAGGGGGGCAAAGGCAGAGGATCGGAATTGCGAGGACCTTAGTCATGGAGCCGGAGCTCATAATTGCGGATGAACCTATATCCGCCCTGGATGTTTCCATCCGGGCCCAAGTATTGAACCTGTTGTCTGAGCTCCAAAAAAGCAAGGGCCTGACATACCTGTTTATAGCCCATGACCTATCTGTAGTACGTTTCATTACTGATAGGCTGGCTGTAATACACAAAGGCAAGATCGTAGAGCTTGCCGAAACGGAAAAGCTTTTTAAAAATCCGCTGCATCCATATACCCGTTCTTTGCTCTCGGCTATACCATTGCCTGACCCGAAGCGCGAGAAGGAAAAGGTCCTTGAGATATACGATCCGGGCTGCCATGACTACAAAGATGATCCGCCTGAATGGATACAGATTGAGCCGGAGCATTTTGTGCTGGGGAATCATAAGGAATTAGAGCAATACAGGGCAAGATTATGCCAGCGGTAGGGAGCGCATTGCATGCGTTCCGCAAGACTATATAAGTATATATGCAGACGAAAGGAGCAATAACTAAATGAAAATATTTATATCTGTTGATATGGAAGGGATATGGGGTTTAGTCTCTTCAACACATGTGGACAGGGACTCAAAGGAGTATAACCGCGCCAGGAGGCTGATGACACAGGAAGCAAATTGGGCTATAGAAGAGGCTTTTAATAATGGAACAACGGAAGTAGTGGTCAATGACTCCCACGGCAATATGGACAATCTTATTATTGAGGAACTGGACCCCAGAGCCCAGCTCATCAGCGGAAGTCCAAAGCCTTTAAGCATGATGGAAGGAATAAATGAAGCCTTCGACGGAGTCATATATGTAGGATATCATTCAAGGGCCGGCACAATAAACGGATTATTCAACCATACATACTCCGGCAAGACTATAGCCAATATAACTGTAAACGGCAAGAAGATGGGAGAATGCGGCATAAATTCAGGTGTGGCTGGATATTGGGGGGTGCCGATCCTTGCCATAGCAGGCGATGATAAGCTTGCAGCCCAAGCTAAAGAAGAAATCGGTGATCTGGAAACAATAATAGTTAAAAAGGCGATATCAAGATATTGTGCTCACAATCTATCTCAGCAAGCAGTAAGAGAGCTTTATAAAGCAAAGCTTGCAGAAGCTTTAAAAAATATAAAGCAAAAACCTGTTGTAAAATACGAAGGAAATATCACTATGGACATCGAGTTCAATAGAGAAGTTATGGCAGAGAGCGCCATGCTTTTTCCGGAAGCTCTGAGGCTTGATGAAAAAACCATCAGACTTGAATCCGATGATTATTTAAAGCTTTTCATGATGTTTAGAGCATGTCTTAACCTGGGAGGCTCAATTTCATAATGCTTAATCAGGGCGCCCAAAGATAGTCCTGCATAAGACAGTATAAGAAAACTATATTATTTATGGGTGGCTGCCAAGTAAAATGTCTAAAAATGGGCAAGTGTGTGCACACTTGCCCTGCTTGCCGTTTAGCGGAACGTGGAAATAGAGCCGTAAAGATACACAAAGCTGCACTTTCTCTAGTTGTTGTCACAAACTAATTCTCCGTTTATAATATGAATAACAGCAAGTAAAATCAAGCAGTAACCTCTCTATTTCTTTATAATAAATGTAGGGTGGTTGAAACGAGGTGAACAGATGAATGTACGAGTGGCAGAAGCAAATTCAAATAATCGTTGATGAAATTGACAAATGTATTAAAAATTATAATGATGAAGCCTTGACACTACGCTTTCTTTCTCGCAGGCTGGGTTATTCCGAATTTTATACAACGAGAAAATTCAAAGAAATATCGGGTATGCAATTTAGGGATTATCTGCGGCATAGAAAATTAGCCTTTGCACTAAAAGAGGTTCGGGATGGTGAAAAAAGCCTTTTGGATATTGCTTTTGATTATGGTTTTTCATCACATGAAGCGTTTACAAGAGCTTTCAAAGGAGCATATGGTGTAGCTCCAAGTGAATACCGAAAAAAGCCTACGCCTGTCGTTCTTCGTACAAAAATAAACCCTTTCGACCGTTACTTTTTAGGATTAGGAGAGATTGGAATGATAAAATCTACAGGTGATGTTAAAATTTATTTTGTAACCATTCCCGCACACAAATTTTTGCACATTAAAAACTATGAGAGTAATGGGTATTGGGATTTTTGGCAAAAGCAAAGTCTTATTCCGGGACAGGACTACGAAACAATTTGCGGCTTGCTCGATAGTATCAAGGGCAAATTGGACGACGATGGAGGGAGCGAAGCTAACAGCGGCAGTGGTCAAATTATGGCGTATATCAATGACCCGAACGGCAGACTTTGCGATTGGGGTATTCCACGTACAGAGTGTCATGGTGTACGCCTTCCTTTTGATTATAAAGGCGAAGTACCACCACAAATGCTTATGATAGATGTTCCAGAAGCAGAGTATATTGTTTTTGAACATGGACCATTCGACTATGAGCAGGAAAATCGTAGTGTGGAGGAAAAGATTGAAAAGGCAATGGCAACCTTTGATTTTGCAGGTACTGGTTACTGCTTTGATACTTCCCCCGGTAGAATAATTTACTTTTATTTTAATCCAGAACGGCATTTTAAGTATATCAGACCAGTGCGGAAGTAAATAAAATCTACTGCCTAAACGCTAATTGAAATAGTATAGCTATTCTGCCTGTGACGGCATATAAAAAAAAGCCGTCATTTGGCAAACTGCCCGGAAAAGGAGGAAAACATGCGGCAGTCTGAAACAATCACAGCCTTGTATCTTCGGCTTTCCCGTGACGATGAACTGTAAGGGGATTTCAACAGCATTGTCAATCAGAAAGCCATTTTGAGTAAGTACGCAAAGGACAATCATTTTTCTAACCCGGTTTTCTTCATGGACGATGGATTTTTGGGAACCAACTTTGACCGCCCTGGCTGGAACGATATGCTGGAGCAGATTGAAGCGGGAAAGGTCAAAACACTTATCGTCAAGGATATGTCCAGACTTGGGCGTGACTACTTAAAGGTAGAATTTTACACCGAGGTTCTGTTTGTTGAAAAAGGCATTCGCTTCATTGCCATCAACAACGGAACTAACGCCCACCATCTTGAATGATTTGGTTAGCAAGGTGTTTGTAGAAGCACCGAATAAGTCGGACGGAAAGCGCAGGCAGAATATTCACATCAGCTATGATTTGGTGGGGATTTTGCCGGAATTGAATACCCCGATACATGAAGAAATGGCGTAGCTTTTACGCTATGCCATACCTCGGAATACTACTGTCTTATTAAGGACTAACTAAGGGGCGTCCTTTTACGTTGATCAGATTAATAGCAATAGTATGTAGAAATAGCGAAACATATATAGTAATATCTACATATGTAAGTAAAATGATGGAAGCCGATGATATGTCGATAAAGCCGGAGAAAGTGCATTATTTAAAGGATTGCTTTCAAGATAAAATTCCAAGGTGGTACAGCAAATACTATGTTTAGTACCTTGTATACTACGTGACATAAGGATTATTTATATAAAGTTTGGAGGTACAAATGGTTAATGAGGTATGTGCTATTTGGGTATTAGATGAGACAACTAACCAGAAATTAGAAATGCTCAGAAAGGCTTTAGAAGTATTTGATATTGAATATAACCCTATCTATGGACATATTACTTGTGCTAATTTTATTGATATTGATGTAGAGGAGATTATACAATACACTAAAAAGTTTGTAGAAGGGAAAGAATCCTTCGATATCAGCTGTACGGCATTAGGATTACTGACAACTGACTGCATAGCTTGTATACCTTCTACTTCAGGAAAACTATTGAGGTATTATGAGGAATACCATCAAGAATATGATTCTTATTGCAATAAGTGGACAAGGGCAGAAAGCGGTCTATGGCTGCCTCATATATCTCTTTATCATAGCGAAACGGAAAACCTGGGCGCTATTGTTGGTGAAATGGCAAAAAAATTTGCTCAATTCAGTGGGAAAGTTGTGAAAATGGAACTGTCTATTGTAAATGAAAATGATTTTGATATAGTGTATTCTCATGATTTAGGCTGATATAAGAGTAATGCAGCTCCATCGGTGCCCGGATTTTTATTAATTCATAAGGAGATGATCAAAGCGTGAAGGATAGAATTGCCGGATTTCATACAATATCAAGAAGATATCTGATTGATATATTGACTGATATAAAAAATAGAAACATGGAAATAGGTGAGCGGTTCAATAAAATCTATAAAAAAAATAATTGCGATTACATTAAGTCAACGAATGAATTCAAAGACGATGTCGAAGTAAAAAGATTGATTGATGAACTTAGTGAAAGCCATCCTTATTGGAATATTAAAATAGAAATATTAGAAGCAATCTTAAGGAAAATAGAGGGCAATACGCCGGAAAACTTTTACTCTTTAAGTCAAATTAAAGAATCAGTCATACATTCATGTCATGAATCTGAAATAGATGGACGAAAACATTTTGATATTTCGGATGAAGTAAAAATAGAAATCTGTAATGCGGAAAAGAAAAAATTTTATGAGTATATCAATAATATATGTGAAGAAGATTTAATAAACGCAGCACCTTTATTTTATAGAAGGGCATTATCAGAAAATGAAATAAGTGAAATAAAAAGGAAAATACATGCAGTATGCTATAAACCTGGCCTGGAAAAAGAAATGACTTTGTGCTTTAAGGAAGAAGATCTTAAAATAGAGATTGGTTCAGATGAAATCATTAATATCTTAAGACAGCAGGAAACAAGTCAAATCTATGAAATAAATACGGGGGGTATAGGTACTGCTTCATATATAATGGATTTGTCTGTATTTGATCCTTATTATATAGATGGATTTGATATTTATTGGTGTACGGAGCAGTTAGATTGGGTAATTATAAAGGATCATGAAGGCTATTACTATTTTTACGGAGAATGGTTGATCAATGAGATTAAGAAAGCATGGAGAGAGTGGGAGGAGAGTGTACTATGATAATAGGAGAGAATGTTATTATCAGACAATTAGAGCTGGGAGATGAAGATTATCTATATAAATGGTGAAACGACGGGGAGATGATGGCTCATGCAACTTTTCCTTTTGGAACAATGCAAAGCAAAGAAGCGATCAGAAGAAATATCACTAATGAGATTGAAAACTACAATATTTTACCGGAAAAGAAAAGGTTTATCATCTGCAAAAAAGCCACTATGGAACCGATAGGTGAAATTAATTATGCTGATTGGAGTCCAAGAAACCAGAAATGTGAATTTGGCATTAAGATATGTGAGATGGTGGAACAGGGGAAAGGCTATGGGAAGGATGCTCTATATCATTTTATAGATTTTTTATTCAGATCGCTTAATCTCAACAAGATTGAGCTGACCTCAATGATAGACAATGAAAGAGCGCATAAATTATATAAGCAGCTGGGCTTTAAGGAAATAGGGATTATCAGAGAAGGTTTTTTTGACAGCAGAAAAGGAGCTTTTAGTGATGCAGTATATATGGATTTATTGAAAACAGAGTGGCTGGAAATAAAAAGGACAAGGTGATAGGCATTTTATTTACCTATCACCCTTTTGATCATTGAATCATGAGCTAAAATTTCAAATTTATCATCAAGCTGTGATAAACAGGTGAAATCTTTATATTTCTGCTTCAGTGCTTTTGTGATCAGATGGTCGGCTAATGCAGGGTTTTTAGGAAGCAAGCTGCCATGAGAATATGAACAATATACATTTTTATAGATTGCACCCTCGTATCCATCCTCGCCGTTATTTCCGTATCCGCTTAAGACCTTTCCCAGAGGTTTAACTTCCGGGCCAAGATAGGTTCTCCCGGAATGGTTTTCAAAACCCACTATTCTTCCGTCACAATCCTCTGATTGAAGGAAGTCGCATTGAAATACGATATTTCCTACCATCCTTTTTTTGCTTCCTATCGTCCAGAGATCTAGTGCACCGAGGAATTCGATCTCCTTGCCATCCCAGGTTTTGTAGAACTTGCCGAGCATTTGATATCCGCCGCATATGCATAAAAAGACTTTATCATTTT
This sequence comes from Lutispora saccharofermentans, assembly GCF_024363565.1. GTDB lineage: Bacteria > Bacillota > Clostridia > Lutisporales > Lutisporaceae > Lutispora > Lutispora saccharofermentans. The sequence goes on along the minus strand of NZ_JAJEKE010000026.1, from coordinate 13,581 downwards.
TTATTGCATTTTTAATTTCATTGGATTTTTGCTTCAGCAAATCATTTTGTGCAATTTCTTGCTCATAATCTTGACCGCCTCCAAGAAAAACTATGTCATAGTTTTCGGGGACGAAACTCTCGCCAATAGTCAAATTTATTACTTTTGCGCTTATTCCGCGCCATTCTGAACGTTTTTTTAAAGTTTTAATATTTCCTATATCTCCGTATAAATTCAATAAGTTTGGATAAAGATGACATATCCTGAGTTCATACATATTTTTACACCTCTATATTTCCTAAGTACGCAGCCTGCCGTTTTACTCCCAGAATTCCTTGAGCCCAAACATGTCCTTCAGGTGCTTCCTGATATCAAGCATTGCAGTATAGGACGCCAATATATAAAAACTACTGTCCTCCAATGAATTATCTAAGCCTTCGCATATCATTTTGTCATAATCTTTTATTATACTTATTTTCGCTGTATTGAAATCATCGTATTTTAATCTTAGGGCCATGTCCTCTGCTCTGATGCCGGAAACAAAAATATTGCCGGTTTCCTCCGACGCCCGCTGCAGCTTTCCAAAGTTCACATCCCATAGCCATGAAATATCGGTTCCGTCGGCAACCTTATCATTTATTATGAGGGCAATTTGGCTTTGTTTTTCTGCTTTTGTAAGCAAATCAATAGCCTGATTGAAGCCGGAGGGATTTTTCACTAAAATTATCCAGATTTTCTTATTCCCTGCGTCAATTTCTTCCATTCTCCCAAATCCACTTTTCAGGCTGCCAAGACATTTTAAAGAATTTTTTACGGGCAAGCCCAAAACAACCCCACAAGATAGAGCTGCCAAAGAGTTATATATGTTATAAAGCCCTGGCAAGCCTATCTTGGTCTTATATAACTCTTTTTTAATTTTATTGCCTTCCGAGCTTTCAATTGATATCTGAATCAGAGAGTCAGAACTGTTCAATTCATCGATATTGGAACATGTAATGCTGGAAGGCGGCCTCATATAGCCGCAGTTAGTGCATCTAAATCCACCCAGATGTCCATATATATAATTAGAATAGATGTACTTATTTTTACAATAGATACAATACATCGCATCCGAATAAGCTGGCTTCTCAGCATTCTTGTATGCATTGGGGCCGATCCCGAAATACACAAGCTTTTTATCGCTGCCTCTGCCGAGGGACGCACACATGGAATCATCCGCATTTAATATGAGCTTGGTGTTTTTTAATTTCTGCACCCCGAGCCTGACATTATTCAGAGTTGAATAAAGCTCTCCATAGCGGTCCAGCTGATCTCTGAAGAAATTTGTAACGATCAAAATGTCAGGCTCGACAAAATCACATATTTTATTGAATGCCGCCTCATCAACTTCAATCAATGCAGTCCGAACAGGCGATTCTCCTAAAAGCTTTATTGAATTGAGAAAAGTGCTGGCAATTCCCGCCGTTAAATTTGCCCCTGACTTGTTTGTTATATATTTGATGCCGTTCTCTTCAAGGATCTGGCCTATAATATGGGTTGTTGTTGTCTTGCCATTGGTTCCGGTGACCATGATTATTTTATAATTTTTAGCTGCTTCTTTTAATGCGTTCGGATATATTATAGATGCGGCTTTACCGGGAAAAGATGTGCCTCCGAATCTCACAGCTCTGCACACCTTGCATAATGTCTTTGATACAACTGATGCAAGCTTATATTTAATATTCACGTCAAACACCGCCAAAAGTTTGATATTTTGCTGCAGAATCCCTATATATTCGATGAATTATCTTAAGTGTGCAGCATTAAGAAAATAAGTATCTAAGTACTACCATATTATGTACGATTAACATTAGCTGTGACAGCCATAAGCCCTTAATTGCACTTTTAATTGTTGATCACTGAACTAACCCGCTCTAAGACACCCGCCTCTATAGGCGGCGGGTGTCAAGAGCCGCTAAGTCCAGTGCCCCAGGGCAGCCTCTCTTGCCCCTGTGGGGCAATTCACCTTCTATGGACTCGACTAACATTCAGTGGGGGTTGAATCCCCCTCTGAATGAAGTCTCGTTCAAGCATGGTAATAATATCTCCAGATCGAGGACCTCAAACATAAGTACGATTATTTATACAAAAGTATTGCATAATAATGCGATTAAGTGTATAATGTTGATTCGTGAATAAATTATAGATGATGAGATGTTAGGAGGAAGAAATGTTGAAAAAGATGTTAAAAAAATTAATTTTGCTAACTGTTGTAGCAATTATAGCTTTATCTTTTGCGGGATGCGGGAAAAAAGCAGATAAACTTGTGGTAGGTACAAGTGCGGATTATCCACCCTACGAGTTTCACATGATGGATGGAGGAAAAGATAATATAGTAGGCTTTGATATTGATATCGCAGCAGAGATTGCAAAGGACATGGGAAAAGAGCTTGAGATCAAGGATATGGATTTCGCAGCACTGTTAGGCGCCCTTGAAGCGGGGAAGATCGATATGGTTTTAGCGGGCATGACTCCTGATGATGAAAAAAGAAAGAATGCAGATTTCTCAGAGATATATTATAAGGCTGAACAAGGAGTCGTTATCAGAGCAGAAGACAAAGATAAGTATAAAACTGCCGAGGATTTCAAAGATGTGAAGGTGACAGTACAGCAAGGCACTTCCCAAGAAAAAATAGCCAGCACTCAATTGGCAGGATGCCAATTAAAAACTCTAAAAAAGGTTGGAGATCTTGTTTTGGATCTTAAATCAAAAAAATGCGATGCTATTATTGTGGAGCTGCCTGTTGCAAAAGCATATGTCAAAGAAAATCCTGAACTCATCATAAGTGAAGTACAGGTGCAGGATGAAGTCGGGGGAGCAGCGGCAGCCGTTGCAAAAGGAAACACAAAGCTGCTTGAGCAGGTTGACAAAACATTAAAAAGACTTGCTGATGAGGGCAAAATAGACGAGTATGTGACAAAGGCAATAAAGCTTTCTTCTGAAGCTGCAGAATAAGGCTGATTTAAATGAATAATTATAATTTTTTGAAAATGTGAGGAAGCAGTTGTAGGGGGAGAAACTTTGAGCTTTTTATTTTTAGATAAATACGCTTGGTATTATATAAACGGTGCAAAAAATACGATACTTCTTACTTGTATAGCATTATTCTTTGGCATAATATTGGGTCTTATGTTTGCATTGCTGAGATTGTCGGATAATAAAGCCTTGAAATATGTCGCAGTGGCATATATTGAAATCATCAGAGGCACACCGATATTGATTCAAATAATGATACTTTATTTTGGTGTGACACAATATATCAGTTTTCCGGAGATACCTGCACTGTCAAAGCTGATAGGTTATGATTCATCGGATTTTATGGCAGGAGCCGCAGCGGTGGCAATCAATAGCGGAGCGTATGTAGCTGAGATCATCCGGGCAGGCATACAATCCATCAGCAAAGGGCAGATGGAAGCCGCCAGATCATTGGGGCTTACAAAGTCGATGGCAATGCGGTATGTAATAGTACCCCAAGCCTTCAAAAATATACTCCCTGCATTGGGAAATGAATTTGTTACCTTGATTAAGGAAACCTCCGTCGTATCAGTAATTGGGATAATGGAGCTTACTAAGGCCGGAGATATTGTAAGAGGCGCTACGGCGAAGGGCTTTGAGCCCCTCATAGTAGCTGCGGTTATATATTTTTCCATCACTTTTACGGCATCCAAGCTTGTTGGTTTGCTTGAGAGGAGGATGAGAGTAAGTGATTAAAGTATCAAATTTGCATAAAAGATTCGGAAAGCTTCATATTTTAAAAGGCATCAATACTCATATAGAAAAGGGAGAGGTTGTTGTTGTTATAGGTCCAAGCGGCTCTGGAAAGAGCACTTTTCTCAGATGCCTTAATATGCTTGAAGTGCCGGATGACGGCGAAATATTATTTAAAGACACGATAATGAACAGCAAAAAAACAAATATAGATAAACAAAGAGAAAAGATGGGCATGGTATTTCAGCAGTTCAACCTTTTTCCTCATATGACTGTTATGAAAAATATAACTTTAGCGACCATAAAGCTAAAAAAGAAGAGCCAGAAAGAAGCCGAAAAAGAAGCCCTGGATTTGCTGAGGAGGGTCGGACTTGAGGATAAAGCTGGCAGTTATCCGAACCAGCTTTCAGGAGGGCAAAAACAGAGGATTGCAATAGTAAGAGCGCTGGCCATGTCGCCGGAGGTAATGCTCTTTGATGAGCCTACATCAGCTCTTGATCCCGAGATGGTGGGAGAGGTTTTGGAAGTAATGAAAAGGCTGGCGGCAGAAGGCATGACCATGGTGGTAGTGACACATGAGATAGGCTTTGCGAGAGAAGTCGGCAGCAGGATATTGTTCATGGACAACGGTCTTATAGCAGAAGAGGGAACTCCGCAGGAAATTTTCAATAATCCTCAAAACGCCAGAACCAGGGAATTTCTAAGCAAAGTCCTTTAAATCAATAGAAAATATGACAGTTGGAGCTTAACACAGCTTTAACTGTCTTTTTGATGCTCAAGATAATCTATGATAGCTTTTTCATTATCTTATATATGCTGTGCATAGCCCCATGAAGCTCATCAATATCCTCAGCCGATAATTGCTCAAGTTTGCTCATGATCATATCCAGCGCTTCTTTTCGAAAATCATTAAGATAGTCTATTCCTGATTGTGTAATTGATACCTTGACAGAGCGCCTGTCTTTTTTATCATGAATTCTTACGATCAAATTGTTCTCTTCCAGCTTGTCTGTCAAATGAGTCATCTGCTGCTTCAAAATGTTTAAACCGGCAGCAAGCTCCGACATGGAGATAGGTTCCTTGCCTTTCAAATATAGCAATATGTGAATTTGCATAGGGCTTAAGGTTTTTGCTGTTTTTTCTAAAGGCTTGATAAGATTATTTTTAAACATGGGCATTAAATGAAAAAGGTCGTTAGCCAACTGCTCAATTATTTTATCCGGCATTCTACCACAATCCCTTCTATGCACTCAATATCTTCTCTGAAATCAAATGATTTTGTAAATACTATTTCATATAATAGCTCAAATTTAACAATTGACAAATACATTCTTAAGGTGTAATTTAATATAGTAAATAATTGTTTATTATAAATATATATTAAATATAATTTATAATATTATAGCACCTTTACAAAAATATGTCGAGGGAGATGAAACATGTTAAAGCTGAAAGGTTATCTTAGGCCATTTATTGTGTCTATCACTGCAATTATCGCGCTGCTTTGGGTTCAGGCTGCTTGTGATCTGTCATTGCCTGGCTACACCTCCAACATTGTAAATATTGGGATTCAGCAAGGCGGAATAGAGAATGGAGTGCCTAAAGCAATACGCAAAAGCGAGCTTGATAGACTTATGCTATTTATGAATGAAGAAGATAAAGTGGAGGTATCGAAAAGCTATACTATTTTGGATAAAAGCAGCATATCTCAAAATGATTATAATTATTATACAAAGATTTACCCTCGTCTATCAGAAGAACCTATTTACACATTGAATGCAAATTCAAAGAATGAAATAAGCCGGCTTAATTTGATCATGAGCAAGCCCATCCTTGCCGCAGAAGCTTTGGAGAAAATGGGCATATCTCTTTCAAACATACCGCCGGCTCAGATAGAGTCTATGAAAAACAGCGCCGGTGAGAGATTTGCGGGTATGCCCGATTCCATGATAACCCAGAGCGCAACCTCCTATATCCGTAAGGAATATAAAATTCTAGGAATGGATACTGATAAGATTCAAACAAGCTATATACTGCGTTCCGGTGCAATTATGCTGCTTATAGCATTGCTGAGCATGGGCGTCACTGTAGCTGTAGGATATTTTGGTTCAAAGGTTGGGGCAGGGCTTTCCAGGAATCTTAGAAAAGATGTATTCGGAAAGGTCATAAGCTTTTCCAGCAGCGAATTTGATAAATTCAGCACCGCATCGCTGATCACGCGAACCACTAATGATATTCAGCAGATTCAAATGTTGACGGTAATGCTTTTGAGAATTGTTTTCTATGCTCCCATATTAGGTATTGGAGGGATAATAAAGGTTTTTAAAAGCGATTACTCCATGGCCTGGATTATTGGAGTGGCGGTAGCTGCTATTTTGATCATAGTGGCTGCTATGTTTTATATAGCAATTCCGAAATTCAAAGTTGTGCAAAAGCTTGTAGATAGGCTGAACCTGGTAACAAGAGAGATACTTACGGGGATATTGGTCATACGTGCATTCAATACTCAAAAGCATGAAGAGAAAAAATTTGATATTGCAAGCAGAGACCTGACAAAAACGAATCTGTTTGTCAATAGAGTAATGTCTCTCATGATGCCGGCAATGATGCTGATCATGAATGGAGTTACTTTACTGATCGTTTGGGTGGGCGCTCACCAGATTGACCAGGGTGCAATGCAGGTTGGCGATATGATGGCTTTTATACAGTATACTATGCAGATTATCATGGCGTTTTTAATGATTTCCATGGTTTCCATAATGCTGCCCCGAGCTGCTGTTTCTGCTGAGCGCATAGAAGAAATCCTAAGCTCGGAGATACTGGTGAGAGATGTTGAAAAGCCTCAGAATTTCGGGGAAAATAGAAGCGGCCATGTTGAGTTCAGGGATGTGAGCTTTAGATACCCCGGCGCAGAAGAGGATGTCCTTTCGCATATAAGCTTTACTGCCGAGCCCGGGCAGACAACTGCATTTATCGGCAGCACCGGCAGCGGGAAAACCACGCTTATCAATCTCATACCCCGTTTTTATGACGCAACAGAAGGCCAAATACTGATTGACGGTGTGGACATCAGCAAGGTCCCTCAGCATGAATTAAGAGCCAGAATAGGATATGTACCCCAAAAAGCGCTTCTTTTTTCGGGGACTATAGAAAGCAATCTGAAATATAGCAATGAAGGCGCATCTGAAGAAGAACTGGTTAAGGCGGCAGGCATAGCCCAGGCTTCGGAATTCATAAAAGCGAAGCCTGAAGGGTTTAAAGCCGATATTTCTCAGGGCGGCGCCAATGTTTCAGGCGGGCAGAAGCAGAGGCTTTCAATCGCCAGGGCGCTTGTCAAAAAGCCTGATATATATATCTTTGACGACAGCTTTTCTGCCCTTGATTTTAAAACCGATGCACTGCTCCGTGAGGCCCTAAAGAAGGAGACGGCCCATAGCACCTTGCTTATAGTTGCACAGAGGATAAGCACGATCATAAATGCAGACCGGATCATTGTCCTTAATGAGGGTAAAATTGCAGGCATAGGCAGCCACAAAGAGCTTATGAAAGAATGCGAAGTATATAGGCAAATAGCTTTATCACAGCTTTCAATGGAGGAGCTTGCATAATGAGTGAAATGAGAAAAAATGAAACCAAAACAGGCATGAAGCCAATGGGAGGAGGCCCAATGGGCGGAGGGCATATGAGGGGCATTCCGGAAAAGCCTAAGGATTTTAAAGGAACAATGAAAAAACTAATAGGATATTTAAAGCCCTATCTTTTTTCAATTATTGTAGTGATACTCTTTGCAGTGGGAAGCTCTGTTTTTTCTATTATAGGCCCTAAAATACTTGGAAAAGTCACGACAAAGATTTTTGAGGGATTGATAGGCAAGGTTTCAGGCGCCCAGGGTGCCGGCATTGATTTTGAATATATCGGAGACACGGTGCTTCTTTTGCTTGGGCTATATATTATCAGTGCAGTATTCTCCTTTGTGCAGGGCTTTATCTTATCGGGAGTGGCACAAAAGGTATCTTATAATTTAAGGAAAGAAATATCACAAAAGATAAACAAGCTGCCCTTGAAATACTTTGATACAAAAACTCATGGAGAGGTATTGTCGAGAGTAACAAATGATGTTGATACTGTGAGCCAAACCCTGAACCAGAGCATTTCGCAGATAATTACATCTGTGATCATGCTGATCGGTACTGTTGTTATGATGCTTTCTATCAGCGGGTTAATGACTCTTGCATCAATATTGATATTGCCCCTGTCGCTTATCTTTATATCCTTGGTAGTTAAAAGGTCTCAGAAATATTTTGTGCAGCAGCAGCTTTATCTGGGTCAAGTAAATGGACATGTTGAGGAAGTATACGGCGGCCACATAATAGTCAAGGCCTTCAATGGAGAGGGGAAAGCCGTAGAAAAGTTTAATGATCTGAATGATAAACTATATAATTCCGCCTGGAAATCACAGTTTTTATCCGGTATGATGATGCCCATCATGACATTTATCGGCAATATCGGATATGTTTTAGTGAGCATAATGGGCGGTTGGCTTGCTGTTAAAAAGGCTATCGAGGTTGGGGATATACTCTCCTTTATACAATATGTGCGTCAGTTCAGCCAGCCTATAGCTCAGGTGGCTCAAATATCCAATGTCCTCCAATCCACAGCAGCGGCTTCAGAGAGGGTTTTTGAATTTTTGGAGGAGCAGGAGGAAATCGAGGAGAATCTTGAGCCGACGGATATTACGAATATTGCGGGTCAGGTATCCTTCGAGGATGTGCGCTTTGGATATAATCAGGACGATATGATCATCAAGGGCTTCAATGCAGATATTAAACCAGGCCAGAGAGTTGCCATAGTAGGGCCTACAGGAGCCGGAAAGACTACGATGGTAAAGCTTCTCATGAGATTTTATGATGTCAGCAGCGGAAGAATATCGATCGACGGACATGATATCAAGGAATTCAGCAGGAATGATTTGAGGAGCATGTTTGGCATGGTGCTGCAGGACACTTGGTTGTTTAACGGCACAATCATGGAAAACATACGCTACGGCAGGCTGGATGCCGCAGACGAGGAAGTTATCAGGGCTGCTAAGGCTGCCCATGCCCATCCCTTCATAAAAACCTTGCCTCACGGATATAACATGGAGATAAATGAAGAAGCAGGCAATATATCTCAAGGGCAAAAGCAGTTATTAACCATAGCCCGTGCAATATTGGCAGACCCTAAAATACTGATATTGGACGAAGCAACAAGCTCTGTAGATACCCGCACCGAGGTTCTGATACAAAAAGCTATGGAAAACCTGATGAAGGATAGGACCAGCTTTATTATCGCCCATAGATTGTCGACCATAAGAGGTGCAGATATGATCCTGGTGATGAAGGACGGAGATATTGTGGAGCATGGAAATCATGAGGAATTACTGGCTGTGGGAGGCTTCTATGCTTCATTGTATAACAGCCAGTTTGAAAGCGCATAAAATATATTTTCATATTTTGCCTTAGTTTATACGGCTTAGTTTTATAGAATTTTGCAGGGCGCCCTTTGGGCGTCCTTTCTTTTAACTTAAGCTGTTGTGTTAGCTGATAACAAGTATAGAGCTTCGAGGCTAAGACTTTGTAAGCTTGTATAGGGCTGTGTCAAAACTAACAAACTCTACGCCTCTTCACAAAATACTCTTTTATCAGCCAACACAACGAGTTAAGTTAGAAAATCAGGTCATTATTAACATGTAGAAAAAATTATATATTTATGGTAATATCTAGTCGTATTAGCATCGCGAATTATATTATATAGATTATCAGGAGGAGCAAATGAAAAGATTTCTGATCGGTCAGTTTGACAAATTTGATATTGATAGGCAAAACAGAGATTTCAGGGATTATTTCTTCGGAATTGAAGTCAATCAAATGGAGTCTGTTGAGGAACTGAAGATATTGAAGGATAATATAAGGAGGAGAAATCTGAAAGTAGGCATTCATTTTCCATTGCTGAAGAATCAATGGAGATCCAGAGATCCCCAATATCTTTCTAAAGACAATGTTACCTATGAAGAATCGATTAGTTATATGGAAAATGAATTTGTCAGAGCAGAAGAGTTAAATCCGGACTATATTTTGCTTCATTATCCAAAGCCGGTGATATTAGATGATAATGTTGATTGGAAAATCTGGAGGTTTTCAGATGATACCGAGTACTATTATGAATCCGAAATGCCCTATGAGTATTTTGAAGAGAGAAGCAGAAATTTTTTTCAAATATTATCAGATAAAGGAATGAAACATAATTTTACCCCGGTATTAGAGTTGGATGCACTGAATAGATATATATATGATACAAACCTTCTGGAAGGCTTGCTGGACGATTATCCAAATATCAGGCTATGCCTTGATTTCGGAAGAATCCACCTGCAGGATTGCATTGATCATAATTTTAGCGGATTGGATATAGTTAAAAAGTTCGGCAAGTATGCTCATTTAGTGCATTTATGGAATGCCAGGATCAGTGAGACAGGGCATTACCCTGCACTTAGTTCTTTAAAGCCGGAAGATGGATGGGGCGATATGGAAGCATACTTTAGGACCTTGAATGAAGTAAATGGGAGCTATAAGGTTCTGTTTGAGCATAAGTCTCATTTGATAAGCGATGCGGAGCTGGAAGAATGCTATCAATGGGTAGACAGGCTGTGCAGCCTAGGGAGTGGAGGGATAATGTATGAACAGGTTTGAATTCATGAGCGGAGGCAAAGAACTGTTAGGCTTTGTAAAGCCCTTATGGGAAAAATTAAACAAGCATCATGAGATTAAGTCAGAGAATTTTTCTGATAAATATAGAAATTTTAAGTTTGAGGAAAGAAAAAGTAAATTTGACAGCTATGATAATTCATCGATAAAGGTAGACTTAATAAAAGATAGCGAGAACGATATTTACATAGGTTATTGCATAAGCACGATAAATGAAAAATCGGAAGGAGAGATTGATTCTATTTTTGTTGACGGAGAATGTCGCAAATTTGGTTTGGGTGACCGCTTGATGGGCAGAGCATTAGAGTGGCTTGACTGCAATAATGCGAAAAAGAAGATAATCGGGGTAGCAGAAGGCAATGAAGAGGTATTGAGCTTTTATAAAAAATATGGCTTCTATAAAAGAACAGTCATTTTGGAGCAGAGGAATGAAGGAGGGCTACATGATGAGAAGGCTTGATTTGCAAGACAAAGAGACAGCCGAGAAGGTGCTGGAATTGCAGGCGGCTTCATATAAAATCGAGGCGCAGATCATAGATTTTTATGATATACCGCCTTTAAAGGATACTATAGACAGCCTAAGAAAGTCCGGCGAAATCTTTTACGGATATTTTGAAGATGAGGCCTTAGCCGGAATAATTTCCTATAAAGTTATAGGAAACACTCTGGATATTCACCGCGTCGCAGTACATCCAAGCTTTTTCAGGATGGGTATTGCACAAAAAATGGTGAATTTTATAGAAGGAGCGGAAGCCGGCATAAATAAGGTAGTGGTATGCACCGGAAAGGAAAATAAACCGGCGGTGAACTTATACTTGAAAAATGGATATAAAAAAACAGAAGATATTGAGATCGGCAGAAATATATATTTGACTGCATTTGAAAAGATAATATGATATAAATATGTACAAGCATTAAGGATATTGATTGTTTTAAAGTATATTGAGAGGAGAATCTCTATGAGTGAAAAAGCGGATTTAGCAGTTAAATGCTTCGGCGAAGGCTTTAGCTGTGCCCAAGCGGTATTTACATCCTATTGTGAAGATTATAATCTGGATAAGGAAAGGGCTTTGAAGATAGCCGGAGCATTCGGAGGCGGAATGGGATATATCGGTGAGACATGCGGAGCTGTCACAGGAGCGTTTATGCTGATTGGACTTAAGTACGGAAAATACAGGACGGAGGATAATGTATCCAAAGATAAGACATATTCAGCTATACAAGAATTTACCAGACGTTTTAAAGCTGAGTTCGGGTCTGTAAAATGCACCGAATTGATCAAATATGATTTAAGCATAGCTGAAGAGCTAAATAAAGCCAAAGAGGCAGAAGCTTTCAAGCATACCTGCTCCGGATTGGTAAAAAGGGCGGTAGAAATCATCGAAGAAATATTGTAATGGATTTATACAAATACCAAACGCAGCCTTCTATATAAATATGTTTTTCTCATTGGAATTCATAAGAGGGATAGAAAGAATCCGGCGGTAAGATAAGGAGCAGAATATAATGGATAAAGAAAATATAAAAGTAACAAATGCAATAGTTCATATTTTGGATTCAAGCTTAGATGTACCGGTTTTATCAAATGAATTATTAGACTTAAATGAAGAAATAGAGGACTTTATTAAAATCCATATATTTAAAATTCTAAGCGGTGATAATTATAAAGTTACTCAATTAGATGATCATGATAACTATTGTTATAAGGAATTAAAAGCATACCTGGGCAATAATGACTTTATTGCTGCAACTGAGAACCTTTCGTTGCAATTATTTAGCCTTATGAAGAAAAACGTTGATATACCTGCCGCGGATATTATTTTCACAACGTTTAATTATGAAGGCGATTCATATTTTTCGATGCTTAAAATGAACTACAAGAGCTCATATATCCATTTTGTTGAAACAATTGATACAGGCACCAAAAATACGATAGTAAAGCAAAAAACAGTTTTACCCTCTGAAGCCCAAAGCCTGGAAGAGGTTATTATTATTGATTTGGATGATTTTTCAGTTAAATTGGTTGAGAAAAAATATTTAATAAACGGTGAGAAGGAGTATTATTTATCCCAATACTACCTTGGGTGCCAGCCAGAGCTATCCTCCAAATCTAAACTTGATATTGTAACAAAAACAGCAGATCGAATCAATAAAAAGCATTTTAATGATGATATTGAGAAAAAAATGCAGTTTAAAAAGATACTGTTAGATAATTATGAAGCCAATGGTACGGTTAATGTTGATAATGTCATTAACGAAGTTTTTGAGAACAATATAGATGTAAAAAATGAATTTAAAGAAAAAATAATGAATCAGGGTTTAGATAAAAAGGAATTTCAAATTCAGAGCAAAAGCAGCTTTAAGAAATTGGAGCGGCAAGTCATCAAAACCGATACGGGAATTGAAATAAACATTCCTCTTGATCAGTATGGGGATAGGGACAGACTAGAATTTATAACAAATACAGATGGGACTATATCAATTTTGATAAAGAATGTAGGCAAGCTTATCGGAAGATGAATCAGAATCTATGATAATATAAAAAAGTATGATTAAAATTCTATGCCAAGTAAATAATTCATAAACTGAAGATACTGCTTCAATATTTCTCTTGAAAAGGGTATAATAAACCCACAAGGGAGGAGTAGCCGTGGAAGATAAGATTGATAAACTATTTGACCTAGCAGAGAAAATGTATATAGACCTAAAAGGAGATATAAACGGCGTTAAGGAAGATATAAACGGTGTTAAGAAAGATATAAACAGCGTTAAGGAAGATATAAAAGGGCTTCAAGAGGGACAGAAAAAATTACAAGTAACACAGGAGCAGATGCAGACAAGGTTGGAACAATTAGCAGAGATACAACAAAACCAGCTGGAAGGACAGGAAAGAATCAACGAAAATATATTGGATAAACTGGAAAGAATCGAAACTGCTACCCTGGAGAATGAAACTGAGATATATAATATTAAAAAAGTAAAGTAGGATTAATTTCCTGCTTTTTTATTTTAAGAAATAAAGGCGGTAACTCTTCGATTGACGCATTTAAACCGTTTTTAAGGCACTTGAAGATGAAAATAGTATAATATATATTACCGAGCATACAAAACAGG
>NZ_JAJEKE010000025.1 GCF_024363565.1 Lutispora saccharofermentans | reverse complement strand
ATCACCATGTTATAAAAAAAGATCATTGAAGATATTATTACTATAATAGAGCTTTTTCTTCGGAAGCCAAGTTTTCTCACCACCTTTAATATGAATTATTATATCTTTATTTAATTATATAGCAGCTCTGCACAGAAATAATATAAAAACCATGTTAAATATGACATTTCCTATACCACTTATGCATAATGAGTTCAAAATGGGAAAATAGTGTGATATATTGCAGGTAAGATACATATGGGAGGTGGTTGCTTTGAGAGTAAAGCATAATCTTTTGAGCATGATAGCATGTTTGGCTCTATTTATGGCAAAGACTTCCGTGGGAACATGCTGCTATTGGGTGCTTTATCAACCTAAGATGCCGGACAAGCTAAGACAGTAGAATTGAGTGAATGAGTTAGAAAGAAAACGAATAATAAGGGAGGGAGATGATTAAATGAAAGGCTATAGAAAAATGTTGTTCTTTACTTTAGTTGTTTTTGTTACATTATTTACATTAACGAACTTAACTTTTGCAGATTTATTTTGCAGGATGGACATTAATCATGTATCACCTAATTATCCAGTATATTGCCCTAATAACGCAAGTGGAGATGGTCGCCATCAAGGCTTTTCTTCACTTACTAAAGCTAAGATAAATGGAACAACATATAATGCTCACGAATGGGATTGTGTATGTGGTTCAGTAATTATTACAGTATGGGATTTGGGTAATTATTACTTTTATCCAGATGATGCTACTTGGACACATACACCGGGTTTTCCATATATTCCTGGATCATACCAGTATTGGGATGTAAAAAAATTACGCAGCGGCAACCCAATAGATTGGAAATTTCCATATTAATAATAGGATGATTTTCTTAATATAAATTATCTGGAGCTAAATATTTAGTTCCAGATAATTTATTATGGACTTTAGTCTATTGAGCACGGAATCATGTGAAACAATAAACCATCTGTAAAGAAGTGGATGGTTACAACTCACTCTCTGATCTTTATAGCTGAATACTCGATAGGCTTATTATCATAATTAGTAAATAGGTCTGTTACTCTTTTGAAATCATCTTTTTTAGGACCATCCATTACCACATAATACTCCCTCAATTGGAATAACTTCCATTGTTCATCCTCTTCTTTAAAAATGTACATCCTATAGAGTCGACTTGTACTATCGTCTACGGGCGCATTAATAAAGACAATTTTACTTGTTTTTTTTGAATCCGTGCACACCTTAGACACATTATAAATTATAGGGGTTTTTACTGACGGCGCATAAATTCCTCCAATACTATTTATTTTATCTATTTTTTCTATGTATGATTCATAGAAATAAGAGTGGAGTATTTTTTTAGCATTTGCCTTGTATTCATCTAGTTCTAACTCTCTAAGCTGTAATGATATTAAATTTTTTTCATTATCAACGGCTGCTTCAATGACATTATCGTCTTGTGATATTGCTATTGGCTTTGAAGTACAAGCTGTTGCTATATAAGTCAAAAAAACTACTAGCAATAATAATTTTTTTCTGCTATTGTTGTTGCCTTTATGCATAAAAAGTCTTCCTTTCTATAATAAATTTATAAAGCCACATATAGTATACATTAAACAAAATTAGAAAAGAAGATTAAACACCATACTAAATATGACATTTCCTCTACCACTTAAGCATAATTAGTTCATAATAGTGCTTTAATCTGATATATTGCATATGTATAGTAAGCAGTATCCCCTTTATTCGAGAGCGCCTATCTAATTTCTATCTGTTCATAGCTATTTTGCTTATTTTGATATATATTCCAGCAGATAATCCCAACAGACCTTAGCTATTCCTGCTGAAGCATTTACTTTATTGTCTATTTAAAAGGAACAAATAAAGTTCTTATACGAGTGGAATCATTATGAGAAAAGTGCTTTTTCAAAAGCTTTTCTAATATAAGGCTTGTATTTCCTGCTTACAGGTATTATTAAATCAGATTCATAAAAGGCTATTTGATCTGGTTTTAGTTCTTTAATTTTGCTTATATTTACTATATATCCCTGATGGCATTGGATAAAAGTCTTCATATTTAATTTTTCGATAAGGGCTGTCAGTGTGCCGTAAAATTCATATGGCGCGACAATTGTATGTACTATTATTTTCCTGAAGCTTTTTTCAAAGCATATTATATCATCATATCTTATAACAATATTTGAATTTTTATTGTTAATAACTAATATTTCATGTTTTTCTTTGTAGGTTTTGATTTCGCTAACGCGAACTAATATATCTCTCATCAAGGTTTCAAAGCGGCTGAATGTAACAGGTTTGATCAGATAATCAAAAGATCTTACCCTAAAGGCATCTAAAGCATAATCCGAGTATCCGGTGATATATACTATGACCGCATCATCAAATTGCTCTTTTAATTTAATTCCGGTTTCAATACCATTTAACCCTTCCATTTTGATATCTAGAAAAACTATATCAGGCTTAACCGTGCTTATCTTATTTAAAAGTTCTTCACCACATGTTGTATAAATAATATTTGTATCATCCAATCTCATGGAATCTATATAAGAGCTAAGAGTATCAATTTGCACAGAATCATCATCACATAGAAAGATGTTTAAATGCACATTTGCTCATCCTTTCCTTCCTATATTATACCATTTAAACATATTAAAAGGAAATATAATGAAAGTATGATGCTAAACATGACATTTTAGAAACTGTGTGATGAATCTAAAAGAATCTTTAGAATTAAATTTAGCCATGATATTGGATGAATCATACTATGAGCATGAAAGCAAAATATTTGTTGAGGATTTAATAAGTTATTTGCCAAGCCTGCAAAGAAGAGTTATAAAAGAAAAGTTTTTGTACGGGTATTCTTATAAGGAAATTGGGGACAGGCTAAACATTTCGCGACAAGTTGTAAACGGTATAAAGAACAGAGCTTTAAACAATCTGAGAAAGCTAATTTAAGAACAGGAGGTTGAGAGATATGGAAAATGAAATTATGAAAATTGCAGCATCCCAAGGAATATGGGCAGCTTTAAGCATTGTTCTTATTTTATATATTTTAAAGGCGCAGGAAAAACGTGATTTGAAGCAGGAGGAAAGAGAGGAAAAGTATCAGACGATAATATCAAATCTTTCAGAAAAATTCAGCATAATGGAAGAAGTAAAAAATGATGTAAAAGAGATTAAAGATTTTGTATTTAAAAAAGATAAATTATAAAAATTTTATAATAAAAGTGACATTTACATTTTAGAGTTAAAAGCGTCTTTGATGAGTGTATAACAATTAACCGGTTATTGCTTATATAAAATAATTCAATTATAAATTAAAATGAAAAGGAGAGAATTTATTATGGGATGGACATTAATAGATAGTAGTTATAAAGACTACACCGCTGCACAGATTGCAATTAAGATTAATAAGGAGAGACAAACTAATTTTTCTACTCTAGCTGCCGCTTTTGCTAGTGTTGCTATAGGGTTTTTAACCCACGATTTTTTCAATCAGCATGTACTAGACATTAAAAAGAGTGTAAAAAGTATTTTAGCCGCAATTGGAATCATAATAAGTATAGACTCAGCAGCTAATGCGCTTTTAAATAATTATGATTCTGCGCAATTAGAACCAATACTTGAGACAATTAACAATCAAGGTGGAAAAGTAAGAATATACACAGAAGTTTATGAATATTCAACTGGAAGTGGTAATAGTCAAACTTGGAAGACAGAAACAATTTATGAATACATAGGATAAGACCTATGTAAAGGAGCTGCTGCAAATAACCTAATAGATTAATTTGCAGCAGTTCTTTTTATAATTATAGGAGAGCCTTAATTTTCTGCAAATCTAAATTATTTAAGAGTATCAGGCTAAATAGAACATAGATAGCTTTAATAATTATTATAGTACGTAATAAGCATAACTATCGTATTAATTAGAACCATTATGAGAAAAATAATCATTAAAGCAGTTAAAATTATATTAAAATATTTTGATTTAATTTTTAAAAATTTAATAGAAATATTTCGTACAATACTGATAAAAAATACTATAAATGCATATATATATGTCTTTTTAAGCATTATTTGCAAGAATTCATTTACATACAATGGTCGACGCCATACTATAAATCCAAGTATTATAAATAAGATAATTTGGCATATATAAATTATGTCTGATAGTAAAGATGATAAATCCAGGTTTTTTTTTGAATTCATTATTTTACCCCCCGTTATAAAATAAGTACGCTCTCGAAAACTCTGAGAGCCTGAGTGATATATATTTCAAGGTTCAAAATTTCTGCTTCACCCCTACTTTTTCGACATAATTATCTTCAATTTTACCAGGGGCTTTAATTGAATCCCATTCATTAGTAAAAGTATTACCGGTAAATAAATAAAAATAGCCAAAAGCCATTTAGCTAGATTCAAGAAAACCACCTCCAATTAATACTTTTTAAAATGCATAGGAAATTTTAAAAATGTATGCTCCTCTTAATTATACCATAAATTCCATATAGAAATAAACTTAAGTATCATGCTAAATATGCCATTTCCTTTGCCGTTTAAGCACATCCTGACCTATTTGCAGCAAGGCCTTTTCCGAGGGGGCGGTAATAAGATGCTTAATCAATTAACATGGAGTTTAATAGGACTTAATATGGAATTAACAATGCTTAGCTATACTCATATATAGATGACAGGCATTAAGTATGAGCAAAGGACTGATGAGATGCTTAAGGGAGCAAAAAGATTTTCTGATATATCTATCAGGTTTAAGATATTGATAGTCGTTATAATTTCAATTCTTATTCCGGTAGTGCTTTCCACATATACATCCCGGCACATCGTATTACAGAAAATAAGCGATGAATGGGAATCCAGGCTATCAAATGGCTTGGACTCGGCAAGGTACTATTTTGAAGATTATCAGCAAAAGGCCAAAGATAATGCCTCCATACTTTCAAGCTTCTCAGAGCTGCGCAAATATACGATGGAAGGCAATAACCTTAGCGCTTCTCAATTTTTAGTTCAGTTAACAAGCGAGCTTGGATTGGATTTCGTTATGATAGCAGATGAGAATAAGAAACTGATATCGAGAACAGATCAGCCGCTGAAATCCGGTGACGATCTTTCTGATGACTTCATGGTTAAAAGCGGTCTTGCCGGCTTTAAGGCAGTTTTAATACAACCAACGCAAAACGCCATATGCATACAGTCGGCGGCCCCCATGAAATCAGATATTGTTGCTACCGGAGTGAAGACCATAGGCACGGTAATAACACAATACAACCTTGACAAAAGATTCTTGGAGCATATAAAAAGGTTAAACGAATTGGAAGCTACATTATATCTAAAGGATAATATCGTATCTACATTTTTAGATGATAAAGCAGATGACTATAATGAGGTGAAAAACTCTCTTCAAATAGATAAGAACATAGAAGAATACCTGCTCAATGATCAAAAAGTCCGGTTTGAGAGTAGGCAAATAAGAAATAAAGATTATTATTTAGCTTATGGGACGCTATTGAATACAAAAGGGGAGGTTGTCGGATTGTTGTCGGTAGCCGTTCCTCAGGACAACATAGTAAAAGCAAAATCCGATATGAATCTATATTTTGGGATTATAATATCTTTAGGATTGATAATAGGATTGGCTGCGGCAATATTTATATCAGGAAAAATTGTAAAGCCCGTAAAAGTACTCGTCAATGATACAAGGTTTGTTGCCAATGGAGATTTGAATTATATGTCTTCTATTAAAAGTAATGATGAAATAGGACAGCTTTCTGAAGAATTCAACAACATGGCTGTTTCTTTAAAAAGTTTAGTAAAGCAGATTATAAATACGGTAAATACGACTGCATCATCGTCTGCAATGCTGAGCCAGTATATAGATGAAGTAAGGAGTATATCCGAAAGCATTGAAATAACTTCAGAGGATATAAAGTCAGGCTCTAAGGAACAGTCAAGCTACCTGGAAGAGGCTAAGGGCGAACTGGATGATGTTTTACACTCTGCTGTAGAAATATCGGATCAAACGGTGGAAATACTTGATTATACGAATAAAGCCAGGAAAATAGTTGAACAAGAAGCCGCAACATTAAGAGCGCTTAATGAGAATATGAACTTTACAAAGGATACCATCTTGAATATGGAAGCAAGGGTCGGCAGCTTTGGGACGAATTTAGAGCAAATCAAAGGTGCTACTGATCTAATAACTTCAATAGCAGCCAAAACTAAGCTTCTTGCCCTTAATGCGGCCATTGAAGCTGCAAGAGCAGGAGATGCAGGCAGAGGCTTCGGCGTTGTTGCTGCAGAGATAAGACAGCTTTCCGATGAGTCCCAAAATTCAGTAAAAAGCATTGAAGCAGTAGTCCAAGACTTGTTTTTAGAAATGAAAGCAACTGCAGAAGTGGCGGAGAAAAGCGTTGAACAATTTGAATCGAGCAATGATATAGTGATCAAAACTGAAAATTCTTTTATTAAAATCGTAGAAAGTATAAACAGAATTAATGATATGATCGGAGAAATTTCAAGAAAATCAGAGTTGCAAGCTCTTAATACAGATAGAATATCAGCATACATGAATGACATAAATGCCATATCAAAGAAAAGCTATGATCAATCTCAAACATTGTATGAAGGCTCTGTAAGCCAAACCAAAGGTTTAGTCAATGTTTCGGAAGAATTGGATGATCTATTGAAAAGCATAGAAGATTCACACGTTGCCGTTAAAAAATTTAAAATATAGCTAATAAGAAAGCTGCTCAATGTTGGTTTTCTCTTCTTCCTTCCCCCTCCTATATGAGCAGCTATTTTTTATTTCTGTCAATATATAAAAAAGTTGCTTTCCCATTTTATTTTGCATTTCTTTTTCAGGATGCTAAGCTGCCTTGACACCTCTACAGGAGATTTAAATTTATGCTTTTTGTTATCAACTACAGCGATGGAAAGAGAAATAATGGGAAATTTTTCTACTGTACCATGCCTGTTTGTTGACATGATGTATCCATTATTTTTATCAGCTTCAGTGTAATAATTTTTTACTCTGTTATCGAATACCTGCATTATATCGCTGCAGGTTTTTTCAATATCATCTAAAGCGACTATAGCAACGAAGTCGTCTCCCCCAATATGTCCTATAAAGCTTTCATAAGAATTTGAACTTAAGCATTCCTTAATGATATTAGCAGTGAGCCCAATGATCCTATCCCCATTTTCAAAACCATATGTGTCATTATATGCTTTAAAATTATCCAAATCAAAATATATGATATATTTATCTTCATCCAAATCCAGAGTTTTTTTGATATTCTGTTCGATTAAGAGGTTCCCCGGCAAACCCGTTAAAGGGTTTAATTGCTTGGCAGTGTTAAGCTCCAATTGGGTTATATGCTCCAACAAGCTTTTTACAGTAGTAATTCCATAATATTTATTATTTTTTGTTATGATAATGTAATCATATAAGTTTTCCTCTCTTCTGTTTATAGCTATATTTGAAACTTGAGCAAGAGCCGTGTTGTAATCTACAATAAGAGGGCTATTATTCATGAGAAGCTTGATGGGGCGATTCATAAAAATAGCTACTCCATATTGAGTTCCCAGCTTTGAATAGAAGTCATTTCTCATTAAAAGCCCCGTGGGGACCCCATTTTCGACAATCGGCAGCCCTTGTATATCCGTATTAGCTTTGAATATGTCATTGACCGCGCTTCCTGTTGCGCATGGATTTATGGGGCTGTCGAATCTGGCTATTTCACCTATAGGTATGTTGTGCATATTATTGACATATTGATTTTGATTTTGTGCCTGCTTTTCTGTTATCATGCTCTTTACGCCGGGGCTTATTTGCAGAAATTCAGGAGAAGGTTTTTGAAGCAGATACCCCTGGCCATAATGTATGCCGAACCTGATCAAGGTGTTTAACTCATCCGGGGTTTCGATGCCTTCTGCTATAATTTTCATATTTGACGAATTTGCAAATTCCAGCAATGCCTTTACCAGGGCTTGATTCAATGCTTTTTTATCAATATTTCTGATGAGGTCCATATCAAGCTTGATGTAATGAGGATGTGTTTCGGCAAGCATCTTGAGGCCCGAATACCCTGAACCTGTATCATCTATGGCAATCCTGAAGCCTTGATTTATATAGTTGTCTATTGATTTTTTAAATGTTTTATAATCTTCTATGCATGTGCGTTCTGTTATTTCAAATATTATATTTGCAGCATTTATACCGGATTTTTCTATAAATTCCTTTGTAAATCCGCTTTTAAACTTTTCATCATTAATTATTTTGGGATCGACATTGATGAAAAGCATTTTTGAAGGGACAATATTCTTTGCTTTTTCAAGTGCCTTCAGCCTGCAAAGATATTCAAGCTCCCAGATCATATTATGTTCTTCGGCAGCCTTAAACATCATGTCAGGTCTTTCTAAAGGGCTTCCTGCGGGCCCTCGGCTCAGGGCTTCATAACCTAATATATCGCCGTTTAATAGTGATACTATTGGTTGAAATACCGTTCTTATGTTTTCTGTTCTTATTATATCTTCCAGGATTTGTTTCATTTCGTATCCCCCTATCTGTTAGAAAATATAGCATATAGTGTTCTGGGCAAATATTTTTGCAGTAATTGAAAATGCCTCTTCATTGATGAAAAGGCATTTTCAGCATTGTAAGCCTTATATATAAAAGCATTAGAGGGAAATCTAATGCTCTATTTTTTTAATAGATCTAATGCTGATTGAGGCACATAAAATCTTCCGTTAATATAAACAGCTACTTCTCCATTTAAGTCAACGGTTTTATTATCTAATTTGGCTGTGCTTTGATTTGCTTTTATAGTCAGGGTTTTTCCATTTTCATCAAGAGTCAATACATTATCGGAGATTGAAGCGCCTTTTCTTTCTGTTACGTCTACAAATAATTTTTTAGTTACTTCTTCTAAGCTTAATCCGAGTGAGGAAGCCACAAATTTGGAAACATCAGTATTTTCATTGACTCCTATTAGAGGCGCTTTGCTGACTTTTTCCGGAGTGTAGAGGTATACAGGCACATCTTCACCGGTATGTCCACCTGTAGTATAAGCGATATAAGCTTTTTGATTCATTATTTTGATGAGATTGCTGCTTGTCGGCTCAGTCTTGAAGATTGTGATCAAACGGTTTACCTTTGCGTTATTGTAGGTGTCTCTGTCTTTTGAAGTAATATCGGCTGGTGTATAACCGGCAGGGTTAATGCCATAAGCCTTCAGGACTTCATCAACATTTGATTTATCTTCTTTGAGCAAAGCCATGGCACCTTCTGCAGTTTTTGTTGCGCCTTTTAAAGGAGTCAAAATGCTGAATGGTGCGGAGTCATATCCTAATAAATCATAACTGCCTATAGAAATGCCGCTGTTTCCATGGTCTGTTACTGCAACAACTATTGTATTGCCATCCTTTTTAGCAAAATCAACTGCTGTTTTAAAAGCCTCATCAAAAGCTAAAGTATCGGTAACAATACCTATAGTATCATTGGCATGGGCTGCCCAGTCTATTTTGCTGCCCTCGACCATGAGGAAGAATCCATCTTTATCTTTGTTGAGCACATCGATGGCTTTTGCCGTCATTTCTGCAAGGGAAGGTTCTTCACTTGCTTTTCTGTCTATATCATAAGAAAGATTATCTGTTGAGTTAAAAGCGTTGGAAAAATTACCCCAGAGCTTTGCAGCCTTTGATTTTTCCATTTCAGCTTTGTTGTTTACTATTTCATAACCCTTAGCTTTTGCTGTTTCAATAATATTCAACTCTTCCGGTTTTACTTTAGAAGCTCCTGTGCCTAATAATACGTCGATATCCTGGTTTAACATCTGCTCTGCGATTACGGCATAATTACTGCGTTTTTCTTCATGGGCGCTGAATGCTGCCGGTGTAGCATGCATAAATTCAGATGTCGCAATGAGCCCTACTGCTTTTCCTTTTAACTGTGCTGCTTCAAGCAAAGTAGCCTTTGGAGTTTTGTCCGGATCAATGCCTAATACACCATTAAGGGATTTATGACCTGTTGCGTAAGCTGTTCCTGCAGGAGCTGAATCTGTAATGGGGCCCTTAGCCCAGGTGGTAGTTACAAGCCCTGTAACAAATTGATCCATGAATAATTTTTCAGAACCGCCTTCGTTTCCGCTGAGTAAATATCTTGCAATAGTTGTGGCGTTGACACTCATTCCATCGGGAATAAGAAAGATTGCATTTTTAACAATGCTTGATCCTGAGGTGGGAGCTGCTGCGCTTACATTTGCTAAGCTTAGAGAAAGCAGCATTACTACTAATGTCATGACAGCAATGAATTTTTTTGTTGATTTTATCATTAATTATTTCCTCCTCATAATTTGATTTGATATCTTAAGTCAAGATTAATTCATTAATGCAAAGGAGATATTAAGACAGTGTTAAATTCAGGTAAAATTATTCTATATAAAGACACTTACTCAATACAATAGAAAAGAAAGCTTAAAAAAGGTGCAGAAGAATCTCGGAATGCCTTGACATATTACCAATATACGTCTATTTTAATATTAAATATTAGGATGGACGGTGATTGTTATGAATTATATAGAAAGAAGTATGGAGAATACGTTGCGAAAGGCCGCTAAAATGTTTTCAGTGATTTTAATTACTGGAGCAAGGCAGGTTGGTAAAACAACGTTATTAAGGCATATGGCAAAAGATATTCCATATTTAACGCTTGATGATCCATTGCTTCTCCATAGCGCGGTTGAGGAAGCGGGCAGTTTCTTCAAGGCCACGCAGCCGCCTGTCATTGTTGATGAGATACAGTATGCACCGAATCTTTTTCCATATATTAAGATGATCGTAGATGAAAGTAAGAAAAAGGGGCAGTTTTATTTGGCGGGTTCACAACAGTTCAGGATGATGAAGAATGTGAGCGAAAGCCTTGCAGGAAGAATTGGTTTGCTCAATCTGCCGGGATTATCGCTGCGAGAGATTAAAAGCGATCAATTTAACGAAGCGTTTATCCCGACAGCAGAGTATTTTGATAAACGAAAAGCAGCTTGTGAAAGTTTAAAGTATATGGAGATATGGGACATAATACACAAAGGTTCAATGCCTGCAATGCACGCTGAAGACATGGATTGGCAGATGTTTTATGCTGCCTATACCAAAACCTACCTGGAGCGGGATGTAAGAGAATTGACTAAGGTTGGCGATGAACTGAAATTCTTGAAGTTCATGACCGCTATCGCCGCCAGAACCTCTCAAATGTTGAATTTGAGCTCTATTGCCAGTGAAGTGGGAGTCAGTGTACCAACTGCAGATAGATGGTTGTCAATCTTGATTTCATCAAATATTGTGTATTTGCTTCAACCTTATTACAACAATATAACAAAGCGGGCTATAAAAACGCCGAAGTTGTATTTCCTTGATACAGGACTTGCAGCATATCTGACAAAATGGAATACTCCTGAAGTGCTTGAAGCAGGAGCCATGGCAGGAGCTTTTTTTGAAACATTCGTAGTCGCAGAGATACTAAAGAGCTATTATAATGCAGGGATTTTAGAACCAGCATTGTATTATTACAGGAATAAAGACCGGAGGGAAATTGATATCATCATCGAGCAAAATGGCATGCTTTATCCAGTTGAGATTAAAAAAACAGCAAATCCGAGTAAAGAGCATATAACAAGCTTCTCCGCTCTAAATAGGATTAATGGAATAAAAGTAGGAACAGGCGGAGTTGTTTGTATGTATGATAAATGTGTGCACATAGACAAAAGCAATGTAACAATACCTATAATGTATTTGTAGAAAAGTATTGAGACTTTTTCCTGATTTACCCGTCTTAATTTGTAAAGAAATGATACGGAGTGCGAGGAGGCTGTAATGTGATGCTTTTTCTGGCTGCCATAGAGGACGAGCAGGATAGAAGCAAGGTTGAAGCTTTATATGCAAGATACAGCAAGGATATGTTTAAAGTAGCATACAGAGTATTGAAGGATTATCAATCGGCTCAAGATGCGGTACAAGCTGCTTTTATAAATATAATCAATAATTTAGAAAAAATAAGTGAAATAGACTGTAACAGAACAAGGGCTTTTGTTGTTATTATTGTTAGAAACATTTCTATTAATCTATATAGAAAGGGGAAAAAAATCTGTAATATGGAATTGGAGGCTTTGGATGAGATCTTGCCGGATGACGGAAAGGCTGTTGAGGAGATAGTAATCGATTCAGAGATGCTCAATTTGATAGCTTCAAAGATTAAAGAACTGTACCCCCCGCATTCTGACATCATATCACTCAAATATTTTTATCAGTACACTAACGAGGAAATAGCCGCTTTGCTCAATAT
This sequence comes from Lutispora saccharofermentans, assembly GCF_024363565.1. Taxonomy (GTDB): domain Bacteria; phylum Bacillota; class Clostridia; order Lutisporales; family Lutisporaceae; genus Lutispora; species Lutispora saccharofermentans. The sequence goes on along the minus strand of NZ_JAJEKE010000025.1, from coordinate 37,126 downwards.
AACTGAGGAAAATGTGAGGACTAGGCTCCATAGAGCAAGGCAAAGTTTTTTTAAGCTATTATCACAGGATGGGGAGTTGTGTGAAGATGAGCGACTTTTTAGAGCAAAAAGCAAAAGCTAAAGCGAGAATGCTTGAAGCTATTCTTGGATATGCCGGAGCCTGCCATGTGGGAAATATAGCAGAGGAAATACAGCAGGACAAGGCTGAAGAAGAGCCTGCCTTTTCTTCTGAGCTGGATGAAAAAATCAAAAGCATAATAAATCAATACAATAGAAAAGAAAGCCTGAAAAAGTTCAGGGGAATCTCAGCCAAGCTATTGAAGAGCGCGGCAGTAGTATTTTTTATATTATTTATAGGCTCTTCAATCCTATTATTCAGTGTTGAAGCTTTTAGAGTAAAAGCTATAAACTTCATTATGGAGATAAAAAAGGAGTATACGGAAATTAGAACAAAAAGCCCCGGGGAGGACGCCGCGCTAAAAGAAATATATCTTCCGGATTATATACCGGAGGGCTTTGAAATATCAAAGACTGAGGTATTCTCGGCCTCAAAGATTATTCATTACTCAAATGATAAAGGTCAGGTAATTGCATTTGCCCAATATAATAATGAAAATGCCAGTTTAAGAATAGATACGGAAGAAGCAAAAGTAGAAAAAATCGTTATAAATGGCTCCGAAGGTTTGCTGGTAGAAAAAGAACAGCTTATAACAATCCTTTGGCATAACGATAATTTTTCATTTTACCTAAAATCAAAAACAGATAAAGATTTGCTCATAAAAATTGCAGAAAGCATAAATTACAAAAAATAAAATTTTTTAGAAAAGATATGAGTATGCTCATCAATACCTATAAGTATAAAGATTGATTAATCCCAGCAAAGAAGAATCGTAAAATAAATTAGCACTCTCAAGTATATATCATTCTTTATACCAGTCGATTTCTTTCTTCAGTAAAATTAGAAAATCTTCTGCAAATTTCTTTTTCTCGTTGTATACTATTTTCCCAAATGGGGTCTTACACTCTATCATATTGTAATAATGGGTCTCTAATATATCAATTATTTCTTCAATAGTTTGCCCTCTTGTACCAGCACTATTAAATGCTCGTGCTAAACCATAAGAACCAACAACTTCAATAAAATTAGAGTCGTGTACTATTTTTTCTTCAATCCTCTGTGGAGATTTGCAGTGACGTTTTAAGCATTCAAAGTAAATAGTTATTTTTTCGCCAGAGAGACCTAATCCAAGCAAAAAGTCAATTGTGTTTCTTTTAAATTCAGAATCAGTCTCTAACTTTCTGCTTAATCCATGGAAACATTGTAAAAATGCCAATAGATAAAAGTCAATATCTTCATCGACACCATAATCTATTATTTTATTTGATGTGTTGATTATTCTTTCTATATGTTCAAAATTATGAGCCGCATCCTTTGAAGTATAATGCTCTTTTACATAATCTTTAAAAGGTTTTAAGTAATTATCCTTAGTCATTTGCAAATCCTCCTTTGGATAAGAATACCAATTCTATCATTTTTATATTATATACTTTTTATTAATAAAAAATCAATACTATTGTTTATCAGAGCCAAAGATTAAAATCAATGCTTATAACAGGATGGAATCTGAATTCATGCAGAGTATAGCAGGCAATTAAGAGGCTGTAAAATGGACTTGCATAAATTATGAAAAATAAAGTTTTTTATAAAAAAACTGTAATAAACCACTTTTCTGATTTGTTTATTTGTATGAAGGACAAATTAGAAAGGTGATTTTATTTTATGTTTAGAAAAATTATAGCTATTATTACGATTATTGCAGTAATATCTTTTATTCCCATTACATGTTTGGGTGATGAGAGCCTTAAAAGTATTATACAGCCTGATTGGACTTACATCGAAACCTATCTTAATTATTTTGATATTTCCTCAGTGGGAAAGGCGACAGTAGAAGTCATTCTTGAAGCCCATGATACAGACGAGCTTAAGATTCAAGTAAATCTGCAGCAGTATAAAAACGGAGGGTGGACTACAATAAAAAGCTGGTCTAATACTTCTAAAGACATATATTGCGCAATGGGAGAAGCTTGGTATGTGGTGAGCGGCTACAGCTATCGCTTGGTTTCTACCGGAACTGCATACAAAAATGGGGTGAAAGTCGAGCAAGCAACCTATACAAGCGAGGCATACGAGTATTAAAGCTTTAATTAAGAGGACGCAAACAGCTTTTAAAGAAATGGGGGTGATTCCATTGGGCATGTTGCTTATTGGATGCTTCATCAGCTTAAGATGCGATGAAAGTTTAAAGGCTAGTTAATACCTATTTTTATTAGTAGAAATGTAAGAGGTCATTAACTATATAAGCAAATGAACTTTAATTAAAGAGAGGAGACAAAGGCAAATGAGGAAAAATACTTTTTTATTAGTTCTGGTAGTATTGCTATTAGTATCTACTATGTCTGGCATATTATCAGCTGACGGTTATGGGGCCGATTGCGAGGCAGACAGAATTGGAGCACTAAGAGCTCCTGCATGTGACTTTTGTGGTAGTGTAATGAGACTGGCGAGTGTAAAACCTGGTTCCTGGCTTTTTGTTTCAGCAAAGGCCTGTCCAGAATACTATCAATGCATTATCAGGGAGTATCAAAGAGAAGTGGATTATTATTATGAATGCCCAAACTGCGGATACTCTTTAAGAAATACTAATATAGAATATAAGGAAGAGCATTCGATAGTTCACTAATGCTAAATAAATTGCCCCTGTAGATTTTCTGCAGGGGCTCAAAAAGTTATGAAGGAAGGTCTAGTCATGGGGAAAAGAATAACGCTCCTATCAATATCGATGTGCTTTATATTATTTCTAACTGGTTGTAATGCAAGCCCTCAAAATTTCATCGAGATAAATAAGATTGAGAATGAGGATGACACAGTCTATGAGGCACTGCAATATCTTATCTCTGATGAATGTGACGGAAGGTTGATAGGAACGGAAGGCAATAAGAAAGCCAAGGAATACATAGTAAGCAGGTTCAAGGATTTTTCAATAGAGCCGTATAATAATAGTTTTTATCATCCTTATTTACAGCAAATATTGGTGATAGATTCAGATAAAATGATATTAGAGCTAAAGGATACAAAGAACAATATAATAAAATTTGAGTATGGTAAGGATTTTATGGACTCTTCTATTTGTCCTGGAACTTTAAGATTGCCGATAGGCTTTGATGCTGCTGGCGAAGAGGACTGCATTCTTGTCGCAAAGGGGCATAAAGATGATAATATAAAAAAATCTAATGTCAAAGGGATATTGATATCAACAGAGAGATTAAAAAAAGGCAATAACAGTGATGAAAAGTATGGAGACAGGAATGTTTTTAATATAACAGAAGAAGTATATGAGATATTAAAGAGTAATCCGGGCGGAGAGGTTCATATGAGCTCCTCCGGTGAATTGAAAGAAATAGAAGAAAACAATGTAATAGGCATAATAAAAGGAAAGGATAGTAGCAAGGCTTTCCTGATTACTGCTCATTTAGACCATGTAGGAAGTATTGGAGAAAGCATATGGAAAGGAGCCTATGATAATAGCTCAGGGGTTTCTATTTTGCTGGATACGGCGAGGAGAATAGGAGAATACTCAAAGAATAATGAACTTCCTAACGATATAATATTTTCCGGCATAAATAGCGAAGAAACTTTTCTTTACGGCAGTAAGATATTGAGGGAAGAAATCTTCAAAGATTATGATTTTATTGCAAATATTAATATGGACTGTATAGGCCATAAGGGTGAAAAAAAACTATTCATAGATTATCAACATGATTTGCCGGAGATAAAACTCTTAACTGATAAACTGAATTCTTTTTTCAATGATTCCGGAATAAAAAGCACTCCGGCATATGCAGAATACATAAGTGACCATGCTTCATTTCCTGTAGGAATAAATATTACAACAGGCTACAAGGATATTCATATTTTAGAAGATACTATAGACATATTGGATATTGATTTTATGGAAAACATCAGTGAAATGCTGGCCAAATTTTTGATTAAAACTTCTTCAGACAGCATTATACTCGGAGAAAAGCATGATAAAATATATGATGCCATAAGAAGAGAAGCAAAAAACATGAATTTCGGCGAATATAAATTTATTGAAGTAGAAAATAAAAACTATTATGTAATGGGGAGTAACCTGTCCGGAGCCAAGGATGAAGTAGATCAGCATTTTGGCAATAGTTTCGATTATATACCGGATAAGCTTGGAGATTTAAAGCTGGATAAAATAGAGATCAATGCGTTCAGAAGCAATTATTTTAATACGCCTAAGGCTGATGAACATCAAACAAATATGATATACAAGAGGAAAGGCTTGATCAGGGATATTAATAATATAAATATTTTTTATCAAAATAGTGATAACTACGATAAAGTGATTATACAATTTGATAGCTTCATTAAGGATAATGATATAGAGAGGGATGTTGAAGAAGAGATTAGTGGTCAAGCTTTTGAGGACAGGCCATTTATAGAGACTAAGAACAAATATTATTTAAATGCAGCCATTGAAGCCGATGGGTATGATGAATTGACAGTCAAGCATGAAGTAAGCGATAAAATATTTATAATCAGAATATATGGAAGCAGATTAGAAGATAAGCTGGATTATATACAAAAGCAAAAAGTTGAAAGCTTCATAAAAGAAAATAATATTGATGATATAATACTTGCCCTGGTAAAGACCTTGAGTCAATAGCAAAAAGCGTAAGTATTGTATAAAGTCTTGCTCTAGGCTGCTGAGATGGGGTTTTGAATGGACAAAATTAATAGTAGATGAATCGCAGTTTTAGTTGTAAAATACTATTATGGCAAAATAATTATCAGGAGGATATACATATAATGAACATTAGAAAATTATTGGCTGTAGTATTGGCACTAAGTCTTATATCCTTAGTAGGCTGCAGCAACAGCGGCACTCCGCCGCAGGCTGTTAAGCCGGAAGAGGCTAAAAACCTTTCCTTAAAAGTAGGCCTTATGCCCGCTGTAGACTCAGCACCTATGTTTATAGCAGAAAAAAAGGGCTATTTCAAGGAATTAGGATTAGATGTGGAGCTTATAGTTTTTAATAATGGACAGGACAGACAAAGTGCACTTCAGACAAATTCAATAGATGGCGCAATGACTGACCTCATCGCAGTTGCGGCCAATGTGAACGGGGGCTTCGATATCAAGGTAACGACTACAACTTCCGGAATGTTTCCTGTTTTAGTTAAAGCAGGATATGAGGAGAAAAAGGATATTAAAGTGGCCATGATGGAAGTGAGCGTCACAAATTTTCTGATAGATGAATGGCTGGGTGATAAATATAATATAGAAAAGGTATTTATAAATGAGATACCGGCACGCCTGGAAATGATAAAAAGCGGCAAGGCAGATATGGGATTATTTCCGGAGCCTATGGCATCCATGGGTGCCTTAGGAGGCCTTGAAAAGAGAATGTTTGATCCGGAGGACGGATATTGCCCTGATGTCATGGCCTTTACCGGCAAGGCATTGGCAGAAAAATCCGAGGCTGTTGAGCTGTTCCACCGGGCATATGATAAGGCTGTTGAAGATATAAATAAGGATGAGAATAAAGCAAGAGAGATATTGATAGAAAAGCTGAATTTGAAGCCGGAAATCAAGGAAAGCATTGCTCTGCCTCAATTCAGCAAAGCGTCACTGCCGGATGCAGCCTATTTGGAAAAGGTAATCACATGGGTTGAGAATGTATTGAAGAAGGATATGCAAGTAAAACCGGAAGACCTCGTTGTAAGGGAGTTCGTGAAGCAATGATCCGCATAAAAAATCTGCATTTTTCATACGGCCCGGATGAGGCATTGCATGATATCAACCTCAGCATAAAGAAAAATACCACCTGTGCTATCATAGGGCCATCCGGATGCGGAAAGACAACCCTGCTATATTTATTGGCAGGGCTTCTTAATATTAAAGAAGGAGAGCTTCTGATCAACGGTGAAAAATTGAAAGGGAGCAGGAGAAAAACAGGGGTAATCCTGCAAGACTATGGGCTGCTGCCCTGGAAAAACGTATGGGATAATGTAGCTTTAGGATTAAAGGTGCGGGGAATAAATAAGGCAGATATTCATGAAGAGGTAAATCAAATACTGAATGAACTGGATATTGGAGATCTGAAGGCTAAGTATCCCGCACAATTAAGCGGAGGCCAGAAACAGAGGGTCACCATAGCCAGAACCCTCGTTACAAAGCCGGATTTGCTGCTTTTGGATGAGGCTACCTCTGCGCTGGACGCTATGACCAGGGAGAATGCTCAGAACCTCATTTTGAAGCTCTATAAGAAGAGGCCTGTTACTATTGTGTTTGTAACCCATAGCATAGAAGAAGCGGTGTTTTTAGGGCAAGAGATTGTCGTTATGGAGAAATCAAAGATTAGAAAGATAATTGACAATCCCTATTTTGGTGATGCGGAAATCCGCTCCAGGATTGATTATTACAACATATGTCTTGAAGTAAGAAGATGGCTTGAGGAAGGTAGATCATATGAAGATATTTAAGAGAGGTATAAATGATAAAACCGTTTATGGCATTTTGATGGTATGCTTTCTATGGTATATGCTCCATATCACCATAAAATCAAACGTTATACCCGGTCCCTATGAAACGGTAAAGCGATTCATAGCTTTGCTGCCAGGTGTATTGTCGATGCATCTGCTGGCCAGCTTTGGGAGAATAGCAGCAGCTATAGCCGTATCGATGCTTCTGGGGGTTCCGTTGGGGCTTTGGATAGGCATGAACAATAGGGGAGATGCTATAATTTCCCCTATTGTATATATACTATATCCCTTGCCCAAAATAGCTTTCCTGCCTATATTCATGATTTTATTGGGCATCGAAGATTTATCTAAAATCACGCTTATTGTCACTATAATCATATTTCAGATACTTATAGCAGTGAGGGACGGGGTAAAGGAAATACCCAAGGAGCTCTTTTATTCCGTATCATCGCTGGGAGTTTCAGGAGTGGGGATATACCGGCATCTGATCATGCCCGCAGTGATGCCCAAACTGATTTCCGGGCTCAGGATAAGCTTAGGAATAAGCATTTCAACCTTATTTTTTGCTGAAAACTTTGCAACTACTTACGGTATCGGATACTATATAATGAACGCCTGGACAATGGTGGATTATCTGGATATGTTCTCGGGCATATTAGGCTTAAGCCTTCTCGGGCTTTTCCTTTTGACGGCTTTGGATATTGTGGAAAGAAAGCTTTGCCCATGGATTTTCCTCTAAAAAAATGGAAAACCTATAGGTTTTCCATATACGTTATTACTTCGGACTTTGATTTTAACTCTTCAAAATAGGAAGTAAAATATTCATTTTTCTTATTGGAAAGCAGCTCCTCTTTAATCTGAGTCTTAGTCTCATCAAAGCTTAGCACTTTTTTATCCTCTACTTTAATGATATGAAATCCGTAGTCGGATTGCACCAAACCGCTTATTTGACCGGGCTCCAGAGAAAATGCAGCCTCCTCGAACTCGGGAATCATGTCACCGGCGCTGAAGTAGCCTAAGTCGCCGCTATTTTCTTTTGCACTGGGATCAATGGAAAATTCTGCAGCCAGCTTGTTGAAATCTTCACCGGCTTTCGCTCTTAGTAAAATTTTTGTTGCCTCTTCTTCGCTCTCTATCAAAATATGGCTTGCCTTAACACTTATAAAGCTGCTTTTCATAGAGTCATAGGCTGCTCTAAGTTCATTTTCAGGCACATCCATCGATTTGGTGACTTCATTGATAAAATTACTGATAATCATTCTCTTGCGAATGCTGTTTACTACATAATCGGCTGTGATGCCCTGGGCAGCAAGGTAATCTTTATACTCTTTATCTGATTCGAACATCTGCCTGATATATTCGACTTCCTCATCAACCTTATCTTGGGAAGCTATAACTCCTAAATCAGCAGCTTTTTTCAACAAAATTGTTTCATCGATCAAAGAGTTCAATAGCTCCTCTTTTGCAAAATCTATATACTTTTTACCGCTGACTTCTTTTTCCCATATTTCCGGTCCATAATTTTGCTCTTGCTGGACCTTAAATATATTAAACATATCATCATAATAAGACTTTTTGATTTCCTGGCCTGCAGCCTTTGCTACAATAATATCATCTGATGCCTGGGCAGTACCGATAGAACTGCAGCCGGTAAGCATAACAGATATTGCCAGCATTGAAACAACTAACACCATGGATAGGCTTCTTTTCTTATTCAACAAATCATCTCTTTTCTTTTAAAGTAATAGCATATTGCCGGATGTCGGATAAGTAATATTATAAGCCATTTCACCTGCTATGTAAACAGTACAAGCTTGATACAAATAAGGTTATAAGGCTTTCAATAAAATATTTTGAATACAAAATATTTTAAAATGTATTTGATATGATATTTATGATAGAATAATAATATAACGTATCGGTTGTAATAACATAGTATTTTTCAGTAAAAGATAGGAGAGATCGAATGAACAACTTTTTGAAGAAAATGGTAGACCAAGGCTTTATGACAGAGGGTCAAGGAAATTATATAGAAGAGTCGATAATGAGAAAAGACTGCCTGATAATTTCCGGACACAGAGGCTGGGGCATCCTGCCGCTTATGGCTGCCGCCGGTGCAGTTGCAAAGGGAAGCTTTAAAATCAAACAGGTGAAGGGTTTTGAAGATCTTAAGGAGGAGACGGATTATTTTCTTATAGCCGATCTTGCAGATATAGACTATGCAAAGCTCATTGCAGATGCTATCAAAGCACCCAATTCTTCATTTATAGGCCTTAAAGACCCTGACCATCCCTATTCCATACTTAAAATATTAGGGGACGTTTATAAAGCTGATGGGCCTACGGCGAAGGTCCTCCAAGTCCTTGAATGTGCAAAAATAAATGATGAAAAAAAGCTTTCTAAGATAACTCAAATAACTATGAATGAAAATGGGAAATTGGCCAAGGTGGATTTCAAAGAATAAATCCACCTTTCCCCAATCGGGCTCTATAAAATCCTCATCCTATAAGAGTTCATTGCAGTGATTCCAAGCTTATCCAAAAGCTTGGAATTGGTATAGGCTCCCACAATTGCTCCTATTCCGGGCACCATCTGCAAAAGCTTCGCAATATCTATATAGTCTCTATATTCTTGTTGAAAACCTCTCCAATCAAAAAGCTCTAAACTGCTGGGCAGGGCTTTGGAGAGCTCATTCCAGTTTTCCATTTCATAAAAGATTTTATTTGCTGCAGCCTGGCTTGAAAAAGCGAGCTGAAATATTTTCAAAATGTATAATCTTTCTTTGTAGTCTCTGACATCAAAGCCATAGATGGATGCGACATCATATAAAAATTTGATTTTTATGCTGAGAAGCAGGGGAAAGTCTGCAAAGCCCATCAGTACTCCTCCTGCACCTGTACCTGCGCCTTCAATCATGGCGGTTTTTTTATAAAAGCTTATCTTTTCCTTGACCAGCTTCTCTCTTTCTTCAAAGGACATAAGCATATCAGGCTTTCTGGTCATATATTCCGAACCCGATAGCACGATTCTGACCATATTTTTTATAGCAGAAGTAAGAATTTCATGATATTTATCAGGCAGCATGCTGTTGATCTTATTTTGAACGCCCTTTGAAGCCTTATTGATTATAGAAGGCCTTTTCTTCATTCTTTTTTTCCATTCATTCAATTCTATAGACGCGGTTATATAATAGGTATCTATTCCAAACACCTGCCTTATAACAGAAAGTATAATAATACGATATCTTTTAATATTCATAAGCCTGTGGTTAGCCTGGCTTCTATTATATTGTTGTATTATAATGATATTATAATACAAAAGTATAAATATCGGAGGATAAAAATGAGTATAGAAAGTGTAAAAAAACAATTTAAAGATGAGGGGCTTCCCCTGGAAGTAATAGAGATGGATACGAGCACGGCTACGGTGGAGCTCGCTGCAGCGGCGCTTGGAGTTGAACCGGCAAGAATAGCGAAGACTATGGCATTCAGGCTCAAAGATAGGGATATATTGCTGCTGGCGAAAGGTGATGTAAAAGTAGATAACAGAAAATTTAAAGACAATTTTGCTGAAAAGCCGAGATTCATCAGCTTGGATGATCTGGAAGAGGCTACGGGGCATCCGGCAGGCGGAGTATGTCCCTTTGGACTGATCAAGCTGCTGGATATCTATCTGGATGAGTCCCTTAAGGTTTTCGATTATGTATTCCCTGCCGGGGGAGGAGCAAACACTGCCGTGAAGATCAGTGTGGATTATCTGGCGGAAGTGACAAAAGGCATATGGGTAGATGTTTGCAAATAATAAGCGCCCTGCAGGTTAAGCCTGCAGGGCCAATAAATATCCTAAAATGCAGTCCAGCCGCTGTCTGCAGTTATGCACTGACCATTGACAAAGCTGGAATCATCAGAAGCCAAGAATAATGCTATAGTTGCAATCTCCATGCTTTTTCCGTTTCTTGGATTTCCGCCTATGTTCGCCATAATGACACCAATGCCTTCTTGATTTGCATTTTTCATGAAATCTCCTGTGGCAATTTCTGTTTCTACACCGCCGGGGCATATAGCATTACATCGGATGTTCTTCTTAGCATACATGTATCCGGTATTTTTAGTCAAACCTACCACCGCGTGCTTGGATGCAGTATAAGCAGCTCCAGCCCTTGCTCCATATAAGCCGCCTATAGATGCAACGTTGATGATATTTCCGCTGCCCTGCTTCAAGAATATTTCTACTGCTTTTCTGCTGCTGTAGAAAGGTGCAAATACATTTAAATTAAAGACCTTTTCCAGCATCTCATCCTTTACATCGCCCACAGGGCTGAAATCATCCATTATGCCTGCATTATTTACCAGAATGTCTAGTCTGCTGGAGTCGCTATATGCAAAATCGATGATCTTTTCGGCGTCTTCTTTTTTCGTCAAATCTGCGCCATATGGAATTATTTTTCCTGCAAAATCTTTTGAACTGGCGGCTAATTCTTCAAGCCTTTCTACCCTTCTTGCCACAGCATAAACAGTAGCGCCTTCCTTTGCAAACAGATGGGCAATATCCCGGCCCATTCCGGCACTTGCTCCTGTAACAACAGCGATTTTACCAGCTAATTTCATAGTACATCCTCCTAACATCGTATAAATTTTAACAATGATGCTTGTAAGCTATATTATACATTATTTCTTAAATTTTGGAAATAGCCGTCTATCCGTTGTGCTTGGCACCGCTCAGCTTGCTCTCCGGCACGTGGTTCTGGAGCAGAAGCCCTCTTATCTTCTTGATTTCATCTTCCGGAGCAGTGATGGTTATGGGGCCAAGGTCGTAGGTCTGATAAAGGGTTATCTTTTTTTTCATATACCTGAAGCCTTCAATTCTTTCAAAGGGGTAAAAGCCCGAGGAACTGGGATAGTTTGCGCTGATTGGGAGCTCGAGGCGCAGATCATATCCGGTTACTGCCACTCCTTTATCCGTTACCACAATCTTCATTGATTTATTAAACAAATTAAACAATATTTCTGTTATAATAATGAATATAAAAAGCAAGGCTATGCTCCATAGGGTATATTTATTTAGCTTTTCTCCTCTAAAAAAAGGATAAATTACAGGTATTGAGGGGAAGACATATATTATCAGCCTGTCAACCAGCCTGAAAGGATTTATAGGATACTCCCCTATAATATTATAATGACCAAGCTTTTTCATCTGTCTTTGGGTATATTTAAAGCGGAAGATGGCTTGGGAAAAAACCAGCAGCATAGTGCTTAGCATTATATTCAAATAACCTGCGATCACGGGCATTAGCCCTGCTTCATTCTGTGCGGCAGGGGTGATTCCCAGTATCATATTGAAAACAACCGAACCTATAAGAAAAACAAACAAAGAAAGTATAAAAGCTATAAGCTTCATAGAATTAGACAAGTATAACACCTCCATATCAGATAAAATGATTATATATAAAATTTAAAAATAAATCAAACAAAGCTTTAGTATAAGAAAAGGGGCAAGCTCATGATAAACCTGGAAGAAAAACTAAAAAACCTCCCTGACAAGCCGGGCGTATATATAATGAAAAATGAGGATAATCATATTATTTACGTTGGGAAGGCGATTAATCTCAAAAATAGAGTAAGGCAATATTTTCAAGCTTCAAGAAACCAGCCTCCCAAGGTTTATGCTATGGTGGAAAATATTCGGGATTTTGAATATATAATCACCGCCAGCGAATTGGAGGCATTGATACTGGAGTGCAATCTGATCAAGAAGCATAGGCCCAGATATAATGTGATGCTCAAAGATGACAAGCAATATCCCTATATAAAGGTCACTCTCAATGAAAGCTACCCCAGAGTTCTTAAAGTCAGAGAAATCAAAAAAGATGGAGCCAAGTATTTTGGACCTTATACAGATGGAAGGGCGGTAAACCAGACCATTGAGCTGGTTTCCAAAATATTTCCCATAAGGAGCTGCAGTAAAAACATTGAAAGGGTTGCAGGTAAAGAAAGGCCCTGTCTTAACTTTCATATAAAAAGATGCATAGCGCCCTGCACAGGGAAAGTGAGCAAAGAAGAATATAACAGGATTGTTAAATCAGTCTGCCTTTTTCTTGAAGGAAAGCAGCAGGATTTGCTTGAGGATCTCCAGGGAAAAATGGCGGGATATGCGGAGAGCCTGGATTTTGAAAAGGCTGCGGAGCTGCGGGATCAGATCGACTCGCTTAAGAAAATCAGTGAAAAACAGATAATAATATCCTCCAGATTGGAGGATCAGGATATAATTGCTTATGCTGAGCATGGAGAAACCGTTTGCATCCAGGCTTTCTTCGTAAGAAAAGGAAAGCTGATCGGAAGGGAAACCTTCTTCTTATCCGACTTTGGAAACAGCGACGGAAGTGAAATAATAAGCAGCTTTTTGAAGCAGTTTTATAGCAAGGTCTTATATATACCCAAAACCGTACTCGTGCCTGATGAGTTTGAGGAAAAGGCGGTGATTGAGGAATGGCTGGGAGAAAAACGGGGCTCAAAGGTCAGCATCATTGCCCCTCAGAGAGGGGACAGAAGAAAGCTGGTGCAGATGGCTCGCAGCAATGCGGAAGAAAATCTGAGGCTGGAGATGGAGAAATCCGAAAAAGCGAAGAAAATCTCAGAAGCCTGCAAGGAACTGGCAGGTTATCTGAATATCGGTGAGGATATCTATCGGATTGAAGCCTTTGATATTTCAAATATCCAAGGAGTGGACAATGTGGCTTCGATGATAGTATTTGAAGGCGGCAAGCCTGCCAAGAAAAATTATAGGAGATTTAAGATAAAGGGCTTTGAAGGTCAGGATGATTATGGGAGCATGAGGGAGATACTATGGAGGAGATTCACTCATGGCATCAAGGAAAGGAATAAGCTTGACGAAGAAAATGAAGACTATTCCCATGGAAAGTTTTCTGAGTTTCCTGACCTTATTATGATTGACGGCGGTTTAGGCCATGTGAATGCTGCCTCAGAAGTATTGAAGGAGTTGAATATTTCAATACCTTTGTGCGGCATGGTAAAGGATGACAGGCATAAGACCAGAGGCTTGATTTACTATGAAAATGAGATAGCGATACCTGCGAGAAGCGAAGCTTTCAAGCTGATAGCTGTTATGCAGGATGAAGCCCATAGATTTGCCATAGAATACCATAGAAGCCTGAGACAGAAAAAAATTGCAAAGTCAGCTTTAGATGAGATTGCAGGAATAGGTCCAGGACGGAAAAGAGCATTGTTCAAGCATTTCAAGGGAATTGAGGATATCAAGAAGGCATCGATTGAAGAGTTGGCGGCTGTAAAAGGCATGAATAGAAAGGCAGCAGAAAATATATATAATTTTTTCAATAAATAAGACTTTTCCAACAGACTGCCGTATATAGTTACAGAAGCACCTAAAAGCGCTAATTGGAGGTAAATGATATGAATAAAAAATTGTATAAATCGAGACACAATAAGACTTTGGCCGGGGTATGCGGCGGCTTGGCCGATTATTTTGATATTGATGTGACCATAGTAAGGCTGATCTGGGTTGCCTTCTTCTTCTTGAGTGCAGGCTTTCCAATCCTTCTTGCATATATCATAGCGGCATTTATAATACCCGAAGAGCCGGCGGACAACTACGATCAAAACAATCCCTATGCAAATGTAAATTATAAGGTAGAGAAGGATGAACAGGACAGGTAGAAATACCTGTCATTTTGTTTTTTGTGCTATTTTTTCTGCTACCGGAATATAAATTATGGAGAGAATATGTATGCTGTGCGAGCAATCCAGGCTCTCGAAACTCGAAACACGAAGCCAAAGGGAGTGTTTTAATGAAGATGAAAAGAGCTGTGACTCTTTTTTTATGCATTATAATGATCATATATATCTTTGCAGGACCGGCTATATTTAAGCGATATGCCGTAGACTACAGAAAAAGCTATGAGCCTAAGCCTAACGAACCGGAGTGGAAAGGAATCATAAGATTCTGGGATTATCCCAACCTGGACACGACCACCGGCAGCAGATTCGGATGGATAGAAAAAAGAATTCGGGAATTTGAAAAAAAGAATCCGGGAGTCTATGTAGAATTCAGGCCCCTGGATATACAAAACGGCAGGACCACTTTGATGGCGGCTGCAAAGATAGGGGCATATCCTGATATTGCTCCTGTGGGCAGCGATTGGTTTTTTATTTCTTCCGGCCTTTTGGATGCTTTGGACGAGTATATCACCGATGCAAACAAAAATGATTTGGATAAAGAGGCATTGGAATCCATAAGCTATAGAGGCAATGTCTATGGCATACCCTGGGCCGCCAGAGGCTATACTTTGCTGCTGAATAAGCGAATATTTGAGCAAAGAGGAGCAGAGCTTCCGAAGGATGGCCAGTGGACTTATGAGGAGTTTGTCGATAGCCTGAAGAAGCTCACCCATAAGGGAGACAGAAAAGGAACAGGCAGCACTTATGGGCTCAACGGCTATATTAACCCGGGATGCTATAACCTTACAGGCATTTTGATGAGCGATGGCGCCCAGTTCATTGATAGCAGCGGAAATTACACATTCAACAGCCCCATAGCGTTAAAAGGCTTGCAAAAGCTATATGAGCTCAAGCATAAGCATGGGGTCACCCACCCGCAATTCGGGGAGATGAGCAAAGGGCAGGCCTTCAGCACTTTTCTGTCGGGAAAATGCGGAGTTTTGCTTGCTGATGCCTGGATGGTGCAATACATTAAGAACATAGGCAGCCAATATGGAATTGATTTCACCGTAGCGGCTTATCCCAGTGGAGAAGCAGAATTGCCTGTATATATGAATGATATATACTATTCATATGGTGTGTTTAAACAGGAAGACCCGTTGAAAAGGAAAGTTTGTGCAGAGCTTATCAACTATATTACCGATGAAAGCTTCACTCAGGACTTAACGAAATTCGGCTACTTTTCTCCAAGAAAATCAGGCAGCCTGATATATGATAAAGATGATGCTATGTATGCGATCAACAGGGGCCTAAGCTATGCTGAAAACCTGCCAAGGCATAAGAATTGGCAGGAAATAGATGCAGTTATACAATATAATATCAAAGAAGTGCTTAACTCCGGAAAATCTCCTGAAAAAGCATTGGAGGATATGAAAACCCAGGTAAATAAATATTTTTCATATCAGAATGATTAATACATAGAATATTGTCAAATAATTATATAGATACCTGGTAGTATAATGTTGTATAATTAAGTAACAATTGTTTACTGTAATAAAGCATAGGTGAATTCGTTATCAGTTAGAACAACAGGAAATAGGTAATCGGAGGAGATAATATGTCGGAAGAGAAAAGCAGAAAAAAGGAAAAGCAGCCTGTTATTGAATATAATAATAAGAAGTACATAAGGATACCGGTTAAGACTCATGTAATAATGAAAGAGGATAATATTGCTGATGTGGTAAAGAAATATACCCAGGAGGTTTTAAAGGAAGAGGATATAGTGTTTATCAGTGAAAAAGCCGTGGCCATAACTCAAGGCAGGGCTTTCCCATTGGATGAAATCAAACCAAGGCCTTTAGCCAGATTTTTATCTAGGTATGTCACCAAGACAAAAGCCGGCATAGGACTGGGGATACCTGAGACTATGGAGATGGCTTTGAGAGAATGCGGAGTTGTTAAGATACTTTTTGCCGCTGTTGTAGGGTTTTTAGGAAAGCTTATAGGACGAAGAGGAGATTTTTATAGGATAGCCGGATACAAGGCTTCTTCTATTGACGGACCTACACCAAACACATTGCCGCCATATAACAGATATGTAGTTTTGGGGCCGGAAAACCCTGATAAGATTGCAAGGCAGATAAGCGAAAGCGTAAAGGCTGAAGTTGCGATAGTCGATATAAATGATCTGGGAGGAAATATATTGGGAACTTCCAGGGAGACGATGGATAGGAAAGGGCTTTTAGGCATATTGAAGGACAATCCTCTGGGCCAGTGCTCGGAACAAACCCCAATAGGGATTATAAGAAGACTGGAAGATTAATGGTATATGTCAGAGGAGGATTAGTTTTGCAGCTTAATGATTTATTTTCTAGTGTAAAGTATGACGAGCCAATGAAAAATCACACCTCTTTCAAGGTGGGAGGAAATGCGGATATTTTTTTTGAACCTGAAAATATAAGGGAACTTGTTGAGTTCATCAAATATGTGAAAGAGAATAGCATACCATATATCTTGATGGGCAACGGAACCAATATGGTTGTGTCTGATGAAGGAATACGGGGAGCGGTTATAAAGCTCGGCGATAAAATGTCTGCTGTTGAAATAATAGAAGACAGACTCATTGCCCAGTGCGGAGCCAAACTGCCTGAAGCGGCAAAGATAGCCGCCTGCAGCTCCTTATCCGGCATGGAGTTTGCCAGCGGCATACCCGGTTCTATCGGAGGAGCCCTATCCATGAATGCAGGGGCCTATGGCGTCGAAATGAAAGACATAGTGGAAAAAGTAGAGGTGCTGGATTCAAACCTTGAATATAGGGTTCTTCAGAATAAAGAAATGGAATTTGGATACAGGAAGAGCGCGGTTGATAAATACGGCTATACAGTATTGGGATGCACCTTAAAACTTAAAAGAGCTAATAAAGCGGATATCAAAATGCTTATGGACGAATATTCGGACAGAAGGCAGAGCAAGCAGCCATTGAACATGCCAAGCGCGGGGAGCGTTTTTAAGAGGCCTGAAGGCTATTACGCCGGCAAGCTTATCGAGGATGCCGGATTGAGAGGCTATACCATCGGAGGAGCCCAGATTTCCGAGAAGCACTGCGGCTTTATCGTAAACACAGGCGATGCTGCCGCAAAGGATATATACAATCTGATCAAGCACATACAAAGAACCGTATATGAGAGATTTGGGGTTAAGCTTGAGACGGAAATCAGGCTGATAGGCAGGTTTGAATGAGCATAGGCCACAGGGCGGAAAGTTCTCTGTGGCTTTCTCATTTCATGCCGCATTCAAAATTGCCTTTTGATAATACTAAGAGTAGTATATAATTATATTAAACATGAAGAGGTGTCGCATGTGATAAAGCTCTTTGCAGATTATCATACTCATACTATTTACAGCCATGGCACGGGAACAATAATGGATAATGTTACAGCGGCAAGAGAAAAAGGCTTGAAAGAAATAGCCATTACGGATCACGGCTTCAGGCATTTCAGTTTTGGCGTTAAGAGAGAAAATATGAAAAAGATGAGAGCCGAAATAGATGAGATAAATGAAAAATATAAGGATTTTAAAGTCCTCCTCGGCATGGAATGCAATATAATCAGCAGAGACGGGCACATAGATCTGGATGATGAAGCGATGAAATATATGGATATCGTGCTGTTGGGATATCACATGATGGTGATATTAAAGGGAATCCCTAGCTTTGTTAATATTTATGGAAAGAATTATCTTTCACGGATTAACAAGGCTATGGCAGAGGAAATGAGGCAGTCCAATACAGACATAATGATAAATGCCATAAAGAAGTACAAGGTAAATATTATTACACATCCCGGCGCCAGAATATCTATGGATACAGGACGTTTGGCTGAGGCGGCGGCAAAAGTGGGCACTGCACTGGAGATAAATTCAAAGAGCAATATAATGACTGTGGATTATCTGAGGGCTGCTGCAGGCCATGGCGTCAAATTTGTGATCAACAGCGATGCTCATACACCTCAGGATGTAGGCAATTTCAGAAATGCCGTAGAGCTGGCAGAATCGGCAGGATTGACCGGTGCTCAGATCATCAATGCATATGATTCTTAATCGCTCTTAAGGAGGAGATATATTGAAATTTGTTATAATAACCGGCTTATCAGGGGCAGGGAAAAGTCAAGCCGTTAAGTTCCTTGAGGATTTAGGTTTTTTTTGCGTAGATAATTTGCCTCCCGCACTTATATCAAAGTTCGCTGATATATGCAGCCAAAGCAGGGGCAGTATAGAAAAGATCGCTATAGTTACGGATATCAGAGGAGGGAAATTCTTTGACCAGCTCCAATCAAGCTTAGATGAACTTGAGAAAGGAGGCTTTTACTATGATATCCTGTTTTTAGAAGCTTCCGATGAGACACTGATAAAGAGGTTTAAGACCAGCCGAAGGATGCACCCGCTGGCAGGCGACGGAAGGATAATAAGGGGCATAAAGGCTGAAAGAAAAAAACTGGAGGAAATAAAAGCGAAAGCTACTTATATAATCGATACTACGAATATGAGCACTTCACAGCTGAAACAGGAGATAGTGCATCTTTTTGTGGAAGGAGGAAAGAATGAGAAGCTTATAGTAAATATTATTTCCTTCGGATTCAAATATGGAATTCCTTTGGATGGCGACCTGGTTTTTGATGTAAGGTTTTTGCCGAATCCATATTATATCGAA
Organism: Lutispora saccharofermentans; assembly: GCF_024363565.1. Taxonomy (GTDB): domain Bacteria; phylum Bacillota; class Clostridia; order Lutisporales; family Lutisporaceae; genus Lutispora; species Lutispora saccharofermentans. Next base: position 18,154 of record NZ_JAJEKE010000025.1, on the reverse strand, counting down.
TCCATGAGAAGGCACAGCGGGCATGATGAAGATGTGCGCGAGTATGTGATGAAATGGCCTGAGGCCTCAGTATTTATGGAGAAGCTCCTGGATATGGTAGAATTTTTGATACCGTATTATATAAAGGAAGGTAAAAGCCAGCTGGTGATAGCCATCGGCTGCACCGGCGGAAGGCATCGCTCCGTCACCATTTCCAATCTGCTCAGCCAAAAGATGAGGGAGAAGGATCATAGAGTGATAGTGGAGCATAGAGATATAGATGAAGAAGGAAACTGTTAGTGATGGGGGAAGATGATTTTGGAAAGGAAGGGTCCTGGAGGTTTGATTAAAAATAATGGTTGGGCTATCGGAGGCCCTAAAATAGTGGCTATAGGCGGAGGGACAGGTCTCTCCACACTGCTGCGGGGTCTTAAGGCATATACTTCAAATATAACTGCCATAGTTACTGTAGCTGATGACGGCGGAGGATCGGGAATACTCAGGAATGATCTGGGCATGCTCCCTCCCGGAGATATAAGAAATTGCATTCTGGCTTTGGCCAATACGGAGCCCATTATGGAGAGCTTGATGCAGTATAGGTTTAAAGAAGGCAGCCTGCGTGGCCAGAGCTTCGGCAACCTCTTTATTGCAGCTTTGAATGATATATGCGGAAGCTTTGATAATGCCATAAGAGAGATAAGCAATGTTCTTGCTGTTACAGGCAGGGTTGTGCCTGTGACTTTGGAAGACATCACTCTTTTCGCCGAATTAGATGATGGAACTATTATAAGAGGAGAGTCCCAGATACCCATAAGGCAGATCAGCAGCAATAAGAAAATAAAGAGAGTGTATCTGGAGCCCGCAGAATGCGAAGCCATGCCTGAAGCTTTGAAGGCTATAAAGGAAGCTGATGCGGTGATCATAGGCCCGGGCAGCCTCTATACAAGCATCATACCGAATTTCATGGTGAAGGGCGTGGCTAAAGCTGTTCATGAAGCGGCTGCGATGAAGATATACATATGCAACATGATGACGCAGCAAGGGGAGACATTGGGATATGATCTGTCGGATCACATCAATGCTATAAATGAACATGCAGGACATGATATAATTGAATATGCAATAGTAAACTCGGGCAGGATACCTGAAGATTCAGCCTTAAGGTATATGGACGAGTATGCTAAGGCGGTGGAAATAGATTGGGACAATATAGCGGCAAAAGGAATCAAAGTCGTGGGAGACGACTTTGTAAGGATCGACAAAGGATATGTAAGGCATGACTATAATGCACTGTCAAAATGCATATTCACGCTGATAAACCAAAAATGATTCTACTGTAATAATTTTCCAAGGAGATATTGCAATGGAATCAAAATCAGTATTTTTTAAAGTAAAGGGAGAGAGATGACTTTGAGCGAAAGTATGAAGAATGAGATAATATCATGGATAAAGCTTATTGCAACTGCTTTTTTGATTGCATTTGTTCTAAAAACCTTTGTTTTTCAAATTGCATATGTTAAAGGCCCTTCTATGGAGCCCACCTTATACCAGGGCCAAATACTTATAGTTTCTAAGCTGAGCTATAGGATGGGGGCTCCTAAGAGAGAAGATATAGTGGTCATAAATGACAATCTCGAGCACAAGGATCTGATAAAAAGGGTTATTGGTCTTCCTAAGGAAGAAATAGATATAAAGGATAGCTCTGTATATATAGACGGAAAATTGCTGGAAGAAAGTTATATAGAAGTACCTACTTATGAAAATGACTTCAGCAAAGCGATAGCGCCGGATAACAAATATTTTGTTTTAGGCGACAACAGAGTGGAAAGCAGGGACAGCAGGTCTGATTCTCTTGGCTTTGTAGATAGAAAGAATATAATAGGGAAAGCAGTATTTAGACTATGGCCTCTGAATAAAGCAGGCACAATCAAGTAAAGGTGGTGCTTCCATGTCTTTTTCATCAAAGGTGAAAAATGAAATTGCTAAGATCGACGATGAAAAATCCTGTTGTCAGATAGCGGAACTGTCTGCCTTGATAAAAATGAACGGTACCATACAGATTCTAGGCAGAAACAAGATAGGTATAAAGCTGACTACAGAAAATGCAGCTATAGCAAGAAGAATTTTTTCCTTGATAAAAAATAATTTTGATATTCAGACTAGAGTGTCCATGACAAAAAATAAGCAGCTGAAGAAGAATTACAGCTATACTCTTTTAGTAGATTCGGATGGGGCATCTGAGAATATTTTAAAAAAGCTCTCCATAATGAATGAAACTGCAGGAGGCTATAAAATAAATTATAAAATACCGGCGGCTATCATAAAAAATGATTGCTGCAAAAAAGCTTATTTGAGAGGTGTTTTTTTAGGAGGAGGTTCTATAAGCGATCCTGAAAAGACTTATCATCTTGAGCTGGTGACAAGCAATGAGATTTATGCAGAGGATATTAAAAATCTCATAAATTGCTTTGGATTGAATGCAAAGATAGTAAGCAGAAAAAGCAATTTTGTGATTTATCTCAAAGAGGGAGAAAATATTGTTGATTTTCTTAATATAATAGGCGCTCATAGTGCATTATTAGATTTAGAAAATGTTAGAATATATAAAGAAATGAGAAATAATGTTAACAGAATAGTCAATTGCGAAACTGCTAATCTGAGCAAAACGGTAAATGCAGCCATGCGGCAGATAAACAACATCAAGTATATAAAAGAAAGCATGGGACTCAACAAGCTGCCTAAAAACCTCAGAGACATTGCAGAAGCGAGGCTGCTCTATCAAGATGCGAGCCTTAAAGAATTAGGGGAGACCATAAATCCCCCCGTGGGCAAGTCCGGGGTCAATCATAGGCTGAGAAAGCTTGATGAGCTGGCTGACAAATTGAGGGAGAGAAAGTTCTGATAAAAAATATATTTTCTTCAGGAGGGTATCTATTGAAGGGTATAAAAATAGGATATTCAGAAGGTTATATTCAGAAAGAAGCTTTGAATTCATATGCTGATAAGATTGATTCAATCCATAGAATTCTCCATAGCCAGGCCGAATACGGCAAAATGCCTTTGGGTTGGCTGGACTTGCCCATAAAATACGATGAAAAAGAGCTGGAGAGGATAAAAAGTACAGCCCGCAAGATTAAAGACAGCTCACAGATATTTGTATCCATAGGCATCGGGGGCTCATACCTGGGAAGCAGAGCAGCGGTAGAATTATTATCTGCTGATTCAACTCAAATATTGTTTGCCGGAAATAATATGAGCGGCGCCTACCTGCAGTCTGTAATAGATGCTATTGGGGATAAAGATTTCAGCCTTTGTGTCATATCCAAATCCGGCACGACCCTGGAAACAGCTTTGGCTTTCAGTGTTCTCAAAGAACTGCTGGAGAAACGTTATGGCAAAGAAGAAGCCAGGACAAGGATAATAGCTGTGACGGATAGAGATGAAGGTTCCCTGCGTAGGATGACTGAGAGGGAAGGCTATGAAAGCTATGAGATTCCCGGAAATATCGGCGGCAGGTATTCTGTTCTGACCCCTGCGGCTTTGATCACCATGGCAGCCGCAGGGATAGACATCGATGCAATATTGAAAGGAGCGGGAGAAGCCTATAGGGTATATGATAACCCGAGGCTCGGGGAGAATGCTTGTTACCAATATTCCGTGCTGAGAAACCTATTATACGGGATGGGAAAAGGCATAGAGGTGCTGATAAATTATGAACCTTCTATGGAGTATTTTGGGAAGTGGTGGCAGCAGCTTTTCGGAGAAAGCGAAGGCAAGGCCGGAAAAGGCATATTCCCGGCAACCTTGCAGTTTACCACGGACTTGCATTCCATGGGGCAGTATCTCCAGGAAGGAAGCAAAAATTTGTTTGAAACTATAATCAGCGTGGAGAATCCGCCTGCGGATGTGAGCATACCCTTTTGTGCCGATGATTTGGACGGACTGAATTATTTGAAGGGCAAAACGCTGGGCTATATAAACAAAGCTGCCTATGAGGGCGCTATGAAGGCTCATGAAGAAGGCGGAGTGCCGGTGATATCCCTGCAGATACCTTCTCTGGATGAGCATAGCTTTGGACACCTGGTATATTTCATGCAAAAAGCCTGCGCTGTAAGCGGTTATTTATCGGGTATAAATCCCTTTGATCAGCCGGGCGTTGAGATGTACAAGAAAAATATATATAAATTATTAGATAGTTAACACTGAACTAACCCGCCCTAAGACTCCGCCGCTATAAGCGGTGAGTGCTAAGGGCGGCTAAGTCCAGCATGGACTCGACTAACATTCAGTGGAGTTGAAACCCCACTGAATGAAGTCTCGTTCAACAAGACGTGAAAGGAACGGATATTATGAGAGATTTTGTTCACCTTCATGTTCATACTCAATACAGTCTTTTAGACGGTGCCGGCAGATTGGACAAGATAATGGAGATGGCCAAGGAATTAGGAATGAAGTCCATCGCCATAACCGATCATGGGGTCATGTACGGCGTAGTGGATTTTTATAAGCAAGCCAAGAAGTACGGCATAAAGCCTATAATAGGCTGTGAGGTATATGTGGCAACAAGAGGGATGGAAGACAGAGATCCGAAGCAGGACAGTGACCAGTACCATCTGGTGCTCCTGGCGAAGGATGAGACTGGTTATAAAAACCTTACAAACATTGTATCTCTCGGATTTGTCAAAGGCTTTTATTATAAGCCCAGAGTGGATATGAAGGTTTTGAGGCAGTATTCCGAAGGGATAATTGCTATGAGCGCCTGCCTTGCAGGCTCAGTGCAGCAATTCATATTAAAAGGGGATTATCAAAGGGCTAAAGAAGAAGCCCTGGCTTATTTGGATATCTTTGGTGAGAGTGATTTCTATCTGGAGCTGCAGGATCATGGGATAAGAGAGCAAGCCCTGATAAATCAGGAGCTGGTCAGGATGTCCAAAGAGACGGGCATACCTTTGGTGGCTACCAACGATGTTCACTATATAAGGCGGGAGGATGCCAAAGCCCATGATGTGCTTTTGTGTGTGCAGACAGGCAAAACTGTAGATGATGAAAATAGGATGAAGTTTCAAACCGATGAGTTCTATATAAAGTCGCCGGAAGAAATGTATGAGTTGTTCAAATATGCACCGGAAGCCATAGATAACACAGTAGATATTGCAACGAGATGCAATTTGGATTTTACTTTCGGTCAAGTGCATTTACCCAGATTTGACGTTCCCGAAGGCTATACCTCGGATTCCTATCTCAGGCATATCTGTGAAACAGGGATGAGCAAGAGGTATGAAACGATCACTGATGAGCTCAGGGATAGGATGAACTATGAACTGGGCGTCATAGAGAAGATGGGCTATGGGGATTATTTCCTCATCGTATGGGATTATGTCAGATTTGCAAAGGAAAAAGGGATAATGGTGGGCCCCGGGAGAGGCTCAGGAGCTGGGAGCATAGTAGCTTATGCAATCGGTATAACAGACATTGACCCCATTAAGTATAATCTGATATTTGAGAGATTTCTCAATCCTGAGAGAATAAGCATGCCGGATTTTGACGTGGATTTCTGCTACGAAAGAAGGCAGGAAGTCATAGATTATGTAGTAGAAAAATACGGCAAGGAGAGAGTTGCACAGATCATAACCTTCGGTACAATGGCAGCCCGCGCTGCCATAAGGGATGTGGGAAGGGCATTGAATATGCCCTATGCTCAGGTGGACAGCGTGGCTAAAAAGATTCCCATGGAATTGGGCATGACTATAGATAAGGCTCTGAATGTCAATGTGGAGCTGAGAAATCTTTATGAGGATGATGAGAACATAAAGCAGCTTATAGATATGTCCAGGGCTTTGGAAGGAATGCCCAGACATGCCTCTACCCATGCTGCGGGAGTGGTTATAGCAAAAGAGGCCGTTACAAATTATGTGCCTCTTCAGATGAATGAAGATGTGCTTACCACCCAGTTCCCTATGACTACCCTGGAGGAATTGGGACTTTTGAAGATGGACTTTTTGGGTCTCCGCACTCTGACGGTCATAAGGGATACGCTGGAGATAATAGGAAAGCAGGGCCTGAATGTGCCTGATCTTTCGAAAATTGATTACAATGAAAGCAAAGTATATGAGATGATATGTGAAGGGGAAACCTACGGTGTATTTCAGCTTGAAAGCGGCGGAATGACTCAGTTTATGAAGGAGTTGAAGCCAAATTGCCTGGAGGATATCATAGCAGGCGTTTCCCTATATCGTCCGGGGCCTATGGATCAGATCCCCAGATATATAAAGAACAAGCATAATCCAGAGCTGGTCAGGTACCTGCATCCCAAGCTGGAATCCATATTAAGCGTCACCTATGGCTGCACTATATATCAGGAGCAGGTAATGCAAGTGTTCAGAGAGCTTGGCGGGTATTCTATGGGAAGATCCGACCTGGTTCGAAGGGCCATGTCAAAGAAAAAAGCGGATGTAATGGCAAAGGAAAAAGAAAATTTCATAAACGGGATCACTGATGAGAATGGCAGCATCATAGTTCCGGGCTGTGTCAGAAACGGCATAGATAAGGGTATCGCCGAAAAAATATTTGATGAGATGGCGGAATTTGCAAAGTACGGCTTTAATAAGTCCCATGCTGCCGCATATGCAGTTGTATCATATCAAACCGCATGGCTGAAATATCATTATCCTGTGCAATTTACCGCAGCCCTCATAACCAGCGTCATGGGAAACAGCAGCAAGGTGGCGGAATACATCCTGAACAGCAGGAAGCTGGGGATAGAAGTCCTTCCGCCGGATGTGAATGAGAGCGATGTCAACTTTGCAGTTAAAGATAACAAAATAAGATTCGGCCTGGCAGCGGTAAAGAATGTGGGCATAAATGCCATCAATTCTATAATAGAAAACAGAACCGAAAAAGGTATTTTCGAAAGCCTCCATGATTTTGTCAACAAGGTGGACCTGGGCGTAGTCAATAAGCGTACCGTTGAAAGCCTTATCAAATGCGGTGCCTTTGACAGCCTGGGCGTATATAGAAGCAAGCTCATGGCAGTATACGAAAGGCTCATGGATTGTGTTCATGATCAGAGGAAGAACAATATAGATGGTCAGCTATCGCTGTTTGATGACAGTGTTTGTGATATATCCATAAATCATGATATTTACCCGGCCCTGGATGAGTATCCTAAAAATATTATGCTGGCCATGGAAAAAGAAATGCTGGGCCTTTATATCAGCGGCCATCCGCTTCTGGAATATAAAGAAGAGCTGGATTACAGAACAAGCATCAATACAGCGGAATTGATAAAAGAGCCTTCGGAAAATATGGATATTGACGAGGGTATTCTTGAACTGGACGAGAAAAGGGTCATAATGGGAGGCATATTAGAATCAATAAAGACGAAAACTACAAAGAATAACAGCATGATGGCTTTTGCACAGCTTGAAGACTTATATGGATCTATAGAGATGATTATCTTTCCCAAGACCTATGAGAATTATAAGGAACTGCTCAAGCCTGACAATATAATTCTTGTAGAGGGCAGGATAAGTATAAAAGAAGAGGAGAGTGCAAAAATAATCTGTGAGAAAATCTCCCTTTTAAATAAAGATGATAAAAGCTCGCTTAATAAGAACAAACTGTTTGGAAAGCTGTATATTAAGATCGATTCGGAAAAAAACCCGGGGCTGCTGAACTCAGTAAAAAAGATTCTTGAGAAAAACAGAGGTGATCAACCTGTCTACGTGGTTGATGAAGCCAGAAAGGCCAAGCAAAGCTCAAGGGTTATGCAGGCACCGCGAAGCATATGGGTCACAATCAACGATACCCTGCTTGAAGAACTAAAAAAAACTTGTGGAGATCAATGTGTTGCCTTGAAATAATTTAAGTATTACATTAAACTTAGGATTAGGGAATAGTCCGTGAACTAAAGGAGGCATCATGTATGTGGACAGTAATATATATTGCTAAAAACAAGAAATTGGCCGAAAAGACAGAACAGCTTCTGACGCAGGAGGGCATGCTTACGAAGATTCAGCCTGTTAGCAAAGGGGCTGCTCAGGAAGATGGGTATTTTGAGGTTTTGGTGCCGGAAGGAGAAGCTGAGGAAGCACAAAACATAATATATGAAGCAGGGTACTAAACAAAAACACCTAGGTGTTTTTGTTTTTTATCCGTTCAAAAAATAAAAAAATAAAGGGGGAAACTTGATGAAGAACATTGCCGTATTGACAAGCGGAGGAGATTCTCCGGGCATGAATGCAGCCATAAGGGCCGTTGTGAGGACATCCATATATAACGGGGCAAAGATATATGGTATAAAAAGAGGATTTAACGGGCTTATACACGGAGATGTTATAGAGATGAACCTTTCGTCTGTGGCGGATATCATTCACAGGGGAGGAACTATACTGAGAACTGCCAGATGTGAAGAATTCCAGACTGCAGAGGGACTGCAAAAAGCAGTAAATATTGCGGATGTGTTTGATTTCGACGGCATAATTGTAATTGGCGGCGACGGTTCCTTCAGAGGCGCCAGGGAGCTGTCAAAGAAGGGCATAGCCTGCATAGGAGTGCCGGGGACTATAGACAACGATCTGGCTTATACTGATTTCACAATAGGCTTTGATACGGCGGTGAACACAGTGCTTGATGCCATAAATAAAATAAGGGATACCACAACATCCCATGAACGGATAAGCATAATAGAGGTAATGGGCCGAAACTCCGGAGATATTGCCCTGTATTCAGGCCTGGCGGGAGGTGCTGAAAGCATCATAGTGCCGGAGGTGGAATACACCTGTGACGATGTCTGCAAAAGGCTGCTGCAGGGTAAAAACAGGGGAAAGCTGCACAGCATCATACTGCTGGCTGAGGGAGTGGGAAAGGCGACAAAGCTAGCCGAAGAAATACATAATAAGATCGGTATGGAAGTAAGAGTAACAATACTGGGTTATCTGCAGAGGGGCGGCAGCCCTTCGGCTTTTGACAGGATTCTTGCAAGCAGGCTTGGCGCAAGAGCCGTGGAGGCATTATTGCAGGGCGAATCCGGCCAGGCAGTCGGCATCAGAGATAATAAAATCATAAGCGAAGACTTTGGAAAAGCGCTGGAGATGAAAAAAACCTTTAATACGGATATGTATGAGTTGGCGAAGATACTATCAATATAGCGGGGTGAGATGATGAGAAAAACTAAAATTGTGTGCACCATAGGTCCGGCCAGTGAGAGTGTCGAAATGTTGGAAAAGCTTATGAAGGCAGGCATGAATGTGGCCCGGCTGAACTTCTCCCATGGGACCCATGAAGAGCACAAGCTGAGGATAGACAATATAAAAAAAGTGAGACAGCAGCTTAACAAGCCGGTGGCCATAATGTTGGATACAAAAGGCCCGGAAGTCAGATTGGGCAAGTTCAAAACGGGTTCCGAGGAATTGGTCGTCGGGCAAAGCTTTACCCTTACAACCAGGGATATCGAGGGGGATAACAGCATTGTAAGCATAAGCTATAAATCTTTGCCGGACGAAGTGAGCAAAGGCACAAGAATCCTTATCGCAGACGGCCTGATCGAACTGACTGTCACGGATAAGAATGAAACTGATGTATTCTGCCGGGTAGTGAACGGCGGTACTGTAAGCGATAGAAAGAATGTGAACATTCCGGGGGCGACCTCAAAGCTTCCGGCAGTCACGGACAAGGATATCGATGACATAAGCTTCGGCATAGACAATGATATAGATTTCATAGCGGCCTCTTTTATAAGAAAAGCCTCTGATGTCTATGAGATAAGAAGAATACTTGAACAAAGGCATGCAGATCATATCCAGATAATATCTAAAATAGAGAATCAGCAAGGCGTGGATAATTGTGAAGAAATCCTGCGGGTTTCAGATGGTTTGATGGTAGCCAGGGGGGATCTGGGCGTAGAAATACCCACTCAGGACATACCCCTTGTGCAGAAGCGGATGATAGCAATGGCTAATGCTCTGGGCAAGCCGGTGATCACAGCGACTCAGATGATGGAATCTATGATACGCAATCCAAGGCCTACCAGAGCTGAGGTTACAGACATTGCAAATGCAATATTTGACGGCACTGATGCTGTTATGCTTTCAGGGGAGACAGCAGCAGGAAAGTATCCCTTTGAGACTGTAACTACTATGGCAGCCGTAGCGGAGAGAACAGAGACTGCTTTGGATTACAGAAAGAAACTGGTGAAAAGTGATGGAAATAATGATATAACAGTTACCAATGCTATAAGCTATGCGAGCTGTGCGGCTGCTATGGATCTGGGAGCCTCCGCCATAATCACTCCTACCCAATCCGGCTCCACAGCCAGAATGGTTTCCAAGTACAGACCCAAGGCCCCTATAATTGCGGCAACTCCGGATGAAAGAGTGGCCAGAAAATTGAGCTTGAGCTTTGGCGTTGCTCCTGTAACAGTAATCCCCACCGACAGCACAGATGAGATGATACAGCATTCTGTAGATAAGGCATTGGAAGCAGAATTGATTGCCAATGGCGATTTGGTTGTTATTACTGCAGGGATACCTGTCGGTGTAGCCGGGACCACCAATTTGATAAAGGTCCATGTAGTAGGCGAGATCATTGCTAAGGGAATGGGCATAGTCAATAAAGCCGCAACAGGCAGAGTTTGCATCGTTAAAAATGGGGAAAAGGAAATAGATAAAATAAATGAGGGCGATATCTTAGTAGCTGAGGCTACAGATATTGATATGATACCTTTCATGATGAAAGCTGCTGCTTTTATTGTGGAAGAAGGCGGCCTGACTTCACATGCCGCCATAGTAGGTCTGGAGCTTGGAAAGCCTGTAGTGGTCGGAGTGGAGAAGGCTGCTGATATTTTGACAGACGGCCAGATCGTCACGGTTGACGGCAGCAGGGGCCTCATATACAGAGGCAGGGCAAGGGTACTGTGATCGCCTTTGATGGACTCTCATTCAGGAAAGACAGGTGAATATATGATACATGAAACAACCCTTAGAGCCAGATATGGAGAGACAGACCAAATGGGTATAATCTACCATCCTAATTATTATGTCTATTTTGAAATGGGAAGAACTGAATTTCTAAGGGAAATGGGAGGCATGTCATATAAGGACATGGAGGACGCGGGAATCATGCTTCCAATAGTTGAAACCCACTGCAGATATAGGGTGCCGGCTAAATATGACGACTGCCTGATTGTAAAAACCGGCATAAAGGATATGACAGTAGCCAGGATCTCTTTCAGCTATCAGCTTGTAAGGGCTGAGGACGGAGAAATTCTGGCAGAGGGCGAGACGGTAAATGCCTTCACAAATAAAGAAGGAAGACCTATAAATCTGAAAAAATTTAATCCTGAGATTTATGACAAGCTGTTTTCTTTTAAAACCAAGGCGGTGTAGAGGGAATGCATGCGTTCCGCACGTGAGTATAAGCAGATAATGGAGGGATCAGTGAACAATGCAATATAATTTGCTGGGCAAAACAGGAATGAATGTCTCAAGAATTGGTTTTGGAGGCATACCCATTCAGCATGTAAATGAAGATGAAGTAAAGAAGATCGTCTCTAAATGTATAGGGGCAGGCATCAACTTTTTTGATACTGCGAGAGGCTATACAGTGAGTGAGGAGCTTTTGGGGAAAGCCTTCCAAGGGAAAAGAGACAGAGTATACATAGCAACCAAAACCATGGCTAGAGATAGGGACGGTATGATGTCCGAAGTGGAAATATCACTGAAAAATCTTCAAACAGATTATATAGATTTGTACCAATTTCACAATGTGGGCTCATTGGATGAATACGATAAGATCATGGGCAAGGGCGGAGCCTATGAGGCTTTAGAAAAGCTTCAGGAAGAAGGCGTTGTGAGACACATAGGGATCACAAGCCATAAGCTTCCCATTATGGAGAAGGCCCTGGAGACGGAATGCTTTGCCACCATTCAATTCCCATTGAGTGTTGTAGAAAGGCAGGCAGAGGAAATATTCAAAACAGCCCATGAGAAAAATATAGGCACTATTGCGATGAAGCCAATGGCCGGAGGTGCCTTAAGAGACGGCAGGAAAGCTTTGAAATTCATATTGGAAAGCCCATATCTTAGTATTGCGATACCGGGCATGGATTCCCTGGACCAGGTATCGGAAAATGCAGAAGCCGCAGATGGAATAGCATTGACTGAAGACGAGCGCAGCGAGATAGTTAAAGTTGCAAAAGAACTGGGAAACACTTTCTGCAGGAGGTGCGGCTATTGTATGCCCTGTCCCCAGGGAGTGGATATCCCCATAATGTTTCTTATGGAAGGATATTACAGTAGATATGATCTCAAGGATTGGGCAGTAACAAGATACAATAATTTCAAAGTAAAGGCAGATGCTTGTAAAAAATGCGGCATATGCGAAACCCGATGCCCCTATGAGCTTCCCATAAGAGATATGCTGGAAAAAGTAACTGAAGTGTTTAAATAGAAAAATTCTGTCAATAATCAGAATGTAACTGATTCTAATTTTTAGCACCGATACGGTGCCCTTTTTTTGCCTAGTTATTCAACTCTTGAATAAACCCATCTCTATATTGAGAAAAATAAGAAAGGCTTCAATTGTTAACAACATACACAGAAGAACATATAGAGGTGAGACTATTGGATACTAAGGATATTTCTCAGATACTTATCTCCGATGAATATGAAAGAGAGCAAAAAATTCATGATCTTATAAAAGACAGGCGGTCATTGAATATAAACATTGAATTGAGCAAAAGGCTTACAACGGGACAGAAGGCCGCAGACAAGATGGCTGTATTTACGGGGAGCTGGAAATTCATCATAATATTCTCAGCTATTGTATTAGCTTGGGGTATAGCAAATACCAGATTGATTTTAGCAGATCCCTTTGACCCCTATCCCTATGTTTTCCTCAATCTCATACTGGCTTGTATTTCCTCAATACAGGCCCCTGTCATAATGATGAGTCAAAACAGGGAGGCTCAAAAAGACAGGCTGAGAGCAGAAAACGAATACCTCATTAACACGAAATCTGAAATAATACTTGAAGATTTGCATTTGAAAATAGATAATATAATAAATCGACAGCATCTATTGGAAGATGAAATGGAAAATCTGATGGGTCTTATAGAAGATTTGAGAAAAGAAATTGTATTAGGGAGAGAATTGAATGGAGAGAAAACCAACCGTAGAGAAGAATCGGATTTATATAATTAACATAACGGGACAAACGCACGAAGGCTTGGGAGTGGGTAAAATCGAAGGCTATACAGTATTCGTGGAAGGAGCTATTTCCGGGGAAATAGTAAGGACGAAGATTGTAAAGGTGCTGAAAAATTATTCCTATGGAAAGCTGCTGGAAGTGCTTGAATCATCACCATATAGAACTGAGCCGCCCTGCCAGATAGTGAAAAGATGCGGCGGTTGCCAGATACAGCATATGAACTATGAGGGCCAGCTGGATTATAAGACAAGACTTGTTAAAGATGCTGTTGAGCGCATCGGAGGATTAAAGGGCGTAATGGTTCACCCTGCCATCGGCATGGAGGACCCCTGGTATTATAGAAACAAAGCTCAATTTCCTGTGGGAATAAAGGACGGCAAAATACATATCGGCTTTTATGCCGGAAGAAGCCATGAAATAATAGATACAGACGCATGTATGATTCAAGATGGAATAAATGATGAAGTGATTGAGGTCATAAGAAATTTCATAGAGGAGCATAACATCAGCATATATGATGAAAACACCGGCAATGGCTTGATCAAGCATATAATGACGAGAAAAGGCTTCAAAACCGGAGAAGTCATGGTATGCATAGTCATAAACGGTGACGATATGCCCTATGGTATTGAATTGGTGGAATCGTTAAAGCAAAACATTAAAAACTTGAAAACAGTGGCCTTGAATATAAATAAGAAAAATACAAATGTGATATTGGGATACAAGAATAAGGTCATATATGGAGAAGGCTATATATATGATTTCACAGGAGAATTCAAGTTTAAGATATCTCCTCTCTCCTTTTTCCAGGTAAACCCTGTACAAACAGAAGCCTTATACAATAAGGCCCTTGAATACGCGGGCCTTAAAGGTGAAGAGACGGTCATAGATGCCTATTGCGGCATAGGAACCATATCCTTATTCCTCAGCAAGAAGGCTAAAAAGGTATATGGAGTGGAAATAGTCGGACAGGCCATCGAGGATGCCAGGACGAATGCTGAGCTCAACGGGGTTGATAATGTGGAATTTATACTGGGAGAATCAGAGACTGTTATTCCCAAGCTATATGAAGAAGGTGTCAAAGCAGATGTGGTCGTAGTGGACCCGCCTCGCAAAGGCTGCGATGAAAAGCTGCTGCAGGTTATAGCAAAAATGGCACCTGAACGAGTAGTGTATGTAAGCTGCAATCCCTCAACCATGGCAAGAGATTTGAAGTATTTGTCGGAGCGGGGGTATGCGGTAAGAGAAATCCAGCCTGTGGACCAGTTTCCACAAACTGTGCATGTTGAGACAGTTTGCCTTATGTCAAGAAAGTAGTCTTTAGAAAACGGCTTAAAATCAAGGTTTGTAGGGGCTACAACAATCTTATCTACTCAAGTCTAGTGTGTATATGGAAACATATCGACGGTGAAATAGGCGTCCATATAGGTGCAGACCAGAGGTTGGGTTGAGGCGACAGGATTGATGACACAAAAATGAACCTCTAGAATAACGACAGGGTGTGCAAAGAGTACACTGCGGCAGGATGAAAAATCCTCTAGTTTTTTTGTTAGATTTTGAATTGTGTTTTATAAAGGAATTGATAGGCTCATTTGAATTTCATTCGCCATGAAGACAAGTAAAGTGTTCGAATCGGAACGCTTAAAAAAACAAGTAGACTTGCTGACATTCACACCTAGTGTGTCAGAATGGGTCGATAAAACAAATGCGATTATTCCTAAATTTATATAATAACTTTTACATAACAGAACATTAATAAATATAAAATCGAAAAGAATAATTGATGCAACTGAAAATAACAAAAATTCGTAAATTCTGACAAGTGTGGTTGGTTGTGATCTGCGTAACTAAACATTATAATATTCATAGAACTAAGAAATGTATGAAATGTACGAATTTGAGGTGAATAGATATGTTAAGTGAGAATCTGATTGTATTAAGAAATCTCAAGGGACTTTCCCAGGAACAGATTGCGGAACAGATCGGTGTTTCCCGACAGGCTTATGCAAAATGGGAGAAGGGAACTTCTATCCCGGACGTGGAAAAATGTATGGTACTGGCGGATTTTTATGGGACGACTATTGATTCGCTGATGCGTGAAAACTCTACTGATTCAGGATTGAAGTTACCGCCTGCTCCCAAGGGAAAATATATCTGGTGTACGGTTACCATCAACGACAGGGGACAGATTGTTATCCCGAAAGAAGCACGTGATACCTTTAATCTGAAAAGCGGCGACAGGCTTGTGGTGATGGGATCAGATGGTGAAGGTATTGTACTGCAGAAGGCAGAAATTTTTGAAGAAATGCTTCGGAGGATAATGAGTGCTGCTGGAAAGGCTGGTGAGTAAGATGAAGATTGCATGGTTTTGTATTCCTGCACACGGTCATACCAATCCTACTCTAGGACTTGTGAAAGAGATGATTGATGCAGGACATGAGGTGACTTATTTTTCTTTTGAGAAATTCAGAGAAAAGATTGAGGGTACGGGAGCGACATTTGTTCCCTGCGATGCATATGATCTTGATATCGACGCAAAGGAAGGCGGCAACAGAGTAGGAAAGGATCTTGCTTTCTCCATCGAGTTGATCGTTGAATCCACTTTGGCAATGGATGGTCTGATGGGTCGGGTAATTCCGGACATGAAGCCAGACCTGATTGTTGCGGATTCCATGGCTTTCAGTGGTAAATTGGCGGCAATGAAGTTTGGAATTCCTTATGTTTGTTCCACTACCACGTTTGCATTTAACCGATACTCTGCGAAATACATGGATCAGGGCATGAGAGGTTTGTTCAGCACGCTTCTTGCTCTGCCAAAAATCAAAAGACAGTTGAAAAGGCTTCAAGAGATGGGATATCCGGTAAAAAGCTTTTTAGAACTGATTACAAATGACAATGAGACCAATACGATTGTATATACGTCGAAAGAGTTTCAGCCCTATGCTGAGACTTTTTCTGATAAATACTGCTTCATCGGTCCATCCATTCGTCCAGTGAAGAATCCTATGGAAAAGGCTGCAGAGAAGACGGTGTATATCTCCATGGGTACGGTTGTAAGCAACAGGGAGATGTATGAGAACTGCGTGGAAGCGCTTCGGGAAACGGACTATCAAGTGATTGTATCCATGGGTGAGACGACCAATGAATTCACGAATCTTCCTGAGAATATACAGGTGTATGATTCTGTGGATCAGATGGCGGTATTGAATATTGCGGATGCATTTGTCACACACTGCGGTATGAATTCTGTATCAGAAGGATTGTATTTCAAGGTTCCGCTGGTTCTGTCACCACAGACACCGGAGCAGTGGGCTGTGGCAAAACGCACGGAAGAACTGGGGGCAGGTGTGATGCTGCCAGCTTCCGGAAGGTCAGTGGAGGAGATTAAGAATGCCATCAAGAAGGTGCTGAATGATGGTGCTTATAAAGCAGCGGCAACCGAAATCTCGAAAGGGTTCAAAAGATGCGGTGGAGTAAAAGAAGCCAGAGCATTTCTGGAGAAAATCGTGAAATAGAGCCAAATTTCAGTTTATCGATAAACCCTTTAACGATAGTAGTTATCGTTAAAAAGTGCAGTGGATTATGTTTCCACGAACGTGCATGGCGATATGACATTCATTCTGTCGTGTCGAGGCACGTTGAAGTTATAGTGAAGCTAGGGAAATAGTAGAAGCTAGCAATATCAATGGTTTGATAGGATATAAGGCATTGAATTGACAGATGACATTCAATGCCTGGCTTCAATGATAACTGTCGGATGGTTCAAAAAAATGTTTGATTCTCCAGAAGCACTTGCTAATATTGGAGTAAATATTAGAGAAATAATAACTTTACTAAAAGCCCGTGGCTCAAGTATTGATATATCAACTAGATTCTTTGCAAATACTACTTCAAGATTACTAGGCTTTGTATTAAAAAGTATTGTTTTTAAAGAAGAAAATCTGATAAATAAGATGCTGAGGCTCCTATTCCAACCAACGAACTTATGGCGGATAGCATTAACATAAAAGGCAAACTCAATCCTATTCCTGTCATGGCAAGACCACTAATTCTGCCGATAAATATTCTGTCCACCAAATTATATAAAGAATTTATAATCATAGCAGCAATAGCAGGAAGTGAAAATTTGAGTAATAGTCTGCCGACAGGCATGGTAATAAGTGTATCGTTATCTGCATTCATCATTTACATCTCCCTCTTAACTGCTAAAACAGTATATATAGCATCATTAATTTTTGTCTTTTTAACAATTTCAAAGCCAATTAACGACAATGTTTTTTTGAGCTCTTCTGAGCTAATACGAATTGACATGGGTGGTCCTTCTATTATTAAATCATCTTTTTCATATTCTATACATAACAAGTGCCCTCCTTTTCTTAGTACCTCGAAAATAATAGAGAGTACTTTTGTAAGTGAGCTTACTTCGTGTAGTATTAAGGAAGCCATAGCAAAATCAACACTGTTACTTTCGATGCTTAGGTCCTCGATATAATCTTGAATCAGCATAATATTTGTAAGTCCTTTTTCCCTAGCCTTATCTTTGATTACTCTGAGCATACGTTGATCAGGATCTATAGCATATACTTTGTTAGTTGTACTTTCTGCCATTGGAATTGTAAAAAAACCAGTGCCAGCACCGACATCGAGTAAAGTATGATTTTTTTTAATGGGCATTTGTTGAATCAGTAATTCAGGTGGTATGAGACTTTCCCTTTGCTTACTATCTAAAAAAGCAATTTTGGTTAAAAACTTTTGATCTTGTTGATTGCAATGAAGAATATGATTCATAATAAAACCTCCTATAAGA
This sequence comes from Lutispora saccharofermentans, assembly GCF_024363565.1. Lineage (GTDB taxonomy): Bacteria > Bacillota > Clostridia > Lutisporales > Lutisporaceae > Lutispora > Lutispora saccharofermentans. The sequence continues at coordinate 162 of NZ_JAJEKE010000025.1, read as the reverse complement.
TATAATGCAGACTGTAAATATCCCTAATTGTTTTAAAAAATGAGCAGTTATTATAACTGCAAATGTTTTTAGCACATCTTTTAGACAATGTTGTAAAAATATTTTTCCTTAAGGTAGTTTACCATTTTATCTTCGGCATCCCTCATAACCTTTTCTATATGG
>NZ_JAJEKE010000024.1 GCF_024363565.1 Lutispora saccharofermentans | reverse complement strand
AATCATATCTTCAGGTTTGACATGTAATATTATACTATGGTAGCATTAAAAATAATATCACCATAATTGATTTCAGGAGTAAGATGGTATCGGAAAGAGGTGTTGCGTATGTCTGGAGACATCAGATATGATGCTGAGGTAATAAAAAATGAAAGATTTATTGGCTGTAATAAATTGAATTGCAAGCGATTGGTTTATAATAAAAGGCTATCCGGTAAATTCAGATTATACCTAAGCGACAAAGGAGCTTATAAAAAAGCTTTTGAGTTGATTGCAAAAAAAAGGTTTACCCACCATTGATAAAAATAGGCTGTGAAGCCTATTTTTTTTATTTTTTTGAGTAGACTATATTTATCTGATTTAATTTTACATTGAAGGGATTGATAAAAATGAACAGGAGATTTAAAAAATGGAAAATAACCGCATTTTTTATATTGATATTCTCATCGGTTGCTTTGAAGGCTGCATGGTGCGATACCGCCGACTTAGATGAAAAGCAAATCGCAGGCATTATTCAGAGCGTATACGATGAGAGATGTAAAGCGATGATCAGCGGTGATTGGAAGGCTTTAAGAGAATGCTACGATACATCGAGGAAATATGCACTTTGGTCCTTCGAGCACGAAGCTAAAAGAATAAAGTATCTTCATGATTGGTCCGAGGCAAGGGGAATCAAGCTTATTGATATTAAATCATCTGTATATTTAGGAAAAATAACTAAAAAGGACGGCATGTATTCTGTTTTTCTTACAGAGACTTATAAATTTGAGTATATATACAAGGACGACATAAACCAGACGGTGAATACCTTTGGCACAGGCGTAAGGCATAACGTGGGATTGGTCAATAAAGATGACAAATGGCTGCTGAGCAAGGACTGGTATACGGATTTTCTCCAGGAAGCCTTGTATTCCTATAGCGGGATGTACGTAGGGGCAGGCTCTGAGCTAACTGCTCCGGCTTCAAAGGTAAAATCTCAAAACTCAAAATATGATAGAGAAAAAGCCGCTCAATATGCTGATAAATATTGCGGTATTGCCTGGGGCAGCGGCAATGATTTTAAATATAATTCTAAATATCAGGACTATAACGGCATTGGGGGAGATTGCACCAACTATGTATCACAATGCATAGGAGATAAGGAAGAAGGAGGAGGCATCCCCTTTGACGGAACCTGGTTTGCTACCTATCCCAAATATGGAAAAGCACAGGGCAGCGCAGCCTTCGTAAATGCCAACGCTTTTTGGAATTATATCCTGTACAGCGGCAAGGGCAGATTGATAAAGAAGGGCACCTATAAGGAATTGACCAAGCCTATTGAAGACTATCCCATAGGAATTGTGGGGAAAATCGAGGTTGGAGATTTGCTGTGCTACGAAAAAGACGGCAAGATAGATCATTTTTCAATAATAACCGCCAAGGATTCAAAAGGATATCCCATGATAAATTCCCACACCAGCGATCGATATCATGTCCCCTTTGACTTCGGCTGGAGTGAAAAGTTCACTAAATTCCATCTGATCCATATCGGTTATTAGATATTTTAAATTGTTAATATTTTTATGAATTGCTGCAAACAATAAGTATGGATATTGATTGGGAGGTAATATGATTGTCAAGCAATAAAGATGATAAATTAAATCTGGAGCAGCAAAAGTACAAAGATTTTGCACAGCAGAGAGAATCAAAAAGGCCTGTTTTAACGAATTGCATAAAAGCATTTGTCATCGGAGGAGGCGTATGCGCCTTTGGGCAAATCATTCAGCTTATGTATATACGCTATTTTGGCTTCACAGAAAAGAATGCTGGCGATCCTACGGCAGCAACACTAATAATAATATCCATACTGCTTACAGGCTTAGGAATCTACGATAATATCGCTCAATGGGCCGGAGCGGGAACTGCAGTACCTATTACAGGTTTTGCCAATACAATTTCATCAGCAGCCATAGAGCATAGAAGTGAAGGCTATGTTTTAGGTGTAGGAGGAAATATGTTTAAAATTGCAGGACCTGTGATCGTATTTGGCACTTTTTCTGCTTTTGCTGTCGCCATCATAAAAATGCTATTAAACTATATGGGGGTATTCAGATGATAAAGGGTAATCAAAGCTTTATTTTTGAGTCTAAACCCGTTATTATATCTTCTGCAACCATAGCTGGGCCCTTTGAGGGTGAAGGGCCATTAGCTAAGGATATTGATGTGATACATGAAGATGTATATCTTGGACAGGACAGCTTTGAGAAAGCTGAAAGGATGATGCTGGAGCAAGCAGCTATGAAAGCCCTGGAAAAAGCAGGCGTTAGCAAGTATGACGTAGGGATGCTGATATGTGGTGACTTGATAAATCAAATAATATCAAGCAGCTTTGCTGCCCGAACCATGGGCATTCCTTATTTAGGTATATATGGTGCCTGTTCCAGTTCCATGGAAGGATTGACCATAGCTGCATCCTTTATTGATGGGCAAAAGGTCAAATATGTACTTACGGGAGCCTCGAGCCACAATTGCTGTGCAGAAAAGCAATATAGATATCCTACTGAATATGGCTCACAAAAGCCTCCCACATCTCAGTGGACTGTTACAGGAGCAGGAGCATGCTTATTGGCATCTCAAGGTGTTGGGCCAAAGGTTACATCGGCAACTATCGGGAGGATAGTTGACTTGGGAATAACAGATCCTTTCAATATGGGTGCCGCTATGGCGCCTGCTGCAGTAGATACCATAGAAGCTCATTTCAGAGATATGAACATAGAACCGGATTATTATGACATAATAGTGACCGGTGATTTGGGCTCTATAGGACATAAGATTGCACTGGATAAGCTTCTTGAGAATGGAATAAGAATTCCGGTAAAGATTTTTGGAGATTGCGGCATGATGATATATGACAGTAAGAAGCAACCGGAGGTTCTTTCCGGAGGGAGTGGCTGTGCTAGTTCTGCTGTAACTGTATATGGGCATCTTTTAAATAGGATGAGAAGCGGAGAGATTAAAAAGATGCTGGCAGTTGCTACAGGAGCGCTTCATTCACCTTTAACCTATCAGCAGAAAGAAACCATACCATGTATAGCACATGCTGTAGCTATTGAGATGTAAGGAGGTTTAACCTTGGAAAAAATTATCTGGGCGTTTATTGTAGGCGGATTAATATGTGTTATCGGTCAAATAATGATGGATGTGTTTAAGTTGACTCCAGCTCATACAATGAGTGCTCTTGTTGTAGCAGGAGCAATACTGGGAGGTTTAGGCTTATATGAGCCTCTTGTAAAATTCGCCGGTGCAGGAGCCACAGTGCCAATTTCCAGTTTTGGCAATTCTCTTTTGAAGGGAGCCCTGGAGGAGCTTGATCAACATGGTCCTATAGGAGTGCTTATAGGCATATTTAAACTCACTAGTGCAGGAGTATCATCTGCTATAATATTTGGATTTTTAGCATCATTGGTATTCAAGCCGAAAGGTTGAAGGGGAACGGGGAACACGGATTAGCACGGATTAAACCACGGATTTTCACGGAGGGTATTATTCTTGCTTTTTAATAATATCCGTTCCAATATCTCAATGCTAATTTTAGCAAAACCTCTGCCTTCACTCGGAGCGGCAATTATAGCAGGATTATTGAAAATTGTGGATTGATTGTGAAGAACCTTATAATATAAAATCCTTGCCGTGCTAATCTGTGTAAAAATCAGTGACCTTCCGTGGTTTCCGTTCCCTATTCCATTACTTTATATTCGTTATTGGTCTGTGTAAACACTGCTTTGAAGCCTTTGGTCATATAAATCTTTTTATCTGTCGTGATAAACAAGGCTTCCACATTATCCAGGCTTTCTATCAGCTTCATGCCCTTTTCCAGGCCAAGCACGAATACGGAGGTGGATAGCCCGTCGCCGTCGATGGATTTGTCAGCAATGATTGAGACTCCTGCCAAGCCGTTGTCAGCAGGATAGCCTGTTTTTGGTTCGAGTATATGATGATACCTCTTTCCGTCCTGTTCAAAATATCTCTCATATATTCCCGAAGTTACAACGGTTTTATCCGTCACATTCACTATGCCTATATAATCATTGCGAGGATGATATGGGTCCTGTATTCCTATTTTCCACGGATTGCCGCTGACATTGCTTCCCATGGTAAGGATGTTTCCGCCCAAATTGATGATGGCATGCTTCACACCGTGATCTCTGAGTATGGATGCAACCTCATCGGCGGCATAGCCCTTTGCTATGGCGCCCAGATCGACCTTCATAGCTTCTGCCTCAAGCTTTGCAGTGAGCTTATCCTTATTAAGCGTAAGCTTATTGTAATCTACAAGCTTAAGGCTGTCGGCCAAAATTTGAGGATCGGGAATCGCCGCATACTCTGTGCCTATATTCCAAAGCTTGACTATAGGACCTATGGTGATATCAAATTCTCCTCCGGAAATTTCAGAATAATATTTGCCCTTTTCCAATACATAAAAAGTATCCTCGCTGAGCTCTACCTCATGGGAGCCTGAGGCATCGTTGAGCTTGGTGATCTGGCTTGGATTCTCACTGTTTATTGTCATTTTGGTTTCGATTTCCCTGATCCGATCGAAAGCTGCATCAATAGTTTTTTCATCCTGATGGTCATACAGTGTTATCTCTATCAAAGTGCCCAAAAGATAATTGGACTTTGTTAAAGGAGCCTTGGCCTGCTCCTTGGGACTGCAGCCGATCAATAGAGAAGCCGTCAAAGAAAATATTAATATTATTTTAACCAATCTATGGTTTCTGAGCCTCATATGCAAACCTCCAAATATGAGATAAAATAAATTTTCACAATAGAATTTTATCATAGTATCGGCCAATAGACAAATGAATATTATTTGTTTGCTCATGAATATATTTTGGATAGAAAAAAGTTCTGTTTTGAAAGAAATATGCATTGAAATATGTCGGAAATAATTATATACTATAGTAGAGTAGGCAAGTGATATTGCGGTTCTGGTTGTTAGATAATTCTCAAACATGCAGAACCGGTAATAAGAGAACAGAGAAAGACTTAAACCTGAAAATGGTAAATTCCTGCATATAATTTGGACAGAAAATATTTTGAAATTATAATCTCATACATTTGCACCAGGACATTATACTAACTTTAGAATTATTTGGGTTTGGATTGTCTCATCTCTTATTGAATGAGACTTCATTCGGTAGGGGGTCCGCCCCCACTGAATGTTAGTCGAGTCCATGCTGGACTTAGCCGCCCTTGGGCACCTGCCGCCTCTATAGGCGGGGGTCTTAGGGCGGATTAGTTCAGTGATCAATTAACCTTAGGAGGGGTAAAATGGAAGCAAAAACTAAAATTGTTATTCTCGGCGCCGGGTATGCCGGAGTTGAAGCGGCTAAGGTTTTAAACAAAAGATTTAAGAATGACAGCAGCGTAAAAATAACAATGATCGATCGAAACCCATATCACACTCTTCTTACTGAGCTTCATGAGATTGCAGGACATAGAACACAGAAAGAAAGTGTTATGGTAGACCTGTATCAGGTTTTTAAAGCCACAAAGGTTGAACTGGTTACTGAAGAAGTAATAAAGGTTGACCATGAAAAACAATCGGTGGTTTCTGAAAGGACAAGCTACGAATATGATTACCTGGTTTTGGGCGTGGGCAGTGAGCCTGCATTCTTCGGTGTCCCCGGAGTAAAAGAGAACGCTTTTACCATCTGGTCTTTGAAGGATGCGCTGAAAATCAGACAGCATATTGAAGATGTATTCAGGAGAGCAAGGGAAGAAAAAGACCCTGCAAAGAGAAAGAAGCTTTTGACTATAATCGTTGCGGGCTCAGGATTCACAGGCGTAGAAGTCGTAGGGGAGCTCATGGAGTGGAAAAAGCTTCTCTGTGCGCAGCACGACATTCCCGAATCCGAAGTTTCCTTATACAATGTTGAGGCTATGCCCAACATACTTCCCATTTTAAAGCCGAATCTTCAGGCGAAAGCCAAGAGGTTTATGGAGAAAAAGGGTGTTAAGGTTCTCACAGGCGCCGCCATCGTCAAAGCTGATGAAAATGGTATCGAGCTTAAAGACGGCACCAGGATGGAAACCGATACATTGATCTGGACTTGCGGAGTACAGGGCAACTCTTTCAACATGGAAACAGGCTTTACTGAAGGGAAGAGAAACAGGGTTCAAGTAAATGATTATTTGCAGACGGCTGACAAAGAGAATGTATATGCTGTAGGCGACAATGCCTACTATGAGATAAACGGCAGACCCATACCTCAGATAGTTGAAACTGCAATTCAGACAGGTGCATGTGCAGCCAAGAATATAATTGCAGACATTGAAAAGAAGGAAAAAGAAAAATTCCAGCTGAATACTCATGGCTTTATGGTTTCCGTAGGCAGCCATTATTGTGTTGCAGAGGTTATGGGAGTTCAGATGTCCGGTTTCTTCGCCATGATGATGAAGCATCTGGTAAATATGCACTACCTCTGGGGTGTAGGCGGGCTGAGACTTATCTGGAACTATTTGAGACATGAATTCTTCCATATGGAAGACCGCAGATCCTTCGTCGGCGGACACTTGGCACAAAGGACTCAATCCTTGTGGCTTATCCCGCTGAGACTATATGTAGGCATACTATGGCTTATTGAAGGCATTAATAAGGTCAATGAAGGATGGCTGCAGCCCGGAAATATTAAGATCATACAAGTAGCGGGAAATTCAGCAGCCTCCCAGGCAGCGGCGGGACCGGCACCGATATTATCGGCTCCTCCTGCAATATATCAGTGGTTCATGGACACAGTGGTTGCACCAAATGCAATGCTGTTCCAGACTTCCGTAGTGATCATGGAAATACTCATCGGTTTGGCTTTGATAGCAGGACTGTTCACTTTCCTTGCATCAATAGCATCCATAGGACTGACTGCCAACTTCGTACTATCCGCTATGGCCGGTTATGACATACTTTGGTATGTATTTGCTGCCATAACATTGATGGGCGGAGCCGGAAGGACCTTCGGATTGGATCATTACGTCATACCGTGGATAAAGAAATGGTGGACCAATACAAAATTTGCAAGAGAACGATATTGGTACTTTGACTGATCTTGATTTTATCCCGTTACCTTGAACGAGACTTCATTTTGTGGGGGATGGGAACCCTCACAAAATGTTAGCCGAGTCCATATTGGACTTAACCGCCCTTTGATACCCGCCGCCTATAGGGGCGGGGGCTTAGGGCGGTTTAGTTTAGTGTCGAATGGGTAACGGGATTTTTCAGATGATATATGAATAATATACAGAAAATGTTGAAATTTTCCTTATATTAAAATAAAATTATATAAGGCTTTAAATAAAGAGAAACATAGGTCGGTGATGATTGTGAAGTTGAAAAAAGGGGATATATTGCTGCTTTTGATAGTACTGATAGCGGGTATATCATATTTTGGACTGAAGCTGTTATATAAGGATACCGGGAACAAAACAGTGGTGATTTCAGTAAACGGCAAGGAATATGAAAGGGTCGACATGAGAAACCTAAGCAGTGAAAAGCTGATTCACATTGAACTGGAAGAGGGGAGATATATAGATATAAAGGCGGACAGCAAAGGAGCCTATGTATCTGATGTAGTATGCCCGGATAAAATATGCCAGAAAACCGGTGTCATCGATAGGGTTGGTCAGAGCATCGTATGCCTGCCCAATAAAGTTCAGGTATTCATCGAAGGCAATGAAAAAGCCGATGTAGATGGTGTTTCTCAATAGGAAGTGTTATTTTTGACCAAAACAAGAAAAATGGTTTTATTGAGCATTTTAATATCTCAGGCTTTGGTTCTTCATGTCATTGAGAGGGTTATACCTGTGCCTGTCCCTGTGCCGGGTGTTAAGCTTGGCCTTGCAAATATAATAAGCCTCATTACCATAATGCTTTTTGGGTTCAAGGAGGCTGTTATAGTAGTTGTATTGCGGACATTGCTGAGCTCTCTTTTCGGAGGAGGGCTTTCAAGCTTTCTCTACAGCTTGGCAGGCGGTATTCTGAGCAGCTCTGTGATGGCATATATGTATCTGAAGCATAAGAATATTTTCAGCATACCTACTATAAGCACCGTTGGAGCAGTATTTCATAATATAGGTCAAATTGGAGTTGCAAGTCTGGTTATATCAAATATTCATCTTTTTTATTATCTCCCGGTGCTGTTGATATCAGGAGTTATAACAGGAATTTTGATAGGCTTTACTGTTGAATTTACCGTGGAGCCGGTAAAGAGGATTCTGAAGATAGGGGGTGCATAGGCCTTGGGGAACAAGGACTTTTTGGCGATGGAACTCAATAAGGTTGAGGAGCATCTTTTAAAAACTTTAAAGACGAGAAGCAAGATGGTGGAGGCATCCTTAAAGGACTTTGTAAAAAGCGGAGGCAAAAGGCTCAGGCCTGCCCTTACTATAATAGGATCTACATTCGGCGATTATAAAAGCGAAACGGTCGTGCCCCTTGCCACCTCCATAGAAATAATGCATATGGCCACCTTGATACATGATGACATAGTAGATGACGCAGAGACAAGAAGAGGCACCAAAACCATGCAATCCGCATTGGGTAAAAACACCGCAGTATATTGCGGAGATTTTCTGTTTACCAGAGCTTTTATGCTGGTAGCGGATATGGCTGAGGTGGAAATGATGAAGGATCTGTCAAAAGCGATTGCTTTCATATGCGACAGCGAGATAGATCAAAATGAACAAAAATTCGATCAAACCGTGGATGTGAGAAAATATCTCAAGAGAATAGGCGGGAAGACGGCTGCTCTTTTCTCGCTGAGCATCGGCGTAGGTGCTCACAAGGCGGGCTGCGATAAAAAAATGACCTCAAAGCTATCTAAGATCGGAAGCAATATCGGCATGGCCTTTCAAATCGTAGATGATATTTTGGACTTTACGGGTGATGAAAAAACTGTGGGCAAGCCATTGCTCAGCGATGCAAAGCAGGGGATATTCACCTTGCCGATAATATACTCCTTGCAAAGCGCATACAAGGAACGCACCGTCAGAGCCATCGAAGCTATTGAAGAAGATGGCGGCGAAAGCCTCCTGGAATGTGTAAAGATAAGCGGGGGCCTTGATAGGACGAAAGGCCTTGCGATGAAGTATATAAGCAGGGCTATAAAGCTCAAGGATTCTTTGCCTGACGGCTTTGGAAAGGATGCCATAACGGACATAATAGGGAAACAGCTTGAAAGAAAGTTTTAGGACTTATGTATGGGCAGGTCTCGCACCTGCCCCTTTTAAATTTTTGAATCAATTATAAGGCTGTACACGTCTAAAAATGGTATAATACACATTAGCAGGAATCAAAGGATAGTATAGAGGAGGTAAAAATGGAAAAGATTAAATTTGCAGCTTTTGCAGCAATACTATCGGCAATGCTGTATACTCCCATGTTTTGTGATAATACTGCAGAGGTATGGAACCGGGAGACGGAGGTTTATGCCGAGCGGGATTTAAATGATGATGGGGCGGCAGACCTGAAGATAGAAGTGGCAAAGGGAAAAGGAATCAATGTAAAGCTTGGAGACAAAGCATATGAAGGATTATTCCAATGCTCCATTTCAGATTTTAATGGAGACGGGAAAAAGGAAGCTTTGCTCGTAAATTTGGATAAAAATGCTGATGAGGTTCAATTCCTGCTGTTTGGTATGGAGAAGGAAAAAATGCGATTATTTTCATCCTGGAAGAAGCCGCTGAAGGGTGAATCGCTGGATATATCCTACATATTGAATTCAGATATAAACAAGAACGGGATAATGGAAATGATACCTATTTTCAAGGAAAAGGAAAGCGGCTTCATAAACAGATGGTATATATTGGAGGTAAGCCAGAATAAAATTAAAGAAGTATTGGGTGAAGGCCTTCAGGGCTATAACATAGGCGAGCTTAGAATAACTGAGGACGGAAGAATAATGAAAAAGTCCGTTTCATATGATGAAGCGGGAGAAGCCGTAAGCTACACAAAGGCTTATTTTGCTATAGAAGACGGAAAATACTCATATAAAGCCTCAGAGGGGCCTTTTAAATACTATGGCATAAGCAAGGAAGAAACCGACAAGCTGTTGAAAAAAATATCTGCAGAGGAAGGCGTTCCCTATGAGATAATAAGCTCTATTGCCTACATAGAAAGCCGGGGACAGCAGTTTGTCTGGGGCGAACCCGTCATATCCTTTGACGGCGGAATCGGTATTATGCAGGTAACCCCTATGAACGGTTCTATAACCATACAATACACGGGGGAAACCTTTGGCCCGGAGAATATTGAAAGGATGAAAACCGACGCCGAATTCGATATACGTGTCGGGGCTAAGATACTTTATGATAAATGGCTTTCCAGCTTCGGCGGAGCTTTGCCCAAAGTATCGGATATGAATCCGGATGTGCTGGAAAACTGGTATTTTGCTGTTATGGCTTACAACGGATATAGCAAGGTCAATATGCCCGGATCATCCTGGAAGGGAGCTTATCAAGAAAGAGTGTTTAACAATATCAAAGGCTTCAATAAAGAATATTTTACAGCGGATAAAATTTCAGCCCATGGCTTCGACAGCGACGGCCTGCCCGCCAGAGGCAAGATATATGAATTAGGGGATAAGCTTTCTGTTAGACAAACCACCGGATACGAGTTGAATGCAGGTGATGAGGCTGCTGTAAAGGTGGAAGGCAGCAAATTGAGGAACTCCCCCAACCTTTCTTCCGACGGTGTGATAACCAAGCTGGCTGCGGGCGAAAGGGTCCGTATACTCGAAGACGGAGGCCTTTCATCGGGATACAGATGGTATAAGGTGAGACTTTTGGATAAAGAAACGGAAGGCTATATCGCAGGAGTACTGCTAAAAAAAGATTGATTTGTGCAATAAATTTAATTAGGCGTAGTTGTCTTAACTGATATAAGAGTGCAGCACTGAACTAACTCGCCCTAAGACTCCCACCGCTATAGGCAGTGAGTGTCCAAGGGCGACTAAGTCCAGTGCCCCAGGGCATTTGCAATTGTTATCAGTTAAGACAACAAAAATCATAAGGAAGAGGGGTTGACGAAATGACTTTCATTCAAGCCATATTGCTCGGGATCATACAAGGTATTACAGAGTTTTTGCCTATCAGCAGCTCCGGCCATCTGGTGCTTTTTCAAAAGATATTTGGAGTGGCTGAGCCCTCACTGACCTTCGGCATAGTGGTTCATCTGGGGACTCTTGCGGCAGTATTTGCGGTTTTTTGGAAAGATATAGCCTCAATACTGAGAAGACCCTTCCAAAGGCTCACACTGCTGCTTATTGCGGGGACTATACCTACAGCTATCATTGGAGTGGCCTTCAAGGACTTTTTTGAGAAGGTGTTTGCCAGCGGCAACACATTAGGCTTTGAATTTTTTATAACCGGACTGGTGCTGTACTTTGCAGACAGCTTGAGAAAGGGATATAAGGATGCGGAAGAAACCAGCTTGCTGGATGCGGCTTTTGTCGGCTTGATGCAGGGGGCGGCAATACTGCCGGCTGTATCACGATCGGGCCTTACCATATCGGGAGCATTATTCCGGCATATGGACAGGGATTTTGCAGCCAGATTTTCATTTCTGCTGTCAATACCTGCCATACTTGGGGCAGCGGTATTTGATATGAAGGATGTGCTGGAAGCAGGGGTAGGAAACCTGGATTCTATGAGCTTGGGAGCAGGCTTCATATTTGCGGTTATATTCGGATACATATCCATCAGATATATGTTGAATGTATTAAAGAAGGGCAAGATGAGATATTTTTCTTATTATGTATTTGCATTAGGCGCATTGATATTGATAGATCAGTATTTGACACATATATTCTTTTAAAATATAAATGGGGGCAGCAGCCCCCATTTATTATGCGCTTAAGTTCTTGGACTTCTTTTCCTTCATTGTATGTGCCGCAGTGTAGATCAAGTATACAGCCAGCACAAACAGGACAACGGCAAGAACGCCAAGTATGATATTCCCTGCTGCAAAGAAGTTTTTAACGAGTATTACCAGGGCGGACAATGTGACTGCAAACATGAATATCATGGGTATCATAGTCATCATGTAATCCTTTCCGGTGTTTGCAAACCAGACTGTCAGTGCCAGCAAGGATAGCCCGGCCAGAAGCTGATTTGCCGATCCGAAAATAGGCCAGATCTTGGAGTAGCCGTAAAGGAGAAGAAGGCATGAAGCAGCAACTGTGACGGCAGTAGCAACATACATATTTGAGCCGTTGGTCTTTTCTGTGGTTCCATCCGGTTTATCAAAGAATTCCTGGAAAACATATCTTCCGATTCTGGTTGCCGTATCAAGGCTGGTCAAAGCAAAGGCTGAGAAGGCAAGGATTACAAATACTTTTCCTACTTCAACGGGAAGGCCGAAGCTATTCATAAAGGTGGCAATCCCCGAGGAGAATATGATTGCCGGGGTTCCGGCTGCATCTTTAAATGCAGCTACTGAAATCAATGCCAAAATAGCGACTACTCCCTCTATAAGCATTCCGCCGTAGCCAATGAGCTTGGAATCCTTTTCATTGTTTATCTGCTTTGAGGTTGTTCCCGAGCCTACGAGGGAATGAAAGCCTGATATAGCACCGCAAGCGACCGTTACAAACAGCATGGGGAACAGATACTGGGCCTTGCTGCCTTCGCCGATTGTGAAGCCGTTGGAAGCTGATATGACTATTTCCGGTCTGACGAGAAATACTCCTATTACTCCCCCTATCAGCATCGCATAAAGCAAGAAGGAACATAAATAATCTCTTGGCTGAAGGAGAAGCCATACGGGCAATGTCGATGCGGCAAAGATGTAAATTATGAGGATCACATTCCAGGCCAATTTGGAAAGCTTGAGAACAGGGAAGCTATAGCCTAAGAAAATACAGAAGAATAAAAGAGCTACGCCGATAACCGAAGAAACACTGAGCCTTGCTCCTTTTCTGTAAACAAAATAACCAAAGCCCATTGCTAAGAAAATAAATAGAACCGATGCAGTACCAGCCCTTGCTCCGGTCAAATCCCCTTTGGCAGGATCAAAAGCAAAGGTGCCTGCACATATGTCTGTAAATGCTGCTACCACAAGTACGAGTGTCAGCCATGCAAAGATGTTGAAAAGCATTTTTCCCTTTTGACCGAGGTTGACTCTTATTATTTCACCAATGGATTTTCCTTCGTGCCTTATTGATGCGAATAGAGAACCCCAGTCATGGACGCCGCCTACGAATATGCTTCCGATCACTATCCAAAGATAAACCGGAAGCCAACCGAATACAGATGCCAGAATAGGTCCGGTTATAGGGCCTGCGCCTGCAATGGATGAAAAGTGATGGCCCAGGAGAACATTAGGGTTGGCAGGACAGTAGTCAACATCGTCCCTCAAAGCATTGGCAGGTGTCTTTCTGGAGGGATCGATGCCCCAGGACTTTGCCAGGAAGGCGCCATAACTGACATAGGCGATGAAGAACAAAGCCAAGCCTAATAAAAGAAGTACTAATGAGTTCATAAAATACCCCCCTAAGATTTTATTATAATAAACCCAGCTCCATTGGGAGTTGAGAATATTATCAGGTAAACTGATTCAAGCCTCCATCAAAAGCTATAGAACTTGATTACCTTCTTACCAGGTTTATTAGTAATAATTTGTTCTTTGTCGGGGTTAATAACCAAAAGCCTGATTTCACTCCAACCGTGGAGGGAGAATAAATAAGATTTGCTGTATTTAAATCTCTTAATGATATGTATGAGCTCATCATTGATATTGCTTTGTGTGACTGCGACGCCTGTTATATATGTGCACATATGATCTCTTTTAGGTTCAACATAATTTTCAACTGCTTTTTTCAGAAAGTCGGTGAAATCTGAAAGGGATATGACATTTATGTTTTCTATATGCTTAACATAGCATATTTCATTGATTTCATAGGAATCTATCACATCCTTAGGTCCAAGGAAGGTTCTTCCGTGCACATCCTTGAATTTAGCCATAATATCGATAGATTCATTTAGAATAATCACATCTCTACTCATATTATAATATATGCTATACCTTTCGCACAAATTTCCAATATACGATATCATATCCATTTAATACATCTCCAGACATTATTATGCTCTTACATAAATTTTCTCCATTTCTTTCAAAATTCCTTCTTTTATCGATATGAGCATGATCAAATATATCGAAGACTGTGCATAATATTGCATAAATTATGAATTGCATGACAACAACTTTGACATATATGGCATGGATTTATGTGCTATACAATAAAAACATCCTTGAAAACCCTTAAATATGCTGTTGGCTATGACGTAATAGATTTGGCATGTTTTGTGCAACATTATAAGTTGAATAGAATCAGGAAAGGAGAATTATAGTGGCTGAATATGAAGAACTTCAAGGAAAAAGGGTTGCAGTTGCAGACGAAACAGGATTCCCATAGCTGGCTTTGTCAGAAATGAGAGCAGGAGATTTGATGTAAGGATTTCGCGGCTATACTTAAACAAAATGAATGATTCGAAAGATTTATAAAAAATGAGCTATTATATGCTCTCAGAGGAGGATTAAAAATGAAAGAAAACAACAGTCCGAGTTTTGGTATATGTTTATTTATTGTAATTTCTCTTTTGGTTATAATGGGTGCTTCTCTAGGATTTTTAGGGATTCCGGTCCATATAGCTATGTCAATTTCAATGGCTGTAGCCATAGCGGCGCTTTTATATAGTGGTGTAAAATGGGATTTCATAATATCTTCTATTGAAGATGGCGGGAAAATGGCTATAACAACAGTACTGATATTGTTTATTATAGGTATGGTCATGGGATCATGGATGGCCAGCGGAACTGTACCGGCTATAATATACTGGGGATTAAAATTAATAAACCCAAAAATATTCTTGGTAACAGCATGTCTTGTATGCTGCGTAGTATCAATTTCTACAGGAAGCTCCTGGTCTACGGGCGGAACCATCGGGGTGGCATTAATAGCTGTAGGAGAAGGGCTGGGAATTAATCCTGCGATCACTGCCGGTGCAATCGTATCAGGGGCATATTTTGGAGATAAGATGTCGCCTTTGTCCGATACGACTAACTTATCACCTGCTATTGCCGAAGGCGATCTGTTCGATCATATTAAATCTATGCTTTATACAACCACCCCTTCGTTAATAATAGCATTGATATTATATGGGATAATAGGTGCTAAGTACAGCAGCGATACTTTGGATGTTTCTTCAATAAATACAACCTTGGAAGTGATAAAACAAACCTTTAATTTAAATTTCCTTGTGTGGATCCCACCAATATTAGTAATCATCCTTGCGATTAAAAAAGTCCCTGCACTGATCAGTTTACTTTTTTCAGCCATAATAGCAGCTCTCATTGCTGTTTTCGTTCAAGGAGAAACGATATCATCAATCACCACGATAATGGATACCGGATTCGCATCAAATGTGGGTATAGCCTCCGTAGATAAATTGCTTAGCAGAGGCGGACTGCAAAATATGGCTTATACAGTTACATTGACCTTGATTGTTATGCCTTATGGTGCCATACTTGAAAAAACACAGGTGCTCAGCGTACTTCTTGAAAAATTCAAAGTTCTAACAAAGAGCGTGGGTTCATTGGTTACTTCAACAGTGCTCACCGCAATTGGTCTGAATATAGTCACCTCAAGCCAATATATGTCTCTTGTTCTGACAGGAAGGATGTATCTTCAGGCATACAAAGATAAGGATATGCTGCCTCAGACTCTATCCAGAACATTGGAGGATTCGGCAACCATGACTTCACCTTTAGTTCCGTGGAATCTATGCGCATTGTTCTTTGCAGGCGCTTTAGGCGTACCTACCATATCTTATCTGCCCTATGCTTTCTTGAATTGGATTTCCCCATTGGTCGCTATTATATTTGCATGGCTGGGTTTGTTCCAATGGAAGACTGGGGCGATATATAGCAATAAGACGTATAGACCTATTGATGCTAAAGAGGGAATAGCTGATAATTAGCCTTAAGAAATAATTTGATTATACTATATAGGAGGGATAGCTCCTTATCTTTAGGGATGCTTTATGCCATATGAAGGTAAGAGCTATTCTTGCTAATATAGTTTATATTTGTAAGGACGTGATCATATTGAAGTTAATACTACTAAACGGGAAAATATATACGATGAATAAAGATGATATGGTAGCTGAAGCCATGTATATCAAAGATGGGAAGTTTGAGAAGATTGGCGCAAATGAGGAGATGTCCGATTATATAAACGAGGCTGACAGTATTATAGATTTAGAAAATAAAGCGGTGTATCCGGGATTTATAGATAGCCATATGCATTTAGCCATGCTTGGAGCTAATTTATACGAATGCAACCTTGCAGGAGTAAAATCAAAAGAAGAGTTGATCGGTAAAGTAAAGCGCTATATTTCTGAAAATAGTATCCCATCCGGAGCATGGGTCACCGGAAAAGGATGGAATGAGGATTATTTTGACGTTAAGGAGCTCCCTTCACGCAGTGATTTAGATAAGATTTCTGCCAAGCATAATATATGCCTGACAAGAGGCTGCTATCACATGTGCGTCATAAACAGCAGAGCACTGGATAGCATCGGTATTAACAAGGATAATAATAAAATAGAAAATGGGATATTTGATATAGATGAAAATGGAATACCTACTGGAATCTGCAGAGAAAGTGCTATGAAATATGTTTATGCCCAACTCCCTGCTGTGACCAAAGATACTATTAAGAAATATATAGAAATAGCATCAAAATATTTATTATCAAGAGGAATAACTTCTGCACAAACTGACGATTTTATGCTTCCGGGAGTAAAATGGCAGGATGTTATCGATGCTTACACAGAAATGAACGATGAAGGAAAGTTATCTATTAGAATATACGAACAATGCTTGCTTCCATCCGTGGAAGAGCTGAAGGTTTTTACCAATAAAGGCTACAGGACAGGCAAAGGGAATGAACATTTCAAAATAGGTCCGCTGAAGATACTTGCAGATGGAAATTTAGGCACGAGAACAGCATACTTAAAAGAACCATACAGTGATGATGAAACTAAAACCGGAATTCCTCAATATACACAAGAGAAGCTGGATGATCTGATCAAATTTGCGGCTGAATCAGGAATGCAAATTGCAGCACATTCAATAGGTGATAAATCTACTCATATGCTTATAGAATCTATAGAAAAGCTGCCTCAAACATTAAAAGGTAAGGATTTGCGTTGCAACATAATTCATTGCCAAATTACTGATGATGAGATTATTGATAAGTTTAAGAAACTGGATATCATTGCTAATGTACAGCCAATATTCTTAAATTATGACATACATATGGCTGAGGCAAGGCTCGGGCATAGCAGAGTCATAAGATCATATAATTGGAGGACTCTCTTAGAAAAAGGCATAAAAGTGGCATTAGGTTCAGATAGTCCGGTAGAATTGCCGGATACTGTATATGGAATTTATTCTGCAGTCACAAGGAAGGATCTGAATGGACATCCTGAAGGCGGCTGGTATCCTGATGAAAAGCTAACTGTAAAACAGGCTGTCAGTGGCTTTACTGAAGGTGCAGCATATGCTTCTTTCGAGGAAAATATTAAAGGTTCAATAGAGAAAGGGAAATTAGCTGATTTTATTATATCATCTGAGGATCTATTTGAAATCGATCCTGATGAGATAAAAGATGTCACAGTTCTAAAGACATATATTGATGGCAAACTGGTCTATGATGCTGACAAAAAGGACAATAAATAAGAAGGTGATTGTATGGATCTGATTTTAATGAACGGCAAAGTTGTTACCATGGATTCTTCGAGAACAATTGCGGAAGCTGTGGCTATAGAGGATGGAAGGATTGTTAAAGCCGGAAAAGATGATGAAATATTTTCTTTAAGGAGCGATGATACAAGAGTCATCGACTTGAAGGGTAAAATGGTATTGCCGGGTTTTAATGAAAGTCATATGCACTTGTTGAATTATGCATACAGCTTGAAAAAGGTTGATTGCAGCGGTGCCAAATCAATTGATGAAATTATTGAGAGAGCGAAGAGCTTTATAAAAGAAAATAAACCAAAACCAGGAGAATGGATTTTGGGAAGAGGATGGAATCAAATTTTATTTGAAGAAAAAAGAGAACTCACCAGGCATGATCTGGATAGGATCTCCACTGAACATCCCATATGCTTTACAAGAATCTGCGAACATGCCGTGGCGGCAAATACCATGGCAATAGAGCGAGCGGGTGTCACAAGCAAAACGCCTCAGCCGTTGGGCGGACATTTTGATGTGGATGAAAAGGGTGAACCTCTGGGGATGTTCAGAGAGACGGCAAGATATATGATATATGAAATCATACCGGATGCCAGCGTGGAAGATATGAAAGCAATGCTGAAGGATGCTGCCCGGATAGCTGCCGGTTATGGGGTGACTTCGATTCAGACCGATGATTTTGAAACCTTTGCAAGCAAGGATTATCAAAAGATAATAAAGGCATATAAGGAGCTTGCAAAAGAAGGGGCCTTGCCGGTTAGAGTATATGAGCAATGCCTGCTGCCCCAGATCGAAAGATTAAAACAATTCTTGAGCCTTGGATATAAAACCGGCCAGGGTGATGAATATTTCAAAATCGGCCCCTTAAAGCTATTGACGGACGGGTCGTTGGGAGCAAGAACAGCATACCTATGCAACCCCTATGCAGATGACCCCTCGACAAAGGGAATAAGCGTGTTCACTCAGGACGAGTTGAATGAATTGGTCATAACTGCCCACAATGGCGGAATGCAGATAGCAACACATGCAATAGGCGATGGAGCGATGTATATGTGCTTTGAGGCCTTCAAGAAGGCTCAGGAACAAAACCCAAAAGAGGATCCGAGATTTGGAATTATACACTTGCAGATCACAGATGAAGTGCTGCTCGAGAAATTCAAAGAACAAAATGTCATAGCTTATGCCGAACCCATATGCTTGAATAATGATCTGCATATGATTGAAGACAGGGTGGGAAAGGAAAGGTCAAAAACCACATATAATTATAGGTATTTAGCTGATAATGGTGTCCATGTAGCCATATCATCAGATTGCCCTGTGGATTCGCTGAATCCGATGAAGAACATTTATGTTGCAGTCACAAGAAAGGATTATGAAGGATATCCGGAGGACGGCTGGCTGCCTGAACAGAGGCTGACGATCGACCAGGCTCTTTATGGATTTACAATGGGTTCGGCTTATGCGTCCTTTGAAGAAAATGTGAAAGGTTCCATTGAACCGGGCAAGTATGCAGACATGGTAATTATTTCAGAGGATATATATGCTATAAATCCTGACGATATTCAAAATATAAAAGTTGAAATGACAATTGTCGGCGGCAAAGTCGTGTTCGCTCAAGCCTGATATTTTACCATTTCATAAGCCATATATGCTGCATAAAATGTTGATAGTATTTTATGCAGCATATATTTTTCTTCAAATATATTCCCTGGGTATTCTGGGGCTGATCCACATCAATATGTCCAAAGTCATAAAATCCTCCCATTGCTCCGGGCATATTTCTACATTGTCGCCGACTGCAGCATCAAGCCCGGATACATCGACCATAGTCATATCCATGGTTATTCTTCCTATAACTTTCACAGGATGGCCTTTTACCAAAATCAATATCCTTCCTGTACCGGTAAATCCGTCCCCATACCCTATGGGAAGGGTGGCCACTTTTGTTCTCTTGCCGGCTTTGTATCTCAAACCGTAGCTGATGCCCTCACCTGCTTCTATTTCTTTGACATGGCATATCTCAGTATATAAGGACATGACCCTTTTCAATCCTATACCATTCTTTTTGGCCTCATGCTCAAGGCAATAGCCTAACAGGATTCTGCCCGCCCTTACCATATCATAGTTCAATCCGGGCATATCCATTATGGCGGCACTATTTGACACATGTTTTATGGGAATTTTCAGGCCCCTTACTTTTAACTCCTCCACTACATGATTAAATCTTTCCGCTTGTTTATATGTGAAGGCTCTGTCTTCATCTGCAACGGCAAAATGTGTAAATATGCCTTCTATGAATATATTGGGAAGTTTTGATATCTTAATTATTTCATCGATCGATTCTTCATCAGCCTTCATGCCGATCCTGTTCATCCCGGTATCAAGCTTGATGTGGAATATTGCAGTTTTCCCAAGCTCTGCGGCTGCCCTGGAAAAAGCTTCTGCCGACTCGTAGGAATAGATTGTCTGAGTTATTTCATTTTCTATCACTTCTTTGGCCTGGTATGCCGGTGTATAGCCAAGTATCAGGATAGGAACTTCCTTATATGCTTTTCTGAGCTCGACAGCCTCTGATAACATGGCTACTCCAAACCGGTCAATACCGTTTTTCAGCATAACCTCCCCTGCCTTTACTGCTCCGTGCCCCTGGGCATTCCCTTTTACTATTCCCATTATCATGGTCTCAGGTCTTACCAGCTTCCTGACTTCTCTGCAGTTGTATGCAAGGTTGCCCAGATTTATTTCCATCCATGTCGGGCGAGAATGATCGCTCATGCTTATTTCCTCCTATATCAATAAATATATATAATTATTGCAATCATCATGCCAAGGCTTATACTGGAATCAAGCCGAGAAATGGGCATTAATATTGCATAAATTGTGAATTGCATGACAAATAGTTTGCCATATATGGCATGAATTTGCGGAATATTCAATAAAGACAGCCTGAAAATGCTTAAATATGCTTATGACTATGATATAATAGATTT
Source organism: Lutispora saccharofermentans (assembly GCF_024363565.1). Classification (GTDB taxonomy): domain Bacteria; phylum Bacillota; class Clostridia; order Lutisporales; family Lutisporaceae; genus Lutispora; species Lutispora saccharofermentans. Next base: position 40,319 of record NZ_JAJEKE010000024.1, on the reverse strand, counting down.
GGCATGTTTTATGCAACATCGTAAACTAAATAAAGTTAAGAAAGGGGGATCATAATGGCTAAGTATGATGAATTTCAAGGGAAAAGGGTTGTAGTCACCGGCGGAGCAAGCGGCATAGGCTTTGCAACAGCCAAACGTTTTGCCAAAGAGGGAGCAAAAGTTGTCATATTCGATTGGAATGAAGACGCTCTGAAGAAGGTTTTGAAAGACAACCCGGACTTAACAGGAGGAGTGAGAGTCGATGTAAGCGATCCTGCAAGCGTAAAGGAAGGATTTTTGAAGGTGGATGAAATCATCGGCGGCATAGACGTGCTGATATCCAATGCGGGAATAAGCGTGAGAAATCTCGTGAAAGACACAGATTTTGAACAGTGGTCAAAGGTTATGGGCATCAATCTCGGAGGAATGTTCCTTTGCTCCAAGGAAGCGCTGAACAGGATGGAAAAGCAAAAATCCGGCGTGATTTTGTTTACCGCATCAACCAATGGCATGGAGGCTCACCCATATTATGCCGACTATAATGCTTCAAAGGCAGGAGTCATACTCCTGGGAAGGACTCTGGCATTGGAATATGCGCCTTATATCAGAGTAAACTCCATATGCCCGGGTTATGTTCTGACCCCGATGCAGAAGGCGGAATATACGGAAGAAATGCTTGAAAAAGTAAATCAGGGCATACCCATGAAGAGACATGCCGCTCCCGAAGAGGTAGCCGCGTTGTTCGCATTCCTGGCATCAGACGAAGCAAGCTACATCACCGGTCAGCACATACCCATTGACGGCGGAGAAACTGCCTAAAAAGTAATTGCAATGATACCGAAATTACTAACAATAATGAGGAGGTTATAAAATGGCATTTTTTAAGATTACTCCTATTTTTCTACTGGCAGGTTTGATGATTTCAGGGATGGATTTGGTTATGGCGGCTCCATTGGCCACAATTTATGCAGCAGTTGTAGCCGCTATAACAGAAAAGCATAAATATGATGAAATAATGGAAAATGGTTTTACTGCCGTAAAGGAAATGATTGTGGTATTTTTCATATTGATGTTTGCTTATGCAGTTGCAGAAACCTTTATGGCTACAGGGGTAGGAGCCTCTATCATTATTATATCTTTGAAGCTTGGAGTAACGGCTAAATCCGTGGCTGTTGTCGGATTTATGGTTACTGCTTTCCTATCAATTGCAACAGGTACTTCCTGGGGCACCTTTGCATCCTGTGCGCCTGTATTCCTATGGCTTAATCATATAGTCGGAGGCAATATATTGCTTACAGTTGCTGCAATCGCAGGCGGCTCCTGCTTCGGAGACAATATCGGACTGATATCTGATACAACTGTGGTAAGCTCCGGATTGCAAAAGGTTAATGTTACTGACAGGGTCAGACACCAGGGAGTGTGGTCTGCAACTTGTTTGGTGATTGCCGGAATCCTTTTCTATGTAGTAGGGCTGGCTATGGGATTGCCTTCAGAAGTGGGCAATGCAGCAGAAGCCATAAATCAAATAACCCCGGACGTGTTCGAGCGATTGGCAGAAGTAAGGCCTGCAGCAGTAACATTGCTGGAGCAGGTAAGGTCAGGAGTCCCATATTTTATGGTAATTCCTATGATCATAGTAATAGCTGTTGCATTTAAGGGAGTTCCTACGATGATATGCCTTGGTACCGGTATCGTATCAGCCCTTATATTTGGATTGTTTGCAGGTACTGTAGAGTCCGTCGGCAGCTTTTTGGAATTGGTGCAGGCAGGCTTTGAAAGTGCCGGAAGCTGGTCTGTTGTAATGATGCTCTGGATCGGTGCCTTTGGAGGCATAATGAGGAGCATTAAAGCCTTTGAACCTATATCAAATTTTGTGCTGAAAATTTCTAGAAGCGTAAGGCAACTGATGTTTTACAATGGAATTATGTGCTTGATAGGCAATGCTGCACTGGCTGACGAAATGGCGCAGATTGTAACAATAGGCCCGATCATAAAAGAAATGACAGATGAAAATGTAGAAGCGAGCGAAGAGGATATGTATAAATTAAGGCTCAGAAACTCAACATTCTCGGATGCTATGGGTGTTTTCGGCTCCCAGCTGGTTCCATGGCACTGCTATATGGGATTCTATGTAGCCGTATGTATGGCTGTATATCCGCTTCATGCATTTACTCCTTTTGATATTATGAAATATAATTTTATGGCATTTGTAGCCGTATTCTCTATTTTGATATTGACCATAACCGGATGGGATAGGTTTATACCGCTGTTCAAGCTGCCCTCAGAGCCTCAGGTCAGGTTGAAGAAAAAATCAACCTCTGTAAAAACAGGGAATGTTCAAGGATAATATCTATAAAACCTCATAAATCACACCGTGCTGCATAAAATGGCAATAACATTTTATGCAGCATTTTATTGTGAAAAAATTATATCACTTTAAGCTGTATCCTGCATAAACTGATAATAGTATTAAGAACCTGTTTAGTATCTACTTGCACTTGATCTTTTGGCGGATTTTCCGCCATACTGCGATAAATTTTCTTGGAATACCCCAAGTATTCCTGCGAAAATTTGTCTTGTCTGACGAAAAATCTGCTCAAAATCTCAAGCACCCACAGATACTAAACAGGTTCTATGCAGTTTTTGTGAGGTGATGTTGTGAGAACGTTGAGAATAGGTTCCCGTGGGACAGATGTAAAGGAAGTTCAATCCTTGCTCCAAAGATTGGGATACTATACCGGCGCAATAGATGGCATATTTGGCTATGGAACAGCAAATGCCGTAATGGCCTTCCAGAGAGCTTACGGCCTTACACCTGACGGAATAGTCGGTCCTATGACCTTCAGTGTGATGGAGCCTTTGCTTATGGGCTATTCCGTATATACCATAAGATCCGGTGATACATTATACCGCATCGCGCTTAACTACGGGACCAGTGTTGACAGAATACTGACCGCAAATCCGGGACTGATACCGGAAAGCCTCCAGATTGGGAGAAGAATCCTGGTGCCATGGCTTGATGTGGTGGACACCCGTATAGACTATACCTATGATATACTTGAAAGAGATATAACCGGACTAACGCGGCTATATCCGTTCTTGGAAACCGGTTCTGCCGGGCAAAGCGTCCTTGGCAAGGAACTGTACTATATAAAGCTTGGCAACGGGCCCAATAGAGTGTTTTATAATGGGGCCCACCACGCATTGGAATGGATCACAACTCCTCTGCTGATGAAGTTTGTTGAAAACTATGCAAAAGCTTATGCAGAGAGCCGTGCCATAAGAGGCTATGATATAAGGAGACTGTTTGACAGGAGCACCATATACATCCTGCCAATGGTAAATCCCGACGGAGTAGACCTGGTGCTGAACGGACTGCAGAGAGATAATCCCTATTATAACCAATTGCTTCAATGGAACAATACAGGAAGGCCTTTTTCTCAGGTTTGGCAGGCAAATATAAGGGGAGTGGATCTTAACCATAACTATGACGCAGCTTGGCAGCAATCAAAGGACGCTGAACCATTGTACGGGGTATATGGCCCAGGGCCGACCAGATATTCCGGCCCGGGACCGTTTTCGGAACCGGAAACGAGAGCAGTAAGAGACTTTACGCTGGCGATTGATCCCAGGCTTGTATTGGCATATCATAGTCAAGGTGAGGTAATCTATTGGAATTTCATGAATTTGGCTCCGCCGGAAGCATTGAGGATCGGCCGGGCATTGTCGAGTGCCAGCGGCTATGCACTGGATCAAACCACGGGCATAGCATCCTATGCAGGCTATAAGGATTGGTTCATACAGGATTATAGAAGGCCGGGCTACACCATAGAAGTAGGCAGGGGAACAAATCCGCTTCCTATCTCCCAGCTTCCGGCAATCTATAATGACAATGAAGGCCTGCTGCTTTTAGCTTCAGTAATACAATAACCGTTGGATCATCCAGCGGTTTTTTTGTATAATTATATATAATTTGAATCTTTGATCATATATAATAAATATATATGATATCAACCGTTAATGCTATATATGCTGAGGTGAGAGAGGCCAATGAGAGAAATAAGCGTTGAAATAATTACAAATGCTGTAGAAAGATTATGCATAGATTCCAACTATTATCTTCCGGATGATGTGAAGAAGGCGCTGCAGGATGCAGCGGCAAAAGAGGAATCTCCCTTGGGCAAAGAAATACTCAGGGATATCTTAGATAATCAGGAAATTGCGCGCAGCAAGCATGTTCCAATCTGCCAGGATACCGGATTGGCGGTGGTCTTCATAGAAATAGGCCAGGATGTGAGGCTTACAGGCGGAGACATCAACGAAGCCATAAACGAAGGAGTCAGGCGGGGATATAAAGAAGGGTATCTGAGGAAATCCTGTGTTGACGATCCCATTTTATCAAGGAAAAACACAGGGGACAACACACCTGCAATAATCCATGCTGCCATTATAAAAGGGGATAAGGTAAGGATCATAATGGCTCCAAAGGGCGGAGGCAGTGAAAATATGAGCGCTCTGGCCATGTTAAAGCCCTCTGACGGAATCGAGGGCATAAAGCGTTTTGTCCTGGACACGGTGGATAAAGCAGGTCCCAACCCCTGCCCGCCGATAATAGTGGGAGTGGGCATAGGAGGAACTATGGAAAAGGCTGCTTTGATAGCCAAGAAAGCGCTTTTGCGCACGGTAGGAGAACACAGCTCCCACCCTCAGACAGCAGAACTGGAAAGAGAGCTGCTTGAGGAAATAAACGATCTGGGGATCGGTCCTCAGGGCTTTGGGGGCAGGATCACCGCTCTGGCTGTGCATATAGAGACCTTTCCTGCCCATATAGCCAGTTTGCCTGTAGCCGTAAATATCCAGTGCCATGCTGCAAGGCATAAAGAAGCAGTGATATAGCGATATGCGGGAGGTAAAACGAATGACCAAGTTTATTTACACCCCTTTGACTGATGATGAGATTGATGGATTAAAGGCCGGAGACAGGGTGATGCTGAGCGGCATCATATATACTGCCCGCGATGCGGCCCACAAAAGGTTGGTCGATATGATTGATAGAGGTGAAGAGCTCCCCCTGGACCTTAAAGGCCAGGTCATATACTATGTGGGCCCGTGCCCGGCCAAGCCTGATGAGGTCATAGGCTCAGCCGGGCCCACCACAAGCGGGAGGATGGATGCCTATACCGACGCTCTTCTGGAAAGAGGCTTAAAGGGCATGATAGGGAAAGGCGAGAGGAACTGGGAGGTAATAGATTCGATGATCAGGAGCAGGGCAGTATATTTTGCAGCCGTAGGCGGAGCCGGAGCGCTTTTGGCTGAGGCTGTAAAGGAGGCCGAAGTCATAGCCTTTCCCGAGCTGGGGCCGGAAGCCGTATATAGATTGAAGGTTGAAAACTTTCCCCTTACGGTAGCAATAGATGCTAAGGGAACAGATATATACAAATCGGGAAGAAAAAACTATGAAAGGCAAGGCAGGTAGATAATATGTCGATAAGAGAAGAAGCATTGAAGCTCCATAGAGATAATAAGGGCAAGCTGGAAGTAAAAAGCAAGGTTCCTATAAAGGATAGGTCATCTTTGAGCCTGGCGTATACGCCCGGAGTGGCCGAACCGTGCAAGGAAATAAATAATGATGCGGATAAGGTTTATGAATATACCTCAAAGGGCAATATGGTGGCGATAGTATCTGACGGCACTGCTGTTTTGGGCCTTGGAGACATAGGCCCCCATGCGGCACTCCCCGTAATGGAGGGAAAAGCAGTGCTGTTTAAAGAATTCGGCGGTGTGGATGCATTTCCCATATGCCTGAATACTACTGACGTTGATGAGATAGTCAATACCATATTGCTGATAGAACCATCCTTCGGCGGAATAAACCTTGAGGATATTTCGGCTCCAAGGTGCTTTGAGGTTGAACGAAGATTGAAGGAGAAAATGTTGATCCCGGTTTTCCATGATGACCAGCATGGAACCGCCGTTGTCACATTAGCCGCCCTCATGAACGCTCTGAGGATAAGCAAAAAGCGGATGAAGGATCTGGTGGTCGTCATAAACGGCACGGGGGCTGCCGGCATTGCCATCGCTAAAATGATACTGAATGTGGGAGTCGCGGACTTGCTGCTCTGTGATAGAAGCGGTATAGTATATAAAGGAAGAAAAACCGGCATGAACTGGGCAAAAGAAGAGATTGCAGAAGTCACCAATAAGGAGAGGAAATCGGGAAGCCTTGCCGATGCCCTTGCCGGAGCTGATGTGTTTATCGGAGTATCAGCCGCAAACATTGTTACAGAAGAGATGGTAAGGTCCATGAATAAGGATGCGATAATATTTGCGATGGCAAATCCGGTACCGGAAATTGAGCCGGAGCTTGCTAAAAAAGCGGGTGCAACTGTAGTGGGGACCGGCAGATCGGATTATCCCAATCAGATAAATAATGTCCTGGCTTTTCCCGGAATATTCAAGGGTGCTTTTGATGTAAGGGCAGCCGGGATAAATGAAGAGATGAAGCTGGCTGCTGCATATGCCTTGGCAGGACTTGTCTCCGATGAAGAACTTAGCTCAGAATATGTAATACCAAAGCCCTTTGACGAGAGAGTGGTGCAGGCAGTTGCAAAGGCAGTGGCCCAGGCTGCCAGGGATACAGGAGCTGCAAGTATCAGCAAATAGAGTCATACAGTGGGGGGATAAGCATGAGAACAGAAGCTCTAAAGCCTATTGCGCTCAAGAATAAAGTGCTGGGAGGCGATAAGCCTCTTATTTGCATACCCTTGACATCCGTGGGTGAAACAGACCTTATGAGTGAAATCGATGAAGTGATAAGCTTATCTCCCGATATGATTGAATGGCGCGCAGATTATTTTGAAAAATATATGGATCATTCTAAGGTCTATAATATATTAAGGTGCCTCCGGGCTAAAGCGGGAGAAATCCCTGCAATATTCACTTGCAGAAGCCATAGCGAAGGCGGATTCAGAAGGATTGAAGACGAAATAAGAGCGGAACTTTATAAAAATGCAATATTATCGGGATGCATCGATGTCATTGATGTGGAGCTTTCTTTTGGGAGGGATAATATTGAACCAATAAAAGCCTTGGCGGTGAAGACCGGAGTAAAATTGATCCTGTCCTATCATAATTTTGCAGAGACCCCTTCCGAGGAATTTATGATAGACAAGATAAAAGAAGAAATAGATTCAGGCGGAGACATAGGTAAAATAGCAGTCATGGCTAAGGAGCAAGGAGATGTTTTGCAGCTTTTCAATGCAACCCATAAAGCAAGAAAAGAAATATCAAGCCCCGTTATTGCTATATCCATGGGGCCTGCTGGCACCCTTGCACGATTGGCAGGATGGATGTTCGGCTCCGATATGACTTTTGCTTCGGGAGTGAATGCATCAGCACCGGGACAAATGCCAATAGGAGAAATGAGGAAGTTTATTGATGCTTTGATGAAAAGATTATAACATCATTGATATTTATCCAAATTCCAAAGCTTCTTCGGCTTTTCCAGCTCTTTTTGAATCTCCTTTTGTATGTGTTTAAAAGCAAACCTTGATATGCAAACACATATGAACCCTGCAATAAGTATAATAGAAGCTTCATTTGTTCTATGGGCCAATGAGTGCTTCAGCATTTCCAATTCCTCAGCCGGAATATTGATCTCATGTCTTATGTGATTGTATAAATTCAATGCAATGTATCCGGTGATCGCAGACGTGATAAAACATATCTCAGCAGCAACTATTGGAATATAGACCATAAAGTTTTTGAAGCCGCTGTCACTCCCTTTGAAGCCTATCAAGTAATTTTTTATGATATATACAAAGCTGGCAATAATAAAAGTTAAGCTCAATACTATAATGAGGATGTGCTTGAGCATATTTAATACCTCCCTTATAATCCTCTATATTATTACGCCTCTATAATTATTCCTTCTCCTTATATTATCATTATATCCAATACTGAAATAATTTTCCATAAAAAACAAGCTATTATTGCAATTCATATTTATATTTATAGATAAACAATACTCAAAATGCTATTCATAATTTGTATATTAAGGATTTAAAGCATAGAAAAATTCAATTTGCTTAAATTTGGCAGCTTCTATAGTATTAAATGTATATGGCAGTATGTTAAAACAGCATTTTTGCTCAATTTCATTTGTTGAAGTTACTGCAGTAAGGAGGAAGGATATTATGAGTAAAAGAAGGAGTATGTTTCTATTGGTTTTAATCGTATCTTTGGTGTTTACTACTGCATGCAACAGCAATGCAAAACAGGAAGCAGCCGCTTCGGGGACAGAAAAACCAGGTGAAGCTGAGACAACGGTTATAAATATGGCCTGGGGCTTTGATTTGCATGCGGGCATCATGTTGACGGCAGCTTCTAAGGGGGAGGGATTTAAAGATACCGGAATATGGTTAAAACCTATCGTTGAAAAGGAGCAATATGAGCTTTATAAAGATGGGAAAAAGCTTGCCGTAATAAATACCATATTGACCAAAGGAAGCTCTGAATCCGCGGTCATGCTGGGACAAAAGCAGCTGGACTGTGCAGTGAACTCTGTAACAGGTATGATGTCCGCAAAGGATCAGGGTACGGATATCCAAGTCTTATGCCCCATTCACGTAGACGGGATCTGTTTGGTATTTCCTTCGGGAAGTGAGATAAAGGGCTGGAATCAAGTGGCTGAGTACATAAAAAAGTCTGAGAATCCCGTGAAAATCGGCTACCACTCTCCGACAAGCGCTCCGAGAGTCGTAATAGAAACATCCCTCAGACAAGCAAATCTAAAAGTCACGGAAGATCCCAATGATAACAGTGCCGATGTGCTGTTGGTCGACCTGAAAGGGTCGAAAAACCTGCTTTCCGCCTTCACCGGCAATCTGGTCGATGCATGGGTGGCTCCCTCACATTATCCGGAAGCTGCAGAAGCAGAAGGGATCGGCTCCATCGCTCTGAAGCTGAATGAATTTCCCCCCGAAGGACAATGGTATGACTTTCCCTGCTGTGTGCTGGCTGCCCGGGGAGAAGTGATATCCAAGCATCCTGAAGTTTTTGACGCTCTTGTTGATTTGTTCACTAACACTGCAAAATGGATGGGAGAAAACAAAGAAGAAACATCGGCTTTGCTTTCAGAAATAATCGGAGTATCTGAGGATGCGGTCAAATCCGCCTCTATAGTTTTTACAACTCAAGTTTCTGATAAATGGCTGGAGGGAGTCGACCTTTATTACGATTTGCTGAAGCAATTGGATAAACTTGACGGAGATTTAAAAGAAAGAGATTTTGTAGAAGTTAAAAAAGAGTTTTATAATTTCACCTTTTTAAATAATTAGCTGCATCAAAGGCAATATCTATACAATAACAGAAAAAGTTCTGAGCATATTTTGATTCAGAATTTTTTCTTATAAATGGAGAGATATAATTGAAAAAATTTATATTATCAACAGGGAAATCTCTTATAGGTCCGGCTATAGTTCTGCTGCTATGGACGTTTGGGGCAAAGGCTATAGATAACCGTTTAATCCTGCCGCAGCTTGGTTCGGTGCTCAAACATTTTCTCGCACCTACGGAAAACGTGATAGGTTTAGGTTCCCTTGCTGTAAACATCGTAATCAGTCTTATCCGGGTCATGCTGGGATATATAGTAGCTTTGCTGATTGCTCTTCCCTTGGGTATTATCATGGGATACAGCAAGACGGCATACCAATTGGCAAATCCCGTAATAGGACTATTCAGGCCCATTCCGCCCATTGCATGGGTACCTCTGGTATTGGCATGGTTCGGGATAACGAGCTTTGCGACTATTTTAGGGCTAAATCAAGGGACCTGGTATATATATCTGAGCAACTTCAAGCTGTCGATGATGTTTATTATTTTTCTCGGTACTTTCTTCCCGGTTATAACCAGTTGTATTCACGGCATATCACAGGTGCCTAATACATTGATAGAGTCTGCTCGTGTTTTAGGAGCTAAAGAATCGAATATATTCTTTAAAATTTTGATACCTGCCGCGGGACCTACCATTATGAACGGGATGCGCATAGGCTTGGGCAGTGCATGGACTAGCCTTGTATCCGCAGAAATGATGCCGGGAAGCATATCGGGAGTAGGCTATCTCATAACCCATGCCTATGAGTTGGCCAAAATTGATTTAGTTATGGTCGGTATGATCAGCATCGGGCTGATAGGTTCTTTGCTTGATTTCAGCATCCGCCTCGCCGGGAAGAAGAGGTTCATCTGGCAAAGAGAAACAAAGATTGACCGATAGATAATATCAGTTGATTTTAAAATATGGATGACAGAGGGATTCAAGGAGAATATGATATGAATATTGCAAGCAATTGTTTAAGAATAGAAAATCTGAGCAAGAAATATGTATCGGAAAAAGACAAAGTTGTACACGCACTGGGCAGCACGACAATTGATATAAAGGAAAATGATTTTGTATGTATCGTAGGACCCTCAGGCTGCGGAAAATCTACGCTTTTGCGGATAATTGCAGGCTTGGAAGCAGCGACTACCGGTAAAGTATTTTTTTATGGGAAGGAATTAAAGGAGCCTACCCGTGACATTGGTATGATATTCCAGCAGTATTCGTTATTGCCCTGGAGAACCGTGGAGGATAATATAGTATTGGGATTGGAATTCAGAAAGGAATCAAATGCAATAAAAAAAGAAGCGGCAGAGAAATTTTTAAACATCATAGGAATGGGAGAATTCCGCAATGCCTATCCTTTCGAATTATCCGGAGGCATGCAGCAAAGAGTTGCAATAGCCAGAGCCTTAGCCAATGATCCGAAGGTGCTGCTCATGGATGAACCCTTTGGTGCGCTGGATGCCCACACCCGTATACTTATGCAAAGAGAACTGCTCCGGATTTGGAGGGATAACCGCAAAACTATACTATTTGTAACCCATAGTGTTGATGAAGCTATTTACTTGGCGGATAAAATCATCGTTATGTCCAGCAGGCCGGGGACAATAAAAAAAGTTATAGATGTAGATATGCCGAGACCAAGAGATCGCAGCAATGTTCTATATGGAGCCATGTCAAATGAAATATTAAATATGCTGGATGATGAGATCAATAAGGGTAACAATTATAAAATAGAGATGCAAGATTTTTAAAATTATAAAAGATAAGGGTGATATTATGTATAATTGTGCAAAATGCGTTTTGCAGGGCTGTTCTAAAGGAGAGCTTGAAAAATCGCTGCCTGTTTGTCCTAATGACAGCAGCCAAATTCAAGAGCAAGCTGAAAAGCTATATCTAGAGGAAGAAAATCATAAAATTTCATATAATGCTGCCTTGGTAGAAGCTCACGGATATGGGAATATGACTAGGGTAGAAGAAATCATTCTCTTTGCAAAAAAATGCGGATATCATAAGATAGGCTTGGCTTTTTGCTTAGGCTTGGCAAGGGAAACCAGAGAATTTCAAAACATTTTAGAGTATCATGATTTTGAAGTGGTTTCTGTCCTTTGCAAAAATGGCGGCTTAAGAAAGGATTTCATTGGAATCAAGGATGAAGATAAAATACAAGGAGATTGCGACGAAATAATGTGCAATCCCATCGGACAAGCTCTTCTGCTCAATGACCAAAAGACAGACCTCAATGTTATATTAGGGTTGTGTGTAGGGCATGATACATTGGTGATGAAATATCTTGAAGCCCCTATAACCACTCTTGGAGTTAAAGACAGAGTAACAGGACACAATCCTTTGGCAGCAATTTATATGGCTCAGGGCTATTACAAGAAGAAGCTGTATGGAGATAAATAAGATGAAGCTGAGAAGAAATTCTCAGCTTTTATTGCTCTATGTGATTCCTCTGACTGAAATCGCTAATCTCACAGCACAAGCATATCGTGCCAAGTGCAGTGGGGAATATGTCAGTGGTATTATATCTACCATCAATGATGAATCTCCCGCATCAGATATGAATTTATATTTCTACTTCTGCTTTGGATACATTGGGGGAGATACTACGGAAAGACCTTTTATCGGTACGTTTTTGCTGTTTATTATTTTATGGGGCACGCTTTTTTGAATATATAATGAATCGCCGGGGCTCAGATTAAAGGTTTCACTGCCTAATATTATATCGGCTTCGCCTTCAAGGATTATTATTAGTTCTTCAGAGGTATGCGTTATAAAATCTTCTGTGTCAGCCTTGTGTGGTTTAACTTCAAAAAACATACCCAGCATAGAAGGATTAAATGTATTGGTGGGAAGCGGTGAAATCAGCTCGTATATAACAGGGCTTTTAGGAAAACTCATTATAAGTCTGTTGTTCATTTTTGTTAGAACATCAGCATTACAGTCATCTTCCATGAAAATATAAGTAGGAACCTCCAAAGCCTTTGCAACCTTCCTTAGAGAAGAAAGTGACGGTTCAATAAGATTTCTTTCCAGTTGAGAGATATATCCTACTGATAATCCGGTCAATTCTGCCAGTTCGCTTATTGTCATATTATTTGATTTTCTTATATTTCTTATATTTTCGCCTAACATGAAAAATCTCCTTTGAAAGTAAATCTTATTTTATAGATTACATTATATCATATAATTTTTCCATAGCATTGTACAGATTCTTTTGCATTCTTTAATAAATACTAAAAATATATTGTATTGACTAATAATTTCGTATATATTAAAATATTATTAAAAATAAAATTATTAGCATATATTTTAGTGTGCATAAAAACAAGGAGGAATTAGCGTGAAAATCATAGACCTGAAGTATGAAAAAATTAAAGTCAAACTGAAAAAACCATTTGTAGTAGCCTTAGGAGTTGTAGAATATTGTGAAACAGTAATAGTAAAAATTTCAACAGACGAAGGCTATTGCGGATATGGAGAAGGGGCACCGTTTTCACCGGTTACGGGAGAAAGTCTTGATACAGTTTTATTTACTCTGGAAACTTTCAAAGGTCTTTTGATTGGACAAGACCCCTTGGCTATTGAGAGAATACATTACATCATGGATAGGACAATAATAGGAAATACCGCTGCTAAAGCCGCCATAGACATCGCTCTTCATGATATCAAAGGTAAGGTTATGAATGCCCCTCTTTACAAAATACTTGGAGGCTTTGACAATAAGGTTCAGACAGATATGACCATTGGAATAGCATCACCGGAAGAAATGGCAGAAGAGGCAAAACAAAGGGTATCAGAAGGCTTTCGAATACTAAAGATAAAGGCAGGAATATCACCGGAAAATGACATAGAAGTTATAAGACTTATAAGAGAAGCTGTAGGATACAAGATAAGACTTAGAATGGATGCCAATCAAGGCTGGAATGTTAATGACGCTATACGAGTATCTCAGGCACTTGAGGAATACAAGGTAGATGCTATAGAACAGGCTTTGCCCTATTGGAATATAGAAGGCGCAGCTATTATAAGGAAAAGAACCTCTGTAAAGGTTATGCTTGACGAAGCTATACATGATCATGTTGATGCATTGAAAGCCGTTAAAACCCAATCTGCGGATCTGCTGAACATAAAACTGATGAAAAGCTGTGGGCTTTATAAAGCAGAAAAAATAAATGCTGTTGCAGAAGCCGCAGGCATCAATTGCATGGTAGGCTGCATGCTTGAAGCAAGGATTGCGATAACAGCGGCAGCAAGCTTGGTTGCAGCAAAAAGAAATATAACAGAAGCAGATTTGGATACTTTTATGTATTGTCAGGAATCAGAATTAATAAAAGGCGGATTTGAAAGGGACTGCGATATACTGACACTACTAGATAAACCCGGATTAGGAATAGAAGTAAATATGTGATAATATTAAAGGAGGAATCTATTATGACAACTTTATTTTCAAGTACACCCGCCTTGCTTGCAGTAATAACCTGTATGGTTGCAGCGGCATTTTATCTTCAGAAAGTTAAGCTCTTTAAAAGTCTTGGACCTGCATTGACAGTAATCATTCTAGGTATTATACTTTCTAACTTTAAAATAGTACCTGTCAGTACAGAGCTTTATGGAACTATTATGTATTATGCTATACCTGTTTCTGTTGCTATAATGATCCTCGGAGTTGATTTAAGAGGATTGATGAAAATATCAAAACAGCCGTTGATATCAATCGCTATAGCAGTATTCAGCGTAAGCTTTGTAGCTTTCTTGGCTGGACTTTTCTTTGCACCTAAAATTGATGAAGGCTGGAAGGTAGCAGGAATGTTTGTTGGAACCTATACAGGGGGCAGCAGTAATCTAAATGCCATTGCATCAGGACTTGAAGCCAGCAGTAAAACTATAGCGGCAGCTAATGCGGCTGATTATGTTATAGGAATGCCATCACTTATATTCTTGTTTGCAGCACCGGCAATTATAAAAAAATCAAAGGCTTTTCAAAAGTTTTGGCCTTATTCAGTGCCTGACAGTGAACTGGATACAGATGATCATGTAGAGCTTATGGGTTCTAAGGAATGGAGCATAAAGGACATAGCTTGGTTGTTTGCATTAGGCTTTGCAATAACTGCAGCCTCAACATTTTTAGCAGGCTTTGCACCTGCGGCCTACAAGAGTGCAGTAAGAATACTGCTTATAACCACAATAGCAGTTATAGTAGCTCAATTCAAACAAGTTCAAAAGCTTAAAGGAAACCTTGATTTAGGTTTGTATGTAGCATTAATATTCTTGTCGATTATAGGCTTTGCAGTAGATTTAAAGGAATTTTTCGGTTCTACTCTTATGATTAGTTTGTTCTGCTTTATTGTTGTTTGCGGAAGCTTGATTCTGCACCTTAGCTTAACAAGACTATTCAAGATAAAATATCAATATGTGCTTTTAGGAATTGTAGCAGCTATAGCAGATGGACCTACAGCAGCATTGGTAGCTGCTTCGGCGGAGTGGAAATCCTTAGTCAGCATATCAGTTGTACTTGGTGTAATAGGAGGCCTTGTGGGGAATTATGTTGGTATAACTGTTGCTTATGCAATTAAAGCAGTATTGGGGATGTAAGGAGTGATGGAGATTTGAGAAAGTTTGCATTATATCAATCCGGCATCAATTATGGTTTTATATATTTTAATGGTGATAATGTGCTTCATGAAAAGCTTAATGTATTCAGCAATGAATTAGAAGAGCGAAAGGAGCTTACAAAAGAGGATCATGCTTTCTACAATGACTTTACAAAAATAAATCTGATGCTGTTGAATGAAAGATTAGCAGCCTACGAGGAAATATTCACCAAAGCAGAGGGAGACAAAATAGAGACGCCATTTGGGGAAATATACTCAAAATATAATGATATTTGGGTTCAAAGAAACAAGAAATTTCCTTTGGATATCATAGTTGCAGATAATAAAATAGTTGGCTTTAATTGCCCTGCCAGAGAGATATGTACTTGCCTCGTTGAGGAGGGCTATGAATTAAGAACATCACTAAAGGTATGGAATGAAAAGAAAAAGGGAGAGAAGCTGCATCCTGTAAAATTTCTGGGAGAATTCATGGTAGAAATGAGAGATGGAGTTAAGCTCTCAACCAATGTTTTTTTACCAAAAGGAATAGATGAAAAGCTGCCTGTTATTCTTGTCAGAACACCTTATGGCAAGGAAATTTTTTCTCAAAATCATTATAAATATGTACAAAGAGGATATGCAGTTGTAATACAGGATGTAAGAGGCAGAAATGAATCGGAAGGCAAATGGCTGCCAATGTATTATGAAGCGGATGATGGAAATGATACGGCAAACTGGATTGCGAAGCAAGCCTGGTCAAACCAGAAAATTGGTATGATAGGAGGCTCCTATGGGGGCTATGTGCAATGGGCACTTGCATCCACAGGGAATCCATATCTTAAAGCTATGGTCAGCATAGTCACTGCAGGAGGACCATTTACCGACATGCCGAGAAAAGGAGGAGCCTTTACTTCAGGTATGCTGGCTTGGGCATTTTCTGTATCAAGGAAAAAGTTCATGCCGGAGCTTATGGCAAGGGATGATTGGGATGAGGTTCTAAATATAAGACCTTTACAGGATGTTGTACCAAAAGCCCTGGGATATCCTGTTGAGTTTATTGATCAATGGCTGAATAGAGACGATTATGATGAGTACTGGGAAAAGACAGATTGGTATTCAAAGAAGAACAACATTAAGGATATAGCTATCTTGGTTTTATCCGGTTGGTATGATGATAATGGAACTGGGACAACAGAAGCCTTGGATGTTATAAATAGCTTTGACAAGGAAAAAAGAAAAGCAATATTAGGTCCATGGATGCACAGCGGCAACTCAATAAGAGATTTGCATGGTGTAGCTTTTGGTGACAATGCTTTGCGCTATGATCTTGACTATTCTTATTTAGCGTGGTTTGATTGCCATCTGAAGGGAATAAAGAACGGAATAAATGAAGGCGCCCCAGTAGAATATTATACAGTAGGAAGCAATCAATGGAAAACTTCTTCGAACTGGCCTTTGCCTGATACTAAATATGTTGATATGTATCTTCAAAGCTTTGGCAATGCAAACAGCTCCTACGGTGATGGAAGACTGAATTTTAATGCTTCGAAAGAGAATAAAAAGGATACTTATATTTATAATCCAGAAGATCCGGCAGTACAGCTTATAGATGTTTCTGAAAACGAAGTAGCAGTACCGGGCAACTATAAGGATGAGGAAAAGAGAAAAGATATTCTTTGCTATACTTCTGAAGAATTAGAAGCAGATTTGACAATAACAGGAGATATAATTGCCGAATTTTATGCTTCCAGTACTGCTCCTGATACTGACTGGGTTGTTAAAATCCTTGATGTTGATGAAGAGGGCAATTCGATTAAATTAGCAGACGGATTGCTAACAGCAAAATATAGAAACAGCTTTGCAAAGCCGGAGTTTATGAAAGCTGATGAAGTGTATAACTTTATAATAAGGACTTCTAAGATATCAAACACCTTTAAAAAAGGTCATAAAATCAGATTTACTATAACATCCAGTGCTAAGAACTTTATATTCCCTCATAGCAACACGAAAAAGTCCTTCAATAGCACAAAAATAGTAATAGCTGAAAATACCATCTATCATGGAGAAAAATATCCTTCTAAAATAATACTTCCTATTGAAGGATAATAAGGCTTATTGGTTATAAAATTAATAGTGAAGCGTCCGGAAAGTGATGAAAAATATCTCTGATAATTTGAATAGGATCTTACCATAAATTTATATTCATTGAAAAAATTATATTTTAGAGACTATGCAAAGTTTGGTGTAAATTAAACACAAGCTTTATATAGTCTCTTTTGTTTTTCTGCAATAGGTTCTACGGCTTTTTTCATGCACTCATTTCTTCTGAAGGACAACTGTCAAAGGACCGTGAATAAAAGGTCAAGCTATACACTAGACCGCCTCTCCATATAAATCATGCTTTTGTTGCAATTCATACCTAAAATAATGCAGTTCATACCGAAGCTATTGATTAATAAGATTTAAACTGTAAAATGAAGGTAGAAAGTAATTATTAAATAGCACGGATGAATTGATGCTATATGGGAAGGCGTAATTTAGATTCTGAACTTATTATGAGGTGAATAAGATGAATGCTTTCAATCTAAGTAGTATTTGGGGTGCTTTCCTATTACTTATATTTTTCTATATATATGATAAATTTTTGAAGAAAACTTCATTTAGAAAGCTTGGGAAACCAATTTCTTTACTGATTTTTATTTTGTTAATTATACTGCCAGGTTTTTTTAAAATAGGTAATGCCTATTTATATCGCTTTATGCAATCAATTTCGGTAATTTTTGCTTTGAATTTGATGGACAAAAAAACTTGGGGCGAAGTGAAATAAAAAGGAATGATAATTTATGAAAAATATTATCAAACGGCTTTGCTCAACCATATGGCCATTTGCTCTCTTATTTCTCATATTATACTTATCTATGATGAGTGCAACTATTTTAATTGGGTTTCCGGGTCCAAGCTATGCGATTAAAGTAGCAAAAAAGTATACTCCTATTGTTACTGTTGATAATACGGAATTCAAGGAAATAAGTACGAAAACATTTCCTTTCAACAAAAATGGCGAGTTTATGAATCCTATGTTCTATGTAATCAAAGGCAAAGATAAGAACGATAATGAAGTTATTGTGTATATCAGTCATAAAGATGCAAAGATATATTACATAGACTATGAATAAACATAGGTGTATAAGAGTCAAATGCTGAGGGAAGCTGAGAATATAGCGAATCAAATAAAAAGCCTTGCTATATAAAACCATTGATGAAGGAATAAACCCAGAGAAATAGGAAAAAAATTATATTTTTATAATTAACTATGTAAATTACCATTGAATTTGGTGTATAATTAATATGAAAAATATTGCACGGCGGGAGAGTGATGGCATGAATGAATTTAAAGAGCTTCTGCCTTATCTGAAGCTTTGGAGTACCTATCTGGATATAGGGATTGTAGCTTTCATAATATATAAGCTTATGCAGCTTATAAAGGAAACAAGAGCGGAACAGCTGATAAAAGGAATTATAATTTTACTCGTTATTACAAAATTAAGCGATGTCATGCAGCTGCATACCATGTATTGGTTGCTTAAAAATGCCATGACTGTAGGAGCTATAGCCATACTAATAATATTCCAGCCGGAGCTTAGGAGAGCGCTGGAGCACATCGGAAGAGGCAAATTCTTTGCAAAGAATGAGCTCCAGGAAAAGGAGCTGGAAACCATGCTGGATGAGATCATCTTAGCGGTCAGCGAACTTTCTAAAAATAGGACCGGAGCTATAATAGCTATGGAGCAGGACACAGGACTCAATGAATATATCGAGACCGGCGTCAGAATCGATGGGGTGATTTCTGCCGGGCTTTTGATAAATATATTTGAACCCAACACACCTCTTCATGATGGTGCGGTTATAATAAGGAAAAACAGGATAGCTGCCGCAGGCTGTTTCCTGCCTCTCACAGAGAGCCAGAACCTCAGCAAGCAGCTGGGCACCAGGCACAGGGCTGCCCTGGGGCTCACGGAGATATCTGACAGTCTGGTAGTAATAGTATCCGAGGAAACCGGAGTCATATCCTTTGCCAGGGAAGGCAAGCTTTCCAGATACTTAGACACCAAATCCCTTAAAGAAATTCTGAAAAATAACTATATAAAAATTGAAACCAAGAAACAGCCCGTCTGGTCGAAATGGGGTGCAAAAAATGAATAACTTTTTGGACAAAAAAATCACAGCCAGAATACTGTCAGTGCTTTTGGCTACCATGCTGTGGCTTTATGTGATAACGGAGCAAAACCCGGTAGTTTACAAAGACATATCCTTGCCTGTAAAGCTTATGAATATTGAAAGCCTTGCTGCCAATAACATTACCATCATAGAGAATAACGGGTATAAAGTATCCTTGAAGCTGAAAGGAAACAAGAACACCTTGGACAGGATCAGCAATTCTACGATCAGTGCATCGGCAGACCTGCGGGATCAAAAAGTCAAAGGAGAATTCCAAATACCTATACAAATAAGCGGAGTTCCCGCCGGTGTGGATATTACATCCATGTCCGCCGTTTCAATCAGGGTCAAGCTGGATAATGTAATTGCAGTTACAATGCCTGTGGAAATAAAGGTTACGGGTAATCCGCTCCAGGGTATGGCGGCCATGACTCCTGTGGTGTCCCCGTCGGAGGTAACCATCAAAGGCGCCGAATCATTAGTAAACCTTGTAAAAACGGCTCTGGTTGATATAGACATAAGCAGCTCATCTGCCGAGATAAAGAAGAATATAGCAGTAAAGATACTGGATGCCGACGGGAAGGCAGTCGAAGATGTGGAGGTAAATCCAAGGTCGGTGGATATAGATATTCCCATAGAATACACAAAGATTGTGCTGCTGGACCCGGATATTGCAGTTAAGCCTGCGCCGGGCTATATAGTGACGGGTATTTCCATCAGCCCTAAAGAAATACACATCGCGGGCAAAAAAGAATTGCTTGATTCTCTTGAATCAGTCAAGACTCAAAGGATAGATCTGACGGATGTGAAGGCTTTTATAGATAAGGAAGTGTCATTGGTGCTGCCGCCCGGTGTGGAGCTGGCAAACAGATCAGAGGTGGTAAGGCTCAATGTGAACATTGAGAAGATAGTAGAAACCCCTATTGAGGTCAATAATATTGCTGTCAGGAACCTGCCGGATGATCTTGCGGCCGAGTTCCCTGAGACCTCTATACAGGCATTTGTGAGGGGCCCCGAAAGCATAGTGAATGCCTGGGATGTAAACAATGCTTTCTATATCGATGTATCGGGCCTGGGAGAAGGCACTCATGAGATGCATGTGTTCTATGATAAACCGGCCGAACTGGAAATGATGGGATTGAACCCGAGCGTGATAAGCGTAACACTGAAGAAAAGGGAGTAGATAATATTAATGCTTCTTGAAATAAAGGATTTGAAGCTCCATATAGAAGAAAACGAAGAAGAACTGGCGAGAGCCATCAGCAGGAGATTGAGGATAGATGCCCGGAGCATTGAAGGATACAGGATATTGAAAAAATCCATAGATGCGAGGAAGAAGGACATATATTTTGTATACAATGCTGCGGTTGAGCTTGCCGACAGCAAAAGCTGCAAAAGATTGATAAACCATAAGGACATACTGGAATACGAAGAATTCCAGTATGCCCTGCCTGATTTTGGTGAAGAAAAGCTGGAGGGAAGGCCGGTGATAATAGGCGCCGGGCCTTCAGGCCTTTTTGCGGCCCTCATCCTGGCGGAGAGCGGCTTCAGGCCCCTGATCCTGGAAAGGGGAGCGGATGTGGACAGCCGTACGAAGGATATCCAATCCCTCATGTCCCATGTAGCCTTTTCCGAGAGATCGAATATCCAATTCGGGGAAGGCGGGGCCGGCACATTTTCAGACGGAAAGCTCACCACCAGAATAAAGGATTCCAGAATAAAGCTGGTGCTCAGAAGATTTGTGGATTTTGGAGCACCAGAAGAAATACTTTATGAATACAAGCCTCATATAGGCACAGATATATTGAAAGCTGTAATAAAGAATATGAGAAAGTACATAGAGGCATTGGGCGGAGAATTCAGATTCAACCATCTTGTGGATGAAATACTGATAAAGGATGATGAGGCCGTAGGTATCCATGCGGCCGGTGCGGGGAGCATCATCTCCAATGCGATAATAGGAGCCATCGGTCACAGCGCCAGGGATACCTATGAAATGCTGTTCGGCAAAGGCCTTTCAATGGAATCGAAGCCTATCGCCATAGGAGTCAGGATCGAGCATTTGCAGGAAATGATAGACAGAGCCCAATACGGCAGCCTTGCAGGGCATCCCAGACTGGGCGCTGCGGACTATATGCTGACTCACAGGAGCGAGAGCACAGGCAGATCTGCGTATACCTTCTGCATGTGCCCCGGCGGCTATGTGGTGCCTGCGGCTTCAGAAAAAGGAAGGCTTGTTACAAACGGAATGAGCTATCATAACAGAGCCGGGCAGAATGCCAACAGCGCCGTTGTTGTCAGTGTTCACCCGGAGGATTTCGGCGACTGCCATCCCCTGGCGGGAATAAGCTTTCAAAGACGCTGGGAGGGAAAAGCGTACGACCTCGGCGGGGGAGGATACATAGCACCTGTTCAGCTGGTAGGAGATTTTTTGCAGGACAGACCTTCAAAGGCTTTTGGTGCGGTTAAGCCCACCTACAGACCGGGAGTGGAAATGGCAGAATTGAAGAACTGCCTGCCGGATTTTGTGGCTGCGGCATTAAAGGATGCCATCACCGGATTTGATAAAAAGCTGAAAAGCTTTGCCCATCCGGAAGGCATATTGACGGCCATAGAGACCAGGACTTCTTCACCTGTGCGCCTTGTGAGGAAACCCGGCATGGAGAGCGAAAATCTGAAGAACTTCTATCCGGCAGGAGAAGGTGCCGGCTATGCCGGAGGCATAATGAGCTCGGCCGTGGATGGCATAAAGGCTGCGGAGGCAGTGATCAAACGCTTCAGGTCCCCCGGGAAGGATGAGGTGATAAAATGCGGGATGCAGTGATTACCGTTGAAAATCTCAAAGAGGTCCAAAGCATGCTGGGTGCGGTCTTTAATGCTACTCAAGATGCCATATCCGTAGTGGACAAAGATGGTATAGGCATCATGATCAATCCCGCCTATACAAAGATTACCGGCCTGTCTGAAGGGGATGTGCTGGGCAAGCTGGCCACAGTGGATATTGCAGAAGGAGAAAGCGTTCACATGCAGGTCCTGGCAACGAAAAAGCCTGTAAAGGGAGCCTTGCTCAGAGTAGGCCCCAACAGGAAGGAAGTGCTGGTGAATGCGGCTCCGATAATCGTGGACGGAGAGCTTATCGGCAGCGTAGGAGTGCTTCATGATATTACGGAGATGAACAAGCTGTCCGAAGAACTGAGACAAGCCAAGCAGATAATAAGGAAGCTGGAGGCCAAGTATACCTTTGATGATATAGAGGGCAATGATGTCGAGCTGCAAAATGCCGTAGAAAAGGCCAAAAAGGCTGCAAACACGCCTGCAACTGTGCTCTTAATGGGGGAAAGCGGTACGGGCAAGGAAATATTCGCCCATGCCATTCACAACTCCAGCGAGAGAAAATACAGGCAATTTGTCCGCGTGAATTGTGCCGCCATACCCCAGAGCCTCCTGGAATCCGAGCTTTTCGGCTATGAAGAGGGGGCCTTTACCGGAGCCAAAAAGGGCGGCAAGAAGGGACTATTTGAAGAAGCCAATGGGGGCACTATTTTTCTTGATGAAATAGGCGAGATAAATGTGGAAACTCAGGCAAAGCTGCTGCGGGTCCTTCAGGAAAAGGAGATAATGAAGGTAGGCGGCATAAAGCCCGTAAGTATAGATGTCAGGGTCATAGCCGCATCGAATATTGATATCGAAAATGCGGTCAAGCAGGGCAAGTTCAGAAAGGACTTGTACTACAGGATCAATATGTTCCCCATAAGGATACCTCCTCTGAAGGAGAGGAAGGGAGACATAGGATGCCTTGCAAGATTTTTTATAAAAAAATTCAATCAGGAATACGGCAGAAATATAGAGGGCATAAATGAGGACGCGCTGCAAAAACTCACGGAATATCAATGGCCGGGCAATGTGAGAGAACTGGAAAATATCATCGGCAGGGCCATAATCAATATGAAGATGACGGAGAAAACCATACAAAAGAGGCATTTGCCCAAATTTGAGCTCGGCGACGAAAAAATAAATGCACCTGCGGAGGTTGATTTTTCTGAAGGAGGAACCATGACCTTGGAGCAATTGACTGAAAAAATCGAGAAGGAGTATATCGCCCATGTGCTGAGGCTTTGCGGCAATAACAAGACTCAGGCGGCTAAGCTGCTGCAGATTTCGCTGAGGAATCTCTACTATAAGCTGGAGAAATATATGATAGAGTGATATGCAAGAAATTGCACATAAAAATGCATTGCAAGGAATTGCATGCAATAATTTGCATACTGGAAGATTGTGAAAAAACTGACACTGGAATGTCGGTTTTTTTCTATCCATGAAAAACTGGCATACATATTGCATGTATTATAAAGAGAGAATATTATCAAATCTATATGCAAGGGGTGTTCAAGCTTGAATAGGGAATACATTCTGGTCATTAATCCCGGCTCTACTTCTACCAAGGTTGCGCTGTTCAAAGACGGCCTTCCGGTAAAGCAGAAGAACCTTTCTCATCCAAACGAAGAGCTGGAGAAATTCGCAAAAGTTACGGATCAATATGATTACAGAAAAGACATAATACTGGACTGGCTGAAAGAAGAGGGAGCTGAACTCCAAAGCCTGGCTGCGGTTGTCGCCAGGGGGGGGCTTCTAAGATCCATACCCGGTGGTACATATATAGTCACAGATGCCATGATAGAGGATCTGAAGATCGGTGTTCAAGGCGAGCACGCTTCCAACCTCGGCGGCATCATTGCAAAAAGCATAGGTGACTCACAGGGCATACCCTCTTATATTGTAGACCCTGTTGCAGTAGATGAGTTTGAAGAGGTGGCAAGGATATCGGGCATGCCCGAGCTGCCGAGAAGGTCTTTGGTCCATGCCTTGAATATCAAGGCTGTGGCAAGAAGGGCCGCCGGGGATATGGGAAAGGCTATCGACGAAATAAATATGATCATAGCCCATCTTGGAGGGGGCATATCCGTTGCACCCATGAAGAAGGGCAGGATAATAGACGTAAACAATGCCAGCGAGGGAGGCCCGTTGTCGCCGGACAGGACGGGGACCCTTCCTGTGGGAGATCTCATAAGGATGTGCTATTCGGGCAAGTATACGCTGGATGAATTGAAGAAAAAGATATCCGGCAAAGGCGGCTTGATAGCTTATCTTGGCACCAATGACGGCAGAGAAGTTGAAAAAATGATTGCCAATGGCGACAAAAAAGCGGACCTGATGCATGATGCCATGACATATCAAATATCAAAAGAGATAGGAGCCATGGCGGTGGTGTTAAGCGGTGATGTCCAAGCCGTAGTATTAACCGGAGGCCTCGCCTATTCAAAGCTTTTGTGCGAGAGAATAGAAAGAAGGGTCAAATTCATTGCACCCTTTATGGTATATCCCGGAGAGGATGAAATGCTGGCCTTGGCTGAAGGCGCAGCGAGGACGCTCTCGGGAGAAGAAAAACCAAAAATCTATGAAGAAGAGGTGAAATAAAGCTTATGATAAAAGCCTTTGATGAAATCGTAAAATCCGCTAAGAACAAGGGGCCCAAAACCCTTGCAGTCGCAGTAGCGCAAGATGCAGAGGTGCTCACTGCGGTGAATACGGCCAAGGATCTGGGCATTGCTGAAGCGATACTGGTAGGTGACAAGGGAGAGATCCTGAAAGCAGCAGGGAATTGCGGAGTTGAGCTTGCAAAGTTCACAATAATAGATGAAAAGGATAAAACGGAAGCCTGCAGGAAGGCTGTGAGCCTGATAGACGAAGGCAAGGCTCATATCGTGATGAAGGGATTGGTCGATACCGCCATAATACTCAAGGCTGTGCTGGCAGAAGAAGCAGGCCTGAGGACAGGGAATGTGCTGTCCCACGTGGCTGTATTTGAGGTAAACGGCTATGACAGGCTTTTCATAGTAACCGATGCGGCCATGAACATAGCTCCAAACCTGGAGCAGAAAAAACAGATAATAGAAAACGCGGTCAAGGTAGCCCATGCCATGGGCAATGAGGAGCCTAAGGTAGCTGTGCTGGCTGCAGTGGAGAAGGTTAATCCCAAGATGCAGGCAACCCTGGATGCGGATGCGCTGACAGAGATGAATAGCAAGGGAGAGATTCGAGGCTGCCAAATCGCAGGACCTTTTGCATTGGATAACGCAGTATCCGCAGAGGCTGCGAGGCATAAGGGCATAGACCATCCCGTGGCAGGCCATGCGGACATACTGATGGTGCCCCAGATAGAAGCCGGAAATATGCTGTACAAATCCATGGTATTTTTCGCAAAAGCTCAGAATGCAGGCATAATTGTGGGAGCAAAGGTTCCTATAGTTCTGACCTCGAGAGCCGACAGTGATATAGCCAAGCTGAATTCCATAGCTATCGGCGTTTTGATGTCCTAACGAATATAAGAGGAGACGGGGAACACAGGTTATCACAGAATCTTTCACGGATTTACACGGAAGGGTTGATAATATT
The DNA here is from genome assembly GCF_024363565.1 of Lutispora saccharofermentans. GTDB lineage: Bacteria > Bacillota > Clostridia > Lutisporales > Lutisporaceae > Lutispora > Lutispora saccharofermentans. The sequence goes on along the minus strand of NZ_JAJEKE010000024.1, from coordinate 14,690 downwards.
ATATAAAACACTAAGTATTCTATATAACTGTAATTTCGAGCGTAAATGAAGGATCATTTTATGCGCTATAATAATATCTAGTGGTTAGAAACCAGAGAATAATAAAAAATCCACCGTGTTAATCAGTGTAAAAATCCGTGTCTTTCCGTGTTCTCCGTTCCCAAAAAAGAATTATAGGGAGGAATTTTATATGCAGGAAATATACAGGCTTTTGATAATAAATCCGGGTTCAACCTCTACCAAAATAGCCATATATGATAATGAAAAGCCGGTTTTCGAAGAAACGCTGAGACATTCTAATGATGAGCTGGCCCCCTATGCCGCAATCTATGACCAGCATGAATTCAGAAAAAATGTGATACTGGACACTCTGAATGCAAAAGGCATCAATATCACCAAGCTGAGTGCGGTTGTAGGCAGAGGCGGACTCCTAAAGCCCATGGAGGGCGGTACCTATGTTGTAAATGAAGCTATGCTCAAGGACTTGAAAGTGGGGGTCATGGGGCAGCATGCTTCCAATCTGGGAGGAATCATTGCCCACGAGATAGCTTCCTCGCTCCATATACCGGCTTATATAGTAGATCCGGTAGTGGTAGATGAGCTGGAGGATGTGGCGAGAATATCCGGTATGCCCGAAATACCCAGAGTCAGCATAGTCCATGCACTGAATCAGAAAGCGGTGGCCAGGAGGGCCTCTAAGGATCTGGGCAAAGCGTATGATGAAGTCAATCTCATAGTGGCTCATATGGGCGGCGGGATTTCCGTAGGCGCTCATAAAAAAGGAAGAATAGTTGAAGTCAATAACGCTTTGGACGGAGAGGGACCCATGTCGCCGGAGAGGGCGGGGACCCTTTCTGTGGTAGGCCTTGCAAAGCTGTGCTTCTCGGGCAAATATACATTGGATGAAATGAAAAAGAAGATTGTAGGCAAGGGCGGCCTGGTGGCCCATCTCGGCACCAATGACGGCCGGGAGGTAGTAAAGAGGATAGAAGCGGGAGACAAGCATGCGGAGCTTATATATTACGCCATGGCCTATCAGGTAGCCAAAGAAATAGGCAGCTGTGCCGCAGTTCTGGAAGGCAAGGTCGATGCGATATGTCTCACGGGAGGCCTTGCATACGATAAGCTTCTCACAGGCTGGATAAAGGAAAAGGTGGAATTCATAGCTAAGGTCCTTTTCTATCCCGGAGAAGACGAGATGATAGCTCTGGCTCAGGGCGGACTCCGAATTCTTCGGAAAGAAGAAGAAGCCAAGGAGTATAAAGCATAGGAGACGGAGAACACGGATTTGCACGGAACTCCACAAGACCCCAGAGCCCTACCCTAATGCTAGAGGCTAGCGGCTAGAAGCCAGAAGCAAAAAAAAAGGATGATTATATGGTAAAAGATAAAAGGATAAGAATAATAACAGGGCATTACGGCAGCGGCAAAACTGAATTTGCTGCCAATTATACATTGAACCTCGCAAAATCAGGCAAAAAGACAGCCATAGTGGATCTGGACATAGTAAATCCATATTTCAGATCCAGACAGATAGAGCCCTTGTTTGAAGAAAAAGGCATAAGGGTGATATCCTCCTCAATAAAAGGGCTGGCAGGAGACCTGCCTGCCCTGTCGCCGGAAATATATACGGTGATGGAGGATAAAAGCTACGAAGCAGTTATAGACATGGGAGGCGATAAGGCAGGAGCAACAGCACTAGGACGTTATCATGACCGTCTGGACAAAGACGAATGCGATATGTTCTTTGTGCTCAATGCCAACAGGCCATTGACCGCTGACAAGCAAAGCGCCATAAGATACTTGAGATCCATAGAGCAAGGCTCCAGGCAGAAGGTGACAGCACTGGTGAACAATACTCACCTCTGCGGAGACACTGAAATAGGCGATATAATGAAGGGACAGGAGCTCTGCCTGCAAGTATCGCAAGAGCTGGGCCTGCCGATAAAATATACTGTGGTCCATAAAAAGCTCATAGGTGATCTACCTGATGACATCTGTGGAGAAATATTTCCTATAGATATTTTTATGAAAAAACCCTGGGAAATGGAATAAAGGAGGTTTAAAAATGGCAGGAAAGGTTACGTTTGACGAAAACAGATGCAAGGGCTGCGAACTTTGCACAACAGTTTGTCCGGTAAAGATAGTGGTGATGGACAAAGACAAGATCAATATCAGAGGATACCATCCGGCAACAGTAAAAGAGATGGATAAATGCATAGCCTGCGGCTCATGCGCAAGAATGTGCCCTGATGTTGTTATCAAAGTTGAAAAACTGTAATTTGTGAGGAGGGATACTTATGGCAAGAGAATTATGGAAGGGAAACGAAGCAATAGCTGAAGCCGCTATTAAGGCCGGCTGCAGGTTCTTCTTCGGCTATCCCATCACACCGCAAAATGAAATACCGGAATACATGTCCTTGAGGCTTCCCCAGGAAGGCGGATGCTTCCTGCAGGCCGAATCCGAGGTGGCTGCCATAAACATGGTATATGGAGCAGCAGGAGCAGGGGCCAGGGTTATGACATCCTCATCCAGCCCGGGAATAAGCTTGAAGCAGGAAGGCATCAGCTATATTGCAGGGGCAGAGCTCCCATGCGTAGTAGTAAACATAGTCAGAGGAGGCCCGGGCCTTGGCGGAATCCAGCCTGCTCAATCAGACTATTTCCAGGCTACCAAGGGCGGCGGACACGGCGACTACCATCTGGTGGTGCTGGCTCCGGACTCTATACAGGAGGCAGTAAACCTGGTTCAGGAAGCCTTTGACATAGCGGATGCATACAGAAATCCGGTAATGATACTGGGAGACGGAATGATAGGCCAGATGATGGAGCCTGTGGAATTCACAGGAATCCCCAAAAGGCAGCTTCCGGAGAAAACATGGGCTACAACAGGCTTGAGAGGAAGAGATCATCACAATATAATAAATTCTCTTTTCATAGATCCGGCAGTATGTGAAACCCATAACCAAAGGCTTTTCAAGAAATATGCCGAGATAGAAAAGAATGAAATAAAAGTGGAAGAATACAATCTTGAAGGCGCGGAAATAGTATTTGCAGCCTATGGCACAGTGTCCAGGATAGTCAAGAATGCTATAAAGGCTCTTGAAAAGGAAGGCATAAAAGCAGGCCTTATAAGACCTATAACTCTATGGCCTTTCCCGAAGGCTAACTTCCTCAAAGCTGCCGATATGCCAAGCGTTAAAGCATTTATGAGCGTAGAGATGAGCATGGGCCAGATGGTAGAGGATGTTGAATTGTCGGTAAAGGGGAAGAGGCCGGTTTACTTCTACGGCAGGACCGGAGGCATGATTCCCACTCCGAAAGCAATAGTGGAAGAAGCCAAGAAGATATTAGGGGGTGCAAAATAATGGCAGTTGTATTTGAAAAAACCAAGGGTTTAACAGAAAAACCTACTCATTATTGTCCGGGCTGCACCCATGGAATAATCCACAGACTTGTAGCAGAGTCTCTGGAAGAATTGGGCCTTTTGGACAAAGCGGTAGGCGTGGCTCCTGTAGGCTGCGCTGTATTCGCCTATGATTATTTCTCCTGCGATATGCAAGAAGCCGCTCACGGCAGAGCACCGGCTTGCGCAACAGGAATAAAGAGAGTACATCCTGACTCGGCAGTATTCACCTATCAAGGTGACGGCGATTTGGCTTCCATAGGTGCTGCGGAAATAGTACATGCAGCCATGAGAGGCGAAAAGGTCACTACAATATTTGTCAACAACGCCATATACGGCATGACAGGCGGCCAGATGGCGCCCACCACTCTGGTAGGCCAGAAGGCTACCACAGCTCCCTTGGGCAGAGATGAAAACCATTGCGGCATGCCTTTAAGGATCAGCGAGATGCTGGCAACCATACCCAAGGCTGTGTTTGTTGAGAGGGTATCGGTACATGATGTGCCCAATATATTGAAAGCCAAAAAGGCCATAAAGAAGGCCTTTGAAATACAGATGAAGGGCTTGGGCTTCAGCATAGTAGAAGTGCTTTCCACCTGCCCTACCAACTGGGGAAAGACTCCTGTTGAAGCACTGAAATGGCTCAAGGAAAATATGATTCCTTATTATCCTGTACAAAACTTCAGAACTCCTGAGGAGGTGAAATAAATGACACATCAGATCATAATGGCAGGCTTTGGAGGACAAGGCGTTATGTCCATGGGGAAAATACTCGCAGAGGCAGGCTTGAAGGAAGGCAAGAATGTGTCATGGCTGCCATCCTATGGACCTGAAATGCGCGGAGGTACGGCCAACTGCAGCGTAATAATCTCGGAAGAACCTGTAGGTGCACCCACTGTTACGGAGGCTACAGCAGCCATAGTAATGAACAGGCCCTCTTTGGACAAATTTGAAAAGGATGTAATACCCGGAGGCAATCTGTTCATCAACAGCTCACTGATAGACAAGAAGGCTGAAAGGACCGATATCAACGTATACTATGTGCCTGCAAATGAAATAGCCAATGATATGGGCTCGGGCAAGATCGCCAATATGGTGATGCTGGGCGCTTATCTCAAGGTTACTAACGCAGCCAAGGAAGACACGATAATGGAATATATTTCAGAGGTATTCTCAGGCAAAAAAGCCTCTGTGGTACCCATGAACAAGGAAGCCTTAAAGAGAGGCGCAGACTGCATAAAGTAAAAATAACAATAAACCGTCCCGGGGCAAAACTCCCGTCATCCATCCTCCAGCCCCGGGATGGTTTTTTTATGCAATGGATCCCATAGCTTGACTTTTCCAATAATAGATATTAAACTATAAAAAAACAAGAAATATTTCACTATTACTTAAATACAGCGGCATTTCAGAGGCATTACAGACAGAGCGAAAGGTATTGTGAATGATTTCGGATGAGGAGGCAAATGATTTGCTTGGCAGAAATATTCGGGAGGAAAGAAAAAACAAGGGATTGACATTAAATGATGTGGCAAGGATAACGGGTTTTACACCAAGCTATTTATCGCAGATCGAAAGAAATATCATCGATCCCTCGCTGAGCTCTCTCAGGAAGATAGCCCAGGCATTGGAAGTGCCGATATATATTTTTCTCGCAGAGGATGACGGGCAGCATATATTGGTAAAAGCAAACGAGCGTAAAAAGCTTAAGCTTCCGAATAGCTCCATCGTATATGAGATGCTGTCGCCCATGTCAAATGAGTCAAAGGACGATATGAATATGGTCAGCATGTATTTCGAAATGGAGCCCAAATGCTGGCTGAGCACTGAATACCTTGTGCACAAGGCAGATGAATTCATATACATAATACAGGGCAGCGCGGATATCTATCTCATGCAGAACAAATATACCCTTAACGAGGGAGACAGCCTCTATATCAAGCAAAATATCCCCCACAATATTTATAATGATGGGAAAGATGTGGTCAAAGGAATTTCAACGGTCAGTCCGGCTATTTTTTAAGTACTTATGAAAGTTGGGCACTGAAATTAACAGGTTGGAAAAAGCGGGTGAGCGTCTTAACAGATGCAGGCCTGCTTTTTTTAATTCTTAATTATTAGAATATTTTCAAATATCTTATTGATTGTTTAATTAACAAATGATAAAATATAGGCAATAATTTAACTATTTATTAATTAAGTTATAATTAATTTGCTTGGAGGGACTGGCTATGAAAATAACAAAGGTCACAGCAGAAAAAATCAGGCTGGAGTTAAAAAAACCGTTTAAGATTGCATTGGGTTGCATCGAGAGCTGTGAAGCGGTTATAGTAAAGGTTGAGACCGACGAGGGGCTGGTTGGGTTTGGTGAAGGCAATCCTACTGCATTTGTCACCGGGGATACTGCAGAGACTTTAATACCCATGGTCAATATGTTGGGAAAAGCGATTATAGGATTGAATCCCATAGAATTAGGGAAGATACACGGAATTATGGATCGCTTATTGGTAGGGAATACCTGCGCTAAGGCGGCCATTGACATAGCTCTCCATGATATCATGGGAAAAAGGATGGGAATGCCGCTTTACAAAGTGCTTGGCGGGTACCGGGACAGCTTTGAAACCGATATGACCATCAGCATTGATGAGCCTGAAGTGATGGCGGGTGAAGCAGCAGCTTTGGTCAAGGAAGGATATAGGACTTTGAAGATCAAAGTCGGCACCGACTTCGAGAAAGATGTGGACAGGATAAAAGCCATAAGAGAGGCAGCAGGAAAGGATATAAAAATCAGGCTGGATGCAAACCAGGGCTGGAATGTTCCTGAAGCTGTCACGGCGATCAACAAGATGGAAGGCTTCAACATAGATGTCGTTGAACAGCCCATAAAGCATTGGAATATCGAAGGGCTTGCTGCCGTGAGAAACAAGGTCAGAGTGCCCATAATGGCTGATGAAAGTGTTTTTTCCCCTGAGGATGCCATCAAGCTGATAAAGGAAAATGCCGTAGACGCTATGAATATCAAGCTGATGAAATGCGGGGGAATATTTAAGGCCCGGAGGATCAACGCAATCGCAGAGGCTGCCGGATGTGAATGCATGGTGGGCTGCATGGCGGAAAGCAGCATAGGCATTACGGCTGCAGCCAGCTTTGTAGCTGCAAACAAGAACATCACGAGGGCCGATGTGGACAGCTTCTTGATGATCAAGGAGTCAAACATAGAAGGCGGGGTAAAGGTCAAAGACGGTATTATCTATTTGCCTGATGAACCCGGGCTGGGCATAAGGGTGAATATGTAATATATAAAAATAACGGTAAGAGAGGTGACATTCATGAAAAACTGTAATAATAGCAATGAGTTTGCATTATACAAAAGCGGTATCCATGTCTGGGACGTGGTCTTTGCAGAGGATAACATCATGCGCAGGGAAAAGGATGTCTATTCGGGTGAATGGTCAGAATATGAAGCTCTTACGGACAAAGATACGGCTATGGGGTCGATAGCCGGAGATATTCCGATTTACGAAATCAACAGCATTCTTGGAGAGCTGGGTTCCGTCAATTGGAGCGGCAGTAACTCCATCACATTAAAAAATGGAAAGAGATATGAAAGATATAAAAGCTTCCAGGGAAAAGCAGAGGGGCTGAACAAAGAAGCTTTTGTATGGGCTGAATGTGACGGCGATCCTCCTCTCGATTTAATGATTGAAAATGGCAGAGTGATCGGCTTCATATGTATGGCAGGTGATAGAAGCTCCATACTTGTAAAGCATGGCTGTGAACAATTGTCTCCTTTAAGCTATTGGAATGAAGAGCTGATATCAAAGCCGGTATATACGGTTAAGCACCTGGGAAGCTTTATGGTCCCGATGAAGGATGGCATCAAGCTGTCTACTGATATCTGGATGCCTTCCGAAATATACGGGAAAAAGAAAGTGCCGGCCATCTTTATCAGAACTCCATATGGAAGAATGCTGTTTATGAAGGCTTCCATCAAGTATGTGCAGATGGGGTATGCTTTGGTGATACAGGATGTCAGGGGCAGGGGAGACTCGGAAGGGATGTTCCAGCCCTTCATAAATGAAATGGAAGACGGAGATGCAGCCATAACGTGGATATCCGAGCAGCCCTGGTCGGATGGAGGCGTCGGCACTATCGGAGGCTCTTATGGAGGCTTCGTACAATGGGCTGCCGCCGCAAGCGGAAATCCTAACCTAAAGGCCATGGTAAGCTTTGTCACGGCAGGTACTCCATTTGTAGATTGCATCCGCAAAGGCGGCTGCTATATGTCGGGAATTTTGGCCTGGATAGCATTGACAAGCGGGAAGACGGCAAACATTAATGCAGCCAATAGAAGCGACTGGGATGAAATCATCAATATCAGGCCTATCAAGGATATCCCTGAGAAGGTCTTCGGAGCAAAGGTCGGATACTGGGATGAGTGGATTGAGCATGAAAGCAATGATGAATACTGGAAAAAAGCAGATTGGGAAAGCAAAGGAGAAAAGATTAACGTACCGACCTTGTCTGTTTCGGGGTGGTTTGATGACGACAGTGCAGGTTCGACCCAAGGCTGGAATGTTGTAAAAAAATACAAAAGGGAAAATCAAAAGCTCATCCTTGGCCCCTGGAGGCATCAATTCAACACGGCCAGGAACCTGAAGGGTATGCCGCTGGGAATCGATGCAATAAGATATGATATGGACTTGCTGGTGGTCAAATGGTTTGACAGGTACCTCAAGGGAATAAAAAACGGAATAGAAAAGGAGCCGGCAGTTGACTACTATATCCTGGGAGACAATAAATGGATAAAGTCGGAGACATGGCCGCCTCAGGACGTACAAAGCGTAAACCTGTATTTCGGAAGCTCGGGCAATGCAGGGCAGGATATAGACGACGGCAGGCTGAATCCGGAGCATGGGAGAAGCCAAAAGCAATATGATGAGTATGCATATGATCCGAAGGACCCTGCAGTCCATATGGCAGATCTGTCTGAAAATGAGTTCTCTCTTCCCGCCAACTACAGAGAAGTTGAAAAAAGAAGCGATGTCCTGACATATTCTTCTGCACCTATGAAAAAAGATTTGACGGTTGCGGGAGATATGTGTGCGGTCATCTATGCATCAAGCAGCGCAAAGGATACCGATTGGGTCGTAAGGGTCACTGATGTAGACGAGGAAGGAAACTCGATGAGGATATCGGATGGATTGATCAAGGCAAAATACAGAGATTCTTTTGAAAAGCCGGAGCTGCTCTGCCCGGATAAGGTCTATGAATACAGGATAGGCCTTTTAAAGACTGCCTATACCTTTAAGAAGGGACATCGGATAAGAGTGCAGGTGACTTCAAGCGCCAAGTATCTCACTTTCCCGAATCACAATACAGGCAGCGAAGCGGGGAAAGATACGGAATACATCGTTGCAAATCAGAAGATATACCACTCCGGGGAGTATCGCAGCCGTATTGAAATACCTGTACTCAATGAAAACTTCATAGATAGCTTTAGTTTATAGATTTAGAAGGAGGGAAAAACAATGGATGAAACTAGGAGACAAGTGGATAACGAACTCCGGCCTCCTCAGGAGCAGGAGCCGAGAAACAGAAAAGAGCTGACTCCAAGGGCGATCATCTGGGGGATATTGATCGGAATACTTATGCTTGCCATTGCGCTGTACATGCTTATGATGACGGGTATCAATTTCCCGGCTGGCCCTGTCGCAGCTTTGATGGGGATAATACTGATGCCTCTCTTCGGCGGAAAGGCGACCAAGTATGAAGTAAATATGGTCCATACCATTGCTTCTGCGGTTGCATTGTCTTCCACAGCGCTTATCGGTACCTTTACCGCTGCCATTATTTCCGGCTATGAGTTCAATTGGAGAGTTTTCCTGACGATATTGTTTCTTGGAAACATCATAGGATTGTGCTTTATTTCCATACTGAGGAAACAACTGGTGGAAGATCCGTCTTTAAAGTTTCCCGGCTCGATAATAACGAAGGATATAGTAGAAAAAGCAGAAAATCCTCCCAAGTATGAATTAAAGCTGTTCATCATATTCATGATATTTATTTTCGTTTTTTCTCTTTGCCAAAAGGTGTTCAATATGATTCCTGCTCAAGTGGATTTGTCGAAATTTTTGCCCAAAGGCTGTTATCTTGACTTGATCATAATGCCTATGGCGCTTGGCATGGGATACATATTGAGCATGAAAATGACTTCACTGCTGCTCATCGGTGCGCTTGCGGCTCACCTGATCCTCGCTCCGATAGGGACAAGCCTGGGCTGGTTTTTAGACCCTCAAGTCAACTACAAATCCATGCAGGACTTCAATTTGTCTCTGGTGCTGGGAATGGCGATTGTGGGCTCTTTGGTTCCGGTCATAAAGCAGCGCAAATCGCTCATCAACTCCTTTAAGATAAAAACCTCCGACATCAGGGGGAGCGATAACGAATTGCCTGTCAGAACGCTCATGATAATAATCATCTGCGCTGTCATAGCGGCCATGATTTTTTACTATATGGAATTCAAGGTAAACCCCATCTTTGTGCTGGTCACTGTTTTGTGCATGCTGATAATGTCTGTGGTAAGCATCAGGGCAACAGCCGAAGCAGGCATAAATTTTGCCGAAGTATTTGATATGTTCCTCATACTTACCATCGTAACATTGGTCAACAAGCCTGTGGCAGCCTTGCTTCTGGTAGGCCTAGGTACATGCATGACATCTCTGGGCGGCGATACGATAAGCGACTTCAAAACCGGCCAGCTGATCGGCGCCTCGGTGAGAAAGCAGGCTATATGCCAGTTCATAGGCTTTATTCCAGGCATTTTAATAGGTTCGGTAATAATATATACATTCATAACCACACGAGGAATAGGTACGGCTGAAGCACCCTTCCCCTTTGCCCATATGTATTACGGGTTGGCTAATGCCGTCACCGGGGATGGGCTGGGCTCGGTGATCAGCCTTCCCAGAATGGGAATAGGCGGAATCGTTGGCGGGGCTCTGGCTCTTCTTGGTTTGCCTGCAACAGCTTTGGCATTGACCACCTATCTGAATCCGGGATTTTTTATTATCACTGCCATAGGCGGGTTTATAAGAGGTTTTACAGACAAAAAATACGGCAGGGAAATCGGTGAAACATGGACTAATGCCGCTTCCGGAATGATGGTGGGAGAAGGATTGGTCATCATAGTCACAACCATACTGCTTCTGATAAAATAAGCTGCTGCCGCAAATTATCGGATGAACTAGCCGGATAAAAATGATTTTTTGATAAAAAACAGCAGATTTGTTGCAATATTATAGATTGAATGTTGACTATTTAGATATAATTAAATAAAATAGTTAATAATATATGCACAAATCTATGAATCGGAAAAGTAATCGACGTAAAGGACTTAAGCGAGTCCGGACAGAGTGGAAGCCGGGCAGTCAGACGTTAATGAAAAGAGCCGTGGAGATGAAATCGCAATCCGGCGTTATGGAATAAGGTGGGCATTTATGCCAATTAGAGTGGTACCGCGGATCCTCCGTCTCTTTATTGAGACGGAGGACTTTTAATTTTTATTGATTTTACTAATAACTCATTGGTGCATCTGTTGTGCTGACTGATAAAAGAGTGCAGCACTGAACTAACTCGCCCTAAGACTCACACCGCTATAGGCGGCGTGTGCCTAAGGGCGACTAAGTCCAGCATGGACTCGACTAACATTCAGTGGAGTTAAAACTCCACTGAATGAAGTCTCGTTCAATGTGAAGGGGCCTAGAGTTTGTTAGTTTTGACGCAACCCTATGCAAGCTTACAAAGTCTTAGTCCCGCAACTTTTGTAGTCGTTATCAGTCAGCAAAACAGCATCCCTCAAGACCCCAAAGAAATACTCTAATACCGGAGACAGGCGACCAGAGACCATAGACTGACCCCAAAGGAATACACCATAGAAAATAAGGAGGAAGCAATATGGATTTTAAATTAGAAATAGCAAAGAAAATCAGCAGCATGACAGAAATGGAAACAGAAAAAATATTGGAACTGATGGAGATCCCGCCTCAGCCAAACATGGGAGACTATGCCTTTCCATGCTTTCAGCTGGCAAAGGTCATGAGGAAAGCGCCCAATATGATAGCCAGAGAACTGGCCGAAAAGGTGGAAAAGGACGATACATTGGAAAAGGCCGAGGCTGCAGGAGGATACCTGAACTTTTTCATAAACAAGGAAGGGTTCATCAAGCATACGATAGCCCAGATACTGGAGCAGGGAGAGAAATACGGCAGCTCCGATAAAGGAGAGGGCAAGACGGTGCTGGTGGAATTCTCATCCCCCAACATTGCAAAGCCTTTCCATATCGGACATCTGGTAAACACCATAACGGGAAACTCTATAGAAAAGATATTCAAGCACCTGGGATACAACACAGTAAAGCTGAATCACTTGGGGGACTACGGAACCCAATTCGGCAAGCTCATCTCCGCCTATAAACGATGGGGCGTAGATGAAGTGATAGCGAAGGACCCCATAAACGAGCTTCTGAAGATTTATGTAAAGTTCCATGAAGAAGCCGAAAAAGACCCTTCACTGGAGGATGAGGCAAGGGCATATTTCAAGCAGCTTGAAGACGGAGAACCGGAAGCCGTAGCGCTGTGGGAAAAGTTCAGGGAGCTGAGCCTCACGGAATTCAGGAAGCTGTATAAAGACTTCAATATAGAATTTGACTCCTATGCCGGGGAAAGTTTCTACAGCGATAAGATGCCAGAGGTCGTGCAGATACTCAAGGACAAGAATCTGCTCAAGGAAAGCAACGGAGCTCAGATTGTTGATCTGGAGCAATTCAATCTGCCTCCCTGCCTGATACTGAAATCCGACGGAGCTACCATATATGCTACAAGGGATCTGGCAGCGGCTATATACAGGAAGAGGACCTATGATTTCTATAAATCCCTCTATGTGGTAGGAAACACCCAGGCCCTCCATTTCAAGCAGTTTTTCTCCGTACTCCAGCTTGCAGGCTTTGAATGGGCCCAAAACTGCGTGCATGTGGGAACCTCCTTGGTAAAGTTTGCAGACCGCAAGCTTGCTTCAAGGAAGGGCGATGTAATATATGCCAAGGAAGTTGTGGATGAAGCCGTAGAAAAGACTCTGGAGATAATAAACAGCAAGAATCCCAACCTGGAGGACAAGGAAGAAGTAGCCAAAAAAGTAGGCATGGGGGCAATAATCTATACATTCCTGAAGAACAATATGGACAGGGATATAATATTCTCCTGGGAAGACATGCTCAGCTTTGAAGGCGAGTCAGGGCCCTATGTGCTCTACAGCTATGTCCGGGGAAAGAGCATACTGAAAAAAGCGGGAAATATCGGAGAAAATCCGGATTTATCTTACCTGAAGACCGAAGACGAATATAATATGGTGAAGCTGCTGGGCTTCTTTAAGGGAACCGTAGAACAAGCGGGAGACAGGTATGAGCCCTTTGTAATAACCAGGTATGTGACCGACCTTGCTAAGGCTTACAACAAATTCTACAATACCCATCCCATATTGACCGCCGACGAAAAGGTAAAGGAAGCCAGGCTGGCATTGACAAAAGCAGTATGCAGCGTACTGTCCACAGGATTGGGCTTATTGGGAATACAAACACCTGAAAGCATGTAAAAGGGAATGAGGAATGAGGAGTTAGGAATTAGGAATGAAGGTTATGCAAAATTGTTGATTGCGAACTTAAATATATAACGTGAAAAAGATTTTACAACAATAATGTTATCCTGACTGATATAAGAGTGCATCACAAAGTCTTGCTTCGGAACTCTGCAATCGTTATCAGTCAGCATAACAGCTATGTGGAATATTTAATGCGTTATATATGGTTTTGTGGTATTATTGTAAAGTAAGCCTAAAATAGAAGGGGGACAAAATATGAGCCGACTATTCGGAACTGATGGCGTAAGAGGCATAGCCAACAGTGAATTGAATTCCAGCCTGGCATATAAGCTTGGCAGAGCCGGGGCCTATGTATTGACCCAGGAAAACAAGCACAAGCCAAGGATAGCTGTGGGAAAGGACACGAGGATATCCGGCGACATGCTGGAAGCAGCTCTGGTAGCAGGCATATGCTCTATGGGCGGAGAGGCTGTGGTATTGGACGTGATGCCCACTCCTGCCGTAGCTTATTTGACCAGACAGATGGGTTTGGATGCAGGCGTAGTGATATCCGCTTCTCACAATCCTTTTGAATACAATGGAATCAAGTTTTTCAACGGCAAGGGATATAAGCTGTCGGATGAATTGGAAGATAAAATACAAGAAATTATAGAGAAGAATATGGAAGCCTTGCCCAACCCAACGGGTGAATGCATAGGCAAAAGAACCGAAATCAAGAATGCAGTCCATACATATGTAGACTTCCTGAAAAGCACTATAGAAGCAGACCTCAAAGGACTGAAGATCGTGCTGGACTGTGCCAACGGCGCATCATACATTGCGGCACCCACTGCCTTTGCAGAGCTGGGAGCCGAAATACTGGTCATCAATAACAGCCCTGACGGCATAAATATAAACAAAAGCTGCGGCTCCACCCATCCCGAGAGCCTTCAAAGGATGGTTGTAGAATCCGGCTCCCATCTGGGCCTGGCTTTCGACGGAGATGCAGACAGACTCATCGCTGTAGATGATAAAGGCGAAATAGTCAACGGCGACCATGTGATGGCGATAATCGCAAAGCACCTGAAGTCAAAGGGCAAGCTCAAAAAGGATACGGTGGTAGCCACCATAATGAGCAATATGGGCCTGGAGATAGCCTGCAGGAATGAACAGTGCAATATAGTCAGGACAAAGGTCGGAGACAGATATGTGCTGGAGGAAATGATGAAAAGCGGCTATAACCTGGGTGGTGAACAATCGGGACACATAATCTTCCTTGATCACAATACCACCGGTGACGGTCTCCTGACGGCCCTGCAGCTGGTATCCGTAGTAAAGGAGACGAGAAAGAGACTGTCCGAACTGAAAAGCATCATGACAGAGCTGCCTCAGGTTCTGGTAAATGCCAGAATAAAAAATGAGTATAAGACTAAATATATGGAAGATGCGGAAATAAAAGCAGCCATAGAAAACATCGAAGCCCAAATGAAGAATGCGGGCAGAGTGGTGATCAGGCCCTCGGGGACAGAACCCCTGGTAAGGGTTATGCTGGAGGGCGAGGATCAGAATGTCATACAGAAAATGGCCGAAGACTTGGCAGCATTGATAGAAAGGAAATTGTCATAGGGTGCCTCAAGGGGCGCCCTTTTCA
>NZ_JAJEKE010000023.1 GCF_024363565.1 Lutispora saccharofermentans | reverse complement strand
TTTTGTTTATTGTTTTTCAAATATTACAAATCTGAAAAATATACAGGATTTTCTATTATAATGTCGAATAGTAAGTTAGCGGCGGTTAGCTATATGATAAAACGGGAAATAGGAGGAGAATTGATGAAAATTAGCTTTTGTATATCTAAAACAAAAATAGTAGTAATAGCAACGGTAATTATCTTAGCATCATTTGTAATACTGGGTTCGGCAGATGGAGCTATTCCCGGTTCAGAGAGTGATCCCATTGTGACATTGAGCTTTGTGGAGAAGAAAATCGATCAGATCAAATATTATATAGATTCTGCTATGGAAGGCCTTAAAAACGAAGTGATGAAATACTCCGGAAGCATGGAGGAATATCAGGCGTTGATAGATAAAAAGGATGCAGAAATACAAGCTTTGAAAAATAAAGTGGATAGCGCTTTGACCTTTAAAGTCGTAGAAATGAAAAAAGGTCAGGTATTGCTTGCAGGAGAAGGCTCTGAAATAATAATCAGATCTGGGAAAGCTACCGCGGTATATGGGAAAAACGGAGGGCTTTCCGATATAACAGCAGCAAAGGATCTGCAAAATGGAGAAGCCATAGTCTCAAACCATATGCTTATAGCGTCGAGAGAGGACGGCAGGGGTGTCAAGGCAGAAGGAGATGTGTTTCTGATCATCAAGGGCGGTTACACATTGAAATAACAATTCATGCGTGGAGGCAATCCAATGAATGCATTTGAAAGAAGAGAACTTATACTTAAAGGCAATCTGTATGAAGTGATTATTGCGCTATCGCTGCCCATCATGATCAATAATCTGATTCAGACTCTATATAATTTGGCGGATGGGATATGGGTGAGCAAGATCAGCTCGGTCCACTTTGCTGCGACTTCTTTTGTTTTTCCGGTTGCTTTTCTGTTTATTTCTTTAGGCATCGGTATTTCTATAGCAGGCACATCAATTCTATCCCAATTGATTGGTGCGTCGGATTATGAAGAGGCAGAGGAGTATGCAACTCAGATAACCATAATATCCTTGCTTGTATCTGTCCTTTTTTCAGCCTTAGGCTATATATTAAGTCCCTTTGTTATCAGAATGATGGGAGCAGCCGGTGCCCTGGCGGAATATAGCAATATTTATTTAAAAATAACTTTTTTAGATATGCCCTTTATGTTTATGTTTTTTGTGTTTAATTCTATAATGAATGCTCAAGGCAATACTGTTATGCCTACAATACTCAGTGGAATAAGTGCAGCGCTCAATGTTATTTTAGACCCGGTATTTATATTTACCTTTGATATGGGTATTGCGGGTGCTGCTGTTGCCACATTGATTTCGAAGGCGCTTCTTGCTGTCGCGGGGTTTTTTATACTTATGCGCTCATCAGATCTTGTAAAGCCCAAGTTTAGCAATTTCAAATTTAATAAAAATATAGTTAAGAAAGTTTTTAAGGTTGGTCTGCCTTCCTCCATAGGGCAATCGGGAGCAGCTGTTGGATTTATTGTGCTGAATAGCTTTATAGCTTCTTACGGGACAGCAACAATTGCGGCATTCGGTATGGTCAATAGGATTGCGGCACTGATAATGCAGCCCGCTATGGGTGTGGGAGCTGCCTTGACATCTATTATCGGGCAAAACTTAGGTTCTAAGCAAGTGAACAGAGCGAGAGAAGCCTTTGCAAAATCCTTGAACCTTACAGTTTCATTTTCGGTAATAGGATGTATTATTTTATTATGGCAAGATAAATCCATAATCAACTTTTTTATGCAATCCAAGGATGACGTTACTGTTATCTCCCAAGGTATTACGTATCTCAAATATATCTCGTTTTCCATGCCCCTTATGGGAATTTTCAGCGTAATTCAAGGGTTGTTTCAAGGCTCAGGTCACACAAAATATTCAATGGCAATGGAGATTGGACGATTATGGTTTATTAGGATACCGATGATATTGATCTTTAAGTATTTCACCCATGTCGGACCTTCAGGGATATGGTTTTCCATGAGCTTTAGCAATCTAATAATCTGCCTGTATGGGTATTTGGTATATAGAAAAGGTGTATGGCAAAGGAATATTATTGGGGCATAAAGCGCATAGTTTTATTGAAGTATTGAAGCCATTCGCACACAATTTCGACCTGCACTTTTCGCCTGATACAGAGCATTATCTGCTATTTCAATATATTCTTCTATTGAAGCATTTATATAATCGTGAATTATTGTATAACCAATGCTTATTGTGGCTTTAAACTGTTTTTCTCCATATGTATAAGTAATGTTTGAGCCTTCCACATTTATTCGAAGCTGCTCGGCAATAAGATAAACCAGGTCTATATCAACATTCTCCATTATGCAGATAAATTCTTCTCCGCCATAACGTCCCACAAAGCCTTTCATATGGTTCATTGCTTCTATCAATATATGAGCGATTTTTTCCAAGCACACATCACCATATGCGTGTCCCATACCATCATTAACCCATTTGAAATGATCAATATCTATCATTATAAGTGCATGACACTTTCCAATATCGGGATTGGTAAGCGACTCCAGCTTTCTGTTTATGCTCCTTCGATTGGGCATGTTTGTCAGAGTATCGTAATTGGCCTGCTTTATTAGAACTGAATTCTGCTCTTTCAATAAATCAACAATCTTTTTATTCTCACTGGATTGTTGTTCAATTATTTCGTTAAGCATGGCATTGGGAGGCATTTTATATACCAATTCACTTTCTAATTTTAGAATTTCCAACTTATGAATTAAATTCATAGATTCAGTTTTGCTTACTAAATAGTGATAGTTAGTAAAGTGATCGAGGGCTTTTTTGTACTCTCCTATTGTGATATAATAGTCATGAAACCGCTTTTCTATTTCAGTAAGCTTTTTATCGGCAGAACAGGAAACAGCTATTTTATATGCCTGATCAAGTAGTGGTAAGGGATCGCTGCTTTTTGACTGTAATTCAAGATCAAATAATTGAATCAAAGTATCTATAAGATAGTATTTATTATCTATACTTTCAAATCCTTTTTTTGCTTGATAGAAACAGTTTCTTGCCATATTTAAATTATTGTTCTTCATATGAATGACCCCTATTTTATTCAGCAATTCCCCTGTATAAATGATAGCATTATTTGCATCAAGGAGTGAAAAGGCTTTTGTATAATAATCCAATGCTTCATTAAAGTCGTTTTTTAACAGGCTAATATTGCCAATGTTTGTGAGGATTGCAGCGCGGTAAATATCTATTTGATTTAGTATCGCTAATGTCTCTGCTTTTTCATAATAAGCCATCGCATTATTATAATCCTTTGCTTCCCTATAAACTTCACCTATATTAGAAAGTATTGAAAGATACAATTTAGGACAGTCTTTGCTTTCTACCAAAGCTTTAGCAGCCATAAAGTATCGTAAAGCCTTTTGAAACAAGCCGGAATAAAAGCAGAAAATGCCTAAAAAATTATTTGCACTAGCTTGTCCTTCGAGATCACCCATTTCTCGAAAGCAATTTAATGCACTATCGACTATTTTAAACCCGTTTACAGAATCGGACAAGTTTCTGTAGATAAGGCACATGTCTAGTGAAACCTCACCGAGCAATTTTTTATCAGAAATTGCAATAGCCATATCACGTACTTGATTAAAAACATCAAGGGCAAAATAATAATCGCTGTTTATTTTCTTTTTTCCTGTTTCATAGAGTTCTCTTACTGCAGTTTTCATTTTATATCCCCCCAAAACTTAGTCAGCAGCACTATACTATATTGAGCGCTTTATGCCTCACAAAGGCATTTACTCTATCCCGCTTAGATCAAAAATAGGTGTGTATTGCTCATTGGCGCTGTCCTGAGCTTGCATAAATCCATTCTCAAGACCAATCGATACAGCATAGTCTATAAGGCTTTCATAATGCTTGTAGTTCAATTTTTTATCGATCTCCCCATAGCTCTTTGCATTATACATAGGAGTGTACTGGGACATAATGTTCAAATAAACTTCAGCAGGCAGGCTTTTTATAACCCAATCAACGATTTTCTTTGAATCGAACAGGAGCCCGGGAAGCATCATGTGGCGTATCATCAGCCCTTTGGTTAAAATGCCGTTATCGTTAATAACAGGGCTTCCGACCTGCCTGTACATTTCAAGGATTGCCCTCGCGGCATGCTCAAAATACCCGGGAGCTTTGGAATATTTAATGCTGTATTTATCATCATAGTATTTCAAATCAGGCAGGTATATGTCTATAAGGCCTTCAAGACATGACAAAGCCTCCGCATTTTCATATCCGTTTGAATTATAAATCACAGGTATGGCCAAACCGTTATTTTTCGCAATATTTACGGCCTCTTTTATATGATATATATAAGGCGTGGGACTGACAAGATTTATATTATGCGCATTATTTTTTTGAAGCCGAAGCATTATATCAGCCAGTTTTTCTGCCGATATTTCTTTTCCCAAGCCCTCCTGGCTTATGTTATAGTTTTGGCAAAAAACGCATTTCATATTGCAATTGCTGAAGAAGATGGCGCCCGACCCGTTGATGCCTGAGACACACGGCTCCTCCCATTCATGCAGGCATGCTTTTGCAGCCCTTATTTTATCCTTCACTCCGCAATAACCGGGATGCTCATTTCTATTGATCATGCACATCCTTGGACATATGGCGCATTTTTCTAATTCTTTCATTTTATCACCATTTCCTGCACACTATTTTATATTCCCAAATAATTTTATCAGATACTATATGGTCCATAAAGACTTATTTTTATTTCTAAAGCTTTCCATATATGTTATAATATTTAAAAATAAGCTGGACACTTTACTCATGTATGGGGGTGGTAGGATGTTGAAGGAACAGGGTATGACAGTCAGAGAAGCAATGGGACTGGAACCCTTAAAGACATCAAAGGTGATTGCCGGATCTGAAGGAGTGGACAGGGTCATTGTAAGGCTGAATATCATGGCTGATCATGAAGGCATAGATTGGGTCTCGGAGGGCGAACTGCTTATAACGACTTCTTTGGCATTAAAAGCCAAGCCTGACTTGAGCAAGGATCTGATAGCAAAGCTTCATAATAAGGGGCTGGCTGCGCTGGCACTAAAGATAGGCGGATTGGACATGCCTATAAGCCGGGAGCTTATTGCTGCTGCGGACAAGTACAGTTTTCCTTTAATAGAATTAGACCCCAATGTGCCCTTTGCATATATAACCGATAATTTATCCTCTCACATTTTTAATAAACAGACCGCCTTGATAATGCGGATGGAAAACATTCATAACAATTTGATGAATGTGGTTTTATCCGGGGGTGGCCTTCAGGATATAGCGGCAGTGCTTTATGAAACCATAGGGAATCCCATTGTCATCTGGGATAATATATTTGGCGGCTGTGTCGGAGATGACGGTTCCCAGGATAGCTCATTATTAAACGGCAATTTATTCTCTATCGTGTACAATGACGATAAGACTAAAAATTTGTCCCAGGACGGCATAAAAAAATTGACCAATTATGCTGATAATGTCAATGGAAGGATTGTAAAGCGTGTTTTATTTCCCATCATGGTTTCTGAAAATATATATGGATATGTTTTTCTATGGGAGATGTTAAAGCCTATAGGGACTATAGACTACAGAACTCTTGAGACCGCATCTGCGGTTATCGCATTGGAGATAATAAAGAGGATGTCCGTTTACCAGGTAGAAAGCAGGTACAAGATGGAGTTTTTAGAAAATCTGCTTTCCAGGGATACAACGATGCAGAACCTTGCCTTTGAGAGGGGTTCCTTTTTTGACTGGAGTGAAAAGGACGGACATACTGTGATGATAGTCAGCATTGAGAGCAGGGAGAAAATTCCGGCGCATAAACAGATGACTCCCCGTGAAATCTTTGCTCAATATAAAAATAGCATCATTCAAGATATCGATGAAATCGTAAAGAAAGAGAATGAAAAGGCGATCATAGGTGAAAAGAGCGACAGCATAATAATTTTGCTTAGATCCGGTGAAGCAAGGGACATAGAAGAAATGGGCAGAAAAGCGCGGCGTATAGGTGATAAGATCATCAAAGCGGTTGACCAGAAGTATCAAAAGACCAAGGTAAACATAGGCATAGGAAGGCATTGCACCAATGTGAGACTGCTCTGGAAAAGCTATCAGGAGGCAAGAAAAGCTATGCTGCTGGGAAACAGTTACGGAAAAAAGGCTATGCACTTCGATGATATAGGAGTCTATAAAATACTCAGCCAGGATAATATCAAAAATGAATTGGCCGCTTTTTATGAAAATACTATATTGCCTCTATATGAGTATGATAAAACCAGGAATACGGAGTTTATAGCCACCCTCAAAGCATATTTCGAGCATAACGGGAATATAAGGAAAATGGCGGAAGCTTTGTATACCCATTATAATACAGTGCTCTATAGACTGGAAAGGATCAAGGAGATTTCCAATATAGACTTGAAGTCTCCCGAGAGCAGATTAAATGCAGAGATAGGGCTCAAAATAATGAAAATAATCGAAGGAAATGGCAGCCGGTTCCAGTGACCGGCTGCCATCAGTTTGTTTATTCTTCAATCAAGGCGACGGCTCTGATGGGAGAGCCTGAGCCATCCCTTATCTTGAGAGGCAGGCCGAAAAAGAGAAATCTTTTATTGACGAGCAAGTGCAGGTTGCAAAGGTTCTCCGTATTTGTCATATTGTACTTTCCGCAAATATAGTGACCTGAAAAATCTAAATCATCCGGATGGTCTATAGCGGGCGCGTCCACTCCTATATTTACCGCTCCTTTTTTTGCAAGCCACTCTGCGGCATCTTTGTTCAAGCCGGTATAAGAGGTCTGCCACTTGTCGGTATTGAAGTTCCTGTCATAATGTCCGGTGTAAAGAAGGACGATATCACCTTTTTCGATCTGCTGATTTGATTTTCTCATCGCATCCTCCAGATCCTTTGGGGTTATGAAGCGATCAGCTTTTACATGGCTCAGGTCCAGACATACAGCGCTGCCCCAAAAATACTCAAGAGGCATTTTATCAATGGTTGGTCCTGAAGGCTCATATTCCCAGATAGCATCCGTATGGGTCCCGCAGTGTTCACTGATCAATAAATTTCTCGCAGAAAAACCCAGGGTCTTGCTCTTTGTTTTTGCCTTATTCTCATCGTGGGTCATATTTGTCATTATAAATGTGCTTTGATGCATAGGAAATAATGACATACCTTGATATATTTCTTGTGACAAATCTAAAAGCTTCCATGCCATATAATTCTCCCCTTCACATAGAAATACCGATTTCAGGTTCAATTAGACAAAAGAAAAATAAATCCTTTGAAATTTTGAAAATATTTTAAAGTTGTTTGTTTTATATAATTCCAGTGTAATTAAGGCTGTTTGTTCTAAAGTATTTTTGTTGCTTTTTAACAAAAAAAGTTATTTTTTAAAGCTTGTACATTTTGAGACCTACTCAAGCATATATATGGATAAATGCATATCACTGCATATGAAATATTAACAACAAAAAGGATGGATTGCAAAAAAAAACATATATTTCTTTATAAATTTACTCCAAAGGTATTGAGCATCAGAAAATTGAACTAATATTTGGAATATTTAAAATAATTTGCTGTTCAAATATCAATTTTGTTAGGAGGTATAAAATGGCCCAATATATCCAGGCAGTTCCCAATTTCAGCGAAGGAAGGCGCAAGGAAACCATAGAGAAAATTGTGAACGAAGTCAGAAATGTGAAAGG
The DNA here is from genome assembly GCF_024363565.1 of Lutispora saccharofermentans. Lineage (GTDB taxonomy): Bacteria > Bacillota > Clostridia > Lutisporales > Lutisporaceae > Lutispora > Lutispora saccharofermentans. The sequence continues at coordinate 58,123 of NZ_JAJEKE010000023.1, read as the reverse complement.
CGTAAAGCTTGTGGATTACCATCCCGACCCGGACTTTAACAGGACTGTCGTAACTTTAATCGGAGAGCCGAAGCCGCTTAAGGAAGCATTGCTTAATATGGCAGGAAAATCCATTGAGCTCATCAATATGGAGGATCAAAAGGGCTCTCATCCCAGAATTGGTGCACAGGATACCATTCCCATCTTTCCTCTGAAAAATATTACTTTGGAAGAATGCGTAGATCTGGCGGAGGAAATAGGACGAGAAGTATATGAAAGATTTAAGGTGCCTGTCTATTTTACGGGAGAAAATGCGAGAAAGATTGAGAGAAAAAATTTGGACTTCATCAGGAAGGGCCAATATGAGGGCCTTAAGGAGGTAGCACATACGGATGAAAGAAAGCCTGATATCGGGCCTGCAGCATTGCACCCCACTGCCGGAGCGACTATTGTAAGCGCGGGCATAAATCCTTTGGTGGCTTTTAATGTGATTCTGGATACTTCAGATTTAGAAATCGCCAGGAAGATAGCCAGGATCGTCAGAGGACCGAGCGGCGGATTTACTACTGTCAGATCGGTAGGATTAAAGTTCGAGGAGCGTGATAGGGTTTGCGTGTCTATGAATATGTTTGATTATGTCAATACGCCTCTGTACCGCACCTATGAGGTTGTAAAGCTTGAAGCGTCAAGGTACGGCATCAATGTCATCGGCAGTGAGCTGGTGGGAGTAGTGCCCGTTGAATCTCTGATAAATTCCCTGGAATTTTACATAGGTCTGGAGAATTTTAATAGGAATCAGATATTGGAAAATCATCTTCTGGACTTGATTTAGGCTATATAATTTTAAAATAAAGGAGGTAACAAAATGTCTATTGACTTATTGATCAAGAACGCAATGATACCAAAGGGTGACATGACAGTGAAGGTTGATATCCTGGTGGATAAGGGAATTATAGTAGGATTCATGGAACAGGCACAAATCGAAGCGAGGGAAATAATAGATGCCTGCGAGAAGCTGGTGATCCCCGGATGTATAGATTCTCATACACATATCAATGATCCGGGATTCACTCACAGGGAGAATTTTTTGACGGGAACTTCCGCTGCGGCCAGCGGAGGTGTTACCACCATAATAGACATGCCATGCTGCAGCGTGCCTTCGGTGAGAAGCGTAGATAATCTGGAGTACAAGCTGAGCCAGATTGCAGACAAAGCCATAGTTGATTATGGCATGTGGGGAGGAGTTACCGGAGAAGATGTAAGAAATAATTGGCTTCATAATGTCAAGGAGCAGGCTGATTATGGGGTTTGTGCTTTTAAGGTATATATGACGCCTTCTGTGCCTACTTATCCCAGAGTGACTGACCCTGAAATGCTGGAAGCCTTTAAATCTGTTGCAGCCACAGGCTTGCCCATAGGGATCCATGCTGAAAACTATGCTATGTGCGATTTCTATGTCCAGAAGCTAAAAAATGAAGGCAGGCTGGATGGGCCTGCATGGGCCGAAGCAAGGCTTGAGCTGGCAGAAAAGGTTGCCATTGAGCTGGGCATAAGCTTTGCAGAGTTCACGGGAGCAAGGCTGCATATCGTTCATATGAGCACGGGCATTGGTGCAGTTTTGGTTAAAAATGCAAAGATGAGAGGCCTGGATGTGACTTCCGAAACCTGCCCTCATTATTTGACCATCAACTATCAGGATGCCATGTCAAAATATGAAAGCTTTGCCAAGATAGCCCCACCTTTGAGGACTGTAAAGGATAATGAAATGCTCTGGCAGGGTGTGGCAGACGGAAGCGTTGATTTCATAGCCACCGACCACGCTCCTTATGAGATCTCTACCGAGAAATGTGCGGAGGGCATGAATATATGGAACAGCTTCCCGGGAATACCGGGAGTTGAAACAATGGTTCCCGTAATAGTGAGTGAGGGCTATAACAAAGGGAAAATAAGCTTAAGCAGAATGGTTGAAATACTATGCAAGAATCCGGCAATACATTATGGCTTATATCCCAAAAAGGGAGCCATGGATATAGGCTCCGATGCGGATTTCACCATAATCGACCTGGACAAAGAATGGACTATTGAACAAGAAAAGATGTATACAATGGCAAAATATACTCCCCTTCATGGGATGAAGCTCAAAGGGAAGCCAGTTAAAACCATCGTAAGGGGAAGTTTGGTATATGAAGACGGCAAAGGCATAATCGCAAAACCCGGCTATGGACGATTCGTAAAAAGACAGACCATAAGCAAACTGCCAAGGCAGATTAAATTTTGATTTTACTGCATAAGCTATTTGTTGTTCTGACTGATAACGATTGCAGAGCTCCGGGACTAAGAGTTTGTAAGCTTGCATAGGGCTGCGTCAAAACTCGCATACAGCGCTTGTAATTACTGTTAAGAATCAAGTAAGTTATGCGGCTTTCTGATTTAACAGCATATAGGCTCAAACAGTTGACGCAGCTTTTCCTATACTGCGCTAACAAACTCTAAGTCCCTTCACAAAGCACTCTTTTATCAGTCAGAATAACAAGATTATCAAACCGCTGAAAATGAGTTGTTTAAATAAATATAAATAGAGGAGGGCTTTTATGGGAAAGCATTGCATTCTTGTCATCGATATGTTGAATGACTTTATTGGGGAAAATGCAGCCTTAAGATGTCCCGATGGGGAAAAGATTGTCCCCGCATTGCGCAAGCTGATGGATTATGGAAGAACAAGGCCTGAAGATATCCATATCGTCCATATCCAGGAGGCTCACAGGAAGCATGATGCGGATTTTAGAGTAAGGCCTGTCCATGCCGTCGCCGGAACCTGGGGCTCCCGGATAATCGATGAGCTTAAGCCGGCGGGAGATGAATATGTAATTCCCAAGAGAAGGCACAGCGGGTTTATGTATACGGACCTCGATCTATATCTCAGGGAGGAGAATATAGAGACAGTTGTAGTAACAGGAGTGTGGACCAATGTTTGCGTAAGAAGCACTGCTTCGGATGCCTCCTATAGGGCATACAAGGTGATTGCCATATCCGACTGCTGCGCATCAAAGGACGAAGAAATGCATAGAGCTGGGCTTAGAGACATGGCTATCTTTGCCAAGGTGATGACTGTCGATGAATATATCAAGGCATGGGAAGAAGGGGAAGATCCATGGAAGGATGCGGGGCAGCCCGATAATAAAGAAAAAGGCCGCTGCTGCTCCTGATATGTTTGGAGGAATTTAAATGAGGCTTATTATAGGCATCAGCGGAGGCAGCGGTGCAATCTATGCGCTGGGGCTCTTGCAGACCTTAAAGCTACTTGGAATAGAGACACATCTTGTGATGACGAAAATGGGAGAGGATGTAGTCAAATATGAATGCGGTTTGGATAAAAATGATCTGAGAGAGTTTGCCAAAGAGATTTATTCCTATGATGATCTATATGCTCCGATTGCCAGCGGTACATTTAAAACTGAAGGCATGGTGATCATACCATGCTCGATGAAGACATTGGCTGCCGTAGCCAATGGATATTCCGACAATTTGCTCAGCCGCAGTGCCGATGTGGTTTTGAAGGAGAGACGGAAGCTGGTGGTAGTGCCCAGAGAAACTCCGCTGAGCATCATCCATCTGAAAAATATGCTTGAATTATCCAGAGCAGGTGCAGTCATCATGCCGGCTGCGCCTGGATTTTACACTCACCCTCAATGCATTTCGGATATTGTAGCCATAATGACGGGAAAGATTCTGGATGCCTTTGATATAGATCATGATCTCATCGAGAGATGGGGGGAGAAGGGGAAGGTTGGTGAGAGATAGCGTGATTAGGCAGTCGATGAGGGATTACCTGAAAATATTAGAAGAAAAAAAACAGCTCATGATATGTGAGAAGGAAGTAGACCCAAAATTCGAATTAGGCGCGGTGATAAAAAAGCTGAACGGCATCAAACCCATATTGTTTAAAAAAATCAAGGGCTGCGATATAACTGCAGTGGCGGGTATCTGCGGCGAAAGGTCCAGATATGCAGAGCTGCTGAATACAAGCGATGAAGGAATTGTTTTTTCTCTGATGGAGGCTGTTGCAAATCCGATGCCCTATGAGGTTGTCAGCAGCGGGCCTGTAAAAGAAAACATAATCCGTAGGAACATAGACATTAAAAAGCTGTTTCCGATTCCTACCTTTCATGAAAAGGATTCCAATCCTTTTATTACAGCAGGCATAGTCGTAGTAAAGGATAGGAAAACCGGCAAAAGCCATACCTCGGTGAGGAGACTGCAAGTTTTGGGAGGAAACAGGCTGAGCGTGCTCATAGAGTCGCCGATGCTTCTGGACCAATACTTTGATATGGAAAAAGAAGGCGAGCCTATGGAAATTGCGGTCATACTCGGCTATGATCCGATATTTATGGTTTCATCTCAGGTCAATTCTCAGATATACGGGCTGGACAAGTATGAGGTCGACAGCGCCTTGAGAGGAGAGCCGCTGAAGCTAATAAAATGTGAAACCGTAGACTTGTTGGTGCCGGCATATGCCGAGATCGTGATTGAAGGCTTTATGCCGCCCAAAATCCGTGAAAAAGAAGGGCCCTTTGGTGAAATGGCGGGATATTACGGCGGCGGCACCCTGCAGCCTGTTATGGAAATAACGGCTGTATGCCACCGCAGCAACCCTATATTCCAAATAAATTTTCCTTCGAGCTCAGAGCATGTTTTGCCAAATGGGCTGATGAGAGAAATGCATCTCTATCAACAGATAAAGAATATCATACCCACAGTTAAGGCTGTGTATTTGCCAACGATCGGAGGTTGCAGGTTTCATGCGATAGTTTCAATACGCAAGACCTCTGAGGGAGATGGCAAAAGCGCCATCATTGCTGCCCTGGCAAGCAATAAGGATGTAAAACATGTAGTGGTAGTCGATGAGGATGTGGATATTTTTAATGCTGCTGATGTAGAGTGGGCTATAGCGACCAGGGTTCAAGCGGACAAAGATGTGATCATCATTCCGGGGGCAAGAGGCTCGGGATTGGAACCGACCCATGAGCTTAGAGGTGTTACAGCCAAAATGGGCATTGATGCTACAGCACCCTTGGGAGGGCTGGAAGGCAAATTTGAGAGGACAAGCATACCCGGCTGGGAAAGAATAAATATTTCGGATTATTTCCGGTAATATTTCTGGAGGGATATAAATGGGGAGAGAAGCCCTTGGCATGATAGAGACAAGGGGAATGACAGCAGCCATACAAGCTTCGGATTCGATGGTGAAGACCGCCGATGTAAACATATCAAAGTTTTATGTTGTAGGCTCAGGCTTTGTCATTGCCATGGTAGAAGGCGATGTGGCTGCGGTGAAATCAGCAGTGGAGGCAGGGAAAAACTCCATCGGCAATATAGGAGAATTGATAGCCTGCAATGTATTGCCAAGGCCTCATGAGGATGTAATAAGATTCATTTCTCTGATAGATATGATATAGGAGGGATGCGTTGTGCCGAATCCTTTGATGAGAGTCATGCTTAATAACACGATAAACAAACCTTCAATCAATGCACAGGTACAAAACAAGAATACCGGTGCCGCGAATCTCAGGAAAGAGCAAGAAAGGCTGCTAAAGGAGATATTAGCGGAGCATGATCATATTGCCGACAAAGGGATAAAGCTGATTACTTTAGAGGAACTGCAGAAAGATTATCAAAGAGATGAGCCTGCTGAAGAGCAAAATGAAATGAATAAAGCGAGTAAGAATTTAGTGAGTTTGGCTTCTATAGGCAAGCTGTACAGGGAGGTTTGATGATGGCTGGAGGTGCTTTAGGTCTTATAGAGGTAGTAGGGTTGACAACAGCTTTAGCAGCTCTGGATGCTGCCTGTAAAAATGCGGACGTAAGGCTTGTCGGCTGTGAAAAGGTGATCGGAGTGGATAAAGCAATAAGCATCACTATTGAAATAGCAGGTCAGGTAGCTGCCGTTCAGTCATCTGTGGAGGCGGGTGAAATAGCAGCAAAAAAAGTGGGGAAGGTCATTGCTGTCCATGTAATACCAAGGCCCCATGAGGAATTGGAACAAATCTTTATGAAATTCGAAGAGAAATACAATCAGATATTATTGGATAATAAAATTGAGGAGGAAAAGTAAATGAACGGAGAAGCATTGGGATTAATAGAAACCAAGGGCTTGGTAGGGGCAATAGAAGCTGCTGATGCAATGGTAAAGGCGGCCAATGTAACCATAGTAGGCTACGAGAGGATAGGTTTCGGCTTGGTCACCGTTATGGTGCGGGGGGATGTGGGCGCAGTAAAGGCTGCAACGGATGTAGGCGCCGAGGCCGCCAGAGCGGTGGGAGAGCTTTTCTCGGTGCATGTAATACCCAGGCCTCATGCAGAGGTTGAAAGGGTAATGCTGAAAGAAAATAAGTAGATACATGATTGTTGTGATTGGAGGTCTACTCCGTGGCAGACAAACGAAAATTTACTTATGAGGTTCTTCAAAACCTCACGCACGACAAGAGGTCACCGGTATTCACCGAAGCTGAGAGAGGCAAAAGGGTTATCACTGAAAGCGATATAAACGAGTTGAAAGACGGTCAGGAGCTCATCCTTTCAAAGGGATATATCATCACTCCCCTGGCAAAGGATAGGCTGAAACAAAGAAAAATAGCCCTGATCTTGAAATAAGAAGGATGCAGATGCATGTCAAACGAGACTTCATTGCTATGATAGTCCAGCGACCTTGTCATCCTGAGAGCTATGCCCGAAGGATCTAATTTAAGATTCTTCAGTCGCAGGCTCCTTCAGAATGACCGGGACTGTTTTTGTTTACCGTTGTGCGGATACCGCATGATAATTCAGTGTTAAATAGAAGTTTTGGAGGAATATAAAATGCTTATAGGAAGGGTAATAGGTACGGTTATCGCTACCAGAAAGGATGAAGGCCTGGTAGGGTCCAAGCTTTTGATAACCCAGCCCATGGATTTTGTGGGGCAGGATAGGGATAACCCTCTTATTGCAGTAGATACCGTGGGTGCCGGAGTGGGTGAAGTGGTTATTTATGTCACAGGCAGCGTAGCGCCCTATGCTGTGAAAAAATCCGGAGTTCCCGTGGATGCAGCAATAGTTGGAATAGTTGACAAGATAGACCTTAACGGATAAGGGGTTGAGCATGTGAAAACCGATCATATAAAAATGGCAGTAGATCATAGGATGCTGATCAATCATTTATTGGGTGAGGGAGGATTTGCCGATATCGTGCTTTACGGAGGCAATATAGTAAATGTCATCACAAGGGAGATCTATCCCGGAGATGTAGCAATAAAGGGTAAATACATAATGATGGTTGGAGATGCATCCGGGCTTATCGGGAGCAGGACAAAGGTCATTGATGTACGAGGCAAGCACATTTCTCCGGGCTTTATAGATTCACATATGCATTTTGAAAGCAGCATGCTCACTATTACTGAGTTTTCAAAGCTATCGATTCCGTCGGGCACTACGACGATTGTTGCAGATCCCCATGAAATAGGCAATGCGTTGGGTCCCATAGGTATAAAGGCTATGGCGGAGGAAGCTGATGCGGTGCCAAACAGGATAAGGCTTGTGGTTCCCGCTATGGCTCCTGACAGTCCTACTCTTGAAACGGCGGGTGCTGATATCGATTCAACGGATATGGAAGATCTGCTTCACTATAAAAATATAGCAGGAATCGGGGAGCTCCAAGGATTCAGCAATGTTAAAAATGTATATAAGCATACACCGGAGGCCATCGATGATTTGGTCGCATCAACTGCCTATGCGGCATCATTGGGTAAAATCGTTGACGGAAATGCACCGGAGCTTTTTGGTGAAGAACTCGCCGCTCATATAATCAGCTGCGGAGGGCGATGCTCCTGCCATGAGACTACCACTAAAGAGGAATGCGTCGAAAAATTGAGATACGGCATATATGTTTTTATGAGAGAGGGCTCAACTCAGAGGAATATGGCTGAATGCATTAAGGCGTTGACTGAGGAAGGCTTGGATTCACGAAGGCTTATCTTAGCCACTGATGATATGCTGTCCGATGATTTGGCGGAGCAAGGTCATATGAATGAAATAATAAGGAGGACCATAGCCCAAGGGGTGAGACCCGAAGAAGCGATACAGATGGCCACGATCAATCCGGCCGCCTATTTTGGTTTCAATGATATTGGAGTATTGGCGCCGGGGAAGCTTGCAGACATCGCAATCATCGAAGATTTAGCTCAGATGAAGATAGCGGCAGTATTTATAAACGGGAAGCTCATCTCCAACGGCGGAGAATTGCTGATAAAGCTGCCGCTCTACAAATATCCTGATGCTGTTAAGAATTCGGTTAAGTGCAGCCCTGTTTCCAAAGAAAAATTGGAGATATATAAAGACGGCGATAAGGCGGCGGCCAGATGCATAGTCCTCATACCCGATCAAAATCTTACGGATGCAAAGGTCGTAGATTTGAGGGTATCTGATGGAAAAGTTCAATGCGATATAAGCAATGATATTTTGCACATCGCTTGTGTAGAACGATATGGGAAAACCGGAGGCATCGGCAAAGCTTTTGTGACCGGCTTTGGCCTCAAGGAGGGTGCTTTTGCTGAGAGCATTGCACATGATGCGCATAATATCATAGCGATAGGCACGAATACAAAGGATATGGCGCTGGCGATCAACAGGGTCATAGAAATGAAAGGCGGTATAGCCATAGCAAAGGGCGGGGCAGTATTGAATGAATTGTCCCTGCCTGTCGGGGGCTTGATCACCGATGAGCTGACAGCCTATGAGCTCAGCAGCAAGATGCGGGAGCTCAACAATGCGGTAAAGGATAGGCTTGGATGCAAAGTTCATGCGCCTTTTATGCACCTGTCATTCCTGGCTTTGACTACAAGCCCCAAGTGGAAGATCACCGACAAAGGTCTGATAGATGTCAACAGCTTTGAAATATTGCCGCCTGTAATTTAACTCATTGTGGTAGCTGATAAAAAAGTATTTTGTGAAGCGGCTTAGAGTTTGTTAGCGAAGTCAAGGTGAATTGCGACACAGGAGCAAGAGAAGGTGCCCTGGGGCAATAGGAAAAGCTGCGTCAACTGTTTGAGCCTATATGCTGTTAAATCTAGAACTCTCATAACTTACTTGAATCTTAAAAGTAATGACAAAGACTACATGCGAGTTTTGACGCAGCCCTATACAAGCTTACAAAGTCTTAGCCTTGAAGCTTTATACTTGTTATCAGCTACCACAACCGATTAATTTAGTTATCGGATACAGGATAAAGGCAAAAGCGAAGGGAGGTATAGCTATAACTTTTTCCAAAATAGATCAATAAAAGGAGGGAATAACGTGGATTTGCAGACAAGAGCAAACAAAAATCCTAACTCAGGTATGTTGGAAAAGCTGTTTAAATTAAACGAGCATAAGACTACTGTTAGAACTGAAATCATAGCCGGGTTAACCACATTTATGACTATGGCTTATATCATCATTGTAAATCCTTTGACATTGAAAGAAGCAGGTATGGACTTCGGCGCTGTATTGACCGCCACCTGCCTTGCATCCGGACTCACAACGATCCTGATGGCCTTTTTGGCCAATTACCCCTTCGCCCTGGCACCGGGCATGGGGCTTAATTCTTTCTTTGCCTATGGAGTGGTAATCGGCATGGGCTATAGCTGGCAATTGGCTTTAACTGCGGTATTTGTGGAAGGAATAATATTCATAATAATGTCCTTTTTTAAGGTCAGAGAAGCAATTATCGATTCGATACCCATGAACTTGAAATATGCGGTCAGTGCAGGCATTGGGCTTTTCATTGCCTTTATAGGCTTTGTAAATGCGGGGATCGTCAAAGCCGGAGGGGCAATATTAGAGCTTGGAGACATGAAAAGCCCGTCTGCCATACTTGCCGTACTGGGTTTAATAATAACCGGAGTATTGTTGCATAAAAGAGTAAAGGGAGCCTTATTCATAGGTATATTAATATCAACGGCTATAGGAATAATCATGGGTGTGGCCAAGCTGCCGGAAAGCATTATTCAAGCTCCTCTGTCCATGGCTCCTACATTCCTTGCAGTATTAAAAACAGATTGGTCAACTATATTCAGCATTGATTTTTTGATCATCATGTTTACTTTCCTGTTTGTAGATGTCTTCGATACTGTGGGAACAGTCATAGGAGTTGCTTCCAAGGCAGATATGCTGGACAAGGACGGAAAACTTCCTAAGGCCAGCAACGTACTCCTTACGGATGCCATTGGAACCGTTTTGGGTTCACTGTTTGGGACCAGTACGGTAACCACCTATGTGGAAAGCGCATCGGGGGTTGCTGAGGGGGGAAGGACAGGGCTGACAGCTTTAACAACAGGAGTTTTATTCTTGCTGGCTCTGTTGTTCTCTCCCATATTCCTGATAATACCCGGGGCAGCTACCGCCCCTGCATTGATTTTGGTAGGGTTGTTTATGATGGAGCCGATCTTGAGGATCGATCTGAAGGACTATACTGAAGCAATACCTGCGTTTTTAACGATCATCATGATGCCTATATCCTATAGTATTGCCGAAGGCATTGTTTTTGGAATGCTGTCATATACTTTACTTAAAACATTAACGGGAAAAGCAAAGGAAGTATCAATCGTGATGTATGTACTGTCACTGATTTTTGTTTTTAAGTTTATAGTATAGTCAGGCCGGGAGGCTGTTGCAAAATTCCAACTTTTACATTAATATGAAAGTCCAGCGACCTTGTCATCCTGAGGGCTATGCTCGAAGGATCTAATTTAAGATTCTTCAGTCGCTTTACTCCTTTAGAATGACAGGTTGAATGTGTTATGCAACAGCCCCCTTATTGAAACAATGAAAGGGGGACACAGACATGGACACCTTGCTGATCAAAGATGGTACTATTGTAACTATGAACCCAAAGAGAGATATCTTTGAGGGTGATATATTAGTAGCAGACGGCAGAATACAATTTATGGGGCATGATCCGGATATTAAAGCAGATAAAGAGATAAATGCCTATGGCAAAGTCATAATTCCGGGCCTTATACAATCTCATGTGCATCTTACGCAGGCACTTTTCAGAGGGCAGGGTGACGATTTGGAGCTTATGGATTGGCTGAAAAAGAGGATATGGCCATTAGAAGGTGCCCATGACAGTGAATCCAACTATTATTCGGCAAAGCTTGGCATATCAGAGCTGATCAAAGGGGCGACAACAACGGTAGTGGATATGGAATCCGTGCATCATACAGACAGTGCGATAGATGCCATATATGAACCCGGCATCAGGGCGATAACAGGAAAATGCATGATGGATTATGGCGCAGATGTACCTTCAACTATGATGGAAAGGACAGAGGATTCTATTGAGGAGAGTCTCTATCTGTTAAACAAATGGCATATGAAGGATAATGGCAGGATCAGGTATGCCTTTGCCCCAAGATTTGTAGTCTCCTGCACCGAGGAGCTGCTGATGCGCGTCAGGGATTTAGCCGGGGAAAACAATGCGATGATACATACTCATGCCTCTGAAAATCTGGGGGAAATCGAATTCGTCATGAAGGACAGGGGGATGAGGAACATTTCATATCTAAAGAAGATAGGGCTTACAGGGTCCAATCTCATTCTTGCCCATTGCATATGGCTGGATGATGATGAGATGAAAATCCTTGCGGAAACGGGGACCAAGGTTGCCCACTGCCCAAATTCCAATTTGAAATTGGCATCCGGCATTGCGAAAATACCGGAAATGATGAAAATGGGCATCAATGTATCTATTGGAGCGGACGGAACACCCTGCAACAACAATATGGATATGTTTAATGAAATGAGAACAGCAGCGTTGATTCAAAAGGGAAGGCTGTTAGACTCTACCGTCATGCCTGCGGAAACCATTTTTGAGCTTGCTACCTTAGGCGGGGCCAAAGCCATAGGCCTGGAAGATGAAATAGGCAGCTTGGAAATCGGAAAAAAGGCAGATTTAGCAATATTGGATTTAGATAATATTCATACCGCACCATCTATGGAAGTCAATTTGATATCACGGGTAGTATATTCTGCCAAGGCTTCGGATGTGATCACGACCATAGTAGATGGCAAGATACTGATGGAAGATAGGATGCTTAAGACTTTAAATGAAGAGGAAATAAAGGATAATTGCAATAGGCTTATCAGCAGACAGATAAGCAAAAGCAGAATAATCAAAGATAGTCTTTAAGGATGATGGGGGAATATATATGGATATCAAGCTATATAAACCCGGTACATTGAATGAAGCCTTAGTATTGGCATCTTATGAGGGAAGCAAAATCATTGCAGGCGGTACGGATTTAATTATACAGCTTAGAAATCAAGAGGAAAAACCGGAGCTTCTGGTTGATATAAGCGGCCTGTCTGAACTCAGGGAAATAAAGATTGAGAAAGATAAGATAAGCATAGGCTCTGCCGTAACCTTCACAGATATAATTGAAAATCGGTATATAAAAGAGCGATTGCCTTTTCTTGTAAATATGGCTATGAAGATGGGGGCAGTTCAAATACAAAATCGGGCAACCATAGGGGGAAACATTTGTAATGCTGCACCGGCAGCAGATAGCATACCTTTATTTATGGCCCTGGGCGCTGAATGCGTGATCATCAGCCAAAGGGGCGTAAGGCAAGCACCTCTCAGCAGCTTTATAAACAATAAAGGAAAAACTGAGCTGAATGAGGTCGAAATATTAAAGTCAATAAATTTTAACATTTTAAGAGAAAATGAGGGCTGTGGATTTTCTAAGCTGGGCAGGAGAAACGCTTTAAGCATATCCACCATATCCTGCGCAGTCAAAATATTATTGACCGAAAACAGGATTCAAGATATCTGCATATATACAGGCAGCCTTGGAATAAAAGCGACTAAAGAAGAAAAGACAGAGAACTACCTTAAGGATGCCGTATTCAATGAGCAAAATATAGAAGGAGCAGCAGATGTTCTATCCAGGGAAGTGGCTGAAAGGCTTGAATCCAGAGCTTCTATGCCTTATAAGAGAGTTGCGGTAAAGGCTGTTTTCAGGGAAGCCTGCCTCACGGCCGCAGAAAAATTGATTTTACTGTATTAATTGTTGCGCTGACTGATAAAAGAGTGCATTCCCTGTCATTCTGAAGGAGCAAAGCGACTGAAGAATCTCAAATTAGATCCTTCGGGCATAGCCCTCAGGATGACAAGGTCGCTGGACTTTCATAGCAATGAAGTCTCGTTCAATGTGAAGAGACTTAAAGTTTGTTAGTTTTGACGCAACCCTATGCAAGCTTACAAAGTCTTAGTCCCGGAGCTTTCGCAATCGTTATCAGTTAAAGCAACAAGTATTTGAAAACTGCCAAAAATGGGTTATTGCAGTAGGGGGTATGGGTTTATGAAGGGAAAAATAAGCTTTACACTAAACGGCAGCCATATATCCATGGAGGCTGATCTGAGCACAAGATTGATAGATTTTTTGAGAGATGAGCTCAAGCTGGTCGGCACTAAGGAAGGATGCAGCCAGGGAGAATGCGGCGCCTGTACAGTCATAATCGACGGCAGGACGGCAAATTCTTGCCTTGTCCTTCTTGGTCAGGTCCAGGGAGCTGCTGTAACTACTATAGAAGGCTTAGGAGACGAGCAGAATTTACACCCTATACAGGAGGCCTTCATTGAAGAGGGAGCAGTGCAATGCGGCTATTGCATACCGGGTATGGTACTGTCGGCAAAGGCTTTATTGGATAAAAACAATAAACCGGGCAAAGAAGATATCAGAAGGGCTATATCGGGAAACCTGTGCAGATGCACCGGATATAAGAAGATTGAAAAAGCGATAATCAGAGCCTCGGAGAAGATGAAGGAGGCGGGATATGATGATGGAAACTCTTAAGACTGTGGGGAAAAGCGAGATAAGGATAGATGCAAGAGAAAAGGTTATGGGCAGAGCGCTATATCCCGGTGATGTCTATATGGATAACATGGCCTATGGATATACATTAAGATCTTCTATCCCTTGTGGAGAAATCAAGGTGGATAAAAGCGAAGCCCAAAAGCATCCGGAGGTGCTGCATGTTTTTACTGCTGAGGATGTAACGGGTAATAACCACCATGGCGTTATTATCAAAGATCATGAAGTGTTCTGTTCAAAAAAGGTGAGAAGGATCGGCGAGCCCATAGCTTTTATAGTGGCTGAAAGCTATGAAGCAGCCAAAGAAGCTGCAAAATCAGTAAATATAGAATATAAAGAGCTGCCTGCCATATTTGACCCGGCGGAAGCCATGAAGGATGATGCGCCAAGGGTCCATGACGATAAAGAAAATCTGATATTTCATTTTAAATTAAGAAATGGAGATATAGAGCGAGGCTTTAAAAATTCTGATATAATAATAGAAAATAATTATGAATCTTCAATGGCAGAGCATGGTTTCCTGCAGCCGGAGGCAGGAGTTGCATATATCGATGAAAATGGTAGCCTCAGCCTTATTGCTGCAACTCAATATCCTCATTATGACAGGGATGAAATTGCCCAGGCTCTAGACCTTCCCCAGGGAAAAATAAGAATAATAACGTCAGCAGTGGGGGGAGCTTTCGGCGGCAGGGAGGATATAACGCTGCAGATCCATTTGGCTCTGGCTGCATACAAGCTTAAAAGGCCTGTAAAAGCAATATATTCAAGGGAGGAATCCTTTATCGCCCATTCCAAGAGACATCCCTTTCACATGCGCTATAAAACAGGAGTCAAAAAGGACGGCACTTTGATGGCAATGGAGGCCGAAATAATCGGAGACTCGGGCGCCCATGCATCCTGGGCTATAAATGTATTGAGAAAAGCCGGAGTCCATGCAACTGGCCCTTACATGGTACCCAATGTGAAAGTTGATTGCTATGCAGTATATACAAACAATCCATTCACAGGAGCCATGAGGGGATTTGGCGCTGCTCAGGTAGCTATGGCTTATGAACAGCAGATAGACGAAATAGCAAGAAGGATAAATATAAGCCCTATAGATTTGAGACTAAAAAACTGCTTTAAGCCAGGCAGGAGAACAGCTACCGGGCAAATATTGGAGGAGTCGGCGCCATTGGAGATGATGATAAAAAAAGCGGCAGAGAAAATAGGCTATAACATCTCTTCGGAGGTGAGAACATGAAAAAAAGAGGCAAGGGCATAGCTGCGACATTTTACGGAACAGGCTATGGCAATGGTTTTCCTGACATTTCCATATGCGAGGCAGAGGTGGATGAGCAAGGGAGGATACTGATATACACCGGAGCTACAGAAGTGGGCCAGGGTGCTAAAACCGTATTGTCTCAAATTGCAGCGGAGGCGATGGGAGTCGGCTTGGAAAGCATAGTTCTCATTTGCGAAGATACTTGCTGCACCCCGGATGCCGGAACAGCAGCGGCAAGCCGGCAAACTTATAATACAGGCAATAGTGTACGCCTGGCTTGTATGAGGCTGGAAGAAATGGTCAAGGGGATTGAAGAGCGATATATGAGCTTAAAGGGTATGCCTGTTAAAAAGCTGAGCTTGAAAGAAATATATGAAGCTGCAAAAGCAGAGGGGATAGCTCTGAAAGCTGGAGATTCCTTTACAGCCCGCACATATGCTGTGGATGAAGAAAATGGCCTGGGCGATCCTTACTGGCCTTATACATTTTCTTGCTATGCGGCCGAGGTAGAGGTTGATACTGAAACCGGGAGGGTGGAAGTGCTCAAGGCTTATTGTGTGCAAGATGTAGGCAAAGCGATCAATCCTCTGATGATTGAAGGGCAAATAGAAGGGGGCTTTGCCATGGGTATGGGCTGGGCCCTTTACGAGGATTTGAACTTAAGCCGCGGCATCATCAAAAACAATAATTTTTCAAAGTATATCATACCCACTTCTATGGATATGCCGGATATATGCAGCGTTATTGTGGAAGAGGTCGAATCGACGGGACCTTATGGTGCCAAAGGTATCGGTGAGCCTGTCATGCTCGCTGCAATGCCCGCAATACTGAATGCCGTATATGATGCGGTGGGCATAAGGATCACAAAGCTTCCTGCAAGTCCGGAGCATGTTATAAAGAAATTGAAGGGAGGCAGGCCTTGATGAGAGAGATAATAACTGCGCTGATAGATGTAGCAGCCGGGAGAGCCAAGGCTCAGATCGTATTTAAAAACATCAATATAGTAAATGTATTTACAGGAGAAATAATAAAGGCTGATGTAGCAGTACATGATGGATATATTGCAGGCATAGGTGAGTATGAAGGGGCGGAGGAATATGACATGGAGGGCAAATTTTTATGCCCGGGCTTTATAGATTCACATATGCATATAGAATCCGCCATGGTCACTCCGGGAGAATTTGCAAGGGCAGTTACGGTAAGAGGCACCACGGGAATAATAGCCGACCCTCATGAAATTGCAAATGTCAAGGGCATAGCAGGGATAAAATATATGCTGGAGGGAACCGAAAATCTGCCCATCGATGTGTACATAATGCTGCCGTCATGTGTGCCTGCCACTCCCTTTGAAAATTCAGGCAGCATACTTAAAGCCGAGGATCTGATAGAGCTTATAAATCATCCGAGGGTATTGGGCTTGGGGGAACTGATGGATTTTGAAAATGTTATAAACTGCGAAAAAACAATTATAAATAAAATAGTTCTATGCCAAAATTCCGGCAAGGTTGTTGACGGGCACGGACCCGGCTTAAGCGGCAGGGATATAAATGCATATGCAGCCTCAGGCGTAAGAACAGAGCACGAATGCACGACCCCGGAAGAAGCTGTGGAGAGGCTGAGGTTAGGAATGCATATAATGTTGAGGGAAGGCTCTGCGGCAAAGAATCTGGTAGACTTGCTTCCCGCGCTGAATAGCAGCAGCATAAACAGATGCATGTTCTGTACTGATGACCGACATCCGGAAGATATTTTGAAGCATGGTCATATCGACAACAATGTGAGATTGGCAATAAAAAATGGTGTTGATCCTGTTACAGCTATTCAGATGGCTACCATCAATGTTGGCCGGTGCTATAATTTGCACAGGGTGGGGGGCATAGCTCCGGGATATAAAGCAGATTTGCTGATCCTCAATGACTTAGAAAACATAGAAATATACCAGGTCTATAAAAACGGCAGGCTGATAGCTGAAAATAATGAGGCTCTATTCGATATAATTTCTATAAACGACTCAAAGATGCGCAATTCAGTAAATATCAAAGAGCTGGAAGAGGATAGCTTCCAGATCAAGAATGACCACGGCCAATTGAGAATAATAGAATTGGTTCCAAACTCGTTGATAACAAAAACATTGATCAGTGAGGTAATAAAAACTGATGGCAAATATTATTCTAAAGACGGAGAAGAACTGCTCAAGATTGCCGTGATTGAAAGACACAATGCTACCGGCAACATAGGCTTGGGGCTTGTTTCGGGATTAGGGCTTAAGGATGGTGCCATAGCTTCTTCTGTCGCTCATGACTCTCATAATATAGTAGTGATCGGTGACAATGACAGGGATATGAAAAGGGCCGTAGAAGAGCTTGAAGAGATTGGCGGCGGTGTCGCCATCGCTTCCGGAGGAGAAATAATTAAATATCTGGGCTTGCCCATAGCAGGTCTGATGAGCGACAGCCCTATAGAGGAAATACAGAGCATTTTAGCAGATCTTATCGAGACGGCTTATAAAATGGGGGTTAATAAGGATTATGATCCATCCATGACATTATCTTTTTTAGCATTGCCTGTAATACCTGAGATAAAGCTGACGGATTTAGGCCTTTTTGATGTAAATAGCTTTAAATTTGTGAGCATAAACATATAACAATTTTATGGCATCATCATTTCTTAAAGTATTTTTCAATGACAAACTCCAGACATTCCTCAGTCATAGGATAAAAAAGAAAATCATATTCATCGGGAGGCGTTTTCATGCCTTCCTTTGCCCATTGAGTGATGCATCCGATAGCAGCATTGGTAAAATAATTTGCAATCATATGCATATCGCCGAATGCCATCTCACGTGCTCCGATGATCGATGCGATCTTCATCATTATTATATCATAAGCAATCTTGAACAGATGCTCTCTTAGATTGTTCTGCACATCCGATGTTAGGGCAGCGATATAAAAATCTTTATTCTCATACAGATGCTCAACAAGATCATCTATAACCGTATTGTCCGGATTCGAATCAGTAAGGCTTGCAAACTCACTGTCAAAAATCCAGCAGATCAGTGCTTGTTTATCGTGAAAGTGATAATAAAATGTTTTTCTGTTAATGCCGCATGCTTCTACGATATCCCGAACGCTTATTTTGTCGAGGGGATTGTGTGTCATTAGCTGCTTTAGAGTTTGAGCTATCAATAATTTGGTAAGTTCAGGCTTCGCCATTCATCATCACTCCATATATGGACAATTTATCAAATTTGTCTAAAAATCCAACATTATTGGTTTATTGTGTAAAATTTGGACACTTAGACAGGACTATTGGTTAATTATAATCTTACAATATGCTAAGCTAGTTGTAAAGCTGTGAGAAATTGATGCGGCCGAGTATGCTTTAATATGTCATTATAGCTGTCAAGTTGTAATATATTATTTTAGACAGGATATTGCTTGAACTTGTTGAACGAGACTTCATTCAGAGGGGGATTCAGCCCCCACTGAATGTTAGTCGAGTCCATAGAAGGTGAATTGCCCCACAGGGGCAAGAGAGGCTGCCCTGGGGCACTGGACTTAGCCGCTCTTGGCACCCGCCGCCTATAGAGGCGGGGGTCGCCTGTGCCCTGTGGGTATAGAGCGGGTTAGTTCAGTGATAAAACTGGGATGTATCAGAATTGATAATGGGTTAAGTAAATAAATATGGGGGTCGTAAATAATGAAAACTCTAAAAGAAAAGGTTGAAGCTTACGGTTTGAACAAAGTGCTTGCCTATATGGATTCCGATTATGAAAATAACATTCCAAAGGTGCTTGATTGGCTGGAGCGTTTTGACAAGGGAGGCTTATACTCAGGCGCTTACAGGGCTGTAAGAGAGATCATAGAAGATCCCGACAATAATTGGAATGTATATCTTAAAAGCATTTATACGGATTTGGATGAAGAGACAAGATGCATGTTTATGAAAAACTTCTTGGTTAACGCCGCCATTCTCGGAAGGAAGAAGCAGCTTGACATAGCCCAAAAAGAAGACTGCAATGTGCCGTGGGCAATACTCATGGATCCGACTTCAGCCTGCAATCTGAGGTGCACCGGCTGCTGGGCGGCAGAATATGGCGATAAGCTGAATATGAGTCTTGAAACGCTGAATAGAATTATTGAGCAAGGCAAGGACCTTGGCATATATATGTACATCTACTCAGGGGGCGAACCTCTGGTCCGCAAAAAAGATATAATCACATTGTGTGAAAAGCATGATGAATGTGTCTTTCTTGCATTTACAAACGGTACCCTCATAGATGAGAATTTTGCAGACGAAATGAAGAGGGTGCATAACTTTGTTCCTGCCATCAGCATCGAAGGCTTTGAAGAAGCTACCGACAGCCGCCGTGGGAAAGGAACCTACAATCAAGTTATAAAAGCTATGGAAATACTGAAAGAGCGCATGCTTCCCTTCGGCATCTCTACCTGTTATACATCAAAGAATGTAGCTGAAGTGGGAAGCGACGAGTATATTGATGCGATGATAAAAAACGGTGCAAAATTCTGCTGGTATTTCACCTATATGCCCATCGGAAACGGTGCTCCCACTGACCTTATGGCTACAGATGAACAAAGAGAGTTCATGTATCACCAGGTACGCCGCTTCAGAAAGGAAAAACCAATATTTTTATTGGATTTTTGGAATGATGGAGAATATGTCGAAGGCTGCATTGCCGGAGGTCGTAATTATCTGCACATAAATGCAAACGGTGATGTGGAGCCCTGCGCATTTATACATTATTCCAATGTGAATATAAAGGATGTTTCTCTGATGGAGGCTCTCAAATCCCCATTGTTCGCGGAGTACCGAAAAGGTCAGCCTTTCAACAAGAATCATCTTCGCCCATGTCCGCTGCTGGATAATCAAGGGGCTTTGGCCGGCATGGTCAAGCGTTCCGGTGCTCATTCAACCGATATGGCAAGCCCTGAGGATGTTGATCTTTTGACCGCTAAATGCAAGGATGCCGCCGATAGATGGGAAGTGACTTCGGAAAAAATATGGATCAATTCTCCTGCAGGTAAAAAAAGCATAAATTGATACGATTGAAATATATAAGTACTATGATAAGTCTTTTTGTATGATCGATACTATAAATTTTGAGGTGAAAATGGTGGGCAAAATCGTATTGAGTGCAGACAGCACCTGTGATCTTGATGATATGCTGAAGGAACGCTATCAGGTAAATATCCGTCCTTTGCACGTCATATTAGGCAATGATCAATATAAGGATGGTATGGACATAACTGCAGACGATATCTATAATGCTTATAGCCGTTATCATATAATACCCAAAACTGCAGCAATTAATGTTCAGGAGTTTATAGACTATTTCAAGAAATGGACTGATGAAGGATACTCGGTTATCCATTTCAATCTTGGCTCCGGGCTTTCTTCGTCATATCAAAACTGCTGCATAGCTGCTCAAGAGCTTGGCAATGTTTATCCCATTGATTCCTGCAGCCTTTCAACCGGCACGGGTTTGCTCGCCATAGAAGCGGCTGAGCGCATAGCCCAAGGGATGGAAGCTCCCAAGATCGTGCAGGAAATAAATGACATAAAAGCTGAGGTTCACGCCAGCTTTATAATCGACACTCTTGAATTTTTGCACGCAGGCGGAAGATGCTCAGCATTGGCGGCTTTGGGGGCAAATATATTAAACATAAAGCCCTGCATTGAAGTGGATATTGCAGACGGAAAAATGAGCGTAGGTAAAAAATATCGGGGTACGCTGGATAAAGTGCTTAAGCAATACACTGCAGATAAGCTTGAACAATATCCGAATATTAAGCTTGATAGGATTTTTATCACCCATTCCGGCATATCTCAAGAACGAATTGATCTTGTAAAGAAAACCATACAAGATATTGCCGGATTTAGGGAAATATTGGTCACCCGAGCAGGATGTACGATCTCGTCTCACTGCGGGCCAAACACGCTGGGCGTGTTATTTATGACAGAATAATAAATTTAATTACATAGTTTCTGCCCCTTTGAGGGCTTTTTTTTATGTCTATACATCTTCATATATGCTATAATATTAAAGATAAACTATTGAGTCAGGTTAGAGGTGAGATTTATTGAACCCGGATTACACGATAAAGGACTATGAGGACAACAGTTGGCCAGGGGTATCTGGATTATTCAAAGAGGTTTTTGGAAAGAATATAGACCTTAAGCATTTCAAATGGAAGAATGAAGATAATCCCCAGGGCAAGTCTATAATAAAGCTGGCTGTCAAAGATGATAAAATCCTGGGGCTCTCTTGCATTTGGAGATTTAGAGTGAACTTTTTGGGGGAAAGCATCCAGGCAGGCCAGTCGGTTGACGCAATGGTAGATAAAGATCATAGAAAGATGGGCATATTTGAGAATATGGCTATGGCAGCTGTTGATGATATGAGAAAGGAAGACATGCAGCTGAGGTTTAATTTTCCCAACGAAGCTGCATATATGGCATCGTTGAATAAAATCAACATAAAGAAGGTTTGCCAGATTCCCCAGTATATAAAAATACTAAAAGGAAGAAAGGCTTTGGGCATGTTTTCCGGCAAAAAGATCATCAATGCTGTTGGAGGAGCTCTTTTTGACCTCTATGGCAAAGCCGGAAATATAATTTTTAAAAAGCCAAAGATCTATGATATCAGGGAAGTTAAATCGTTTGACCAGGATTTTGATACGCTATGGGATAAAGTAAAAAATGAATATCCTATTTCTATCGAGCGCAGCTCACAATACCTCAACTGGAGGTATATTAACGGGCCTCAAGGGTATAAGGCTTTTGCGGCTTATAAAAATGATGAACTTATAGGGTATATAGTTGCGGCATTGGAAGATAAGCCGGGCAAAGCCGGGGAAACGCTGCTTCTGGGTCATATTGCAGATTTGATCTGCATTAAGGAACATAAGGATGGGGCAGCAGACCTGATCAATGAAGCTGAAAAATACTTAAAGGACAGCGGAGCCTGCGCTATTTCTTGCTGGATGATAAAAGAGTGGTTTTATGCAGAAATGTTGACAAAGCTGGCGTTCTTGCAGCTTCGCTCGCCTTCGGTGCTGACGGCTCTGCCTGTTGGAGATACGGCAGCGGCTATGAAGGATTTCATCTATGACTATAAAAACTGGTATGTTACTATAGGAGATTCGGATTATATTTGAACGAGACTTCATTGTTATGTAAGCCCAGCGACCTTGTCATCCTGAGGGCTCTGCCCGAAGGATCTAATTTAAGATCCTTCAGTCGCTTTGCTCCTTCAGAATTACTACGCGTTATCCGCACCACGATAAACGAATACAAACCGTTATCTCCTTACTTTCTTGGATATACTTTAGTTATGGCATGAGTTCGAGTGTCATTGTCACAATGAGGTCGACTCAGAATTTGTAAGTATCCCTGTTGCAGCACCACAAATTGTCCTCGAAGGACGTATAGCAATGTAGCTATTAAGACAGGGATAACGCCATAATTATTAGTAGCAAAGGAGAATTCTTTATGCAAACTGTTTATGAGCGTTGTTGTGGGATTGATGTACACAAAAAAGTTATTGTTGCCTGCTTCAGAAACGGGAATAAAGCAGAGCTTCGTAACTTCGACACCTTAACCCATAGTCTCAAAGAGCTTGGTAACTGGCTCCTTGAAAATCGTTGTCAGATGGTTGCCATGGAAAGCACAGGTGCTTACTGGAAACCTATCTACAACATATTAGAGTTACTAAACCTTGATGTCATGGTTGTTAATGCCCATCACATGAAGAATGTTCCCGGCCGCAAAACTGACGTTAAGGATGCGGAATGGATTGCCCAATTGTTACAACATGGTCTTTTAAGGGCAAGTTACATTCCTGACAGAAAACAACGTGAACTTCGCGAAATAGCACGTTACCGCAAGAACATGATTGAAGAGCTTACGAGAGAGATTAATCGTCTCGAAAAAACACTAGAAGGTGCTAACATAAAGCTAAGCTCTTTCGTTTCTGACCTTACTGGTGTAAGCAGTCGCAAGTTGCTTGAACAGGCTCTCGTCGGAGAAGTAAATAAAGAAAACATCGGGGATTTGATTCACCCCTCTATGCTAGAAAAAAAAGCGGATCTTCTTCTAGCTATGGATGGTTTTCTTTCGCCGATACAAAAGCAGCTTGTTAAAGCCATCTTGGATCATATCGATGATATGACCAAACGTATCAAAAATCTTGATGACATCATTGATAACCAGATGAAAGACTACGAAGATGCAATCAAAAAGATTGATGAACTATCAGGCATTGGCAAACGCAGTGCCGAAGTCATTGTTTCAGAGATAGGAATAGACATGAGCCGTTTTCCTACCGATGCACACATAGCTTCTTGGGCAGGGCTATGTCCTGGAAACAACATAAGTGCCGGCAAGCGTAAAAGTGGAAAAAGCAACAAGGGCAACAAATATTTAAAAAGTATACTTATTCAGTGTGCAAAAGCAGCTAAAAATGATAAAGATAGCTTTTTCCATGCCCAATATGAACGTTTAGTCGTACGGCGCGGTGCAAACAGAGCAACTGTTGCAGTGGCACATTCCATGCTTATTGCAATATATCACATGTTAAAGGACAATGTTCGTTTTAAAGACTTAGGCAATGATTACTATACAAAGTTCAATGCAGAGGCAAAAGCCAAATACTACATTAGAAAGTTACAAGAATTAGGTATGTCAGTTCCCGTTTCATTGGCCACCTAAGACCATATACCACTCATTTTACAGTTTTGGAGTGGTGAATGAGCCACTCTTAGTTAATTGCGGCTTTCTATTGAGTGTATTCATAACAATGACAGGAAATGCTTTCGTTTATCGTGGCGTAGGTAACATATGAAAATTCAGTGATAAAATTTTTGCGGGGGGTGGATATCTAAGATATGAAGGATATATTAAAGAAGCTGCTTGCAAAGCCTGTAAAAATTATTAACAATATGGTGTTAGGCTTGTATCTGCGCTTTGTAAAGGCAAGAGCCAAAGGGATCAAAGAGATAGACCTTGCAGGGAAAAAACTGCTGATACTTGCACCGCATCAGGATGATGAAATTTTAGGCTGCGGCTGCTTGATAGAAAAAGCTTTAGAGAGCAAAGGCGCTGTAAAATGTGTATATATGACAGACGGCTCCCGGAGCGTAAGCGATGAATTGACTCCTGATGCCATGAAGGAAATGAGAAAATTGGAGGCAATGAGACTGGCTGAGAATATGGGCATGGAAGAGCCGGTATTTCTTGGATGTCCGGACGGGTCCTTGAAGCCTGATGACGAAAGGGCGATAAAGGATGTTGCAAAAACCATAGATGATTATAGGCCTGATGCAGTCTTTATTCCATACTTTTTAGACGGGCATAGCGACCATACCGCAGTAAGCGGCATATATCTTGCTTCGTTGAAGATGTTTAGAGGCCATAAGGAATACGATACCTATTGCTATGAAATCAACTCTCCAATAAGCGTCTATGGAGTTTCTCACTATTTTGACTGCACCGGATACCTGGAGGCAAAATCGGATGCCATGAGTTTCTACAGCTCTCAGACTATGAGCTTTGAATCCATATTTGCCATGAATAGGCTTAACAGGATTTTAGCCTCATCAAAAGAAGGGGCTGAGCTGTTCAAAAGAATCGAATTAAGAACCTATGAAATTGCTTATAATAAATATAACAAAGACAACAGGATTTCATCCTCCTTCAGACAGATGTACAGCATATATTTTATGATACCGGCATATTTTAAAGGCTTAAAGATAAAGAAGGAGATTGCTTTGTTTCAAAATGCGGGGGCTGACCCGGTTAGGAGGGTAGAGGATAGTGAAAAAGGTGCTGCACTTAATTAGCGGTGGGGATGTAGGCGGTGCAAAGACTCATGTTTTAACTCTGGTCAAAGAATTGCAGAAGAACCTGACCGTAAAGATAGTATGCTTCATGGAAGGGCCTTTTGCCCAGGAAGCGAGAGATATGGGCATAGATATAATGGTACTTCCTCAGCAGCGCAGGTATGATTTGAAGGTCATAGATACCTTGGTAAAGCTGATAAAGGATGAAGGCTTTACTTTGATTCATTCCCACGGCGCGAGGGCTAATTTTATCACCAGATTCATCAAAAACAAGCTTCCAATCCCTTGTGTTACAACAATACATAGTGATTTTATGCTGGATTTCAAGGGAAATTTGTACAAGCATATAATTTATACCAACTTAAACGTATTTGCGCTCAAAAAATTTGATTATTTTATTGCTGTATCTGAAAGCTTCAAGGAAATGCTGATAGGAAGAGGCTTTCCTGCGGATAAGATTTTCACTGTGTATAATGGTATGGATTTTGATGAAGATATAAGCTATAAAAGCCGGGAAAAGTTTTTGGAAGAAAGAGGCTTAATAAGCTTAAAGGATAAAAAGCTTATCGGTATTTTGGCCAGGCTTCATCCCGTCAAAGGGCATGAAATATTTATTAAAGCCGCAGCCGATATACTAGCCGCCAATAAGGACATCCATTTTTTGATTACAGGCGAATCCACAGAGATGCCTGCCTTAGATGATCTTATCAAGCAGCTTGGCATAGAAGACAATGTTCATTTTATAGGCTTTGGAGATGCTCCCTATGATATTTTGAATGCTATTGATATCAATGTGCTGACTTCTTATAGCGAGAGCTTTCCCTATGCGCTTTTGGAAGGCGCCAGGCTGGAGAAGCCGACGATATCATCAGCGGTGGGAGGCATACCTATGCTTATAGAAGACGGAGAGAACGGGTACTTGTTTAAGGCCGGCGACAGCAATGAGCTGAGCAGGAAGCTAAGCCTTATGATTGAAGATGAGGCAAGGAGCAAGGCCATGGGAAAAGCTCTGTACAAGAAGGCTGACAAGAACTATTCTCTGAAGAATTTAGCTTTAAATCATATAAATATATACGATATTATGCTTGAAAACAAGAAAGAGAGGAATACGGATGAAAATAATAGATAAAAGGGGAAGACTTTTCGGATTGATAAACATCATCGATCTGTTTATTAGTATTGTATTGATAGCTCTTATAGGATTTGGCGCTTATAAGGTATTTAAAGTAAATCCTACCGTTGCGGTGAACACTGAAAAAGTGACTATGGTGTATATGATCCAGGAGGTCAGGGATGTGACCTATAATGCTATTGAAGAAGGCGAAATTGCCAAGGACTATGACAAGAATACCGTCTATGGTAAAATTGTAAAGAAAGAGGCCCTGCCTGCAACGAAGATGGTCAATACTGCTGATGGCAGGATGGTTGAGGCAGAAATACCAAATAGATTTGATGTCAAGATATATATAGAAGGCGACGCTGTAGTAAGCAAAACCGGAGTATATATGGGAAATCAAGAGGTAAGGGTAGGTTATCCCGTAGCCGTAAAGGGAAGAAAGTTCGGAGTAAGAGGTTTTGTGTACGATTTGATCATGAATGAGTAAGGGGATTATGGCATGTATGATAACAGTAAAATAATATCTTTTGCTATGAACCTTGGTGATGGGTTTGAGAAAGCCTATAGATATAGCTATTTTTGCAAATTTACTAAAAGCATCAGGCACTCCTTTAAAAATATATGGAGTGACAGTGTTTTTGGGCAGATGATGAGTGGAATTTTCAATATCGAGACCCAAAGGAATTCGCTATCCTATAAGCTTTTCACACAGTCATTTTTGGCTGTGGCTGATTTTTTCAACAGCAAATTCAGTCTGGAGCAGGGGATTGCAGAGAGCAAATATATTAACCTGATCAAAAGGATGAAGCCATCAGGTGCAAGGGCTCAAGCTAAAGAAAGCATAGCAGGAATTGTATCCGGCAGCATTTTTATGAGATGCCTGTATGAATTCTGGGAAGGTATGGACTAGGAGGTGTTTGTGTGGAAACTGCTTTAAAGCTGTTGGGAGGTATTGGGATCTCCGGTTTAACTCTCAATAGTCCGCTTTGGGGCTTATATGCTTTAATTATAGCATTGCCTTTTTTACCTAACGAAGCCACGCTGATATTTGCAGCAGTGGTGGTATTTTCGTTTTTCATCAAGACTGCGGTGAACAAAGAGAAAGATTTTGTTAAGGATCCGGTTGCAATGCCTTTGATGGCTTTTGCACTGGTTCAGATAATCACCACGCTCATATCCGTTGAACCCGTGCTGAGCGCTCAAAATCTTGTGGTAAGCCTTGTGAGTCTGGCATTGTATTTTGTGATTGTCAACACATTAAAGACCAAAAAAGACTTTGATAAGGCTATGAAGATTTTTATTATTACTGCATTTATATTGTCCATCTACGGGATAATGCAGTATTTCACCCTTGGAACTACCAGCAAGGCCTGGGTCGATGTGAATTTGAACCCTGATTTAGAGACCAGGGTAGTGGGAACCTTCGGCAATCCAAATGTCTTTGCCGAATATCTGGAGCACATATTGCCTGTTGCGATAACATTGGTATTTGTATACAGGAAATGGCTTAATAAAATAATCATGGGATCAATAGCCGGTGTTATGTTCGTATGCCTCGTATTAACCTTTTCCAGAGGCGGTTACCTTGGATTTGTTTCTGCCGCCATGCTGTTTGTATTATTGAAGATGGCCAAATTTATCCCTCTCTTTATTGCAGGAGGCATAGCTGCTATACCGCTTTTGCCTAATGTAGTCCTGCAGAGGATAAATACCATAGGCAATGTTCAGGATACTTCAAATGCCTATAGGACATATATATGGGAAGGCACCATCAATATGATAAAAGACTTCTGGATCACAGGCGTGGGTTATGGTTATTGGGCTTTCAAGAATACTTTTCTGGAATACGGCATAAAAGGCAGCAGGGCATGGCATAGCCATAATATGTACCTTGAGATCATGGCTGAAATGGGTATATTCGGCATGTTGACTTTTATCTGGGTGGTTCTTTCGATCTTTATATCAACAATAAAGTTTGCGAAAAAGACCAAGGATAGATATTTCAGTTACGTTTCTGTAGGGCTTTTAGGCGGTTTTTTATCAATAATGGTTCATGGTATTGCAGAGCATATATTATATATGCCCAAATCTGTAATACTTTTTTGGATGTTTGCAGCCTTCATATCTGCTGCGAGAAATTTAGGTGCCAATTTGCAGGAAATGCAATAGATAGGAGAGCGTTGTATGAAGAAAGTAGTGATTTCAGGATACTATGGATTTGGCAATAGCGGCGACGAAGCAATCTTAAAGTCTATAGTTCGGGATTTTCGAGAAATCGACCCTGATATTCAGATAACGGCCTTATCCAACAATCCCGCCAAAACAAGTGCCGAATATGGGATAAATGCAGTAAACCGGCTGAACATTAAAAGCATAGCTCAGGCCATAGGCGGGTGCGATTTGCTGCTGAGCGGCGGGGGCAGCCTGCTGCAGGATGTGACAAGCACCAGATCCTTATTGTATTATTTATCCATTATACGTATCGGCTTATTGTATAATAAAAAAATCATGCTCTATGCCAATGGAATAGGTCCTATAAGTTCCGGGACTAATATGAAAAGAGTAAAAAAGGTAATTGATAATGTAGATATGATAACACTAAGGGAAGAGGACTCGCTGAAGCTGTTGAACAGCATGGGTGTGCAGAAACCGAAGATAATGGTAACGGCAGATCCGGTGCTCACTACTATGCCTGCGGGTAAGGAGACTATAGACGCAATCTTTAAAAAAGAAGGATTGCCCCTTGATTCTAATTATATAGGAATAAACATCAGAAAGTGGAAGCTGTCCAGGGATCTTGAGGTGCAGCTGGCTGCTTCTCTGGAATATATATATAAAAAGTACAATTTGCTGCCTGTTTTTATACCCATGTATCAATCAGATACAGAGGTAATGATAAAGACAGCGGAAAAAATGAATGTGCCCCATAGGGTTTTATCAAAAACCTATGCGCCGGAGGAACTGATCGGTATAATGGGGCATATGGAGCTGGTAATAGCTATGAGGCTTCATACCCTTATATACTCTTCCATCACTGCAACGCCTATGATAGGCCTCATATATGATCCCAAGATAAAGGGTTATCTGGACTATATAGGCCAGAGCGATGCCGGCAATGTAGAAAGCATAAGCAGTGATATGATAAGCATGAGGGTTGATGAAATAATGCAAGGTTATTGGGATAAGAAAAAGAGACTGGAAAATACTATGAAAGTCATGAAGAAAAAAGCTAAAGAAAATGCAGCTTTGGCCTATGAACTGATGAAAGCTGAGAAGGTGGGAATATGAGGGATACTGTTGAAATAGTAGGAATTAATATAGACAAAGTAACCTTTGAAGAGGCAGAAGATAGGCTTTTGGATTTTTTGCGGCAGGATGAAACGAAGATGATCTTTACACCAAACAGCGAATTTCTTGTTGATGCAGTGAAGGACCGTGATTTTTCAGAGATACTGAACGACGGTGACCTGGTCATACCTGACGGCATCGGCTTGGTCATAGCCTCAAAGTTTTATGGTATGCCGCTTAAAGAAAAGGTGGCAGGCTGCGAGCTTATGACTAAACTGATTGAAATCGCCTATTCTGAAAAGAAAAGCATATATTTCCTTGGAGGAAAAGAAGGAGTGGCAGAGGAGGCATCACAAAGACTCAACGATAAATATCCGGGCATAAAAATAGCAGGCTTTCATAATGGGTACTTTGATGAGGAAGAGGAAAAGAATATCATCGATGATATAATTCAGAAAAGGCCGGATATAATATTTGTGGCTTTGGGGGCCCCAAAGCAGGAAAAATGGATTTATAATAACAGGCATAGATTGGGCGCTAAGATTGCTATGGGCGTCGGCGGAAGCCTTGATATCCTTGCCGGAAGATCTAAAAGGGCACCCGAGTTTTATCAAAAGACCGGCCTGGAATGGTTGTACAGGCTGCTGAAAGAACCCAAAAGATTCTTTCGAATGCTGAAGCTGCCCAAATTTATAGCCCTGGCTTTTTACGATGCAAAGACAAGGTGAATTGCCCCGAAGGGGCAAGAGAAGGTGCCCTGGGGTACAAGGTGAATTGCCCCGTAGCCCTGAGCTTCTAATATTAAGGAGGTAACTATGGAAAACAGAGTTTTAGGAGAATTAAAAGCAACTGCAAATGCTATTCGCAAAGATATAATTACGATGCTTGCTGAGTCAAAATCAGGTCATCCGGGAGGATCTTTATCGGCGGTTGAGATTTTGACCTATCTTTATTTTAAGGAAATGAATGTAAACCCAAGCAGCCCTAAGGATGAAAACAGGGACAGATTTGTACTTTCAAAGGGTCATGGAGCTCCGGTGCTATACAGCACCTTGGCTGAGAAAGGATATTTCCCCAAAGAGGAACTGATGAAGCTGAGGAAAACAAATGCAATGCTTCAAGGCCATCCGGACATGAAAGGCACACCGGGAGTGGATATGTCTACAGGCTCATTGGGTCAAGGCTTATCTGTTTCAAACGGTATGGCTCTTTCTGCAAAGCTGGATAACAAGTCTTACAGAGTATATGCACTCCTTGGAGACGGAGAGCTTCAAGAAGGTCAGGTATGGGAGGCTGCTTTGACCGCAGCGCATTACAAACTGGATAATTTGACCATATTTATAGATCATAACGGTTTGCAGATAGATGGAACCAATGAAGAAGTAAAGAATGTAAATCCTATAGAAGATAAGTGGAAAGCTTTTGGTTGGCACACTATTTCCATAGACGGCCACGATCTGCTGCAAATAGAAAAGGCTGTAGAAGAAGCTAAGGGTACTAAGGGCAAGCCTACCGTCATAATTGCAAGCACAGTAAAGGGCAAGGGAATTTCCTTTATGGAAAATGAAGTAGGCTGGCACGGTGTAGCCCCAAATGCTGAGCAGAAAGAGCAGGCCTTAAAGGAATTGGAGGTTTTGAAATAATGGGTAATATTGCAACTAGAGAAGCCTATGGAGCGGCTTTAGCAGAACTGGGCGAAAAATATAAGAATGTGGTGGTTTTGGATGCCGATCTCTCAAAATCCACCAAAACCCATGACTTTAAGAAAAAGTATCCTGACAGATTTTTTAATATGGGCATATCCGAGCAGGATCTTATAGGGACTGCGGCTGGCTTTGCTACCTGCGGCAAAATTCCTTTTGCCAGCACCTTTGCCATGTTTGCAACAGGCAGGGCTTTTGAGCAGATAAGAAACTCCATAGCATATCCCAGGCTAAATGTGAAGATCGCTGCTACTCATGCAGGGATTACATTGGGAGAGGACGGAGCATCCCATCAGGCCATAGAGGATGTGGCGATAATGAGGGCAGTACCAAATATGACTATAGTCAATCCCGCTGATGCTCTGTCTGCCAGGAAGGCCATAGAAGCAGCAATACAATATAACGGACCTATGTATATAAGGCTTGGCAGGCTTGGAGTGCCTGAAGTATATAAAGAGGACATAGATTTTACAATAGGAAAAGGGATATTGGTAGAAGAAGGCAAGGATGTGACCATAATCGCTGCGGGTTTTATGGTTCATCTGGCCATAGAAGCATCCGCAATGCTGAAAGAAGAAGGCATAAGTGCAGAAGTCATAGATATGCATACCATAAAGCCCATTGATAAGGATCTAATAATTGGATCAGCCAAAAAAACAGGAGCAATTGTTACCGCTGAAGAGCATAATATTATAGGAGGACTTGGCGGAGCAGTAGCCGAAGTGCTATGTGAAGAATATCCCGTACCTGTGGTACGAGTGGGTATAAAAGATGTATTCGGCCAATCGGGGAAACCTATGGAGCTGGTAGAATTATACGGTATCAGCGCCAAGGATATTGCTGCAGCAGCAAGACAAGCAATAGCCAAGAAGTAGATTTTGTTAACGGAAAAGCTTTAGATAGGGGGGTCTCCATGAGTAGATATAGAGAATTAGAAGTCGATGAGCTCACTAACAGATGCAGATGCGAAGAATTGGGCTTTCAAACCACAGAAGAACTGGAGCCTTTGGATGGCATAATCGGCCAAGAAAGGGCAGTTTCCTCCATGGAGTTCGGCCTTACCATAAAAAGAGAGGGCTATAATATCTTTGTAGCAGGCTTGACGGGTACAGGCAGGAGCAGCTACACAAGGTCCATAGCAAAAAAAATAGCTGAAACAGAGAAGACTCCTGAGGATTGGTGCTATGTATATAATTTTAGAAATCCGGATCGCCCCATCGCTATTAATCTGCCTTCCGGTACAGGAAATACCTTTGTAAAAGACATGAAGAAGCTTGTAAAGATGTTGAGGATGAAGATACCCAAGGCCTTTGAGGGCGAAGAATATGAGAAGCAAAAAAGTGAGATACTGCAGGCTTTTCAAGACGAAAGCTCAGATATAATGGAGTCTTTCAATAAATATGCCCAGGACCAGGGCTTCATGCTTAAAAGAAGTGAGCAAGGGCTCCTTACCATTCCCGTGGCTGACGGTAAGCCTATGGAAGAAGGAGATTTTATAAATCTGGATGTCTCTAAAAGAAAAGAAATAGAAGAAAAATCCTATATTGTACAAAAAAAGCTTATGGAGTATTTAAAGCAAGTGAGGGATATGGAGAAGTCCGCCAGGGACAAGGTAGAGCAGCTGGAGGGAAAGATTGCCCTTATAACCGTTGAGCAGCCTGTCCGAGAGCTTATAGAAAAATACTCAGAATTTAAGAATGTAGTAAGCTATCTCAAAGCTGTACAAAAGGATATGATTCAAAATATTGAAGACTTCAGAAAAACTGATAAGAAGAAAGAAGAAGAGATAGATATTCTGGAGAAGATCAATGCTAAGGATTTCACATTAAAATATAAGGTAAACCCGATAATCGATAACAGGGAGACTAAGGGAGCGCCTGTGGTCTTTGAACCTCATCCCAAATATTACAATCTTCTGGGCCGGATTGATTATGAAAGCAACATGGGGGTTGTTACTACCGATTTTACAAAAATAAAGCCGGGTTCAATCCATGCAGCCAATGGAGGGTACTTGATAATCAATATGTCTGATATCGCCAAGAGCCCTGAGAGTTGGGACGGCCTTAAAAGAGCATTAAAAAACAAAAGCATAGCTATAGAGAATATTTTTACAAATACGGGTCTTGTTTCAGGAGGCCTGAAGCCGGAGCCCATACCTCTCAATTTGAAAGTTATATTGCTCGGGAACAGCTATCTTTATCAGATGCTGTTCAGCTATGACGAAGATTTCAGAAAGCTGTTTAAAATAAAAGCAGACTTTGACATGGAAATGGTTTCAAGCCCTGAAAATATTGATAAGTATTCAAGATTTATCAGCTCTCACTGCCGGGAAAAAAATCTTATGCATTTCGATTGCACAGCAGTAGCCTATATAATAGACTACAGCAGAAGGCTTGCAGATCACAAGCATAAGCTTTCCACAAGATTTAATGATATCGTGGAGATATTATATGAAGCAGACGCTTGGGCAAGGATAGCTGCATCTGATATCGTCAGGGATGCGCATGTGAAGAAGGCCATAGAGCAGAAAAGATACCGCTCAGGCAGAGTGGAAGAAAAGCTGCAGGAGCTTATTGATACAGGAGTGATACTTATTTCCACCGCAGATACCATGGTAGGCCAGGTCAACGGGCTATCGGTGATGGATATGGGGGATTATGCCTTCGGCAAGCCCAGCAGGGTCACCGCCACAACCTTTGCAGGGGATAAGGGTATTACCAATATTGAGAGAGAAGTGGAGATGAGCGGCAGCATACATGATAAAGGCGTACTGATCCTTTCCGGTTATCTGGGAGAAAAGTTCGCCCAGGAGTTCCCGCTTACATTGTCCGCTCATATATGCTTTGAGCAGCTGTATGACGGAGTGGAGGGCGACAGCGCCTCTTCAACGGAATTATACGCATTGCTGTCCAGCCTATCTGATGTGCCTATAAAGCAATATATAGCCGTCACAGGCTCCGTAAACCAAAAAGGCAAGATTCAGCCTATCGGCGGGGTTAACGAGAAAATAGAGGGCTTTTTCCAAAGCTGCAAGCATAAAGGCTTAAAAGGCAATGAAGGGGTCATTATACCCCATCAGAATGTGGATAATCTTATGCTGAATGATGAAGTGATCGAAGCCATAGAAAAAGGCTTGTTCCATATTTATCCCATAGCCGACGTAGAGGAAGGCATCGAGATTCTGACGGATATACCTGCAGGCAAAGCGGATGAAGACGGAAATTATCCTGAAGGAACTCTCTACCGCCTGGTGCAGAAGAAAATAGAGAAATATGCCCGATTGGTCGAGGAATTTGACGGGGAATGAGGGTTATAGAACTCAGGATTCAGAACTCAGAGCTCAGGAGATTCCAAGGCATTCCTTTGGAGCCCTAGGTTGTGGAGAACTTCGTGAAAAAGTAGCAAAAAAGCAAGCCACTCTGCAATTGCAGCTTGCAGAGTGGTAGTTAACTAATCCACTTACAGGAGGCAACCACATCATGTGGCGGTCTCTTTAATATTATTATACCAAATCGAAAAAATTAATCAATAGACAAAAATTTTGCAAGCTATTCACAAAACAACCTACTTTCGCTCTCGCAACTAGATAATAAAACCCTTCCGTGTTTTTTCGTGAAAAATTCCGTGCCTTTCAGTGGTTTCCGTCCCCTGACCTGCTCAGATATACATACCGTTCTACTCATGGCATCGGATAATTTCCTTTTCAGTGATTATGTAATCCATAGGCACATCATGGGGATCGGGTGCGATATGATCAACAAGCTGGAAGGAATAACAAATCGCGATCTTTACTATGTCCTTCTTCAAGGAAGAGAAGAATTTGTCATAATATCCTCCGCCGTAGCCGATCCTGTTGCCTGCCTTGTCAAAAACTGCACCGGGCACAATAGCCAGATCCAATACCTTTCTATCAGAAATCCTGATCGAATCCTTTGCAGGCTCCAATATGCCCATCCTGTTAGGGCGCAGCTTATCCCAACCATCAAAGCTGCATAATACTACTTCCCTTATTTCCATATTGCATATAGGAATATAGACCTTCTTTCCCTTTTGAAGGCAATCATTGATAATAGGCTTAGTAAGGACTTCTTTGTTAAAGCTCAAAAATGAAAATATATTTTTTGCTTCAGCATACATAGGAGTGCTAATAAGCTTGCTTTTTATCTCTTCACTCCTTGAGGCAACCTCTTCAATACTTATCGAATCCCTTAAGGACAATATTTCTTTCCTTGTCACGTTTTTCAAACATATCATCTCCTGTTAAAATGTGTTCTCACACTGTATCATCACATATATACTGTTATTATACAATATTTCAACCATACAATCAGACTTTTCCGCATTGAAGGCGTATCATATAATGACACGAATAGTTGATGGAGGTTTTATCGATGAAAAAGAATCATAATATATTTATTGGCGGGCTGTTCATTATAATCGGTACGCTGTTTTTACTCTCAAACCTTGGCTATCTTAACTTTTCTTGGAGCTATGTATGGCCGCTGGCTCTTTTAGTACCCGGTGTTTATCTGCATATATCCTTTTTTACAGGTATGGATAAAAACCCAGGCATATTAGTACCCGGAGGGATACTGGCCACCTATGGATTGCTTTTTTATGCAAATGTAGTATTTGGATGGAATATCATGGCTGACCTCTGGCCTGTATTTCTCATAGGCATAGCAATAGGCTTGCTGGAGCTGTATCTATTCGGCAGCAGGGACAAGGCCTTGCTAATTCCTATCACAATCTTAGGCGGGCTTGGGTTGATTTTCTTGACTAATACCATATATATTCTCAACAGAAAATATTTAGCGCCTGCTTTCCTTATAGTTCTTGGAATACTCATATTGCTCAAAAGCGACAGGAGACAAAACACTCAGAGCAGACCAAAACCTGATGGCAGTGAAATTATAATAAAAGAAGAAAAGCAAGAGTAGGGAACAACATAAACAAAAAGAAGAAAAGCCGCAGGATTTTGAAGTCCTGCGCTTTTCTTCTTCCAACGGTCGGCGTTCAGCATTTTGTCCCGTTCTGTGCTGATTTCCTGCTCCAGCTTGTCAGACAGGCTTTCCGACGCCATATGCCTAAAGGCTTTGCGGAACAGCTTATCCGCATCTGTAATTTTTTTGTGTATGCTATTGAAACCATACGGATATTCGTATATGATATATTTTGTATTTTTATATTTACATGTAGGTGAAACGGTTGAGCAGTTTGCAGGAATATATCTCGGTGCGAGAAGCCTATTGACCCCCGAAAAGAACATACCATAAGGAAGTGACCGCCATGCTGCGTATTGCTATCTGCGATGACCAGCCGAGAGAACTGGAAATCATAAACGAATACATAACAGAATACCTTGACACTAATACATTGGAAGCAGAGATGAAAGAATTTTCTCACCCGGATAAATTGCTGACCGCCATTGATGCAAAGAGCTTTCACATTTACATACTGGACATTGTCATGCCCATGGTGAGCGGCTTGGAATTAGGCAAAGAAATACGCCGCCTTGACCGTGAGGCGCAGATTATCTACGCCACCACCGAGCCGCAGTTTGCCCTGCAGGCATACGCCGCAAGCCCCATCAATTATCTCATTAAACCCATCGAAAAGCAGCAGCTGTTTGATACGCTGACTCTCGCCATCTCCAAAGCAGATCTTGCGGAAGAGCAGACATTTGCCGTCAAAACCGCTGACAGTCTGCGGATAATTAAGCTGTCGGACATCGTCTGCTGTGAATACCGCAGCCACGCTGTCATTTTCAGCTTGACAAACGGCGAGGAAGTGCTCAGCCGTACTATTCGGGAGAATTTTTCGGAATATAGCTCGCCAATTTTGAAGGACAGGCATTTTCTTCAATGTCACACC
Source organism: Lutispora saccharofermentans (assembly GCF_024363565.1). Taxonomy (GTDB): domain Bacteria; phylum Bacillota; class Clostridia; order Lutisporales; family Lutisporaceae; genus Lutispora; species Lutispora saccharofermentans. Next base: position 21,152 of record NZ_JAJEKE010000023.1, on the reverse strand, counting down.
TCGTTTGTGGTCAATCTGCGTCGGGTGGAGCGCTTTGCCAAGGACAGCTTCACGCTGTGCGGCGGCAAGATTGTCCCTATTGCAGCAAAGCAATACCCTGCGGTGCGGGATACATATATGGACTACCTGATGGCAAAGGGGGTACAGAAATGAGCGGGCTTTTTCCTGACTTATTGCGGGCGGTAATCTCCACCACCGCCAATGTCCTGCTGATGATGACGCTTTTGCAGCCGAAATATTCTAAAAAGATAACGCTGCTGACCATGCTCGGCATTCTTGCCGCCGATTTGGGCACGGCGATTTACTGCTATCTCAGCGGAAATTTGACCTTGCTTTCAAAGCTTGATATTGTTCTGTTTGCGGTGCTTTGCTTTGCGGTGCGGCCTCTGTTCAAAGACACCTTCATGCAGTGGCTGTTTTCCTATCTCACCGTCCAGAACATCAGCGACGCTGTGATTATCATCAGCTTCATCGGCTCAAGGCATTTGCCTTATCCTGCCTATGCCAACTCGCTGCTGCGCCTAGCCCTGTTCGGCACTTTTCTGCTTATTTTATCGCGCCATGTGCGTCCGCTGTATCGGCAGGCGGTGGAGCATTGGACGGCGTACTTCGCCGTGGCACTGGGCATTTACATCACGTTCAACCACTATGTACTGTCTTCGGACGACATTGTCGTTACCCTGACGGAGCAGGCGGTACCGCTGCTTCTGGTAATTTTTATCGGACTTGCCGCCTACGGCTCCATTTTTCTCTCTCTCAAAAATCTTCAGCGGGAGTTTCGGGTCAAGGAAGAAAACCGGAAAATGCAGGTGGAGCGAGAATACCTGCAACTGGCCGCAGGAAATATGTCCCGGCGATTGGAGCTTATGGCGGAGGTGTCGGCGCAAAACAGCCGCGCCGCCCATGACCGCCGCCACTTCAACAATGTGCTTCTGGAGCTTTTGGAGCAGGGAAAAACCGGCGAGGCTTACGCTTTGCTGCAAAGTCAAAATCAAGCTGCGCACAAAATCAGCAAGGTCTACTGCGAAAACCCCGCCGTCAACGCCGCCGTCTGCCACTATGCGGGCCTTGCGGAGCAGGCAGGTATACGGTTGGAGATCGCGCTGGATATTCCGGGCAATGTGACTGTTGATGCGCTGGAGCTTTCCATGGTGGTTTCAAACCTGATGGAAAACGCAATTCAGGCCTGCGAAAGGCTGCCGAAAGAACAGGTCCCCTACCTCCGCTTCACCTGCCGAAGCGTGGGGCGGCTGCTGCTGGAAATGGGAAACCCTTGCGCGGAGGGCACCTCACTCGACGAAAGCGGCTATCCTGTCGCCTGCAAAGAAGGCCACGGAGTCGGCAGCAAAAGCGTCATCACTTTTGCGAAAAAGTATGACGGCGAGCTGATGTATAGAATCGAAAACGGCGTTTTTCGGGTACGCCTTCTGGTGTGAGAAAACATAGAGTTCAATTTGTCAAGAGCGAATTTTAAGTGAATAGATGGTTTTTTAAGTGTAAAAATGAACTTTTTAAGTGTAAAGGCTCATTTTTTCTTTTTTTTGGGTTATTCTTAGGACGAAAATTTACAAAATATTATTGAAATATTGGAGGAAATGAACATGAAAAGAAAAATGCTCTCTTTACTGCTGGCGTCCTGCATGGTGATTTCTTTGGTGCTGCTCACCACAGGCTTCTCGCCGAATACCGGAGCGTCAGTTTCAGACGCAGCGAAGGGCACCGCAGCTTTGTGGGGTGCCGGCAACACAAGAGACAAGATCGTCGTCATAAGCGATATTCACCTCGGCATCGATGACCGCTATACAGAAACACTGAAAAACCGTCCGCTGCTTATAGAGTTCTTGCGGCGCCTGCAAAGCACAACAGATGTGCGAGAGCTGGTCATCAACGGTGATTTTTTGGACGAGTGGTTTTTGCCGGTCTATTATCCCAGCTACACGGATGCAAGACAGTTTTACAAGGACGTGATAGCCAACAATCAGGACGTTATCGACGAGTTGAACAATGTGGCCGACAGTGGGATAAAGCTGGTCTACGTAATCGGAAACCATGACATGACGCTGGAGGCCGACGTTTTGCAGGAAGCGATCCCTAAAATCGTTCAGGCCAGGGATGCCGAAGGACTCGGCACTTATTACACAGGCGACCGAAACGAGATCGCAATCGAACATGGTCACCGTTACGATGTGTTTTCCGCTCCGGACACGGTCACCAACGCGGAGCTGTGCGGCAATGAGGACACCATCCTGCCGGCAGGCTATTTTTACGCCCGCTATGCAGCGACGTGGGTGCTGGAAGGCCGGCCGAAAGTTGAAAAGGATTTGCCGGTCGTTACGATCGTACCGGATAAAACCGATACGGACCAGTACGGCGCTTATATTTATTACTCGCTTCTCAAAAACATCTCCGCTCGGATGACACCCAACGAGAGCCTTGACGAGAAAATATTCGATATGCATATAGCCGGATTTGACGATGCGTATACCTATCTGGATTTCTATCCGGCGCAGCAGGCGGACGGGACGATTTCCGCGCCGGTGCTGTTTAAGAATATTCAGCGCACATGGGACGAGCGTCAGAGGCTTAACAACGTCAAGGTTCCCAACAGCTTTTTACAGGCGGTCTCCGGAACCTTGGACTGGGAGTATTTTTTCAGGCAAGCAAAGGCGCAGTATCTGGATAATGCGAAGGAAAAAGTGGATGTGGTTGTGTTCGGTCATACCCATGTGCCTACATACCGATTTACGGGCGACGGGAAATACTACCTGAACGAAGGAACCTGGATCGACCATAACACTGACTATCCGGATGCCACCAGAACATTTGCGGTCATCACTACCGGCAATAAGGATACGGCCGCGCTGTGCCGCTTTATGGAGGATGGCTCTGTTACCGATATTGGCGCCAGCATCAGCAAGGCAGATGTGACATTTGATTACAAAGCGGTTGAAAACTACGGCGATGACGACACGCAAGCGCGTTATGTTGAAGTGAGCGGGTTAGCAGATGATAATATACAGGCTAAACTTAATGAGGAATTAAAAACTTTCTGCCTCTGGCCGACTTTTGCTGCTGAAAGCAATACCACATACGACATTATGCCTGTTTTTGAAGTTGTAGCCGGGGACTTGCTGAGCATAAGGACATATAATACCGCCTATACCGCGGGAGCGGCTTACCCTGTCAATTCAATACGGACACAGCTTTTCAGCTTGACTGCGGGCAATAAGGGTGCAGGGAATCTGTGGGATTTCATAAAGGACAAGAATGCGTTTAAAAAACTGGCACTTGACGGCAGATTCGGTCTGACAGTTGCGGGAGTTGACGGTGAAATTACCGAAGAATTCAGGATGGCGGCGTATAAAAAACTTGCAGAGAGCATTGGCACTCCTGAATTGGCAACGCAATTTTACTTTGGCGACGGAGGCAGATTGAATGTATGGTGCGACGGTGAAAATCACGCGACAGGGGACTATTGGCTGTTTGATATACCTGTCGTAGATTTAGAAGGTCTTGCAACCGACCGATTGCTCCCCATTATTGAAACTCTGAAGAATCTTAGCAATTGAAATTTGGGTATGCAAATTTGAAAATAAACGGCAAGCCGAAGTATTCGAAAAAATATCACTGTATTCTCGCCTGAAGGAGTGTGATGGAATGGAAAAGCGCAGGCGTGAGGATGCACCGCTGAAAGCCCCCAATACTGAGGGTAACGTGTGGCCAAAGCAGGTTTGCCCTGCCTTTGAACCGAGAGCCGATACTCCCGAAGGGCTGCGGCAGTGCTGGTACTGCCGGTATGCCGACTTTCATCTGGACAAGCCCCGCGCGCTGGATGTGGGCGTATGCTATTGGCCGAAAAAGATATCAAAATAGGAGGGTGGAAACTTATATTGGTTTCCACCCTCGCTTTTCCGTATTCAGTTTGCTTTTCTCATAATATTTGGAATACTCATATTGCTCAAAAGCGACAGGAGACAAAATGCTCAGGATAGGCCAAAACCAGATGAGAGTGAAATTATAATAAAAGAAGAAAAGCAAGAGTAGGGAACGCATGCAATGCGCTCCTTGGTTTCTTCTAAAGAAAAATATTTCTTATCAAATACCAGGCTATAGGTATCATCTATAAGTAGTACCTATAGCTTAGGTAATTTTTTGCTTTGTCTTTATAAAAGCCGAAATATATCGAATTGTTGTAAGCTTATAGCGGTTACATTTTAGGGGGATTTTCCATAAGAACATAGAATTGTGTAAAAAGTAATAATATTGATTACATGGAAGGCGGCTAAAGCTTCAGGTATTATTATCCATAGAGGAACCAAACAAATCTGATCTACTAGAAAAATATAGACAAGGAGGAGATCGGCAGAAGAAAAAGTTTAATGTTAATCTGCATAAACCCATGACTGTGGTCACATATCCTCTGAATTGGAGAAAACTATCAGGAAACTTAAACCAAAGAAGATCGGACCTATGCATATCTTTGAAGAGGGACAATCTGCCGACTTTAGCAGCAATGTAGCGCTGGCGGATGATGGGGTGGGTATGAGCTATGACATTTTTTATAACTGTTCAACGAAAAGCTAAATAGCTCGAAATAAGCCTAGAAGGCTATAGCAATCTATCAAAATAGGTATAAGTTGGGAGGTATATAATAAAAATGCTTAAAATACTTGATAGTTATAATAGAAAAGAAAGGAATTATGTAGCTAATTATTGTTTGTCAGGTAATATACAAGGTTCACTAAAAGTACACGATAATTTTATTAAAGAAATTGAAAAGTCAATTGGTATTGATAATAAATTTATTTATAAGGAATACTTTGCAGCTCTTGAATATAACTTTGATTAGCTATATGCTAGCTTACAAGAGTATGATGCTAATAATAAAGGAAATGTTTTCCTTATGCCCCAGCCTGGGGTATTAGATAATTTTATTAGAGGAATAAATAATTTTGACACAGATTTATTAATGGTATTTTATCAAAAAGGCACGGGGAAATATGATTTCTGCTTTCTAGAAGCTAAATATGAGCAAAAATGGAATAATGCTCAAATTTGTAATAAGTTATGCTTGCTAGAGACACTGTTTAAGCAAGGCAATTACGGTTTTGTAGGGGATGTATATTATATTTTCTATTCAGATGATATAAAAAGAAATGCAGCAGCTATACAATTTGCAAAAGGAAGAAGTATACAATTTCAAGGATTTAAAGGGTTTTATGGAATAGATGTTAATCCGGACCCATATGGGCAAGGCATTATAGAAGCGTTTAAGAAAAATTCAAAAATTGAAACCAGTGTCCTGGCTGAACATGCAATTTTAGGAGGATTCAATTTCAATACAATATCATCTCAATTTAGAGATGATTTATCAATAAAATTCAATATTAAGCTTGGTAATTTTTTTACTTCGATCGATTACTCGTTTAAAAACATTTATAATAGAATAAAGATATTATCTATTTTTACATAAACAAAAACATGCCCGGCGGATTGCCAGGCTTGTTTTTTTATGGCAATTTATAAAGATTTATAAAGGATTCTGGGTTTCTTTGTAGAAGTCATAGAAGATAGAGGAAGAGTTGTCGCTTATTTATAGAAATGGGAAAGGTGATCAAACTCTTTTTGAAGGAGTATTTTTAGAATATTGTCAACAGGAGGATCTGTATATGAGGATGCGCAGAACTATCGTTATGACTCTTGCTTTAATTTTTGTTCTTTCTGTTATACCTGTTTATGGACAAAATCCCATAGATATAAAGAAGCTCCAAAAGGATTTAGATAATACAGAGAGAAAGATAGAGCTTAATAAGCAGGAAAAAGTCAAAAAGGAAAAAGAAAGCAAAAGTGTATCAAACCAAATACAGGAACTGGATAGAAAGCTCGAAGAAGCCCAGAGCAATCTGGAGCTTGTGGAAAGCCAGCTTTCTGAATTGGAAGGGCAGATAGCCATAACCCGGAGAGAATTGGATAGAGCAACTGAAGAAGCGGCTAATCAAAAAGACCTGTTGAATAAAAGGGTCAGGGTGATGTATCAAAACGGCAGCATCGGATATCTGGCGGTCTTGCTGAACTCTGCCAGCTTCAGCGATTTTATATCCAGGATGGATTTGCTGAGAAAAATAATAAACCATGATGTAAATCTGTTAAAAGAAAGAAAAACCTATAGGGATGCTGTTGATGAAAAGAAACAGCAGCTTGAGAACGAACAGCAGCAAAAGGAAATTCTAAAAGCAGATATGAACAATAAAAAGCAAGAAGTAGAATCTGCAAAAGGTGATAAGGAAGCACTGTTAAAGGAAATATATCAAGATTTAAAGGAGCTTGACAGATTAGAGGACAAACTGCTGGAAGACTCGGCTCAATTGACCAGGATGATACTGGCAGCCCAATCCTCAGATAAATATGTAGAAGGAGAGATGACCTGGCCTTCACCGGGATACACTCAAATAAATGACTATTATGGTTATAGGAATCACCCGATATTAAAGAAGAAGAAATTTCATACGGGACTGGATTTAAAAGTTCCGTCAGGGAGCAAGATCGTGGCTGCCAATGCAGGAAAGGTAATTCTCGCCAGAAGCTATGGCGGCTATGGGAAGACAGTGATCATAGACCATGGAGGCAAGATCTCTACACTATATGCACATAACTCCAAGCTTCTGGTAAAAGAAGGAGATAAGGTTGCAAGAGGTCAACAGATAGCCAAGTCCGGCAGCACGGGAGTGTCAACAGGGCCGCACCTTCACTTTGAGGTGAGGGTAAACGGAGCTCATACCGATCCATTGCCATATCTGAGGAAGAAGAAATAAGCCTGGCTGTAAGCCGGGTTTATTTTTTTATGGTAATTTATAAATATTTATAAAGGATTTTACGCTTTTTTGTAGAAGTTATAGAAAGATGCGCGAAAGGTTGTGATTTATTGATAGAACTGGTCAATGTAAGCAAAACTTTTTCAGATGGTCACAGAGCTTTGAGCAATATTAATATTAAGATAGATAACGGCGAATTTGTTTTTTTGGTAGGTCCCAGCGGTGCTGGAAAATCAACTCTGATCAAATTGCTGCTGAAGGAGACAGAAGCAGATCAAGGCAAAATTTTAATAAACGACAAAGATGTGACGCGGCTGAAAAGAAAAGAAATACCATTTTTGAGGAGAAGTATAGGGGTTGTCTTTCAAGACTTCAGGCTGCTTCAGGAGAAGACTGTATACGAGAATGTAGCTTTTGCCATGGAGGTCATTGAAGCACCTGCTAAGGATATAAGGAGGCAGGTTCCTATAGTATTGAGCCTTGTGGGCCTTAGCAAAAAATCTAATCTATACCCGAGCCAGCTTTCCGGAGGGGAGCAGCAGAGGGTTTCACTTGCCAGGGCAATGGTAAACGGACCGTCTATACTTATTGCTGATGAACCTACAGGAAATCTTGATCCGGATACATCATGGGAGATCATGAAAAGCATTAATGAAATAAATCGCAGAGGTACTACCATTCTTATGGCTACTCATGCCAAAGAAATAGTAAATGCTATGAAGAAAAGGGTTATAGCTATTGAAGAAGGGACCATAGCCCGCGATGACATGAAAGGCGGGTATGGCATATGAAAGCAAGAACCGTAAGATATTTTTTCAAGCAATCGACGAGAAGCATTTGGCGAAATAAGGTGATGAGCCTCGCTTCCATAAGCTCTGTTATGGCGGCGTTGCTTGTTATCGGGATATTTTTGGTATTGGTGCTGAATGTAGATTATCTGGCTACAAAGCTTGAATCTCAGGTAGAAATAAAGGTACATCTGGTTGATGGGCTGAGCCAAAACATTATAAATGATATAAACAAGGAGATAAAGGAGCTTACAGGAGTAAGAGATTCTGTTTTTCTTTCTAAGGATGAAGCTTTAAAGAAATTTAGCGAAGAATTGGGAGAAAACTCCGATCTTCTTGAAGGCCTGGAGGGAGATAACCCCTTGTCGGACTCCTTTATTGTTACACTGGAGGACCCAAGGCTCGCCCCAAAGGTTACTTTGGCAATAAGCGCCATGTCAAACATCGAGAAGGTAGTTTATGGGAAAGAAGAGCTTGAAAAGCTGTTGGGCATTACTTATTTTCTTCGCGTAGGAAGCTTGATAATCGTGGGTATATTGCTTTTGATCTCTGTGTTCATCATATCCAATACGATAAAGCTCACGGTTTTTGCCAGACGAAGAGAAATAGGAATAATGAAGTACATAGGAGCCACGGATTGGTTTGTAAGAGGTCCGTTTTTCTTTGAGGGCATTTTATTGGGACTGATTGGAAGTATAGTATCTATTGCTTTGTTAGGTACGGGATATTATTTTGCGGCGAATTATATCAAGCAGCAAATGTTTGGCCTTCTGGTCATATCTCTGATGCCTTTTTCCGAGGTTATATCCAGCCTTGTTACGGCGCTTTTGATCTTTGGAGTTATCATAGGCTCCCTCGGAAGCATGATATCCATTAGAAAATTTCTTAGGGTTTAATAGGAGGATCTGCACATGAACATGCGTAAAATTATCGCTTTGACTCTTGCTTTAATTTTTGTTCTTTCCGCTATACCTGTTTATGGCCAGAAGCCCACTGATTTAAAAAATCTCAAAAAGCAGCAGGAGGAAACCAATAAAAAATTAGAGCTCACAAAGGTTCAAAAAGCTCAGAAAGAAAAGGAAAGCAAGAATTTATCCAAACAGATAAGCGAGCTGGATAAAAAACTGGGGGATGCAGAAAGCAATCTGGAGCTTGTGGAAGGGCAGCTCTCTGATTTGGAAGGCAAGATAGCTATAACTCAGAGAGAATTGGATAGAGCGACAGAGACTGCTGATAATCAGAAAACTTTGTTGAATAAAAGGGTCAGGGTGATGTATCAAAGCGGCAATACCGGATATCTGGCGGTTTTGCTGAACTCTGAAAGCTTCAGCGATTTTATATCCAGGGTGGATTTGCTGAGAAAAATAATAAACTATGATGTAAATCTGTTAAAGGAAATGAAAACCTATAGAAACACCGTTGATGTAAAGAAGCAGCAGCTGGAAAGCGAACAGCAGCAAAAGGAAGCATTGAAGAGCGATATAAGCAAAAAAAAGGAAGAAGTAGAATCTGTCAAGAAGGATAAAGAAGAGGTATTAAAAGAAGTATACAAAGACCTGAAGGAGCTTGAAAGATTAGAGGACAAGCTTCTAGAAGATTCTGCCAAGATAGCGAAGATGATAGTGGCAGCCCAGTCTTCAGGGGAATATATAGGCGGGGAGATGGCCTGGCCTGCTCCCGGGTATACCAAGATTACATCGCCATATGGGTATAGAAATCATCCTATATTAAAGAAGAAGAAGCTTCACACAGGGGTCGACATAGCGGTTCCCTTAGGCAAGGATATTGTTGCCGCCAATAGCGGTAAGGTAATTTTCTCAGGACCATATGGAGGCTACGGGAATGCGGTAATTATTGACCATGGAGGAAAAACCTCTACACTGTATGCACATAACTCCAAGCTTCTGGTAAAAGAGGGAGACACTGTTGCAAGGGGCGAGACCATAGCTAAGGCAGGGAGCACAGGTTTGTCCACCGGACCTCATCTTCATTTCGAGGTCAGGATAAATGGAGCTCACACCGACCCGATGCCGTACATAACCAAAAAGAAAAAATAGAATTTAAGCTGTGCGTAGTCACAGCTTTTCTTGTTATATGTTTGCATAAATCTGGGGAATAATATAAAATGGTATTGCAAATAATTTGCAAAGACATATCTTTTAGAGAGAAACGGATTGATGAGAATGGATAATATTGTACTTAAAGGAGAAGGTATTAATTTTTCTTATGATGGCTGCAAGGTATTGCGGGACTGCAGCTTTATGGTCAAGGATGGAGATTTCGCTGCGGTAGTAGGTTCAAACGGAGCAGGAAAGAGCACACTGCTCAAAATATGCCTGGGCCTTCTGAAACCTGACAGCGGCAGTATTTGGTTGTTTGGCAAGCCGCTGGATAGGTTTGAGGATTGGAGTAAAATCGGCTATGTACCTCAGAGGATACTTACTCTCAATCTTGGCTTTCCAGCTTCGGTAGAAGAGGTAGTGAGCGCGCCGTTGCATGCAAACAAGCTGAGGCTGAGCAAAGGAGAACAGGATGCTCTTATAGTCAGATCCCTTGAACAGGTGGGGATGGCAGGCTATAAAAGAAGGCTCATAGGAAGATTATCTGCAGGTCAGCAGCAGCGAATTTTTATTGCCAAGGCCCTGGTAAGCTCACCGAAGCTGCTTTTTCTTGATGAGCCTACGACAGGGATAGACAATGAAACTGAAGAAGATTTCTATAACCTGCTCAACAAATTAAATAAAGAGGATGGCATAACGATAGTCATGGTAACACATGATTATACAGATATTAAATCAATGGTGAACAGGGTCGTACAATTAAGCGAAGGGAGCATAACGGATAATATTCGAAAATCCGAGGGTGAGGATAAAAATGATGGAAATATTTCAATATGAGTTTATGCAGAGGGCATTTATAGCAGGGATCATGGTTGCTGTTACATGCCCGTTGATAGGAATTTTTATTGTTCTGAAAAGATTATCGATGATAGGGGATACGCTTTCCCATGCTTCTTTAGCAGGCATAGCTGCAGGAATGCTGTGGGGCTTCTATCCTTTCTGGGGGGCACTGGCTTTCTCTGTGGGTGGGGCTATTGCCATTGAGAAGCTTAGAAAAACTTTTTCTAAATATGCGGAAATATCAAATTCTATAATATTATCTGCAGGCATTGGCCTCGCAGTTGTCATGATAGGTTTAGCCAAAGGCTTCAATACGGATTTGATGGGCTATTTGTTTGGCAGCATCGCTGCGGTAAATTCTCAAGATATATACATAATGGGTGCATTGAGCTTGATAATAATTTTATCGGTGATAGCCTTGCACAAAAAGCTGTTTTATATAGCCTTCGATGAGGAAGGCGCACAGATTTCAGGCATTTCTGTTGGGCTTCTCAACCTGTACCTGACCGTTTTGACAGCTTTGACCGTAGTGGTTTCGATGAGAATAGTAGGGGTATTCATGGTATCCTCTATGCTGGTCATTCCTGTTGCGTCTGCTATTCAGGTTGGGACCGGATTTATCAAGACTATGGGTTTATCGGTAGCTTTTGCGCTCATATCAGTGATATCAGGCCTCATACTATCCTATTATTTAGACATAGCTCCGGGAGGTACCATAGTTCTTTTATCTGTGCTTATATTGCTGATAGTTCTTTTTGTGAAGAGTGTAATAAAAAAAGGAAAATAATGATTTGGTGGTGACTTGCATGAATAATGAACTTAGCCCTGAGAAAATATTGAAGAATAAAGGCTGTAAGCTGACACAGCAGCGGAAGGCCATTATAGACGTGCTGAGCAGCGGAGGCCATCATACTGCTAATGAGATATATGCTCTTGTGAGCGATAAATATCAAGGAATAAACTTCTCTACAATATATAGGAATCTTGAGCTTTTAGTGGGGCTGGGAATAGTAGAGAAGCTCAATATAAACAACAGCTGCAGTCATTTTGAGCTAATAAACGGGAAGCATCATCATCATGTCATATGCAATAAATGCGGAGAAGTAAGGGAGATAGATATCTGCCCTTTCACCGCTGCGGAGGACAGGGAAAAGCTGAAAGAGCTTGATTTCGAGGCTACAGAGCATAAGTTTGAAATATACGGCATATGCAGCAATTGCAGGCGCAAGGAATAAACACAAAATATGAAAATTTACCCCACACAAATAGTATTAATGATATAATTACATAATAGAATATTAATGGCATTTAAAAATAATGTTAATGACCCAAAAATGATGCGAGGTGAATTTATGGTAAAAAAGAGACAGCTCATACTTTCTGTGATTGCAGCTATCTTAATAACTGCAGTATTGACATTTACTTTTACCAACTTTATGTCTTTGAGGCTTGGAGATAAAGTGATTATCTCAAGCAGTGATTATGAAATAGTAAAAGAGAGCAGAAAATTACTGACACTGAAAAAATATATTGATAAATACTACCTGGAGCCTGCGGACTCGGAAAAACTGATGGATGGCGCTATAAAAGGGATGTTTCAGGCGCTGGGAGATCCATATTCAGTTTATATGAATGAAAAGGAATTCAAGGAATTCGATGAATCGACATCCGGCTCATACGGTGGCATAGGAGTGATTGTAACCGAGAAGGATGGTTATGTGACAGTGGTTGCTCCGATTGAGGATACGCCCGGTGAGAAAGCAGGCCTTAAAACAGGGGATAAGATAATAAAGGTTGACGGCGCAGAGGTGACCGGGATAGGGCTTGATAAAGCTACAACTCTTATGAAAGGCAAAAAGGGGACTAAGGTGGTCCTGACAGTTTCCAGGGAAAATAAAACTGAACCTCTGGTGATTGAAATAAAAAGAGAAGATATAGTGCTAAAGACCGTTAAAGCTGAAATCTTGAAGGATGAGATTGGCTACATACGTATAAGCATGTTTGATCAAGATACAGGCAAGGAATTTAAAAGGGCATTAGCTGACATCAAAACACATGATGCTAAAGGCTTGATCATTGATTTGAGGCAAAACCCTGGCGGATTTGTAACTCAGTGTGTAGAGGTAGCCGACGAGTTGCTGGATAAGGGTACGATATTTTATACAGAGGACAAAAATAAAAATCAGGTAGTGACGAGCTCCAAGGATGGCAAAATAGACATTCCTTTCGTTGTTCTTGTTGACGAGGGCAGTGCCAGCGCTTCTGAAATTGTATCCGGTGCTGTCAAAGACAGGAAGGCAGGGCTGCTGATAGGGACCAAAACCTTTGGAAAGGGCCTGGTTCAGTCAGTGGAAAAGCTGGGAGACGGAAGCGGATTTAAGCTTACTATACAAAAGTATTACACTCCAAATGGCATAGACATAAATAAAGTTGGTATCGAACCTGATATTGAGGTTAAAGCTTTAGAGATCAAAGAAGGTCAGAGACCGGAGGATGTAAAGGATGTTCAGCTTGATAGGGCTATTGAAGAGATACAAAAGCTTATAAAATAGTTGAGGTGTTAAATGCTTACTTTGATTAAAGTATCGGAGATGGTGCTTGTATCCATAGGTTCATTGCTGCTGAATCCTTTGTTTTTGCTCATAGTGGGTATTGCCTATTTTATGTATGGCAAAGGATCTGATATTGAGGAGCGAATGCTGGGATACAAGATCTCTCTCTGGGAGAAAACTAAGAATTCGGTTTTGGCAGGCTTGCTGGGCGGAGTGCTCGGAAGCAGCGTATCGGTTTTTTTAGGGATTACGATCGAGCAGTTCAATAAGGCCGGGTCGGGCAGCTTTAGCTCAGGTATATTATATATCTGGATCATAGCCTTGCTGCTTTCCCTGATAAATATAAGATATCTATGCTTTTCCTATGCCGGCGGCATTGTAGCCCTTATGAACTTAATTTCTGGATTCCCCAATATCAATCCTATAGGCATCATCGCTTTGGTAGGAATCCTCCACCTTATTGAGAGCTTGCTGATATGGATCGACGGATATTCCAATGCTGTGCCTGCATTTCTGAAGCGCAAGGATGGCAGTGTGGTGGGAGGCTATATAATGAACAGGATATGGCCTCTCCCCATGATGATATTATTTGCTGCTTTGATGACAGGCGGAGCAGGCGAATCCATACCTATGCCGGATTGGTGGCCCATTATCAGGCAGCCGGGCCTTGGTGCGGATATGGAGAATTTAATGTATATACTGCAGCCAATACCTGTGATGCTGGGCTATGGAGATATGGCTATCACCAATAGCCCTGCCAAGCGGTGCAAATATTCAGCCTTGAGGCTGGCTGCGTATAGTGTGATTCTGATCCTGTTGACTGCCATAGCTTCTAAGCTTCATCTGTTTGCTTATGCAGCTGCCGTGTTTGCTCCTTTGGGCCATGAGCTTTTAATAATATATGGACAAAAGGAAGAGGAGGAAGGCAAAGCTTTATTTGAGGCCCCTGAAAGAGGGCTAAAGGTATTATTTTGCAGGAAGGGCTTTCCCGGTATAAAGATGAGCCTTGAGCCGGGAGATACTATTATATCGATAAACAATATGAGGATCAACAGCGAAGGGGAGCTGTCCGATTTTCTTAGGAGCTATCCGACATATATCTGGCTTGATATAGTGAAATCCAACGGTGAAAAGAAAACCTTGGAATATAAGGATTACGAAAAAGGAATTTCCAGTCTTGGAGTGCTGATCGTGCCAAGAAGTCCTGAGCTTTATTTGCAGATAAATAATACCTCCAAGCTGGCACAGCGGATTAAAAGTCTGTGGAAAGGTAAAAAATAAAAAGGCTCACTATTGTGAAGCCTTCTTTATTTTTTCTTCTTCAAATTTGTATTATTTTTCAGTGTATAATCCAAAAGCTCTTGAAAAGCTGAGCCTTCTCTATGGCTTATGCTTTCAAAGTATCTATAAATCTCGTAAAATTTATCATTATTGTTTTTAGGCTCTTTGAAACCATAATTGAAACCTTTGTCCATTATAATACCCCTCAATCAAAATATATTTAAATCAATAATATTATATCATCATTTATTTATAATATTACAACAAAATTCAAATTTATGCAACAATAATTTTTATTTATGCATAAATGGATGTATATATACGCATATTTCAATAGTTGACAGAACAGTACCAAAGATATATAATTTTTACGAACACATGTTCTAAAACGACGGAGGGTTTTCCATGGATAGTTTTAAAATAGTATCTGAATTTAAGCCGATGGGAGATCAACCTAAAGCAATTTCCCAATTGGTTGACGGCATAGGTAAGGGGGAGAAATTTTTCACTCTGAAAGGTGTTACCGGCTCCGGAAAAACCTTTACGATGGCAAATGTTATTGAGCAGGTTCAAAAGCCTACTCTGGTATTAGCGCATAATAAAACTCTAGCCGCTCAGCTATGCAGCGAGTTCAAGGAGTTTTTTCCCCACAATTGTGTAGAGTATTTTGTCAGCTATTATGACTATTATCAGCCTGAGGCCTATGTACCCCACACTGATACATATATAGAGAAGGATTCACAGATAAATGAAGAAATAGATAAGCTGAGACACTCGGCTACAGCAGCACTTTTTGAAAGAAAGGATGTAATAATCGTAGCGTCCGTATCTTGCATATATGGTCTAGGTGATCCGGAGGACTATAGAGACCTGATATTGTCTCTGAGAAAAGGGATGATCAAGGATAGGGACGAAGTGATAAGGAAACTGGTGGATATACAATATGACAGGAATGACATCAATTTTATAAGAGGGACCTTCAGGGTGAGGGGCGATGTGGTGGAAATATTTCCTGCTGCTTCCTCCGATAAAGCCATAAGAGTAGACTTCTTCGGCGATGAAATAGACAAGATACTGGAATTTGACTCTTTGACAGGCAATGTGATAGGGGAAAGGCAGCATGTCTTCATATATCCGGCATCTCACTATGCCACAACCTATGAAAAGCTCCAAAGAGCTATAGGAACCATAGAGGAAGAGTTAAAGACAAGGGTAAAGGCGCTGAAAGAAGAGGACAAACTCCTTGAAGCCCAAAGACTGCTGCAAAGAACAAATTTTGACATTGAAATGATGCAGGAATTAGGTTATTGTTCTGGTATTGAGAATTATTCAAGGCATATAAGCGGAAGGGCCCAAGGCAGTGCCCCTTATACATTGCTCGACTTCTTTCCCAAGGATTATCTGATGATGATAGATGAATCCCATGTCACTATTCCGCAGGTAAGAGGCATGTACTTTGGGGATAGATCCAGGAAGGATACCCTGGTGGAATACGGATTCAGGCTTCCATCTGCTTATGATAACAGGCCCCTTAATTTTCAAGAGTTTGAAAGCAAGCTGAATCAAGTTATTTTTGTCAGCGCTACACCTGCAGCCTATGAAACGGAAAAGAGCAGCCGGATAGTGGAACAGCTGATAAGGCCGACGGGGCTTGTTGACCCGGAGATAGTGATAAAGCCTGTTAAGGGTCAGATCGACGATCTGATAGGGGAGATAAACTTGCGGGTTGAGAAAAACCAGAGAGTTTTGGTTACAACCCTTACAAAGAAGATGGCTGAAGACCTGACCTCATATTTTAAGGAATTGGATATAAGGGTGAGATATTTGCATTCAGATGTGGACACTATGGAAAGAATGGAGATAATCAGAGATCTGAGGTTAGGCGAGTTTGATGTTCTGGTCGGAATAAATCTTCTGAGGGAAGGCCTGGATTTGCCTGAGGTATCCTTGGTAGCCATATTGGATGCCGATAAGGAAGGCTTCTTAAGATCTGAAACCTCATTGATACAGACAGTAGGAAGGGCGGCCAGAAATGTTGACGGAAAGGTTATAATGTATGCGGATTCCATGACTGACTCCATGAGAAAGGCTATAAATGAAACCAATAGAAGAAGAAAGATACAAAGCGAATATAATGCTGCTCATGGAATAACTCCCAAGACTGTGTACAAGGCGGTCAGGGAGCTTATCGAAGCTACAAAGACCGGTGAAGAGATAGAAAAGTACAACATCAAGCCATCCAAGGAAAAGGTGAATAAGGAAGAACTAAAGACAATTATAGAGGCTTTGGAACTGGAAATGAAAGAGCACGCAAAGAACCTTCAGTTTGAAAAAGCCGCTGAGCTCAGGGACAGGATAAAAGAACTAAAGGACAATATGTAGAGGTGGAAGAATGTCAAAAGATAAAATTATTATTAAAGGTGCCAGAGAGCATAATCTGAAAAATATAGATATTGAAATACCAAGAGATAAATTTGTTGTAATCACCGGACTATCAGGCTCGGGAAAGTCATCCCTTGCCTTTGATACCATATATGCGGAAGGCCAGAGGAGATATGTGGAATCCCTATCTGCATATGCACGGCAGTTTTTAGGGCAGATGGAGAAGCCGGATTTAGACTACATAGAGGGATTGTCTCCTGCCATTTCCATAGACCAGAAGACCACAAGCAAGAACCCGAGATCAACAGTAGGAACCGTCACTGAGATATATGATTATCTGAGGCTTCTCTATGCACGAATAGGGATACCTCACTGCCCCCAGTGCGGCAAAGAGATCTCCCAGCAGACCATCGACCAGATGGTGGACTACCTGACAGCTTTGGGCAGCGGGACAAAGCTGCAGATCCTTGCTCCCATAGTGAGAGGGAAAAAAGGCGAGCATCAGAAGCTCATCGGAGAAATGAAAAAGTCCGGCTTTGTCAGAATCAGGATTGATGGAGAGGTCATGGACATCAATGATGAAATCAAGCTGGAAAAGAATAAGAAGCATTCCATAGAAGTAGTGGTAGATAGAATAGTAGTCAAGGAAGGAATTGAGAGAAGGCTTGCAGATTCACTGGAAACCGTGCTCAAGCTTTCGGGAGGCCTTGCCTTGGTGGATATAATGGGAGTTGAAGAAAGGCTTTTCAGCCAGAACTATGCATGCCCTGATTGCGGTATTGCCATGGAAGAATTATCACCGAGGATGTTTTCCTTCAACAGCCCCTTTGGTAAATGTCCCAGCTGTGACGGACTTGGCGAGCTTCGCAAGATAGATCCGGATTTGGTAATCCCGGATAGGAAGAAGAGCATAGCAGAGGGAGGCATTGAGCCCTGGAGAAACATAAACGGTGAATCCTGGTATTACAATATAGTCGAAGGGGCGGCAAAGCACTACGGATTCAGCATGGATACGCCTATTGAAGAGCTTGGCGATGAAGTCATCGATTTGCTCCTGTACGGAAACAACGGGGAAAAATTCAAGGTGAAGTATGAGAGAGAGTTTGGAAGAGGGGAGGCCATGCTATCCCTGGAAGGTGTAGTTAACAACCTTGAGAGGAGATACAGGGAAACAAAGTCGGATTTTATGAGATCCGATATTGAGAGCTACATGTCATCAATCCCCTGCCCGTTGTGCAAGGGAACCAGGCTGAAAAAAGAAAGCCTATCGGTATATGTGGGCGGTATCTCCATTGCTGAGCTATGCAGCATGCCGGTCCATAAAATACTTGGCTTTATGAATAAACTGAAGCTTACGCCGAAAGAGGAGCTTATTTCAAAGCAGGTGCTGAAGGAAATCAATGCACGGCTGGGCTTTCTTATAAACGTAGGGCTTGATTATCTTACCCTGTCCAGAACGGCAGGAACTCTATCCGGCGGCGAATCCCAGAGGATCAGGCTGGCTACCCAAATCGGCTCAAGCCTTGTAGGAGTTTTATATATATTGGATGAACCAAGCATAGGCCTTCATCAAAAGGATAACGGAAAGCTTTTAAAAACCCTGAGAAATCTTACGGATTTGGGCAACACCCTTTTAGTGGTGGAGCATGATGAAGACACCATGTATGCAGCGGATTATATAATAGATATCGGTCCCGGAGCGGGAGCTCACGGCGGAGAAGTTGTTGCAGCAGGCAGCCTGGAGGATATCATGGCCTGTGAGAGATCTATAACGGGCCAGTATATGAGCGGCGCCAAATATATTTCTGTACCGCAGGACAGGAAAAAGCCTAACGGCAATTGGATTACAATAAAGGGCGCAAGAGAGAACAATCTGAAGGATCTGAATGTACGCATCCCTATGGGCGTATTTACTTGCGTCACAGGGGTATCCGGCTCAGGCAAGAGCACTCTGATAAATGAGATACTCTATAAATCACTGGCTCAAAAGATATACGGCTCAAGGCAGAAACCGGGGGAGTATACTGAGATACTAGGCTTTGAAAACGTTGATAAGGTTATTGATATAGATCAATCACCCATAGGCAGGACGCCAAGATCCAACCCGGCAACCTATACCGGAGTATTTGACTTTATAAGAGATGTTTTTGCATCCACGCCGGAAGCAAAGATGAGAGGATATAAAAACGGCCGTTTCAGCTTCAATGTAAAGGGCGGACGCTGCGAAGCCTGCAAGGGAGACGGCATAATAAAGATTGAGATGCAGTTCCTGCCCGATGTATATGTGCCCTGCGAGATATGCAAGGGCAAGAGATACAACAGGGAAACCCTGGAAGTGAGATATAAGGGTAAAACCATATCCGAGATACTGGATATGACCGTCGAAGAGGCCTTGGGCTTCTTTGAAAATATACCAAGAATACAAAGGAAGATCCAAACCTTGTATGATGTGGGCCTTGGATATATAAAGCTTGGACAGCCTTCAACCCAGCTGTCGGGAGGAGAGGCTCAGAGGATCAAGCTTGCCTATGAGTTGTCAAAAAGAAGCACGGGCAAAACAGTGTATATATTGGATGAGCCCACTACAGGACTCCATACGGCAGATATCCATAAGCTCTTAAAGATATTGCACCGCCTTGTAGAGGGCGGCAATACGGTTATCGTTATTGAACATAATCTGGATGTGATAAAGAGAGCGGATTATATCATCGACCTGGGACCCGACGGAGGGGATAGAGGCGGCACCATAGTAGGCACCGGAACTCCCGAAGAATTAGCAAAGAATCCTGCTTCTTATACAGGTGAATATTTGAAAAAGATATTGGATAAAGCAATAATAGAGGGCTGTCGCACTGAGTAATTAGTGTGTCAGCACCTTTAGAATGCTTTTGTATAATCGGTGAGGAATTGGAAAAAGATTTGCAAGAGATACCAATCCGAAAATGAAACAATTAAAAATATATAGACCTATGCAAGGGAGTGTTGTTATATGAAATTTGCTGTTCTGGGAATGGGCAGGACCGGGCATACAATAACATCATATTTGATGAATAAAGGATATCAAGTTTCAGTATGGGATAGAAATGCTGAAAAAATAAAAATTATTTGCCAAAACGGCATACAAATCGAAGGCGCACTGGAGGGTCATTTTCAACCGATTGGTTGTGTGTGTATTGAGGATGCCCTAAAAGAAGCAGACTATATCATGATTATGACCACTGCAAATGGTCATAATGAAATAGCAAAAAGAATGAAAGGGAAGCTGCATCATGGGCAGAGAATCATTATATTTAATTGCAATTGGGGAGCCTATGAAGTCTATCATATTCTTAAAGACGAAATAAAAGAAAAGAATATTATCGTTGGTGAAACCGGCGGCATGTTGCTGATGTCTGCTCTCAAGGGAACAGGAGCATGTCTTCTGAAGTCCATCAAGAGCAAACTGTCTTTGGCCACCATTCCTGCAAAATGCTGCAGCCTTGTGCTAAAAGAACTTTCAGAAGCATTCCCACAATTATATGGTGTAGAGAATGTGCTGGAAACATCTATGAATGCGACCAATCCGGTTCTGCATGCACCGATCAATTTGTTCAATTTAAGCCGAATTGAAAATGGTGAGGATTACCTCATGTATGGTGATGCTGCCACACATTACAGTGTGAAGTATGCAGAAGAAGTCGATAAGGAACGCTTGACTGTTTTGCGTGCTATGGGGATTTCCGGTACGAGCTGTCTGGATATGCTTAATGATGCGTGGGGCAGTAAATATGAAAATCTTTATGATCTTTTAAAAAATACAAAAAGCTATAAAACAGCAAAAGGACCGGATTCTTTCTCGCATAGACATATTACTGAAGATATTCCTTTCGGTATTAAACCGATTCAGCAATTAGGCCGTATTTATGAGGTAAAAACACCCTACATAGATAATCTGGTAAAGTGCTATGAATTATGCTTAGGCACAAGCTTTGAAGAACAAGGACCTGATTTGTCTGCAATAAATCTGAGCGGATTGTAAAAGAAGAATTATCAATATTACGACCGAATAAGGGGTTATCAATATATGCGCCAATAATTATCCTGGGCTAGTTGATAATCCTTATTTGATTTTCGCGGCTCTGAGAATTGACACCATTTACCCTTTTATTTCAATATCTAAAAAACTATATCGGATTTGGTGATACATATCTTATTTAACAATTCTTTGCCGCTTCGAGAAACTGCATATCCTTGTGAGATAATTAGAATATAAAGTTAATAGTATTTTACTGACTGCCTTTATTTCATATCCAAATATGGGCATACAACAATTTCTATTACACCTTCGTATTCATATTCTAATCCCAGCAAAGAAGAATCGTGAAAAAAACTATTACTGCTAATAGTATTGAGCCAAATAGAGTATTGGCCTTAGTATCATCTTTATTAACAATTTTT
>NZ_JAJEKE010000022.1 GCF_024363565.1 Lutispora saccharofermentans | reverse complement strand
AAACAAGAATGTGCAAGTTGACTCTATAATATACATCTGTTAATATATTAAAGGCTTCTGATGAGCATTCTTAAATTAACTCGTTATGTTAGCTGATAAAAGAGTATTTTGTGAAGAGGCTTAGAGTTTGTTAGGCATGTGAGTTTTGACGCAGCCCTATACAAGCTTACAAAGTCTTAGCCTTGAAGCTTTATACTTGTTATCAGCTAACACAACAGATTAAATTAACAGTAAAATACTCTGAGGATAAAGGTGAGAAGAATGAAAAATAATTATGATGTCATCATAATAGGTGCAGGTCCTGCTGGAATTTTTACTGCTTTGGAGTTGGTCAAAAATAATAAAGATCTGGATATCCTTATAATGGACAAAGGGAGAACCTTGTCTCAAAGAAAATGTCCCGCCAGAAGCATAGGCAAATGTGTAGGCTGTGATCCGTGCGGCATAACCTTTGGTTGGTCCGGAGCGGGTGCTTTCAGCGACGGCAAGCTGTCCTTGAGCCCTGAGGTAGGAGGCAATATTACGGATTATATGACGGATGATAAGGCCAAGGAATTGATAAAGTATGCTGATTCCATATATCTGAATTTTGGAGCTCAAAGCGAAGTACATGGTTTGAACAGCAAAGTAATAGATGATTTGAAATATGAATCCTCAAAGCACAATATACAGTTAATCCCTTGTCCGGTAAGGCATTTGGGCACGGAAAAAGCTTTTTATGTTCTTGAGGGCATGTATAAATATTTGGTAAAAAACCCTAAAATTATATTCTCCGAGCTGACGGATGTAATAGATATAATTGAAGAAAAGGGTAAAGCTAAAGCTGTAGTAATAAAAAGAAAAGGCAAAGAAGAGATGACAGTATATGGTGAATATATTGTGGCTGCCCCAGGAAGAGGCGGTGCCGAATGGCTTTCAGAGCAAACCAGGAGACTATCAATAAATACCAATAACAATGCTGTTGACATCGGGGTGAGGGTAGAGGTGCCCAACAGCATCATGGACCATCTTACAAAAGACTTATATGAAGCAAAGCTGGTATATTACTCAGATACCTTTGACAACAGAGTGAGAACTTTCTGCATGAACCCGGGCGGTGTTGTATCCCAGGAAAACTATGAAGGCGGCTTGTCCCTTGTAAACGGTCACAGCTATGCGGATGAAAACCTGAAGACCGATAATACAAATTTTGCGCTGTTGGTTTCAACAAGATTTACAGAACCTTTTAAGGAGCCCATCGAGTATGGGAAGTATGTAGCCAGACTGGCAAACATGCTCACCGGCGGCGGAATTTTGGTTCAGAGGCTGGGGGATCTGCTCCAGGGCAGAAGAACTGACAGGGATAGATTAAAGAAATCCACTACAATCCCCACGATGAGAAATGCGGTACCGGGAGATTTGAGCTATGTGCTGCCCCACAGGTATCTGGTTTCCATCATAGAGGCATTAAAGGCTTTTGATAATGTGGCGCCTGGCCTTTATTCAAAGAATACTTTGCTGTATGGCGTAGAATGCAAATTTTACTCCAGCAAGGTCCAGGTAAATGACAATTTTGAGACTTCCGTAAAAAATCTTTATACTATAGGAGACGGGGCAGGAATTACAAGAGGCCTTATGCAAGCTTCCGTCACCGGGATTGTTGTAGCAAGAGATATAATCAATAAAATCGGATAACAATTTTCAGAATATATAGAAATAGAGTTTTACCATTGCAAAATTTAAAAAATCCTATTATAATATCAATACGTCTCTTGTTTCGGGAGATTTGTCAAAAGGATTTGCTGCCTGAGATTGGCAATAAAAAAGAAAAAAATATTGTTGACAAATCTGCTGCCAGCATGTAGAATGTATTAATGTGAGCGATAATTCCTCGCAGATGATCCACTAGCTCAGCAGGTAGAGCACATGACTTTTAATCATGGTGTCCGGAGTTCGACTCTCCGGTGGATCACCATCAAACGGCCCGTTGGTCAAGCGGTCAAGACATCGCCCTTTCACGGCGGTAACGGGGGTTCGATTCCCCCACGGGTCACCATATTTGGGCGCATAGCTCAGCTGGGAGAGCATCTGCCTTACAAGCAGAGGGTCATAGGTTCGAGCCCTATTGTGCCCACCATTTTGATAATTATAAACGGCCCAGTAGTTCAGTTGGTTAGAATGCCAGCCTGTCACGCTGGAGGTCGACGGTTCGAGCCCGTTCTGGGTCGCCATTTTTAATTTTCATTGTAGATAAGGAATTGTAAGCGAGCAGTACAAGGAACTCAAAGCTCAAAAAGCGGAGCATATATTGATATGTGAGCATTTTTGAGACCGCAGAGTGACGAAGTAATGAGAAGCTTAGAATTACTTAGATAAGCTGGTGTAGCTCAGCAGGTAGAGCAGCTGACTTGTAATCAGCAGGTCGGGGGTTCAATTCCGTCCACCAGCTCCATTTGAAACATAAACACTGCAAATGATTGCAGTGTTTTTTTATGCGGCAGAAATCTTTTTTACCATTTTGCAGCACTTGAAAATTGACTGATATTGGATGCAAGAATATAATTAAAGCAGCGCCAAAATATTGATTAAGGAGCATGAGAAAATGAAAAGAATATTATTCGTAGTGCTAAGCTTGCTAATTATGACATCTTCATTTATGGAGGTATCTGCCTCTGCAGAAACACCTGCTAATGCTTTTATTGATACAAAAATTAATACCAATATGTATTATTTCAATGCTAAAAAAACAGTTGTCAACGATAAGGGGATAGCTGTCTCAATAAGCGAATCGGGTTCATTGGCCACCTGTGAAGATCTGGCTGTTGGCGATTGGGAAATAACTACCTTTGATAAAAATATGGAGTTCAATGATATTATTGTAGTTGATAATAAATTTATGGCTGTTGCTGCAATTGGAGCAGACTCTTTACTTTTATCATCGAGTGATGGGATAAACTGGACAGAAGAAAAAATTAAGGGCTATTACATTATGAAGATGTTTCATATAAACGATTCTTATTTCATCATTGCTATTGATCCTTGGAGACAATATGCAATATTTAAAACAAAGGATTTTCAAACCTTTGAAAGGATTGAATCCCAAAATGATATAGGGATGAATATATATCCTAAGGCAGATGAAGTGAATTTATACATTTCCGATATAGCATATTTTAAAGGAAGATATTTTCTGTGCGGAATGTATGACACAGGAGATCCCAGATCTTTTGATTCAGATTATTGCAAGGGTACAATTATATCTTCACAAGACCTGAATACATGGAAAGTTTGCACTGAATCCCCAACCATATTGCGGGATATGGTTCAAAGCAATGATACCCTTATAGCCTACGGAGGAAGCAGCTATTCAGCAAGACTTAGCGATGCCAATCAAATTAGCAGCATGGGGAGCGGCGGTATTCCGGAAACCAATATGGTATATTCAAATGATGGTGAAAAATTCAACGTTTGCAACATAAGCTTTGAAACTAATGCCGGTGCCTTTGATATAATAACTTTTACCGGAGGTAAATTCTTTGGAATAACATATAAAAAAATAGGAATATCCTCAGACGGCATTAGTTGGATTACCCGGTCTGAAGACGTAGACTGGAAGTACGGCGGTTATTATAATGGCAAGCATATAGCTGTGGGTGCTGATATACATAATAACAACAGAAAGGTTATGGCTGCAAGCGCTGGAAATTCAGTGTGGAAAATAACGGAGTCCAGTACAAATTTCTCGGAAAAGACAAGGTTAGCTATCGCTTCTTTTGCTATGGAGAGCAGTGGTTATTACATTTTAAGTGAAGACTCTACTGATATTTCTTCAGATTTGGTGAATTGGAAATCCAATCTTGGGAACGAATTAAACAGATATAAAAAAATATTGTTTGATGGGAAACGCTTTGTAGCTATCACAGAGGATTCTGTTATATCATCACCTGATGGTGCGGCGTGGCAAACCAATTATGAAATTGTAGAAGGAAAGGGCTATACTTCCCCGAAATTTAATGATATGTACTTCCTGAACGGTAAGTATTATATATACGGCATAAAGTGGGGACAGGAGGGAAACGGATGGGAATGTCATGTTTGGATCGGCGAGGACCTGACAAACTGGGAGGAATATAAGCTGCACATAGATAATTATATTGAAAACGCCAATGCAGATTTAAACAATATAAGAGTATCGGTTATAGGGGATAAAGCTGTATTGACTCACAACTCATTAGAAAAGGCTATTATTGCTGTTTCAGATGATATGTATAACTTTACGCCAATCATGACGGATTATTCCAAATGGAATCTAGGAAAACTATATTACTATAATAACCGATATGTGGCTTTTGCAACTGAGGCGGCAAAAACGGAAGATTTATCATCCAACCCGTTTTATACAGTTTCTAAAGCCTCCGGTTTTAAAGACTATATCTATATTTCCCATGATTTAAAAACCTTCAAAAAGGTGGAATTACCGAGCCAACACATAAAGGATATATACTTTTTTAAAGATTCATTCATATTGGCAGCACATGAATATCCAAAATTTAAATTGTATATAACAAAAGACTTTAAAGAATATGAAAGCTATGAAATTCCTACGGAATATTCAAGCATAAATTTAACAGGTTCCGAAGAGGGGATATATAATATTTTTTCAATTGATGATGTACTATATATAACCGGAGCCCGGGTTATGTATACCAAGAATTTCAAAGACTGGACTATCTTAGATTCATTGCCTGTTAACGGGTATATGTCTTTTGCCACAAGAGGCAGCCAGGCTGTTGTGGGTGGACATGGAATCATGATTAGAATATTACAAAACAATTCGGCACTGAAATAACCTGGCCTAAGTCCAACGCTTGTACCACACTGGCAGTGAAAAGCTCCTCCTTGCTTATGCATGATTTGCGCAAGGAGGAGCTTTTTATATATTCGAAGATAAACATAAAAAATGAGGTAATTTTAGTGTGGAATTTTGGAACAATAGAGTTATATATGCACAAAGACATGGAGGAAGGAATATGAGAAAGCCTATAGAAAGCGAGTTTATAAAGAAGACCATAGTTAAAGAAGCAGCATATGAGATGCGTATACTGGAAAAGTCAGATATCGAGGATATGGTAGAGCTTCAAAATTTAGTTGCGGATGATCTGAAAAATCCGCAGACCTTTGTGGTGGATTCCAAAGAATTTATTCTTACTCAAGTCCTGGATGATGGTATGGGAAGAGCCATAGGCGTCTTTGCAGAGGGCAGTCTGATCGCATTCAGGACCATCACATTTTCGGGCAATGATGAATATCATCTGGGGCGGGAATTAAATATACCGGAAGATGAGCTTGAGCGCGTGGTCCACCTGGAAGCAACCGTAGTACATCCCGAGTTTAGGGGGAATAGGCTTCAGGCAAAGATGATGAAGCATACATTTGATATTATTGATAAATTGGGTTATTACCATGTATGCTGCACCATACATCCATTTAATTATCCCAGCTTGAAAAATGTGATGGATTCGGGCCTTGCAATCAAGGCTCTGGATAGAAGAGAAGGCTCTTATGAAGGCAAGTGGAGATTCTTGCTGCATAGAGATATGAGGCATGATGATGCACAGCCATATAAAAACTGCATCGAAGTTGAGAATGGGAAGATTCGGCAGCAGCAAGAGCTGCTGGATGAAGGATATGTCGGATTTCTGCTGATCAGAGATAACTGTACTAAGGATGAATTCAAAATCCGTTATGGTATGCCCATATGATAATGCATGCTGATTATATGTTATAATGGAGTAAAGACTATAATCCGGAGGTTGGTATTTTGGAAAAGGTTGTTTTGGGAAATACAGGCATAGAGGTAACAAGGCTATGCTTTGGCGCTTTGCCATTGGGCCCCTTGCAGAGGAATCTTCCTGTTGAAGAAAGCAGCGAAATCATAGCTTATGCATTGGATAATGGGGTCAATTTTATTGATACGGCTCAGGCTTATCGCACCTATCCTCATATAAAAGGTGCTTTGAAGAAGATAAAATTCAGACCCGTTATTGCTACAAAATCCCCTGCAGCTTCCTATGAGGAAATGGAAAAGGCTGTATTGGAAGCCCTGGAAGGGATGGAAATAGATTATATAGATATTTTTCATCTTCATGCCGCAAGGGCTCAAGCTGATGTATTTGAGCTGCGCAAAGGCGCTTTGCAATGCCTGTTGGATTACAAGAAAAAAGGCATGATAAAAGCAGTAGGTATATCCACTCATAGCGTAAAAGTAGTTGAAGCGGCAGCAGCAAGAGAGGATATCGATGTAGTATTTCCTTTGATAAATAAAATTGGACGAGGAATATTGGAAGGAACTGTTGATGAAATGGAAAAGGCAATAGCTCTTTGCGATAAAAACGGCAAGGGAATATACCTTATGAAGGTCCTGGGCGGTGGCACAATGATAGACGATTATGACAGCAGCATGGAATATGCTATGAATTTGGGCAGAAATTATCCCATTGCTATTGGGATGATCAGCAAAGAAGAGGTTACATATAACATAAGGTATTTTAATGGAGAAAGGAATTTAGAAGGTATAATAAGTATAAGAAATAAAAAAATAGTAAGAGTATCCCAGAATATGTGTGTAGGCTGTGGTATCTGCATAGGAACATGTCACAGTGATGCCATCAGCTTTGATGATAGCACCGGCAAGGCATATATAGATCCGTCGAAATGCATACAGTGCGGTTATTGTGTGGCAGCTTGCCCGCAGTTTTCCATCCGTGTAGTGTAATCTCAGTCAGCTTTGGTGAAATTAGCCTCTTTTCAAACGAACATATGTTTGGTATAATAAAAGAAAAATGAAGGTGATAGCATGATTGAACATGTGTTGAAGGCATCACTGGAGAGAGGCAACATTATTACTATAATTTATAGCGGTAAATCAGGAATGAGTGAACGGAATATAAAGGTGTTGGAGATACAGGAGGACAAAATTAAGGCATACTGCTATCTGCGTAAGCAGGTGCGTTACTTTAAGCTTGGAAGCATATTATCAGCAGCTTATTTCAATTCAAGAAAAAAAGTGGTTTAGGAGCAGTCATGGACTGCTCTTATTTATTTATATCATCACCACCCTGCAGCCTTTGAGCATAAGAAAGGAAGCAAATATCTTCGACAAGTTATTTCCCGGGAAATAATTGACGTAAGAAGGATTTCATATACCAATGCTTAAGCTTCCTCATAAGATAATAATTTTTATCAAACATATTGACGTTTATCTATATATAGGAATATAATACATAGAGAGATATCTATGTGATGATAGCAAAATGGAAATAAGCGGGGGAATGAGGTC
Organism: Lutispora saccharofermentans; assembly: GCF_024363565.1. Classification (GTDB taxonomy): domain Bacteria; phylum Bacillota; class Clostridia; order Lutisporales; family Lutisporaceae; genus Lutispora; species Lutispora saccharofermentans. Next base: position 59,347 of record NZ_JAJEKE010000022.1, on the reverse strand, counting down.
ATGAGTTTATGAGGATAGCAGTAATTGCGGACATACATAGCAACATAATTTCTCTGGACAGGGTGCTTTTGGATATTGATGGCAAGAAGACAGACTTGATCGTATGCCTGGGGGATTTAGTTGGCTATGCCGCTCACCCGGATGAAGTTATAGATACTATCAGGGGAAAGAAGATATTGACCGTCAAGGGCAATTATGATGAAGCAGTCGGCGAAGAATTGATGGTTTGCGGTTGTGATTATACAAATCCTAAGGATATGGAAAATGCAGCGATATCTCTGAATTGGACTATAGAGAATACAAGAGAAGACAATAAAGAGTTTCTGAGGAGCCTTCCTAAAGAGATCAAGATGGCTTTTGAAGGCAGGACGATTTTATTTGTGCATGGAAGCCCAAGAAAGATCAATGAATATTTAAAAGAAAATTCCAGGGAAGCGGAAGAGGTAATGGCGGATTGTGAAGCCGATATACTTGTTTGCGGACATACACATAAGCCTTATTACAAAATGTATGGCAGCAAGATGCTGATAAACGCCGGCAGCGCAGGCAAACCCAAAACGGGCAGCCCTAAGGCCAACTATGCGGTCATCGATTTATATGGCGGTGCAGCAAAAGTTGAAATATATGAAGTGGACTACGATTATGAAAGCACTGCAAAGGCCATAGAAGAAAATAGCTTGCCTCAAGAATTTGCCGAAATCATCAGAACGGGAAAAGCATAGGAGGATATGAATGAATAAATCAAATTGCGGCGGCTGTTGCTGCGGCTCAGGCTGCTGCAGCGGAGCAGGCCAAATAAACAAAAGGCGTGTTGTTATAGATTTCTTATACTTGGATTTGAGCGTATGTGAATGGTGTCAAGGTACTGATAAAAACCTTGAAGAAGCTTTGTCGGGCATATCTAATGTATTGGGATTAGCCGATATTGAGGTGGTATTGAACAAAATCAACGTGACCAGCGAAGAACTGGCCATAAAGCACAAATTTATCAGCTCGCCTACAATTCGTGTAGATGGGAAGGATATTCAAATGGAAGTCAGAGAGAGCAGATGCGAATCATGCGGTGATCTGTGCGGAGATGACATAGAGTGCCGCGTCTGGTTATATAAGGGCCAAGAATATGCAATACCCCCAAAGGCTCTTATAATGGAAGGACTCTTGAAAGGTATATTTGGCCATGAGGATGGGGCTGATGGAGACGAAGAATATGTGCTGCCGGAAAACCTAAAAAAGTTTTATGCGGCGATGAAGGCTAAAAAGCCGTCATGCTGCCTGGAATAAGGATTTATAGAGGAGGTGAGGCATTTGAATAATTGCAAAGAATATGCTCTTTATATGAAAGCCTTGAGTGATGAGACAAGATTAAGAATCTTTCACATGCTATCTCACGGCGAACTATGTGCATGCAAGATACTTGAAGAATTCAATATAACCCAGCCTACTCTTTCCTACCATATGAAAACGCTCTGCGATAGCGGCCTGGTCGATAGCAGGCGGGACGGCATATGGATGAAATACTCAATAAACGTGAAAGCTCTGGAAGAGTTGAAGGCTTTGTTTGATGCCATAGATATTCAAATGGTCAGTCGCGAAGATTGCACTGAAGGATGTTAAGGAGATGATGGCTTGATTATACTGAAATGGCTGAATGATCAATTGCTAAAAATGGTATGGCTGCAGAATCTAGTGACATTGCTTGTTAAAAACGTTTTTGGCTTGGATGTAAACGGCAAAGCCGGCGGAAGCATTCACTTTTTTATATATGATGTCATAAAGATATTCATACTGCTATCTGTTTTGATATTTATGATTTCATATATTCAAAGCTTTTTCCCGCCGGAGAGAACGAGAAAAATACTGGGCAAGTTTAACGGGATTTCGGCCAATATGCTGGGGGCTTTACTGGGTACCGTCACACCCTTTTGCTCCTGTTCCTCCATACCTTTATTCATAGGGTTTACAAGCGCAGGATTGCCCATTGGGGTCACATTTTCATTTTTGATCTCCTCACCGCTTGTAGATCTGGCCTCAGTTCTGCTGCTGGCCGGAATATTCAACTGGAGGATAGCTATAGCTTATGTTCTGGTGGGCATCATTCTTGCGGTTATAGGGGGAACGGTGATCAGCAGGCTGAAGCTTGAGAAATATGTAGAGCCCTTTGTCTTCGGAAACAAAGTCCTCGATATGGAGCAAGGAGATTTGACTGTCCAAGACAGGCTTCAATACTCTAAAGAACAGGTTCTAAGCATAATCAAAAAAGTATGGCTTTACATTATCATAGGTGTAGGGATTGGCGCAGCCATCCACAATTGGATTCCTGAGAATATAATTTCTGCCATACTCGGAAAGGATAAATGGTACTCGGTATTGCTGGCAACTTTTGTGGGAATACCGATGTATGCTGACATTTTTGGGACTTTACCGATTGCAGAGGCTTTGGTTTTAAAGGGTGTAGGCCTGGGTACGGCCTTATCCTTCATGATGGGAGTAACTGCCTTGTCCCTGCCGTCTATGATAATGCTCAATAAGGTAGTAAAAACAAAGCTTTTAGTCACATTTATAGGTGTCGTTACAATCGGCATCATCATCATAGGCTATATTTTCAATGCATTTGGTTACTTGCTGATGTAAAGCTATATAAGCCATGGGGTAAATATACTTTAACTTGTTGTGGTAGCTGATAAAAGAGTATTTTGTGAAGAGGCTTAAAGTTTGTTAGCGAAGTATAGGAAAAGCTGCGTCAACTGTTTGAGCCTATATGCTGTTTAATCGGAAACTCTTATAACTTACTTGAATCTTAACAGTAATGACAAACGCTGCATGCGAGTTTTGACGCAGCCCTATACAAGCATACAAAGTCTTAGCCTTGAAGCTTTATACTTGTTATCAGGTACCGCAACAAATATATTTTAAGGAGAGATGAATGGTGGTAATAAAAATTTTAGGCTCCGGATGCAAGAACTGTATCAACTTGAAAGAAAACACTGAAGCAGCATTAAAGGAGATGGGCATTGAGGCGGAAATCATTAAAGTAACGGATTTTAAGGACATTATGGCTTATGGGGTTATGACAACGCCTGGGCTTGTAGTTGATGAAAAGGTCATGTCCTATGGCAAGGTCTTAAAGCCGAAGGAGATTGTGAAAATCTTAGAAAGCGCTAAATAGCTAATATGTGTTGGGAGATAGGAGCAATGATTTATGGATAAAGAAAAAGCTATAGCCGGCATTGGATTTTTTGAAAAATATCTTACGGTATGGGTTATATTATGCATGGCAGCCGGGGTTTTGATCGGGGTGTACATTCCTGCCATACCCGAACTGCTGAGCAAATTCGAATATGCTAATGTATCAATACCTGTGGCTATACTTATTTGGCTGATGATTTATCCCATGATGCTTAAGGTTGATTTTGCCAGCATAAAGCAGGTGGGGAAAAATCCTAAAGGACTTATAGTTACATGGGTTACAAACTGGCTTATCAAGCCTTTTACAATGTACGCTATTGCAGCATTTTTCTTTTATACGGTTTTCAAGGGACTTATACCATCCGAGCTTGCCAAGGATTATCTTGCAGGGGCAGTGCTGTTGGGAGCAGCGCCTTGTACAGCTATGGTGTTTGTCTGGAGTCATCTTACAAACGGCAATCCGGCATATACGCTTGTCCAGGTTGCTACCAACGACCTCATAATACTGGCCGCATTTGTGCCTATAGTGGCATTCTTGCTGGGCATAAGCGATATAGCAATACCCTGGGCTACTTTGTTCATGTCTGTTGTGCTGTTCGTTGTGATTCCCCTTACAGCAGGATGGTTCTCAAGGACAACAATAGTAAAGAACAAGGGATTGGAATATTTTGAAAAGACATTCATACCGAAGTTCAACAATGTCACAATAATAGGATTGCTTCTCACATTGATAATTATTTTCTCTTTCCAGGGGCAGACAATAGTGGATAATCCTCTGAATATTGCTTTGATAGCGGTGCCATTGATCATCCAGACCTTTTTGATTTTTTTCATAGCGTACTTCTGGTCTAAGCTTTGGAAGCTGCCTCATGATGTGGCAGCGCCTGCAGGCATGATCGGAGCATCCAACTTTTTTGAACTGGCAGTAGCAGTGGCGATTTCTTTGTTCGGCTTAAAATCGGGAGCCACCATAGCTACTGTGGTAGGGGTATTGGTTGAAGTCCCTGTGATGCTGACCTTGGTTAGAATTGCTAATAACACAAAAGACTGGTTTGATAAATCTGAATAAGGCTTAAAAGAAGATCCCTATCTGCCTTTTTCCGGCTCATAGGGATCTTCTTCATAGTCAAATTCTATCTTCTTAAAATTAGCTTTATTTGTAAAGACTTTATACTCTTTTTTGTTTCTGTTCAAATCCTTTAAGCGGTCGTATTCATCTTCTCTGTAATCAAAATCCTGGCCTAAGAGCTTGAATTTCCCGTTGCTCAATATTATTACACTTCCTTTATATTCACATCGCTGCATGCTGTCATTCTTACCTATCTCAATTTTACCATATATCTGCGAGTTTTATAAGGGAAGCAGTTATCAATATCATATTTATCCCATCATCTTTGTCGTATAATATTATATGAGAAGATTGCGAGGAATAACGGTGGGGAGTTGATAGCAATGGATAGGATCAGCGATATTGAAAAATACAGCGAATGCTACGGGCTGAACTGGGTGGGGAAAAAGGCAGCCATAGCTGAGACATATAAGCCCTCCTGCAAGATCCTTACACCTTGTCCGGAAGAAAGCAAGCATTGGGAAAATACAGGGAATATCTATATTGAGGGAGATAATCTGGAGGCTTTAAAGCTTTTGCAGGATAGCTTCAAAAACAGGATAAAGATGATATATAGATCCGCCATATAATACTGGAAAGGATTTCATATATAGTGACAATTTCTCTCATTCAAGCTGTGCTCCATGATATACCCGGGATTGAAGCTCGGCTGTGATCTGCTCTCTGAAGACGGAGTCATTTTCATAAGCATAGATGATAATGAAGCTGCTAATCTGAGGCTGATATGCGATGAAATCTTCGGAGAGGGGTTTGAAAACCCGGATGACGATACGAGAGGACCTTGGAAGGCAGATCCCTTTCAGGTAGGCGGGTGGAGACCCAAATCAGCAATATGAAATAATAAATCCCAACACAGGCGCTGCCTATAGGCTTGATAAAAAGGATGCTTCAGTTATCAACGGCAAGGGATAATGCGGATATAGCGCTGGATTTCTTCTCGGGATCGGCGACCACAGCCCACGCAGTCATGGAGCTCAATGCGGAGGACGGAGGAAACCGCAGGTTTATCATGATACAGCTGCCGGAGCTTACGGATGAAAAATCTCAAGCCTATAAGGCGGGATATAAAAATATATGCGAAATAGGCAAGGATAGGATACGAAGAGCCGGAGAAAAGATAAAGGAAGATTATAAGGATAAGGAATACATAGATAAGCTGGACGTTGGTTTCAGAGTTTATAAAACTATATAGCATAAGCTCAGCAATGTTATGTATTACTTATAAGTTATGTTTTTCAAATGGCTCTCTACAATGTCTTTATTTTCAAAGAGTGTACATCCGCCTTTATGTTCCTGGAACAATCCATGAAGACTTCGTATTTCATTTAATAAAGATGAACTCAATGCCTCTTTAAGTGTTAAGTTTTTTAAACTTACATCTGAATATGGCGCAAAGGGACATGGCTCTACTGCCCCCCTGGAATTAATGTGAATAAAGCCTCTGCCCGCTGCTAAACATCCTCCAAATTCTTTTTCATCTCCGGGGAAAGCAATGAATAAACCTTTATATCTTTTTCTTAATCTTTTAAGGCGACTGTCAAGTTCATCCCTTTGGGCTGAATTTATTACAAGATTTTTTGTCGAAGCATCAAAGGGAACATATTCGATAAAGAAAAAAGCCTTGCAGCCTCTATCGATATAGCTCCTTATATAGTCCTCATCCAGAACACTATCAAAATTATCTGATGTCGCAGTGATGGATATGCCATAAAAAATATTTCTTTTTCCCAGCAAATCTAGGCTTAAAGAAATTCTTTCAAATACGCCTTCCCCTCTTCTATCATCAGTTTGATTCTTATCTCCTTCTATACTTACAACCGGTATAATATTTCTGCATGAAGAAAAGAATCCAGCCCATTCTTCGTTGATTAACATTCCGTTTGTAAATATGGGAAAAATAATTTCGGGAAATTTCATACATTCTTTTATTACCTTATCTTTAGCGAGGGGCTCTCCCCCTGCGATCAATATAAATGAAATTCCCAGATCTCTGGCCTGAAGAAAAATACCTGACCATTCTTCCTCAGAAAGCTCAGGTGAGCAACTATGAGTTTTCAACCTGTCATAGCATCCCTTGCATTTTAAGTTACATATGCTGGTTATAGAGCTTATCATAAACGGTGGTATATGCAATCCGTTTTCTTCATATTTATTTCTAACCTTCTCTGCTTGCTTTTGTTTTAATGCAATACTAATTATCTTTTTTGCTGAAGAAAAGTCACTGAGAACTATTTTTATAAAATCTTCTACAAGCAATTCTATAGAATTGTTTAACATATTTGTTAATGTTTTGTTTGATATTTTGCTTATACTTACTTTTTCCATTGCTATCCCCCAAAAAATAAAAATAAATTCAAAGCTTTACAGTCTAATTTGTTTCTTCCATAATTATATCGTAATTTTGAAAATGATAGAAGTATCAGAGGGCATAGAAGACCGAGCAGACAATGATTATTTTGAATTAAAAGGGAGAATTTAACGGATGATGCCTGGGGGATTATACACACTATGTGAACATTATTACTACCTATTGTGGTAATATATATATATAAGCGATACAATATAAAACAAAGGGGGATAGCCGAGCTGTTCGGCGATTATATGATGGATTTAGCCAATATGAGCCCAAGAGAAGTTAGAGCACTTATCAGAAAAGAAGAAGTGACCTGGCCTACCTCAGGCATGTGCAGAGGTCACATACAGGCAAATCTTGCAATCGTTCCCAAGGATTTGGCCTTTGACTTTTTATTATTTGCTCAGAGAAATCCTAAACCCTGCCCGATACTGGATGTGACGGACGTAGGCAATCCGGAGCCTAAGATCATGGCAAAGGGCGCAGACTTGAGATCCGATGTACCGAAATACAGGATTTATAAATACGGTGAACTGGTAGATGAAGTGAATAATATTGAAAAGTACTGGAGAGACGATCTTGTCGGATTTTTGCTGGGCTGCAGCTTTTCCTTCGAATCCGCCATGTTAAACGCTTCAATACCTGTGAGGCATATAGAGGATAACCATAATGTGCCTATGTATATAACAAATATCGACTGCATGCCTGCGGGCAAATTTCACGGCAAAATGGTCGTCAGCATGAGACCAATACCGTACCGCCAGGTCCCAAGGGCTGTTCAGGCTACTTCAAGATTTCCTCAGGTACATGGTGCTCCGATCCATATAGGAGATCCGGGACAAATAGGGATTAAGGATGTAAACAAGCCTGATTTTGGAGATCCATCCAACATAAAGGATGGGGAAGTGCCGGTATTCTGGGCCTGCGGCGTTACACCCCAATCCATAGCGATGACAAGCAAGCCGGAGCTTATGATAACCCATTCTCCGGGGCATATGTTCATCTGCGATCCTAAGGACGAAGACTTAGCAGTGCTGTAATATATAATAAACTACCCTCGCCGACTACGAGGGTAGTTTATTATATTATATCATGCATCTTAAGCCTTATATCTTCACCATAGAACTCGAACATATCAAAGTTGCCGAATATTCTTGAGGATATCCTCTCAGAATAAGTCTTCATTATTTCATCTACATCCAGGTTGGTGGATATGATCATCTTTTTGTTGTCTGTAAGCCTTTTATTCAATATATTGTATATGACAAGGCCGGAAAACTGGGTGTTCAGCTCGGTGCCCAGATCATCTATTATGAGCAGGTCGCATTCGTATACATCCTTCAGAGCCTCATCTCCCGCTTCTTCATTGTCAAAATCGAATTTGAACTTTCTCACCAGGTCTATCAAATCCGGAGATGACTGGTACATGACGCTTTTTCCCGCGTCCAGCAAGCTCTTGGCTATGGAGTTGCATAGAAAGGTCTTGCCAAGGCCCGGCCTCCCTATAAACAGCAGATTTTTGACGTGATTGTCAAATTCTTGTGCATATTTTATGCATTCAAAATATATTTGCTTCATATTTTCTCTGGGAGATACTCTATTATCCATTAGCTCGTCTGAATAATAGTTGATATTGAAGTTGTCAAAGTTTTCCCGGGCTACTTTATGGGAGAGCTTGAACTGCCTGTATTGATAGGCGATAAGCTTCTGTGCCAGGCAGCTGCATTTTTCCAAGCCTATATATCCCGTATCCTTGCATTTTTTGCAATTATACTTTATTTGGAGATAATCCTTCGGATATTCGTTTGCCGTGAGTATTTCTGCTTTTTCCACCTTTAAGTCTGTTTGCTTCTTATGCAGCTCTTCCACCAGCTTTTCATGGTTTACGGTATTACTCAGCACTGCCTTGGTTATGGATATGCTCAGGCTTATCATATCATCATCAATTTCCTTTAACCTCGGCAGCTTGGCATAGAGCTCTTCTTTTCTGTTTTCCAGCTCTCTTTTGTTTTTTTCTCTGGCTTCCTCATATTCCTTCATGATGGCTTGGATATTATTCACTTAACTCACCTCTGCTCTTTTTTAGGAGCCTTTGTTTTAGAAGATCTGTGTCATATGTACGTCCTTTGAAATTATTGAAGCTGCTCCTCCCTGTCTTGGGTGTGCTTTTTTTAGCTTCAGTATTATTTCTGGACAGGTAAGCTTCGATTTCATCCATTGTTTTTATGTTCTTCTCATGCCATTCAGTTAAAACTTTGTCTATGTAAGCAAAAGAAGGTTTTACTGTTTTGACTGTTTGTTCACAGGCGCGAAGCACCGCTTCGTCGGGGAAGGAAAACTCATAAAACCATTTCTGCAGCATTTCCTCCTCCACCGCTGTGGGCTGACGGCCGATCCTGAGAAAGTTCAATACCTTGCTGTACTTTTGCCATTTTTCCTTGTGGCGGTTGGCATAGACCAAGGCCTTTTCCTGAGAATCCACCCCTGCATCGAACCAGTTTTTGGCTACTTGCTTCAGATAAGGAAGATCCTTTTTGCTTCTGGAATAGCAGTCTTCCACTATCATGACCACAATCTCAGGAGGAAAGCCATAATCGTCTATCCAGTCCAAAAATGTGAAGATCTCATTTTGGGACAGCTCTCTCCCGGAAATTTTTCTTATGTAATCGAACATATCTTTAACCTTTATGTCCTGTCTTGCCAGTATGATCCTATCTACACTGTTCTTTCCGGGTTTGCTCTCCTTGCCCTTTATGTTTAGAACCAGCTCTTTTATATCCATAAATTCTATTACATTGTTGTCTTCTTTCTCGGATTGCTGTATAACCCGGAGTATGCCCTGGGCCTCCCAGTACTGCCAGGCCTTCCTTACTTCTTCTAAAGATATATTCACTGTTTTGGCGATTATTTCATCAGATAAATAATTATTTTGAAGACTATAGGAGCATTTAAGCCCCAATAGATACACCTTGACATAATCCCCCGGAGCTGCCGGCATATAGTGGTTTATAAAAGTATTTTCCACCGGTGTATGGCCTAAGTCCTCATTATAGGCCATGTATTTAAAGTAATTCATATCAATTCCTCCCGAAACAGGAATAAAATTCGGTTTATAATCTATTATAGCATAATTTTCATTCTGATAATCCTACTTGCTTTGTAGTTTGTCCAGCAAATGCCTTTCTCATCAAAAAAAGTTGTATAGTTTAATAGCCTTTTATATAGATTATTGCCAATAAAAATATAAAAGCCATATAGATTTACAAAAATAAATAGCACCAATATATGGTGCATTATATTCCGGAGATTGTTTTATAGATATTAACGTATATTTATGCATAATTATAAGATTGCTTTTTTCCTGACTTATTGCAGAAATCAATAGCAATTATCAGGAAATTGTGCGCGGATTTCTTTCGTATTCTTCAAGCTCACTTCGCAGATTTTGATTGAGTATTTTTATATATTTACCCTTTACCCCCCTTGTTCTTGTAGCTATCAAAGTTGCCAGCTCAAGCTTTTTGAGGGCACCGGATACTGTAGACGGGGTTGTATAAGTTTTGCATGCAATAGAATTGAGAAAGACCTCACCACTATCTCCCTTGATGGCCTCCAAAATAGCGCGGGCGGCTTTTTTCTCACTGAATGTAAGGGAGTTTACAGCCAGCTTGGCCTTGGCAGCCTCCATAGAGAGGTGCTGTATTTTCTCCTGCTCCTGCCGCAACATTTCTATCGAGACTATTGCACAAGTGTATTCGCACAAAATCTTGTCTGACTCGGAAAAAGGCTCTTCATATCTTATAAATAATATACCTGCTACTTTTTTAAATGCGGAAAATATTGGATACATAGAGTAGTATCTGTTGTTGAAAAGACAGTGTTTCACATCTGCATAGGTGCATTCCGGGTGCTCTTCGTACATGTCTGTAATACTTATGTTATTTTTGCTGAAAAAATCCATATAGTACTGAGGGAGTTCCTCATTTTCAAGGGAGCACTTCGTATATGGACAAAGAAATTTCTGTGCAACCGAGTAAGCAAATATATGCCCATCAGTATTAAAAAGATAAATATTGCAACCTATTATACCGCAAAGCTCATCACAAAGTGCGTCAAGCGGTATAAATGTGGTTGCAGATTTACTAAATACTGTATTTAATCTGCGTATTTTACTGACGATATTGTCCAAGCTGCTACCCCCTTTCAGCATGATATTTATTTAATAATTTTATCATCTATCTCAGTTAAATACAAGTTGGCAGTTATGGGGAGGTACCCTTTTAAAGAATGCAAGAATTAAATTATTTTAATTATTTGTTGCATAATTAGTGACTGGCGAGTATTCTGAATTCTCCTGTTTCCATTGCTTTAGAGACAAGCTGTGCTATACTGATGAATAATAATTCAGTATAAATCTTCTTATAGAAGGGGGTCCTGGAAATGGCAAAATCCAACGAGGCATTTACTTTACAAAGATGCATAGAAGTCATAAATGATGCCTGCAGCGGTGGTGAGGCAATGAGCTTTGTTAGAGAAGTCTCCGCTTTTCATAGGGTACAGGCCTCCCAAGGATACAGAGCTGCTGCAGAGTGTACAGCCAGTCTTTTGCGGCAAAACGGTCTGGATGTTTGCATTCACAGCTATCCTGCCGATGGAAGGACTCTCTGCTTTACCCAGAAGCTCTTTAAGGAATGGAATTGTACAGAAGGGTGGCTGGAAATTATCCTGCCGTGGCAGGAGCGTCTTTCTGATTTCAACCGTGAAGAAATGTCCATTATACAGCGTAGTGCAAATATGGATTTTTCAAATAAGGATATCCCAATCATATATGTAGAGAATAATATTGCTCCGGCAGACCTTAATATTTCTCTCGCAGGAGCTTTGCTCTTTGTGGAAAATGATTTTGACAAATGGTGTAAACGTGCCATAGAGTTAGGTGCGTTGGGCATCATAACAGTGTCCATGCCGGAAATAAAGCCTGTACGCATAAATATGAGTGAAGACAAGGAAATGGCTTATTCCCATGCAAATCTCAGCTTCCATATTTATAGTGAGGAACAGGAGAATAAACTCTGCGGTTTTGCCATATCACCCTATAGCGGCAAAAGGCTTCGTGAAGCTTGCATAGCTATGGCAGCTGAAGAAAGAAGGCCTACGGCGCGCTTTAAGGTTTCTTCAACTTTGACGAAGGGCTTTATAGAAAACGTTGATGCTGTTATCCATGGTGATACGGATGAGGAAATATTGATGGTGGCCCACTTGTGCCACCCACGCTCCAGCGTAAATGATAACGCTTCCGGTGTGGCAGCGGCTATGGAAGCGATGTGCGCTCTTGGAAGGCTTATTACAGAAGGTACTCTTCCCCGCCCGCACAGGACAATAAGATTGCTGCTGATACCAGAGTTCACAGGCACTTACGCATTTCTTAAGGAAAACGAGGACAGGCTCTCTAAGATAGTAGCGGGTATAAATCTTGATATGGTAGCAGGTTATCAGAATGGCAAGGCAGGTCCAACCATTATTGTGGATACACCGGATTGTGCCCACTCCTTCTCCGGAGATCTTTCATCGATCATTATGAGAGAACTATCAAAGGAATGCAGCTTTGGCGGTAAGGACAGATATGTCCCTCTTTTTATGGGTGCTAAGGTGCCCTTTGCTTTTGGCAGTGATCATTATATTCTTTCTGATCCTACTGTGGACATTCCTGCTGTTGCATTAACGCAGTGGCCGGACAAGACCTATCACACAAGTGCCGACAGCATTGATCATATTGACCCAAAGATGCTTCGCCGTTCTGCGGCTTTAGCAGGCTCATATTGCTACATATATTCAAGGTTTACCGTGGAAGATGCGGAAGCTGTGATACCTGAGGTTTCTGACCGATTTTTTCAGTATATAAACAGCCTGAGAAGAAAGAAAGCTTGCAGTGATGCCAGAGAACGCTGCGATTATATTAGGGATATATATTTTGCGACCCTCAATCGTATTTCATCTCTTTTTGACGAAAAAGAGTTCTGTCAGATTTCATCGGTGATTGAGGATGAAAAGGAACTTTTTCTCCGCCTTGAACAGATTTACTTTAAAGGAAGAGAAAAAAATCCTTTGTCATCCTCTCCCATTCCCCTGAGATTATTCAAGGCTCCCCTTGCGATGAGGAGCATAATAGGAGATATGACCTCCTATGAAAAGAAAAAATTCTATGGCTTGCGCAGCAAATATCCTGGGTATCCTTCCTTGGATGATTATTTAATCTATGAAGCTGACGGCAAAAGAACTGTAGCTGATATTGCACGTCGAGTTTATTTCCAGACAGGAGTGGAATGCGGTGATTATGCTGAAGAGTTTTTTGAAATGCTGTCGGATATTGGTCTTATAAAGCTTACAAACTCTTAGCCTCTGAAACATCGTAATTGTTATCAGTCAGAATAATATTTTAAATTAAACTTATTGAAATAGAAGCAAAATTGAAAGGAAAGATAATGGGATGATTGTAAAAAAAATGACACCGGCTTTTCAAAAGGCCGAAGGAGGACTTTTTTCAGCAGTAGAAAAAGCAGACGTAGGTGATGCAGTCCTCAAGATGGGCGAGCGTGGCGTGGCACTAATGATGTGGGCTGATCCTTTCTATCCCCATCCATCTATTCCGCCTCATGTAGCACAAGCGATGACAGATTCTATCAACAGCGGCTTTGCCAGCCATTATACTGCGCCTATTGGCAATAGTGAGCTTAAGGTAGAAATAGCAAAAAAGCTTAAAAAAATAAATGGAATAGAAGTCGAACCCCAAAAAAATATCCTTATCACACCCGGATCCGACTCCGGTCTGTTCTTCGCCATGCTTCTCTTTATAGACAAAGGCGATGAAGTGATGATAATAGACCCCAGCTACCCTAATAATTTTCAAAATACAGAAATTATGGGCGGTAAAGTGGTACGCATACCTGTTTATGCAGAAGACGGCTATCAGTTTAGGATTGAGGAATTTGAAAAAAGACTCACACCCAAAACAAAGATGATAGTCCTGACAAACCCCAACAATCCGACGACTGCTGTTTATCGCAGGGAAAAGCTTTCCAGCCTTGCGGATTTTGCAATAAAGAATGATCTGGTCGTTGTAGTTGATCAGGCTTTTGAGCAGCCATGCTTCGACGGTATAGAGATGGTTTCCATAGCTGCTCTTCCGGGCATGTGGGAGCGTACCGTTTCCGTATTCTCTATCTCCAAGGGTATGGGGCTAAGCGGTTTGCGTGTGGGGTATATAGTTGCCGATGCCAAAGTCATTGACAAGATGTATGGGACAGCCGTTACCGTGATCGGCGCCGCAAATACAACCGCACAGCTGGGAGCTATTGCCGCTTTGCGTGATGACAGCTTTATGGAGTCTTACTTTCAAAGCTTTGACAGGCGCAGAAAAATCGTATACGAGCTTCTTCACGATGTACCCGGTGTTTCTATGATCATGTCAGAGTCGGGTTTCCTATCCTGGGTGGACGTTTCCCGTTTGGGGACAGGAAGTGAGATAACATCCTACCTTAATGATGAGGCGCTTGTAGCGATAAACTCAGGTGCTCCCTATGGGAACGAGGGAAGGGGGCATGTGCGCATTGTTCACGGCGCTCTCAATGAAGATCAGCTTCGGGAGGCTGTAATACGAATGAGAAAGGCTCTTATAAAACTTGCAGAAAAAAAAGGTGTCAAATAAATAAGTATTTAAACCATTTTAAGGAGTGAACAATTTGTTAAGGTATATTGGTAAAAGACTTCTGATGATGATACCCGTGCTTCTCGGAGTTATCATAATTGTTTTTACAATTATGTATATGACGCCTGGTGATCCTGCTAGAATGATTCTCGGTGAAGGGGCATCAGCTTCGGCAGTTGAAGAACTCAGCGAAACTTTAGGGCTCAATGATTCTTATTTTGTGCAGCTATTGCGTTATGTAAAAAACCTGGTATTTGACTTCGATCTTGGCAACTCCTATGCATCTAAGAAACCGGTAATCGATGAAATTTTGGAGAGGTTCCCAACTACAATACTTTTAGCAACACTCAGCGTTGCAATTTCGGTAATTGTAGGAGTATCTATGGGTATTATCTCTGCCACCAAGCAATATTCGATATTTGACAAGATAGCAACAAGCATATCCTTGATAGGAGTATCCATGCCGACATTTTGGGCGGGGCTTATGGCGGTAATAATATTCTCGGTATATCTGAGATGGCTGCCGGCATCAGGCTCCTACGGGTGGAAGTACTGGATTCTTCCTTCGCTTACGCTGGGGCTTTCGAGTTCCGCTACAATCATGAGGATGACCAGATCCAGCATGCTTGAGGTAATTCGCCAGGATTATATACGAACAGCAAGGGCAAAAGGGCAAAATGAACGTGTAGTTATTATATATCATGCACTTAAAAATGCTATGATACCCGTTATTACAGTAATTGGGATGCGTTTTGGCACACTCCTTGGCGGCTCTGTGCTTATCGAATCTGTATTTGCAATTTCCGGCCTTGGAAAGTTTATCATAGACAGTATAAATATGAGAGACAACCCTGTTGTGCAGGGCGGCGTTCTTTTACTTGCTCTGTCTTTTAGTATTTGTAACCTTTTGGTAGATATATTATATGGATTTATTGATCCCAGGATTAAGTCCCAGTACAAACTGTCCAAGAAAAGGGGGCCCAAAAAGAATGTGGAAGCGTAACAAAAAAGGTCCAAAAAAAGGTTTTTGGAATGATGCCTGGCACCGTTTGAAAAAGAATAAAAGTGCAATGTTTGCCCTCATAACACTTGCTGCTCTGATAATTTGTGCAATATTTGCAGATTACATTGCCCCCTATCCTTATGATCTTCAGGATTACAGCCACACATTTGAGTTTCCCAGCAAACAGCATCTTCTTGGCACTGACAATTTTGGCCGTGATATACTCAGCCGTATTATCTATGGAAGCCGTATATCCCTCATAGTTGGATTTTCTTCAATCATTGCGGCAATCATCTTCGGAGGACTGCTTGGTGCTATTTCCGGATACTATGGCGGAAAAGTGGACAATACGCTCATGCGTGCTATGGATATTCTCATGGCGATTCCGGGTATGCTCCTTGCAATATCCCTTGCGGCGGCCCTCAAGCCAGGCTTGTTTAATCTGGTAATAGCCATTGCTATTGCTGATATTCCGGGGTATGCTCGTGTTGTTCGCGCTTCTGTTCTTACCATAAAGGATCAGGAGTATATAGAAGCAGCACAGTGTATAGGCGCCTCAGATTCGAGAATTATTCTCAAACATATCATACCTAACTGCCTTGCACCAATTATTGTTCAGGCAACCTTAGGTATGGCAGGCGCTATACTTTCTGCTTCGGCATTGAGCTTCCTTGGACTTGGCATACAACCTCCCACACCGGAGTGGGGCTCTATGCTTTCATCTGCAAGACAGTACATCAGAGCTTACTGGCATATGACCACCTTCCCGGGAGTTGCAATTATGATAACTATATTTGCCTTGAATGTATTGGGTGACGGATTGCGTGACGCGTTAGATCCTCGACTTAAGAACTAAGGAGGTCATAGTAGAATGGACAATGACAATATTATTGAAATAAAAAACCTTACTATTCAATATAAAACCGATGAGCGTACTGTTGAGGCTGTAAACGGGCTTAACCTTACCCTATCCCGGGGTGAAACTCTTGGTCTTGTTGGTGAAACAGGGGCAGGTAAAACTACCACTGCTTTAGGCATTATGGGACTTATACCTGATCCCCCCGGAATAGTCACCGAAGGAGAAATCATTTTTCAGGGTCAGGACCTTCTAAAGCTCAATAAGCATAAGCTCAGAGCTATTCGCGGTAAAAAGATATCTATGATATTTCAAGATCCTATGACTTCTTTAAATCCTGTTGTTACAGTGGGCGATCAGATTGCAGAAAGCTTTCGTATTCATGAAAAGCTTTCATATGCTGATGCTACTTTAAAAGCAAAGGAAATGCTTGAGCTTGTTGGCATACCAGGAGAGCGCTACTCAGAATACCCTCATCAGTTTTCGGGCGGGATGAAGCAGCGTGTTATTATTGCTATAGCTCTTTCATGCAATCCGGAGCTGCTTTTAGCGGATGAGCCCACTACTGCATTGGATGTTACCATTCAAGCACAGGTTCTTGACCTTATCTCAAAACTAAAAAGAGAGAAAAATACATCCATGATCCTGATAACCCATGATCTTGGTGTTGTTGTGGAAGTGTGTGACAAAGTTGCTATTATGTACGCTGGTGAAATAGTGGAATATGGTTCTCTCATACAAATTTATGATAACACATGCCACCCATATACAAAGGGACTCTTTGGCTCCATCCCGGATATTGAGTCTAAAGCTGACAGGCTTAACCCTATTCCCGGACTTATGCCTGACCCTGCAAATCTTCCTGATGGATGCAGTTTTGAACCTCGCTGCAAGTACTCTTGCGAGAAATGCAAAACACATAATCCCCCTGCTATAGAGGTAGAGGCGGGACATTTTGTAAAATGCTTCAGCACTGAGAAAGGAGGGAACGAATAATGTCTGAATTGCTTAGAGTAGAAAATCTCAAAAAATATTTCAAAACCCCAAAAGGGCTTCTCCACGCTGTAGACGATGTTTCCTTCTCAATAGAAAGAGGCGAAACGCTGGGTATTGTAGGGGAATCAGGCTGTGGCAAATCTACACTTGGCCGCTGCATTATTCATCTTCTCGAACCGACTGAGGGGAAGATTTTCTTTGAGGATGAGGATATAACCAATATCAGTGGTGATAGGCTTAAGGAATCCAGAAAGGATATGCAGATGATATTTCAGGATCCTTTCTCTTCCATAAATCCCCGTATGACTGTCAAAAGCATAATTGTGGAGCCTATGATAATCCATAATATGTACGACGGTGACAAGATAAAGCAGGAGAAAGCGGTTCTTGAGATAATGGAAACGGTGGGTCTTGCAGAGCGTCTTGCTGATTCATATCCCCATGAGCTTGACGGAGGACGCCGGCAGAGAATCGGTATAGCGCGTGCTCTCGCATTGGAGCCAAAGTTTATTGTCTGCGACGAGCCGGTTTCTGCCCTTGATGTTTCTATTCAGGCACAGATACTCAATCTTATGCAGGATCTGCAGGAACAAAGAGGTCTTACCTATATATTCATTACTCATAATCTCTCAGTGGTTAAGCATATATCCGATAATATTTGCGTTATGTATTTAGGTACATTAGTGGAGAAATGTTCCTCTGACAGGCTTTTTGAAAAACAGTTTCATCCCTATACTCAAGCGCTTCTTTCTGCTATCCCGATAGCAAAAGTCAATGTCAAGAGAGAGCGCATACTTCTTAAAGGGGAAATAGCTTCTCCAATAGACCCTGCTCCCGGATGCCGTTTCGCACCTCGCTGCCTTTATACAAAGCCTGAGTGCTTAAAATTGCAGCCTGAGCTTAAGGAGCTTGAGCCGGGGCATTTTGTAGCATGCCATCTATATTGATTTTTTATTAAACCAGCATACAAAGCTGTTTTATCACTGAACTAACCCGCTCTAAGACCTCCGCCTCTATAGGCGGCGGATGTCAAGATCGGCTAAGTCCAGTGCCCCAGGGCAGCCTCTCTTGCCCCTGTGGGGCAATTCACCTTCTATGGACTCGACTAACATTCAGTGGGGGTTGAATCCCCCTCTGAATGAAGTCTCGTTCAAAAATACTAAAAATGAAAAGGAGAATGTATATGAAAATGTTCAAAAACGTACTTGCAGTCATGCTTGCCATTGCCATGGTATTGACGGTAGGCTGCAGTGCAAAGACAAATGCACCTGATTCCGGCACTGATACTCCCAAAGAAGTAAAAGATACAATCATAATTGCTCAGGGAGCAGATGCCAAATCCCTTGATCCTTACGGTACGACAGATTCCCCTGCAGGACGTGTGGCAAGCTGCATTTTTGATACCCTTGTTACTCGTGATGATGAGGGCAACGTAGCACCGGGCCTTGCAGAGAGCTGGGAAATTGTTGATGACACAACTTATATCTTTCACCTGAGAAAGGGCGTTAAGTTCCATAATGGTGAGGAGTTTAAAGCAAGCGATGTAGCCTTCTCTTTCTCCCAAATTGCTCAATCTCCCCACGCTGAATCTATCAGAGCAACCATCGACTTTGAAAAATCTAAGGTTATCGATGATTACACCTTTGAAATGAAGATGACTGAACCATTTGGACCTATTCTAAATCACCTTGGTCACGTTGTTATGTCAATTGTGAATGAAAAAGCTTATACAGAGGCAGGAGATAAGGTCGGTCAGAATCCTGTAGGCACAGGCCCTTATAAGTTTGTAAGCTGGACAACCGGTGACCGCATAGACCTTGTTGCCAACGAAGATTACTGGGGCAATAAGCCTAAAATAAAGAATGTCGTATTTCGCAGTATACCTGAGATCGCAAGCCGTTCCATCGAAGTTGAAACAGGAGGGATAGATGTTTCTATTGATGTGCAGGCTTCCGAGCTTAGCCGTCTTGAGTCAAATAAAGATGTCAAGGTATTCAGGCGCCAGGCTTCCAGAATTAATTTCCTTTGCTTCAATTGCAAAAAGGCTCCTTTTGATAACGTAAAAGTAAGACAGGCTATCAATATGGCAATAAATAAGGACGCCATTTTCAACGTTGTTTATCAAGGTGTCGGATCAATTGCTTCTGCTCCTATGAGCAGTGTTGTATGGTCCTTTAATGATAAGCTGGCTCCTCATGAATACAATGTTGAGAAGGCAAAAGCTCTTTTAGCAGAGGCTGGATATCCAAATGGCCTTGAAATTACTATCTCATGTGATCAAAACCAGGAACGCCTTGATACTGCTGAAATGGCTCAGGCACAGTTAGCAGAAATAGGGGTAAAGGTCAATATCGAGACCCTTGAACGCGGCGCATTTATTGATAAGGTAATCGGAGGTAATCTTGAGATGTTCGGGCTTGGCTGGACATCGGATACAGGAGATCCGGACTACTCCCTCTATGCCTCTTTCCACTCCTCTATGCATGGAGCAGGCGGCAACATGTCCTTCTATACAAATAAGAAGGTAGATGAGCTTCTGCAGCTTGGCCGTTCCTCCACAGATCCTGAGGTCAGGAAGAATGCATATTTTGAGGCTCAAGAAATAGTTTGGGAAGAAGTCCCATGCGTATTCCTCCAGTGTCCTGAAGAAGTCATAGTATACAATGCTAATATTCAAGGTTTTGGTGTTTATGACGACGGTCAGCTCAAGATTGAGGATTTTTACTTCTAAAATTATTTTGTATAAACACAGCTCCCCCCATTCGGGCGGGGGCTTCCTATCTTGTTGGGCCGGCATAGGCAAAGGCTTGCAGTTGAGAGTCAGTATGGAAAGGTGATAAAATGAGAAAAACTAACTATGTGCAGAAATTTGTAGCAGAAGCGGGTCTTGATGCCGCACTTATATACTGCCCTGCAAATAGGAGATATTTAAGCGGTTTTACAGGCAGCGCAGGCTATGTACTTATAACTACAATCTCAAAAATATTTTTTTCAGATTTTCGCTATGCAGAACAGGCTCAGGGTGAATGTAAAGGATATGAGATTATACCTATAAAAGGTGAGGATGATGTACTTGCCTATTTGAAGGAGAAAAAAATAGACAAGCTCGGAGTGGAGAGAGACTTCATGACGCTGCGCTTTGCTGACGCTCTTCGCATTATCAGCGGAGTACAAATATTGTCAGGCATAGATGATCAAATAGTTAATCTTCGAATGATAAAGGATGATGCAGAGCTTTCCAGAATACGGCGCGCCTGCGAGATAACCGATCTTGCCTTTGAGCATGTCATCACACAGATACGCGAGGGTATGACAGAAGCAGAAATAGACTTGGAGCTGCAAAGCTATATGCGAAAGTTCCCGGAGGTTGAGAGGATGGCTGAAAGATTTATTGTGGCGAGCGGCGAGCATGGTTCATTGCCACACGGCATTGCAGGTGCACGCAAGGTGAGAAACGGTGATTTTATAACGATGGACTTTGGATGTAACTGCGGCGGATACTGGTCAGACGTTACCCGCACTGTATGCCTGGGCAAGGCCAATGCTAAACAAAAAGAAATATACTCCATAGTTCATGCTGCACAGCAAGCTGCAATAAATATGGTAAGAGCAGGTATAACCGGACGGCAGGTGGATACAGCTGCCCGCGATGTCATAGAAAAGGCCGGCTATAGCAAATATTTCGGGCACGGTCTGGGTCACAGCTTTGGTTTAGATATACACGAAGCTCCGCGCTTCGCTCAAAACACCCAGGGTGATATTACCTTGAAGCCGGGAATGACGATGACTGTAGAGCCTGGCATATATATTCCCGGTTGGGGAGGCGTACGAATAGAGGATGATATCATAATAACCGAAAGCGGATGTATCAATCTTACAGGCGCCTGTAAAGATCTTATAGAAATTTAATTAAAAGGAGTGTATTTGAAAATGCACGAAGCCTTAATGAAAACAATTGAAGCAAAAATGGAGGCTGCTGATCTTCTGCCCATAAAAAAGCAGGCTGAATTGAGCACAAGAATCCTAAAAGAGAGACTTGAGCTCGTACTCCCATGGGCAATGGAGAAATCCGGAATGGACTTCTGGATAATAGCAGCAAGAGAAAATTGCAAAGATCCCATACTTAAAACACTATATCCGTGGGATATGTATGATTCAAGAAGGATTGGAATACTGGCCTTCCATCGAAATAAAGAAAACGGTGTTATCCGCAAAATGGTA
Organism: Lutispora saccharofermentans; assembly: GCF_024363565.1. Lineage (GTDB taxonomy): Bacteria > Bacillota > Clostridia > Lutisporales > Lutisporaceae > Lutispora > Lutispora saccharofermentans. The sequence goes on along the minus strand of NZ_JAJEKE010000022.1, from coordinate 37,898 downwards.
ATAGGCTCATATTCTCCCGAGATGGAAAGCATTTACGAAAGAGTACAGGGGACAAATGAAAGTGTTTGGGAAGCCATCGGCAGAATTGTCAAAGAGTGCAGTCCTTCAAAAATAGCCCTTAACAGGAGCTTAATAGATGGCTTTTGTGATGGTCTCTCCTCCACAATGTATGAGCAATTGAAAGATGCTCTTGGAGAAAACGCTGCAAAGCTTTGCGATGGTGAACCTCTTACAGTACGTTGGCTCCAGAGAATTTCACCTATGGAAAAAGAAACGATGAAGACACTTGTCAACATAACACATGATATCGTTAACTACTCTTTCTCTAAACAGTTCATTAAAGTAGGCGAAACCACAACAACTGACATTGAGTGGTTCATGCGTGATGTTATTAATCGTCTTGGATTTCTCTATTGGTTTGGACCAGATATTGACCTTCAGCGCAAAGGCAGCAATGTTTCGCGAATGTTCAACGAAGTTATCCTCCCTGGGGATCTTATTCACTGTGATGTAGGCATAAACGGTATTTATGTGCAGCTGCATACAGATATGCAATGGGTGGCCTATATACTCAAGGATGGAGAAACAGAGGCTCCCAAGGAATTCGAGGACCTTCTTGCTAAAGGAAACAGGCTCCAGGATATAGTGAGAGAAAACATAAGAGTCTGTGCAACGGGGAATGATGCATTCTTTAATTCTATCAATACTGCTGAAGCTGAGGGCATTAAGCCTATGATATATACCCATCCTGTGGGTACATTCGGCCATGGCTCAGGCCCCAGAATAGGCCAGTATGGTAAACAAGAATTTATTCCCGGCGCAGGAGAAAGGCCCATCGAAGATAAGACCTGCTATGCGTTGGAGCTTAATGTTTCCGACAATATCAAGCTTTGGGATGACCAGCTTGTATTTATGTACCTTGAAGAAGATATCTGCAAGGATGGCACCGTTGATTTCCTTGATGGCCGACAGGAAAAGCTGATGCTTATATAGCATCATATGTTCATTGGATTAAGAGCACATTAAAGCATAATGCTTTAAAATAAAAAGTAAAGGATGTATATATATTATGGCAAGTATAAAAACAAATAATGCACCGGCGGCTATAGGCCCATATTCTCAGGGGATTGTTACTGACAATTTGGTTTTTGTATCAGGACAGCTTCCCATTGATCCTGCAACAGGAAATTTTGCAGAAGGTGATATCAAAGAATTGACGCGTCAGTGCATAAGAAATATCGAAGCAATCCTCAAAGAAGCAGGAACAGGACTTAGCAAGGTCATCAAGACAACAATTTTTGTGGCAGATCTATCTAATTTTGCTGCAGTTAATGAGGCTTATGCAGAATTTTTCGGTGAGTCTGCCCCTGCGCGTTCATGCGTACAGGTAGCTGCTATTCCCAAGGGCGCCCAAATTGAGATTGAGGCGATAGCAAGAATCAAATAATTTATAGCATTTCATCTCTATGATATAGCAGCATGTCTGAAGCTGCTATAACTTAACTCGTTGTGCCAGATGATAAAAAAGTATTTTGTGAAGAGGCTTAGAGTTTGTTAGCGAAGTATAGGAAAAGTTTTGACGCAGCCCTATACAAGCTTACAAAGTCTTAGCCTTGAAGCTTTATACTTGTTATCATCTGGCACAACAGATTAATTTAGCGGATTCAGACATGCAATACTGATATGTAAAATTTTATTCATATCCTCCAAAACCCTTCAATTCGGAGATTTCCATAACACAGATAATATGATGCTGCATTTCCTGACTATGTAAAATAGTGCCAAAAGGTATAGTTTCAAGCAATAAAGAATATGATATAGACAAGCAGGGAAAATTTTACGTTAATATTTGGTTGAATAACAAGCTTGTATGGTATAAAATATAAAGAGCGATGTTAGAAAGGAGATGCATTGATGGGGGGAGACGGAGATAATTTTACTAAGTTGAAGCAGAAGGTTAAAAACCTGAAACAGCAAGCTTCTGAATGGTTTGCAAAATTCAAAGGAAGCATGTCAAAGCTAGACATAAAAAAGACTTTGTCTAAGTTTAATATAAAGCCGGCCACAGGCAATAAAAAATTTACTATGAAAGTGGTCAACACCAAAAGATTTATGGCAACAGGAGGGGCTTTAGTTGTCATATTGATAACCATTACATATTTAATCTTTGCCAATACAGCCTTTGGGATAATGATTAATGGAAAACAAGTAGCAAAGGTAAAGGATAAGAAAACAGCAGAAGCTGCTATTGAAGCGTTAAAGCAAGAATTTGAAAAAGAAAATGATGCGGCAGTCGCCTTTAAGGACCAGATTTCCTATGAAAAAATAAGGGCTTCTAAAAAGGAACTTTTAGCAGGCAGCACATTAGAGGGCGAATTAAAGAAGCATATGAGCTATTCAGTAAAAGCTGCTGTAATATATGCGGATGATAAGCCTGTAGTCACCTTGAAGACAAAGGATGAGGCAGACAAAGTTTTATCGGATGTAGAAGAATATTTTCTCAAAGGCCTGGATCGCAGCGGAGTGAAGGAAACAAGCTTTTTTGAGAAGGTTGAGATCAAGGAAGAGTTCGCTGATGTTTTAAGCTCTATGACCAGAGAAGATGCAATGAATTTCATCATAAAGGGCACCAGCGAAATACGAGTACATAAGGTTGAGTCAGGAGAGAGCTTTTGGAGCATATCAAGGAAATATGACATAAGCATAGAGGATCTGCAGAAGGCTAACCCCGGTGCAAACCCTGAAAAGATTAAAATAGGCCAGGAAATAAACCTGGTGGTCCCCAAGTCTTTGATCAGAGTAAAAACTGTTGAAGATGTTACATATATCGACAAGATACCATATGAGCAAAAGCTGGAGCTCAGCAGCAGCATGTATAAGGACCAGACTCAGGTAAGAGTAAAGGGAGAATACGGCGAAAAAGAAATCAAAGCCGAAGTGACCAAGGCAAACGGCATTGAAACCGGAAGAGTTGTCTTGTCGGAGAAGATAATAAAGCAGCCTAAGGATCAGATCTTGGTAAAGGGTACCAAGGATCCTCCTCCTAAAAAGGGCACCGGAACTTTTTCTACCCCTACCAGGGGAAGCATAACCTCGCGATACGGCAGCAGATGGGGAAGACTCCATGAAGGAATAGATATTGGAGCTCCCGTAGGCACTGCAGTAAAGGCTGCCGATGGAGGCGAGGTCATCTTTACAGGCACAAGCGGAGGTTATGGAAAGCTGATAAAGATTGATCACGGCGGAGGCTTTGTCACATATTACGGCCACCTGAGCAAGATAAGCGTCAAGGTAGGCGACAAGGTATATAAGGGACAAACGATCGGTGCAGTGGGAAATACAGGCAGGAGCACCGGACCTCACCTGCATTTTGAAATAAGGAAAAACGGCAGTCCGGTCAATCCGACGAAATATTTATAAAAAGACTTGTTGTGAAGCCTGAGCTTGCTGATACAGCAGCTATAAGTAGAATGGTATGTATATTTGAGCACAAATATACATACCATTTATTTAGCTATACAAGCAATAACATCCATGTATAGTCACGTATAGTATATAAAAATTGCCAATGACACTAATTCACTGAACCTAAGAAAATCCTACGCTTCCCAAAGGTCATCTGTGACCTGGAAAGCTTGCTCGGCATCCGTGCCTCGCCTACGGCTTTTCTAAGGTTCAGCTCATAAGGGCCATTGGCAATTTTTATATAAGCATACTTAATCTTAGGTTCGTAACTCTCATTCCTGTGTGATATGGCATTAGAAAATACTTCAGTGTCTTTCTGTGTTTCCCGTAACCTATGACCTAAAAGGAATACCCAAGCTCTCCAAACTTAAAGTTCCTCTATTTTTTCAAGCTTTATATAGCCTTTCCCCTGTGATTGCTTAAGAGCTCCGAAGGATGCACAGCAAACCTTCAGCAGGCTTTTTACATCATCGGGAGAAAGCTGCGGATTTTTTTCATACAGCATAGCTGCAATACCTGCGGTCAAGCTTGCAGAAGCAGATGTGCCGATCAGGCTTTCTGAAGGAATGCAGCCCGGCATCACCAGGTCCGGCTTGTCAATATCCCCTGATGCGGGGCCCCGGCTGCTCCAAGAGGAAACAGAAGGCTTCTCACTCCCTGTATCCATTGCACCTATGGTCAATAGCTTCGGATTATGTCCGGGGCTTGTTATGGTAGCTGCCTCCGGACCGAAGTTTCCTGCACAGGCAACTACAAGCAGCCCGCTTTTCCACAGCGCTTCTGCAGCGGCAGTCAGAATATCAAAAGCATCATCCTTTACCTTTGCACCAAAATTCAATACCGCAATTCTTATATTATGCTTTTCCTTTAATTCTAGAATCCAATCCATAGAAGCGATGATATCCGAGTAGAATCCATGGCCGCTGATGTCGAAGGCCCTGGCACATATTATGCCCGCCATAGCAGCCGGCACGGATGCGGCTGCTATGGCTGCAGTCCCATGGCCGCTGTCATCAAAAGGGTCCTTTCTGTCCGCTATAAAATCCTTAAAAGCAAGTATCCTCCGCCTTGGTTTTGTGAAAGCCGGCAAGGGCTTTACACCTGTATCTATAAAGGCCATGGATACGCCCCGGCCGTTTAAAAGTCGGGATTGCACGGCGATGCCGCTATTTACGCTCTCTAACTGGGGAATGATCCTTCCCATGATCTCGGCTTTATCGTCATAATAAATTTTTTTTATTTCGACGAGAGCTTTAAGGCTGTCGAAATTTCTGACAGGCAAGCTTCCGCAAATACATTTCAGAAAATTGACTTCATATTTAATTTTAAAGCCCATCCGGCTTAATCTTCTTTTGGTAGGATTGTCTATGTAATGCTTCAATTGAAGAATCAAAGGTATATTTTTCACACCCTTGATAGATATTGCATATTTTATTTCAGGATCAATCCTTCCGGGAAACGTAAAAAATTTTTTCATAGAAATCCCCCATTGAAAAAATAAATGATATAATATAATATGCCTGCAAATATTAATAGGTGAATAATATCGAGCTTATCAAAAGGAGAGGATTATCATGGCAGCATTGGATTTCAAATGCGATGATTGCGGTGAGAAATTTTTTGAGATAGTGAACTCATATAATAGAGATAAAGTGGTTTGCCCCAAATGCCAAAGCAAAAATGTAAGACAGGTATTTGAAGGAAAATGCCAAACCGGTGGTTCTTCAAAGGGCGGCAGCGGCTGCGGCGGAAGCTGCGGAACTTGCGGCGGATGCCACTGAGAGCCTTTTTAGCATCTACTTGCACTTGATCTTTTGGCAGATTTTTCGTCATACTGCGTTAAATTTTCTTGGAATACCACCAGTATTCCTTCGAAAATTTGCCTTGTCTGACGAAAAATCTGCTCAAAATCTTAAGTACTCGCAGACACTAAAAAGGCTCTAAAAAATACCAGTTAAGTTGACATAAAATTTGTTGTATAATATATCTGTGGTGATGCAGATATGAAAAAAAGATTGTTTAAAACATATATAGTGCTGACAATATTGCTGGCGCTATTTTTTTTAATGGACAGCAGGACATACATTCTTGCAAAGTCAACAGGCTATAAAGCTTTGAAGGTTTTCGAATATTATAAGAGTACGGAGCTTTCATCCAGCATAGAAGAAATGAATAAGCCTCACTTTATATTGAAAAGCAGGGGTGCTGATGAAAAAACGGTGGAAGAACTGGGAAGCTTGCTGGAAAAAAGCTATGATTTGGTAGGAAAAGAATTTGATTATTATCCAACTAAAAGCATTCCTGTATTCGTCTATGGAAGCATGGAGGAATTTTGGAATTATAATAAGGCTCTGGACGGAGAAGCTGTTATGGGTCTTTACAATATGGGCGTGATTCATTTAGTGGTGCCCGAGGTTTTTGACTTGACTTTGGAGCAATATGAAACAAACGGCCCGGTTCTTCATGAGTATACTCATTTGGTTGTGGACGAGCTGACGGGAGGAAACCTGGAAACATGGTTTACCGAAGGACTGGCCTTGTATCAGGAATACAATGTTTACGGCACCGAATGGGGACAGTTTATGGATTCTAAGGATGAATACTCATTGGAAGATCTGCGCGGCAATTTTATGGCGTTGGACAGCGACAAAGCCTACAGAAAATCTTTCCTGATAATAAAGGATATTTATGAGAGAAAGGGAAATCGTGAGGTATTGAATTTATTAAAGGAATTGAAAGCAGGGCATGACTTTTATAAAACTTTTGCTTCCTTATCCGACAGCTGATCGTCGCTAACTCATATAAAGGTTGGTCAGCCCCAATAACCTATTCTAAAATCCGAGGATTAAGAATATTGTTAATATCAGAAAAAGCCCAAAAAAGAAAACAGGCCCCTGCCTGTTTTCCAGCATCCGGGGGGACACAAATTGGTTTTGTATCAATTGTATTTTTAGTATCTGAATTCATTATATGACATTTTTTTCCCTAATAACATGCGAAAACTGGATTATTTTTCTAGGAAAATAGACCTAATACGACAAAAAATTTAATGCTTTGCACATATATGGATTAAATAGTACAATAGAAATAAAAAGGATTAAGGTAAACTTAGCGGCAGTGATGCCGAAATAATATATAAATTAAAAAGGGGTATCGATGTATGAATAGCAAGATATTAGTTGTTGACGATGAAAGGCCAATAGCAGATATAATAAAATACAATCTGGAGAAAGAAGGCTATAAGGTTTTCATTGCAGAGGACGGACAGCAAGCTATTGACAGTACATATGAGCACAAGCCTGATCTTATAATTCTTGATATAATGCTTCCGGTTATGGACGGCTTTACTGTATGTAAGAAGCTCAGGGAGAACATAAATACTCCAATAATAATGCTGACTGCAAAAGAAGAAGAAGTGGACAAGGTACTGGGTCTTGAGCTCGGCGCAGATGACTATATGACCAAGCCCTTCAGCTTCAGAGAGCTGTTGGCAAGGGTAAAGGCCAATATAAGAAGAGTAAACTTCTTAAATAATGGCGCAGAAGCCGGGGGCCAGATAATAAAATCAAACAATCTGGTCATCGATCTGAATAAATACGAAGTGAGAAAAGAAGACAGGATAATTGAGCTCACTCTTAGAGAGTTTGAATTGTTAAAATATTTAGCCCTCAATGCGGAGCAGGTGTTTTCCAGGGAGACCCTGCTGGAAGAGGTTTGGGGATATGAGTATTATGGCGATGTCCGAACCGTAGATGTTACTGTGAGGCGGCTCAGGGAAAAAGTTGAGGATGATCCCAGCAATGCCAAATATGTTCAGACCAAGAGAGGTGTAGGTTATTATTTCAGGAGGATTTAACATATGTTAAAAAGCATCCAATGGAAGCTTGTAATAATTTATGTCCTGCTGGTATGGCTTGCCATGTCCATAATCGGCCTTTATATAGTGCAGGCTGTTGAGAAAGACCAGATCAGCAATGTGGTAAGCAATATAGAGTCAAAAGCCGATGACCTTTCATTTTCATTGAAAGATATGATGGCCATCGGAGCCTATGATGTGCAGGACACTGTAGACAATTGGTTCAATGGGCGGGGCGGCCAAATTCAATCTGTTTATGTTTTTAATAAGAATGGCAGGTCTTTGGCTCATAGCGGCGAAGAGCTGCCCATGGAAGACGGCTGGATGATCAGCAGGGCCCTGAAGGGTGAGAGGGTCAAAGACTTAAACGACTCTGCAGATCTAAAAAACAATTATAAGAGCATAGCTGTCCCTATCACTTCTGACGGCAGTGAAGTCATAGGCGCAGTTTACCTTAATATGGGCCTTACTTCGATAAATGACTCCATATCCAATATTAAGAATATACTTACCAGCGCTACTATATGGGCGCTGTGTTTCACCGTGCTTTTGGGAAGCATATTGGCCAGAACTATAACAGGACCTATCAAGGAAGTAACCTCAAAGGCTGCGAAGCTGGCAACGGGAGACTTTGAACATATAATCCCCGTCAGATCCGACGATGAGGTGGGGAAGCTCACGGAAATGTTTAACTATCTTACAGTCAGATTGAAGACCACTCTGAATGAGATGAATAATGAAAAAAGCAAGATGGAGACCATTCTCACTTATATGACTGACGGTGTTGTTGCCGTAAGCTCGGAAGGCACAATAATCCATGCAAACCCTGCGGCTTTTGAATTGTTTAAATTAACTAAAATGGATGTGGAAGGGAAGAACTTTGATGATGTAGCAAATATGCTGAGCCTTCCTTTTGATGTGAAAAGCTTATTCCAAGATGAGGCAGAGAAAAGCAACCTCATAAGTAACGGAGACTCTACAATAAGATACAGCATTGTGCCCTTTAAGAATCAAGGCGCTGAAACTGCCGGTGCAATAATAGTGCTGCAGGATGTAACCGAGCAGGAAAACCTGGACAGGATGAGGAAAGAGTTTGTAGCAAACGTTTCTCATGAGCTTCGAACACCCCTTACAACCATAAAAAGCTATACAGAAACTCTGCTGGACGGAGCTTTGGAAGACAGGGATATGACCTTGAGGTTTTTAAATGTGATAGATAGCGAATCCGACAGGATGACAAGACTGGTGAAGGATTTATTGATGCTGTCCAAATTGGACTATGATAAAACGCAACTGAATATGAAAGAAATAGATCTGACAAAAATACTCGGCGACTGTGTTTATAAGATGGATATATCCGCAAAGCAGAAGCATCAAAGCATCTCTTTGGAAATCAATGATGAGATCCCGCAAACAATAGGTGATAAGGATAGAATCGAGCAAGTTATGATCAATATAATCAGCAACTCAATAAAATACACGCAGGAAAAGGGAAAAATTTATGTATCAATGTGGAAAGAGGCAGAATATATTTATATAAAGGTTAGGGATAATGGTATAGGCATACCAAAGAAGGACATGTCAAGATTGTTTGAGAGATTCTACAGGGTGGACAAAGCGCGTTCCAGAGGCCTTGGAGGCACTGGCCTCGGGCTATCCATTGCAAAGCAGATAGTGGAAGCTCACAACGGCCAGATTCAATTAGACAGCGTATATGGAGAAGGTACTTGGGTCACGGTTATACTCCCGATTGTATCAAGTGTAAATTAACCTTAATTTGACTGTAATACTATTGTAACAATCATATTGTATAATGATATTGAAATAAATTGATTATGGTTAAAAATTTGGGGGGAAATCCAATGCGCAGCAGCAAGCATCTAAAATTTGTTTTGACCTTGGCTATGGTATTTGTTTTCACATTATCTTCTTTTACTGGCGTGTACGCCAGAAGAGCAGATGATCCTATACCTGTTTTTGATTTTGTCAAGGGTATTGAAGAAGAAATACAACCTATAAAATATAGCAACAAGGACCTGACCATCAAGGGAAAAGCATTGGAAGGAACCAAAATTGATATAAGCACATTCTGGTATAAACCAAATAATGAGAAGACTATTATCCATAAAAATAAACCTATAGATGATGAAGCTGATGATAGCTCCGGAGAATGGATACTGCAGACCAATAAAAGCTGCAAAGTAGGTATATCCGGAATTTTTGGAGTATCCGTGACTATTAAGTCCGGGAAAAACAAAATAGTTGTTGAAGCCGACGACGGATCATCCTATGAATTGGAAGTTGAGTATGTTAATAATGAAGAAATAACTGAAAAGATAAACGATATACTTTTTAAAGATCTTGACTTAGAGATAGTAAACTAAAAATGTGTTTGAGGAATGGTAAAAATTGAAGCGGGAAAAACTCAAATCTGCAACTCTTTTTTGTCTTGTGCTGATAAGCGTAATATTGACTACCCAAATATGGTTAGATATATCCATTGAGGGTATTTTTATTATGTTTAAAAAGCAAGAAGTGAATTCTAATGAGCTCCTAAGCTCTAATAATGACAAGGCAAGTCTGATAAAACCCGAGAAGCTCATATTAAATAATAACGGCAAGCATACTTTGCTTCTGAATGAAACAGAGATCGGATTGATCTATGATAGGATTTTGGAAGATACCAAGAATATGCTGGCTATAATTTTCGAGTCCAAGGAAGGCATCGAATCAGAAAAACATTCCATGGAATTTATGAAAAATTTAAGGACCGGACGTACCATTGAATTAGAATACCCCTTTGCCTATGATTACAGAATTTATGCAAATATGCTGGGAGTTGCCAAAGCGCAATGGGAGGAAATAAAAACTATAGATAGTGTTTTAGTAGGTTATGATAGCAATGCAGTTTATATAGTGGACAAGACATCCGACAGCATATATGAATTCCGCTCAAAAGCATTAAGGAGCAGCATCAGAGTTATGGTGGATATGATAAACAGAAGCAAGACTTATGCCTATATGTTCTTAAATGAGGTAGAACCTGAGAAATATGGAGAAAATGTTCTCATCCCTATCAATATAGAAGATACACATACCATGGCCAAACTTTCTTCGTCTGCAGAAACTGACGATGACAGCTTTGAAAGCATTGCGGCGGAGTTCTTCGGCCGAGATCCTTCTACGCTAAGACGCATCGTAGACCCTTCAGGCACAGTTGTATACACCGATGGGGAAAGAAGGGGAGGAATAAGGATGAGCAAAGCGGGAGTTATTGAATATGTGAATTATTCCACTCAATCTAAAAATCAAAAGGACGACTTTACTGTACTGGATGCTGTAAATATAGCCACAAACTTTGTAAACAGCCATATGGGCTTTCCTAAGGATTCCTATATTTCTTCCATAGAGCAGGTGGCAAAAAATAATAAATTATATAGCTGCACTATAAGGTATAATTATAGATATGAAGGAGTTCCTATAATAAATGACGAAACAATAATGGATAACCCTATAGAGATTGAAATAGTAAACGGAGAAGTTAAAAGATACAAGAGGGTTGTTAAAGATATTAAGATGACAGGTGAAGGAAAGATCATTAAAAATCCTCTTGATGAAATAATAGATATAGTTTTGAAAAGGCTGAGCTACGATAAAAATATTGATATTGATGATATTAAGATAAAGGATATACAATTGTCATATTTTGAATACAAATTAGAAGGCACAACTTCTATGATACCTGTGTGGGTTATAGAAGCAGGAGGCGATACCGGAGTGGCAGGCAGGTATATATTGAATGCAGAATCGGGGGTAATACTTTCCGAGCCATATTAATGTCCTCATTTTGGTTAGGGGGAATTCTTATGAATTGGTCAAAAGCTAAAACCATACTCATCGTTGTATTTCTGATAGCAGATATTTTTCTGCTTTATGAATCATATTTAGGACCCTTGGCGCTGAGAATGGCAAGGGATAAGGAGAATACCAAGGAAATTGTGGATTATCTGGAAAAGCAAGGTATATCGGTAAAAAATGCTATTCCTAAGCCCGGCTCACCCAAGACTGCTCTCGATGTAAAATATAAATATTTCGACGAGCAATATGCTATGAAAAATTTTTTTGATGGCTTAGAGGATGTTGATGTAAAGAACTACGATGACAGAATAGTGATGGAGAATAAAGATATCTACGTAGAGATCAATGGAAACGTAGAGTTGATATATACAAATAAAGCCCTGATTGAGGGGCAAACAGGATCTTTTGATGAAGGAGAAGCCCAAAAGAAGATAGAGGCATTTCTAAAGAAGATGGGGATAAATCAAAAGGACAGATATAGCGGGATAAAAAAAATGAAAAACGGCTATCTGGAAATGAACTGCAGCCAGGGATATAAGGGTACTTTTTTGGATAGAAGCTGTCTGGAGATTCAGGCAACTGATAAAGGCGTGGTTTCTATGAAAATGCTATGGTTTGAAACAGTAAATAATGGGAAGGCTAAAAAGGAAGTAATACCTCCGGTAAATGCTTTGATGAAACTGTCAGAGCTTTATAAAGATGAAGAGCAAAATATAATCGTATTGGATATGAGCTTAGGATATTATTTCAATACAGATGTAGAAGATGTAAAAGAGTTTGATGTAACTACCGTAAAAGAAGGAACGGCCATACCTGTATGGAAGGTTATAACAGACACGGGGAAAATATACATAAATGCCTATAATGGCATAGTTGAAAAAAATTAAAAAGTAGTGCAAAATATTAACAGTATGGTATAATATAAAAAGCTTTTAATTATAAATTAAAAGCTTTTATTGTTGGCTATATTATAAAAGAATTTTGATAATGCTATAATATATGAGACGGTATTATGCATGTTTTAACTTTAATTACAATTGATAAGGAGTAGAAAACAATTGGATAAGTTAATTATAGAAGGCGGTCATGCACTGCAAGGAGAAGTAAACATAAGCGGAGCCAAAAATTCCGCTGTGGCAATACTGCCTGCAGCACTGCTGGCAGGAGCCACCTCTACCATTAAAAACCTTCCCGATATAAAAGACGTAGCAAATATAATGGATATTCTTATTCAACTGGGAGCAGACGTAAAAAGAGACGGACGTGACAGGCTTATAATAAATAGCAGCGGCATAAGTACATATAAAGTAGACTTCGAACTTTCAAAAAAATTAAGAGCTTCTTATTACTTCATCGGGGCTTTATTGGGGCGTTTCAAGAAAGCGGAGGTGCCTTTTCCCGGAGGATGTGACATCGGGGTAAGGCCTATCGATCAACACATTAAAGGTTTTGAAGCATTGGGTGCCAAGATAACCATTGAGCACGGCATAATCAGAGCCGAAGCGGATGAACTTATTGGTGCTTCTATATTCCTGGATGTAGTAAGTGTCGGGGCAACCATCAATATAATGCTGGCAGCCTGTATGGCTAAAGGCACTACCACCATAGAAAATGCTGCCAAGGAGCCTTATATAGTTGATACGGCAAACTTTTTGAATGCCTTGGGAGCCAATATCAAAGGTGCAGGTACAGATGAAATAAAAATAAAAGGCGTGGAGCGGCTGGGCGGATGTGAGCATGCCGTCATACCTGACCAGATGGAAGCAGGAACCTATATGATAGCTGCTGCGGCCTCAAAGGGCAATGTTCTTATAAGGAATATAATACCTACCCATTTAGACTCCATCAGCGCTAAGATGAAGGAAATGGGAATCGGAATAATAGAAAATGGAGACTCTCTCAGGGTAGTAGCCAATGGCAGGCCAAAGGCAGCCAACATAAAGACAATGCCTTATCCCGGCTTTCCTACAGATCTGCAGCAGCCCATGAGCGTTCTTTTGTCCATTGCAAATGGTACGGCCATAATCAATGAAAGCATATATGACGGCAGATTTAAGCATGTGGATGAGCTGAAGAAAATGGGTGCCAAGATAAATGTTGAGGGAAGAATTGCCGTAATAGAAGGCGTAAAAAAGCTTTCCGGATCGCCGGTGTGTGCCACAGACCTCAGAGCAGGAGCTGCCATGGTGGTGGCAGGATTATGCGCAGAGGGCGAAACAGCCATCAGCAATCTCATTCATATAGAAAGAGGCTATGAAAAACTGGAAGACAAACTTCTGGGCCTTGGAGCCAAAATAAGAAGGGTTTCTGAAGAAGATTGATAAAATCTTAATTAAATTTGGCATAGATCATTAGGTTCGGTCTATCGCCTTTTTTATATATAGCGTGAAAAAGATTTTAAAGCAATATGTATACTGACTGATATAAGATTCAATTGTGAAGGAGCTTACAGAGTCTTAGCTCCGGAGCATAAGGTGAATTGTTCCACAGGAGCAAGAGAGGATGCCCTGGGGCATTTGCAATCGTTATCAGTCAGTATAACAGCTATGGGGGTCATTATGATTACGAAATTTTGTTCTATTGCCAGCGGAAGCAGCGGAAATTGCATATATGTAGGCAATGATGAATCAGGCCTGCTGATAGATGCTGGAGTAAGCTGCAAAAATATTTTGGAGAACTTGAAAAATATAGGGATCTGCACCAGTTCAATAAAGGGAATTTTGGTAACCCATGAACACTCAGACCATATGAAAAGCATAGGGGCTATGTCCAGAAAGCTTAACATACCCATCTATGCCAATGCCAGGACCTGGGAGGCACTGGGCGGCGGCATAGGGACTGTGAAAACGGAAAACATAAGGATCTTTGATACAGGAAAGGAGTTTTGCATAGATGACGTATGCATTTCCCCATTTTCTATTTCTCATGATGCTGCCGAGCCTGTAGGCTTTACCTTTTCTTTTGGCGGCGAAAAGCTTGGACTGGCTACGGATTTAGGCTATTTCAGCCAGACTGTGAAGGACGCTTTGAAGGGTGCACATTTTGTAATGCTTGAAGCAAATCATGATGTGGAAATGCTCAAGGTGGGAAGTTATCCGTATTTTTTGAAAAGAAGGATACTCGGGGAGTTCGGGCATTTGTCCAATGAGGCATCGGGCTATGCAGCCTGTGAGCTTGTGGGGCTGGGCATCAAGCAGATAATGCTGGGGCATTTGAGCAAGGAAAATAATTTTCCCCAGTTGGCATACGAGACAGTTAGAGGTATTATGGAAGAAAAGGGCATTTCAGTCCAAAAGGATGTGACCCTTGATGTAGCGCCGAGAAGCTCAATAAGCAAGGTATTCACCGTATAGCTGCTGCAAATAGGGATAATACGGCTGTATAAGGTATATCATATTAGTAATATAATGCAAAAAAATCCTCCTTCAGGATGACATTAAAGCAGGATTTTATAGCCATTGCAGCGGAAGATTCCGTGTAAAGCCGTGTTCCCCGTAACCTATGACCCCAAAGGAATAGCCTAATACCAGAGGCTAGTGGCTAGAGACTAGAGGCATAAAAAATACTGCGTATTTTTTATATAAGAAGGTGATATATATGGATAATTACCCCGGCAATTATGGACCTCCCGAAGACTTCAGAAGAAAGAGCAGAAGAGGAAGCGGTCTGGCTTACTTTGCGGTTGGCCTTATCGGAGCGATAATAGGCGGCTTGATCGTAGCAACTATAGTACCCGCATATTTTTACAGCAAATACACACCTGTTCCTAACAGCAGCGGGGGCAGTATTGCGCAGCAAATAGTGATCAACCCTAAGGAAGAAATCACTGTGGCAGGGGCGGTTGCAAAGAAGGTTATGCCTACTGTTGTTGGGATAAGCACCATATCGGTTCGCAAGGACTATTTCTTTGGCACCAGATATACGGAAGGGGTAGGCTCCGGCGTAATTGTGGACTCTAGAGGATATATACTCACCAATTCACATGTGGTTGGAGACAATAGAAGTAAGCTCACCGTATTTTTAATTGACGGCAGGGAGCTGGAAGGCAAGGTATTATGGCAAGATGCAGGTCTGGACCTGGCAGTGGTAAAGGTTGAGGCCACCGATTTGACCGCTGCGGAGCTCGGCGATTCGGATAGCCTTGGAGTAGGCGAAATCGCTATTGCCATAGGCAACCCATTGGGCTTGAGATATGAAAGGACTGTAACTCAAGGGATCGTCTCAGGATTGAACAGAAGCATAATGGTGGACCAAAGCACCATAATGGAAGACCTGATTCAGACCGATGCAGCAATAAACCCGGGTAACAGCGGAGGGCCTCTCATCAACAGCAAGGGCCAGATAATAGGCATAAATACGGTAAAAGCTTCGGCGGAAGGCCTGGGATTTGCAATACCCATAAATGTTACCAAGCCGGTAATAAAGCAATTCGTCGAAAATGGAGTCTTCAATCCGCCATACTTGGGCATATATACCCTGGACAGAGAAATCGTCGGATATTATGAAACCGATATAGTAATCAAATCCGGACTGTATATACACGAGGTTATCAAAGGCTCTGCAGCGGAGACCGCAGGGCTTAGAGAAGGAGACATAATCACTCACATAGACAATGTTGAAATAAATACTATGCTGAAGCTCAGGAGTGTTTTGTATAACAAAAAACCCGGAGATACAGTCAATATAAAATATCAAAGAAACGGCAAAGAATATGAAACCCAGGCCGTGCTCCAGGGGCGCTAAGAATCAGCAGGGATGGTTCTTTTGGCTTCTCATAAAAGAGGTGGATCTGATGAATATCAATATAATAGCAGTTGGAAAATTAAAAGAAAAATATTTAAAAGAAGCCGTTTCGGAATACTCCAAACGGCTTTCAAAATATTGCAGGCTGGATATAATTGAAGTCTCTGACGAAAAGGCTCCGGAAAATATGAGCCAGGCGGAAGAAGTGGCAGTAAAGGAAAGAGAAGGCCAGGCAATATTGAAGCATGTGAAAAGCGATACCTATGTGATAGCTTTGGCCATAGAAGGCAAGATGCTCTCCTCTGAAGCCTTAGCTGATTTTATCAACGATCTCGGTATAAAGGGGAGAAGCAATATAGCTTTTATCATCGGCGGCTCCCTGGGCCTCAGCGATGAAGTGCTCAAAAGAGCGGACTTCAAGCTGTCCTTTTCGCCTATGACCTTTCCCCATCAGCTCATGAGGGTGATACTGCTGGAGCAGATATATAGAGGGTACAGGATTAATATGGGGGAACGGTGATTTACCGAATACATGACTCCAAATTAGTCGT
The DNA here is from genome assembly GCF_024363565.1 of Lutispora saccharofermentans. Taxonomy (GTDB): domain Bacteria; phylum Bacillota; class Clostridia; order Lutisporales; family Lutisporaceae; genus Lutispora; species Lutispora saccharofermentans. The sequence goes on along the minus strand of NZ_JAJEKE010000022.1, from coordinate 21,425 downwards.
GTTTTTCATGTGTTATGCTAAGAGCAGAGGGAAAACACAAGAAGGAGGCATGTTATTATGGGTAAAATAGCAATATATACGAGGGTTTCCTCGGCACGGCAGGCGGCAGATGATGCTTATTCCTTAGATGTCCAAAAAGAGAGATGCATTTTTCTTTTGAAAAGCAAAGGATATAATGATGCAGATATTGACTTCTTTTGTGATGCTGGAATATCTGGAACAACTATACTAGAGAGAGACCAATTGAAAGAACTGCTGGAAAAGTTAGAAAAGGGGCAGTATGACGGGATTTGCTGCTATGATTTAAGCCGCATCAGTAGAAGCATCAGCCATACACTTCAGATTTTCAAATTATTGAAGGAAAATAATTTAAGGCTTTACACCTGTGATGGCGCTTTTAATGGAGATATAAATGGGCAAAATGCAAAAATTATGGTAAGTATTTACAGCATGCTCAATGAGTTATTTATTGACCAACTTAGGGAAAGGGTAATTGACGGTATGAGCAAGTCCGTTGAAGCGGGGAATTATTTTGGGGGACCACCTCCCTATGGATACAAATATGAGTATTTCTCAGTAAAACAAGAGAATAACTTTCAAGAAAATCAAAACAGCAAAACAAAGAAAAGAGATATAAAAAAGAGGCTTATTATAAATGAAGAAGAAAAACCTATTGTGGAATTGATTTTTACTTTATTTGTTAAGGAAAAGTATAGTATAAAAAATGTAGCCCAGCACCTAAATTTACATGGTTATAAAACAAGGGAGGGAAAACAATTTGCAACTGCAACTGTTCAAAAAATTCTAGAAAATCCTGTATACTGTTCAAGACTTTTTTGGGCGAAACGCAGGCAGAAGAAAAAAACAGAAGAAGGTGTACGGGTTTGGGAAAGGAAAAGTATATATGATATCAACTTTTATGATTTGCCAGTCGGAAATCATGAAGCGATAATCTCAGAAGATATTTTTCTTGAAACATTAGAACGTTTGCGCAGCAGAAGAAAAGTCCGAATGAATCAAAATACAGCAGAAGCCATGCGGGGGATTACAAAACAGCAATTTGATGATGCCAATAAAAAAATGTTTATAAATATTTTAAGATGCCCTGGATGTGGTGGAGGAATGACATCTTCCCTACAGCCTGCACCCAAATTGGCAAATGGTAAGAGAGGAAAAGCAAAAGTATATTATAAATGCAATAGTTTTAATGCAGGTAAGAATTACTGCGATGGCTATTATTCGGTACAAGAAGAACGGGCGTTTGAACTCATAAAAGAAGATTTTTTTAAACGGCTTAAAGAAGCATTTATGTTAGTTAAAGAGTATCAGCAATATATTTACGAAAAATACGGAACTAATGAACAAATGCTTTTTGATGCAGAAATTGCTAAACTTAAAGAAGAAATCAAGATACTTGAAAAGAATAAAACCAGGTTAATATCAAAGATAGACAACCTGATTGAACGCCAACTATTAGAGGATTCTGGAACTCTTAAATACGAAAGACTTCAGAAAATGATAAATGACACAGAAATTGATATTGCAAAAGTTCAACAACTAATAACAGAACAGCAATATAATATCAAACAAGCAGAAAGGCGCAAAGAAGCACTGTTAAAGGAAAGCAAAGAGCAAGAGCAGTTTGACAATATAGAAGACTACTTTAATTCATTATCACTGTTGCAAAAAAGACAACTACTTGAAAAAGTTTATTCAAGGATTGTAATAAACACTATCAGTAATGCAAGATACGGACCTAAAAGATTAGAAATAAAAGAAATTGAATGTAATCAGTATTCCAGTACTGTAGGGCTTTGTAAGATTCTTGGAGTTCAAGATTTCAAAGAGTTTAATAATTACCTAAAATCAAAGGGAAAAGAATTAAATCTTTTAGAACAATATTACGGTGATGCAGAAGAGTACATGAAAGACATAGAAAAAGCAAATGTGAGTAGCAGGTTTTGGAATTATATAGAAGAATTGGATGCTGTTAAAGATAAATATAACGATGAGTTCATAGAACAATTTATTAATGAAAGTTTAGAGAAAACCGGACAAGTATCAGAAATGACACTTGATGAAATAATTCAAGACTTTGATAAAACATATGAGGAATTTAAATTTAAGTATTTTTTAAAAAAAGTACTGCAAAATGATAAGGCTCTTACCTAAATAGGTAAGGGCTATTTATTTTTATTCTAAAAATTTTAAAAAATTTTTTTGAGAAAAACACAAAAATCTAGACAATGTTAAAAACCAGGCAATTGCTTGTATTTTGATAGTATTTTTATTTTACCTGCAAATGTGTTTTCTTAAGAGAAAACAAAATATCATTTTTGACTTAAAAAAGTAAATTTTTTCATGTGATATAATATGCCTTAATGAAAGGAGAGGGCGTATTATGGCTAATACAAATTTGGAAAACTTTTTTGAACAAATATGGGATAAAAAGATTGACTTAAGTGAAGCAGACTTTAATTTAAAAACTTTAACTGCTATTTTATATCTAGGAAGATATCAAATTAACCGAGGAGATGACAGAATAACTTTTAATTTTCATCAAATTAGAGAATTACTTAATCTTGATGATTCTGTAACTATTAATCAACAAATAGAAAAAGCAATTTTTCAATTATATTTTAAGCCATTTAAATATTATAAACTGATAGGTAACTGTAGTTGGTATGTGCGTGTTATAAGGATAATTATGAAATCGTCAGATGATACCGACTTTAAAAAAGAATGGGGTGTTATAATTGATAGTGTCCTTCTGGAACATATTTTCCAGTCGTATTTTAAAAAAATATTAATACCAAATCAGTTTTTCTTAAATTATCATTTATTAAGTGATGAGGCTATTAAACTGTATTTTTCTATGACACTCCAAGAGCAACTTGCTGGAAATAAAGAATGGAGAATTGATGAAATTATGAATTTCGCCAGTATTGGTAAATCAACATTTTATCGAATCATAAAAAATATAATACAGTTTGATTTAATCAGAAAGCACGCAGGTAGTCGCAGAACACAGGAAAAAGCGATTTATAGAATAAATAAAAATCTTAAACACAATAATGGTTATACACCGTTTGAAATAGAAACAATAAATAATATGCTTAATAACGCAGAAAAGAAACTTACAAATGGAGAAATAAAATTATATTCCTATCTATGTTATTTAACAGGTGGCAAAGGGGAGATTAAGAAAAGCCAAGCGGAGATTGGAAGATTAATTGGTAGAAAAAGAAATACAATATCAGAGTTGACAGATGTTCTTCATGAAAAAGGATATATTATGAAAGAAACATATATTGGAGAAGATAATCAGACACGCTGTCGTTATATTATATAAATAAGGTATACTCGTATATAAGCGGAAAGGAGGACAGGAAAAAGATTTTGGTTTTATCAATAGATACCGAGTATACATCACTGCTTTCTCGGATATTTAATAGATTTTATCGAAGTATTTGGAATAATAAATGAAAAATATACTGTGAACGGTGATGTATATAAAATATGAAAGAAAAGAGGTAAGGAGATATGGAGGGTACTTTTGAAGATACACTGCCAGAACATCTGAAAAAAGTAGAATTAATAGCAGAAATGTCTTGTACACTGCAAATTGTAAAGAGGTTAAAAGAAATAGGCTTTAGTGTGAAACAAATTTTAAAGACGATTGAGTTGCCCGAAAGTGCTGTTTTGAGGGTTTTTGATGGTAAAGAAGACATTAGAAAAATAGCAATAGATACTGTAAAACAGCAAATAGCAGAAAATGACGGTAAAATCCCGGAATGTAGGGACTTTATAAAATGGGTAGAAAATGCATTACAGTATTTTGAGACGGAAGGAGATAAAGAAGAACTGATACCATTAGCAGAACCGCAGAGGCTCACTTGTGAGCAGTGGGCACAGTATACTCCATATGAAAACAAACTGGAACTTTTTGATGGAGAAGCGCTGGCAGACTTAAGAGAACGGGAAAATATGATAATTGCTTTAATATACAACATCGGGCTGAAGCACTTAATTAAAATACTGCCTCCAGAATCTAAAACAATCTTAAAAGAACTATTGGATGAGCAATAGTTAAAATCGCATATTGCCTTATGAATTTGATTCTATATAAAAATACTTAATGATTTAATCGGATTTGTAAAGAAGCAAAAATAATACTAAAATACTTGAAATAACTCCTTATGATTTACTACTCTATTATTACATCATTATTACCTCCATTAAGGATAAACATAATAATTGAATAAGGCATTCAATGTAAAAAAGGCATTTTTATAATGTCTTTTTTACATTTTCAATTCAATATACTATTTTAATTTCTAATTCTTGGACATTTATGATAAAATATTGATAAATGTGACATCTATGTTTCGGATTTAAGTATTGGGAACGGGGTGATATTGGTGAATAAGAAGGATTTATCTGAAAGGGATATATGTTCCAAGTACATAACACCATCCTTGATAAATGCAGGATGGGATTTAGAAAGACAAATTAGAGAAGAAGTGTCTTTTACTGACGGGAGAATCATTGTCAGAAAAAAACTGGTTACAAGAGGAGAAAGGAAAAGAGCGGATTATATTCTATATTATAAATCCAATATACCTCTTGCTATAATAGAAGCAAAAGACAATAAGCATCCAGTAGGGGCTGGTATGCAGCAGGCATTAAATTATGCAGATATTCTGGATATTCCTTTTGCATTTTCAACTAATGGAGATGCATTTTTGGAACATGACAGAACTATTAGTGTGGGCAGTAAAGAAAGAGAAATACCACTTAACCAGTTCCCATCTCCTGAAGAATTATGGAATAGATATAAAAAAGCAAAAAGAATCTCCGAAAGAGAAGAAGCAATTATTGCGCAGGAATACTATTTTGAACTAAATGGCAAAAGCCCAAGATATTATCAGCGTATTGCCATAAACAGAACAGTAGAGGCAATTGCCAAAGGTCAAAATCGAATTTTGCTTGTCATGGCTACTGGTACAGGGAAAACCTATACAGCCTTCCAAATTATTTATAGGCTTTGGAAGTCCAGGTCTAAAAAGAGAATCTTATTTTTAGCCGATAGAAATATTCTGGTAGACCAGACTATGGCAAATGATTTTAAATATTTCGGCGATAAAATGACGAAAATCACCAATAGAAAAATAGACAAGGCCCATGAAATTTATTTAGCCCTATATCAAGGAATTTCAGGTGAAGATGAATTTAAAAATGTATATAAGCAGTTCTCGCCAGAGTTTTTTGATTTGGTCATAATAGACGAGTGCCATAGGGGAAGTGCCAAAGAAGATTCTGCATGGAGAGAAATATTAGAATACTTCCATCCAGCCACTCAAATAGGGCTTACGGCTACACCGAAGGAAACAAAGGATGTGTCAAATATAGAATATTTTGGTGAACCTATTTACACCTACTCACTAAAACAGGGAATCGAAGACGGTTTCCTCGCCCCATATAAAGTTATAAGAGTATTGCTGGATAGAGATGTAGAAGGGTATAGACCGGAAAAAGGGAAAAGAGACAAGTACGGCTTTGAAATTGAAGATAGAGAATATAATATAAAAGATTTTGATAAAAACTTAGTCATCGAAAACCGAACAGAGATTGTTGCCCAAAAAGTATCTGATTACTTAAAAAAGAATAATTCCAGATTTGCCAAGACAATTTTCTTCTGTGTAGATATTGAGCATGCTGAGAGAATGAGGCAGGCGCTTGTCAATGAAAATGGAGACTTAGTAACAGAAAATCCTAAATATATTATGAGAATCACAGGTGATAACGAAGAAGGCAAGGCTGAACTGGATAATTTTATAGACCCAGCCAGTAAATACCCTGTTTTGGTTACAACGAGTAAACTTATGACTACAGGAGTAGATGCCCAGACTTGTCAGTTCATCGTTTTAGATGCAAATATCAATAGTATGATTGAGTTCAAACAAATTATTGGCAGAGGCACAAGAATAAGAGAGGATTATGGCAAACAATATTTTACCATAATAGACTTCAGAGGAGTCACTAAATTATTTGCAGACCCAGATTTTGATGGAGACCCTGTAAGCGTTAAAACGACTACAGGAGAAATTCCTACGGAGGAAGAAGAAACTGTAGATGGTCAAGGGGAATTAGGCGGAGACCAGGAATCTGAAGGAGATTACGGAGGGGATATTCCTCCTGAAATTATAGATGGCGGAGATATTAATGAAATCCCAGCCAAGTATTATGTAAATGATGTTCCTGTAAAGGTAATACATGAAAGAGTTTATTACTATGACAAGGATGGCAAACTTATAACAGAGTCATTAATATCTTATACCAGAAAAAATATAAAGAATGAATTTAAAACCCTTGATGAGTTCCTCATAAAATGGAATGAATCAGAGAGAAAGGAAGCCATCTTAAAAGAATTAGAAGAAAGAGGAGTACTCCTTGAAGAACTGAAAGATGAAGTTGGAAAGGATTTAGACCCATTTGATTTGATTTGCCATGTAGCCTTTGACATGCCTCCTCTCACAAGAAAAGAGAGGGCTAATAATGTAAAGAAGAGAAACTACTTTACAAAATACGGAGAAAGTGCAAGGGAAGTATTAGAAGCGCTTCTGGAAAAGTATGCTGACGAAGGAATTGAAAATCTTGAGAATTTAGAGATACTCAAGGTTCCTGATTTTAAAAGATTTGGTTCTCCTATTGAAATAGTTAAACGCTTTGGTGGAAAGAAAAAGTATTTAGAAGCCATTAAAGAATTAGAAAAGGAAATATACACTGCATAGATTAGGAAGGTGATGCACAGATGTCAATATCAGCAATTATAAAAGCAGTTCAGGATATTATGCGCCAGGATGCTGGGGTAGATGGAGATGCTCAAAGGATTTCCCAACTTGTTTGGATGATATTTTTAAAAGTATTTGATGCAAAAGAAGAAGAATGGGAACTAATGGATGACGATTATACCACAATTATTCCAGAAGGATTGCGCTGGAGAGATTGGGCTGCAGATGATGAAGGTATTACAGGCGATGAACTTTTAGATTTTGTAAACAACAAACTTTTTAAAGGGTTAAAAGAAATGGAATTGGATGAAAACAGCAATCCAAAGGCCTTTATTGTAAAGGCCGTTTTTGAGGATTCCTATAACTATATGAAATCTGGAACCTTAATGAGGCAGGTAATCAATAAGTTAAACGAAATAGATTTTACGACTCAAAAAGACAGGCATTTATTTAATGACATTTATGAAAGCATATTAAGGGATTTGCAAAGCGCAGGAAACGCAGGAGAATATTATACACCAAGGCCTGTAACCCAATTTATGGTTGATATGGTTAATCCACTATTGGGGGAAAAGGTTTTAGATTTTGCTTGTGGGACAGGTGGATTTTTAGTATGTGCCTTAGAGCATTTGAAAAAACAAGTAAAGAATATAGAGGATGAAAAAACATTACAGGAAACCATACTGGGTATTGAAAAGAAACCCTTACCCCATATGTTAGCAGTAACCAATTTGATTTTACATGATATAGATAGCCCAAAGATAAGGCATGATAACTCTTTAACTCGCAATGTAAGGGATTATAAGCCTGTAGACAAGGTTGATATTATCGTGACCAATCCACCTTTTGGCGGAATTGAGGAGGATGGAATCCAGGTTAATTTCCCACAGCAATTCCAGACAAAGGAAACTGCGGACCTTTTCATGGTGCTTTTGATGTATTTATTAAAGGATACTGGAAGAGCAGCAATTGTACTGCCTGATGGATTTCTCTTTGGAGAAGGTGTAAAGACTACCATAAAAGAGAAGTTGCTTGAGGAGTTTAATCTCCATACAATAGTAAGACTTCCTAATGGCGTATTTGCACCTTATACAGATATTAATACTAATCTTTTGTTCCTTGAAAAGGGAAAACCGACAAAAGAAATTTGGTTCTTTGAGCATCCATTGCCAGAGGGATATAAGAAGTATACAAAGACTAAACCAATAAGACATGAAGAGTTTGAACTTGAAAAACAGTGGTGGAATAACAGAGAAGAGAATCAATATGCTTGGAAGGTTAGTATAGAGGAGATAAAGAGCAGGAATTATAATCTGGATATAAATCACCCATTAAAAACAGGTAATAATGAACTAAAAACCCCTAAAGAATTAATAAAAGAATTAGAACGAAACGTTACTAAATCAATAGAATTATTGCAGAGTATGAAAGAAATATTGGGGGAAGATGAATAATGGGAATTGAACTTGTAGAATTATCTAACCTTTTAGAATATCAAAAAGAATTTATCACTATAAATGATGAAGAAGAGTATAAAAGGTGTACAGCAAAACTTAATTGTAAAGGTATTGTTTTAAGAGATGTTATAAAAGGTAAAGATATAAAGACGAAGAAACAGCAAGTTTGTAAGGCAGGACAATTATTGGTAGCGGAAATAGATGCAAAAGTTGGAGGTTATGGTATAGTTCCTTCTGAATTAGAAGGGGCTATTGTTAGTAGCCATTACTTTCTCTTTAATGTTAATGAAGAAAAGTTGAATCGTTTATACCTACATTACTATCTAAAAACAGATGACTTTTTTAACCAAATAAAGCCTCAAGGTACAACAAATTATGCTTCAATTCGACCCAGAGATGTCTTAAAAATAAAGATACCATTACCTTCTTTGGAGAGGCAAAAGGAAATTGTAGAAAAATTAGAAAGGTTCTTTAAAAATAAAGAATTGTTTGATAAACAAAATGAAAATAATGCTGAAATACTTAATAAACTCCGACAAAGTATCCTTCAAGAAGCCGTGCGGGGAAAACTTGTGCCACAAGACCCTAATGATGAACCGGCAAGTGTTCTTTTAGAAAGGATAAAAGAGGAAAAAGAAAGGCTGATAAAAGAAGGTAAAATTAAGAAAGAAAAGCCTTTGCCACCTATTTCAGAAGATGAAGTTCCCTATGAAATGCCGAGAGGATGGGAGTGGGTGAGATTAGGGGAGATAAGTGCTATAGTAGGTGGCGGAACACCGAAGACGAATATAAAAGATTATTGGGAAAATGGTGATATTCCTTGGTTGACACCAGCAGATTTAAGTAACATAAAAGGTAAATATATTAGCAAAGGAAGACGAAATATAACTAAATTAGGCTTAGAAAAAAGTTCAGCACAATTGATGCCTAAAGGGACAGTATTATTTTCTAGTCGTGCCCCAATTGGATATACAGCCATAGCAAGTAATCCATTATCAACAAACCAAGGATTTAAGTCCTGTATTCCATATGTAATGCAAATGAATGAATATATTTATTATTATTTGACTTATTCGGCGAAGAAGATAAATGAACAAGCATCAGGAACTACATTCAAAGAAGTATCTGGTTCGGAAGTTGCGAATTTTCTATTGCCTTTACCTCCACTAAGGGAACAAAAACGCATTGTAGAAAAAGTAGACCAATTAATGGCCTTATGTGATGAACTTGAAAGGAACATCGAACAATCAAAAAAAGACAGCGAACTGTTAATGCAATCTGTTTTGCAAGAAGTATTTAAAGAAGCATAGCAAAAAGACTTTCGGGTAACCCTGAAAGTCTTTTTGCTTAGATTATTTTAAAGAATAGAAATTTTTGAAGAAAAGGACCTTACAACTTGGACACTATGCGCTATATTTGTTATGAAGCAATTATAAAAAAGTAAACAATGCCTACTTGTACTGCTAATAAATTGCTAAGTAATGTCCAACATTCTGTTTGGTTTTAGTAACGATTCTTGTAAATGTAGAAATATCAAGGCATGTGAAGTGACTTAAGGTTGGACATTATGAATATATTGTCCAAGTGTAGGAGGGGGCTAATGGATACCACAATAAAATATTTTACTCAGGATGAATTAAGTAGGTTATTTAATGCAATAAAAAACTCTGGTGATAGGCATGCACTCCGCAATTTATGTATTTTTAGAGTAGCATATCGATGCGGACTTAGAGCCTCAGAAATCAGGCTATTAAAATTGGAATACTACAATAAATCCAAAGGAGAGTTATACTGTAAGCGGCTGAAAAGTAGTTGGAATAATACCATTGCCTTAGATAAACAAACTGTTAAAATTCTAAATCAATACATTAAAGAATATGGAGTTAAAGAAGAATCAGAGGTACTTTTTAAGAGCCAGGAGCAAAATCCAATCTCCAGGAAAATGCTGGACTACTTAATGAAGCGATACTGCCAAATGGCGAAAATCAAAGATGAAAACAAATGGCATTTTCACTGTTTGAAACATTCTACTGCAGTGCATCTAGCAGAATCAGACTTGGATATAAAAGAAGTTCAATTTTGGCTAGGACATAAATCTGTTAACTCTACTTTGTGCTATTTTCAATTTACTACCAAACAGCAAAAAATTATGCTTGAGAAATTAGAAAAACACAGTATGCTTGTATAGAGATACAAGCACAAATAGGCCATTGTGTATTTCGTTTTGAAAAGATACATAATGACATTGATTTGTGTATATTAATTTGAGTTTAACACGTGTTAAAGGTTATTATTTGGTTATTAGATGACAGTTTGTAGTTGCGGTTATTTTGGAAAAGGGATTAGTTTTCCCTATGATATATACAGCCTATATAAGCGCTACCCTCCTCCATCTTCGTGAAAATATGCTTCTGCAGTAAATATTGAGGTCAATTCCACAGGTTTTATATAATTATTTTTTCGTAGTGCATTACACATTTTTAAAAGGGCTATTAGTAAAAATATTTTAAAAAGGGAAAATTGGGTGTTTGATTTAGTTGGTTCTTCAAAATTAGTAAAATCAATCTTTTTGTTTACTTTATCTGGAAGGAATACAGGGTTAATATTCCTTCCTTTTAATATTCTTAGATAATTGCTTTGTGTTTTTTTAGGATATTTTGCATTAATATAATCTTCAGGTTTTTCGTTGAAATCGGTGATGAATTCTATTAAGTTTCTAGCCTTTACTTTACCGAATTCTTTTTTTATTTTACTTAAGGTTTCTTTTTTATATAAAAAAGGATTGTTAAGACCCGAGTTTTTTATAACCTCTAGGAGCATGTTTTGGCAGAAATCTTTTCTCAGAACATCTTTTACCTTCCTGTTATTTTTAAAGTAATACTTTAAGGAACGCTTTTTGACTTGATATTCAAACCTTATGATATTTTCTATATTATTTATTGATAAATCCTCAATTGATACTGTGGAAGGCCTATTATTTGCCCGAAATTTAATTTCATCTGATTTACTATAAATATTAATTGAACGGCTTCCGTTTCTAGCCTGTACTCCCATAGTATACTTATGTTTTTCCATTCTAGGGTAGTTTAATTTCTTAAGACACTCCAGGTAAGTGATTTTATCCTTTACATTATCCGTATAAAAATGGGTTAAAGGATGTATTTCACTGCAGGTCCAGTCTTCAAATGGAACTATGCTGCTACTTGAGGGGAAAAGCCTTTTAATTCTATGATTTACCAACTTAATAATTAGACCAGCATTGTCCAAATCAAATACTTTAGCGTTTGTACCGTAATAAAATTTTAGAATACTGAATTTTATCAACAGTATTCCATGAGGGAAGTACCAAAATAGGAGATGCTTATCCTTCTTAAAATAAGAAACAGTACCATCCTTTCTATTTACCCATTTCCTCCAACCATTTTTTATAAGGTAATTTATATTAATATTGGTATATGTGTATGCTCGGATTGTGTCTACGGATACCATGTGTGTTCACCTCCTTCCCCTAAATCCTTTTAGAGATTTGGAGGTAATTTTACACAGCATCAACATAGATTCAAATTTTTAGGTGAAATATTTTTATATTTATGGGCATTAACATTGACTTCTTGCAAAACGGAAGATTTATTGTGTTATAGCGTGTTATTCAAAGAAAACAATAGAAAAACATACATAATTATTATATTTAAAGGAATTTATTCAAATATCGTTGAAATTAGACATTAGTAATGATATTATCGATTTATAAGTTAATGTCTTTTCGATGAATCAAAGATATGTTTTAGAGGTAATTGGAGAGATATTAGATAAGGTAAAATACCAATGATATATAATATCGATTTTTTTATTATAGTTACTTTTAATAGATTACAAAGACAATGAAGAATAGGGTGAACATAACAATAATGATAAAAATATATACAGATGGTTCTTTTAAGAAGAACAAAGCAGGAATTAGTTTTTTAATAATTATTGATGACAGAAATAAAATACTTGGATATACAAATCTAAAGTGTAAAAAAAATATACAAGCAGAATTGCAGGCTGTAATACATGCACTGCAGTATTTATTAAATATTAGCATGAGTCTTGAAAATCAAAAAATAGAGATTATAACAGATGAAATATCTATTGTAGATGTTTTCAGCAGCCAAAAGTATAAGATATGGGATGCTTGTCAGTGGAAAAAAGAAAATGGCGGGGCTGTAATAAAATGTGCCGAGGAATGGTTTATATTGTCTTGTCTAGTTAAAAAGATTGGGGATATGACAATACGCTTTTATAAAACATCTAAAAGGGATAGTCAAAATAAAGTGGTTCATGACTATGCAAACTATGCTAGAAAACTGCAATTCTGCAAGAAGAACAATATACATATAATGGAAGCGGAAAATGATGGAGATTTTGTATTCAAAGAGATAGTCAACACTTCTGAAAATATAGAAGTAAAAGAAATGCTTAGTATGAAAAGACCGTGGAAAAGTAATAAGAATAAAGCAGATTTTAAGTGGTACATAGAAGGACAGCATGAGATAGTATATATCGACACCCACGACATAATTATTACGGAAGAAATTCATTTAAATTGCAATAGTTTATGTTTCGGAACATTATTTCGTACTGCAGCAGAGTTTCATGAGATTTCATATCCTATTGCAGTAAAGCCATTGGAATATGGTAAATATGCTCTGGTAGTAGGGATAACACGTCTAATTACAGCAAAGTTATTTGATATTCCGAGGGTACCTTGCGTAATAACAGATTTTTCAAATGAAGAATTTCTTAAGAAGAACTTAGTAAATATGAGGAATAATAATAAATAGATAAAAAAGGTTATTTTAATAAAACAAGCCGATTTTAGAAATGCTTCTCTTAATAGAAAAATAGAAAAGAAAAATAAATTAGAAATAGACTTAATTAATATCTACAGTATAGAGAAACCGTTTTAAAACACTACACATGATGAAGAAACGATTTTAATTAATATAATTCTCTTTAGAAATAATTTTTCTAATAATAATTCTTTTCAAGTCAGTATCTATTGAAAAAGACTGTAGGAAAGAATAGAAAATTTAAGATAATTAAACTGTTACCTTTTGATAAAGATTTATTATAGAAATTGTAAATGAATACAAGAGGTAATATAATAACAGAGTAACCTAAGTAAAATGGAGGATGTAACTTTGAAATGTAAGAGGGATTTGAGAAAACTGACTGAAAACAATAAGAAAGAGGCAGGGCGTTCTATTAATAGTTTAAAAACAAAAGAACAGAAAGAAATAGAAGCCCTCATGGATAGTGTCATATATGAAAACAAAGAGGCTCTTAATGAGTTGGTAAAATAAGATTCTGGATGACATAAAAAAGTCTATATTTTTTGTTTTATTTTCAAAATGGGTAAGACAACTTTTATCTTTTCATAAATTCCTATAAAAATTGCTGAAAAATTTAAAAATGTTTAAAATTCTCTTACCCATTGTCAACTAGTAATATAATTTTTATGATATTTTACTATATCGATAGGGAGAGAATATGAAACTTAAAATTATTAGTACAGAAAAGATAAAAGATAAATACGTTAAGGATGCTATACAGGAATATACTAAGCGTTTAAGTGCATACTGCAAAGTAGAATACGTAGAAGCGAAAAATCCGACCAAAGAAATAACCGATAAATCATATGTAATTAAAATCGATAAAGATGGTGAGCAACTGTCTTCTGAACAATTAGCGGGGAAAGTTGCACAGATAGGTGTAAGTGGTAATAGCAATATTACTATATTTATAGGTGTGGATAATATCGAAGCAGACTATGTATTATCAATCTCTCGGATGGATATTGATATTAATATATTATTGATTGTTATTTATGAACAAATTTACAGGGCTTACCGTATTATTAACAATGCACCTTACCACAAATAGAATAACGCAAAATAAGCGCCAAAAGTATTAATCACATAGCATAATAGGTGCCTAAAAGCGCTATAATAGAAATCTTACTACGTGCTAAATAAATACTGTTTCAACATGATTTAAAGGGGGATTAATATATGTCAAAGTTTGAGGAATTACTTGTGAACAAAGGTTTATATGACAGTATTGATGTTTCTATTGAAGACTTAGATGAATTAGAAAAGGTGCTCTCTAACAACGGTTATTATGACTATAATATTGATTGTTTTTGCATTAAGTGCAATGAAAAGCGTATTTTTAAAGAGGTTAGAAAGCAAACATATGAAGAAAGAGGATTTGGTATAAGAATTGATTATTCAGAAGGTCGTGGAAAAACTCCTAAGAAAGAAGTACGATTTCAAGAGTATTTAAACAAAAGGTATTGTTTATTTTTTCAATGTACTAGAGATAACGAACATTCAATTTTGTTTGATTTACTGGTTACCAATGATAAGATGATTAAAATTGGGCAATATCCATCTTTTGCTGATATTTCAATTAGAGAAAACATGAAATATAAATCTGTTCTTGGTGAAAAATTCGTGGAATATAAAAAGTCTTTAGGACTTTTTTCTCATGGGATAGGGATTGGTTCTTTTGTATATCTTCGCAGAATTATAGAAAATCTAGTTCTTGAGAAATATAGTAAAGTAAAAGATATGCTAGAAATATCATCTGAGGATTTTATGCACAGCGATTTCAAAGAAAAAATAGAAATTTTAAAAGATTATTTACCCAAAGTGCTTGTTGAAAATAAAAACTTATATAGTATAGTTAGTAAAGGTATACATGAATTAAGCGAAGAAGAATGTATCTATATGTATCCGTACCTTAAAATTGGTATAGAGTTAATATTGGATGATATTATTGCTGAAAAAGAACGTGCTGAAAAAGAAAAGTTATTTGCTCAATTTGTTGCAAATAAAACAGGTGAATTAAGAAAAAATATATAAAATTTTTGAGTTCTATCATAAGTGATTTTAGCCTGAAACTGTTTCTTGGGAGGCAAATATGAGAATTGAAAAAGATAATATTGTAATTAGAAGTGCTACTGTTGATGATGCTATTCAATTAAATAAGTGGTGGAATGACGGAAAGGTCATGGAACATGCGGGATTTCCAAATGGACTAGGGGAGTCTTTAGAAGATACTATTGAAAATATTCAAAGCAAGAATGACGAATTAAGGCAACTTTGTATTATAGAAATTGATGGTAAGGCTGTAGGTGAATTAAGTTACAGGATTAAAGGAGATACAGCATATCCTGGATGGAAAATATGCGATTTGAATTACCAGAACAAGGGATATGGTCCTAAAATTATTAAGATGCTGTTTAAATTTCTTTTTACAGATGAAATCATTAACTCTAAATGTCCAATAGAAAGGATTGCTTGGGATACTATGCTTGAAAACAAAAGGGCTCAATATGTTTACGAAAATAAGATTGGGGCTTGAAGAATTGGAGTAAGAAAAGACTGTTTGAAGGACCAGACTGGTAAGTTGAGGACTGCCGTTGATTATGAAATTAGTAGGGAAGACTTCTTTAATGATAAATAATTAAAGATTTGCAAGAAGTTAATTTCATATTATTGTGAATAAAGAATTAGGTTCTATGTGCTAAAGTTTAATGTTTTATTGAAAATCATTGTATTTTGAATAGAGTCATGTATTCGGTAATACACGGTGAACCTTATCACAAATAAGCATAAAGCTTTATAATTATAGACATGAATTGATAGCTATAGAAAGCAGGGGCAAAAGTGAATCATTGCGAAGATATTATAGAATACATAAAAAGAATCAAAGAAAACCTGTATAACGATATATATCATTCTGGGGAAGATTTAGGAAGGGACTTTAGCAAAATTAATGAACTGACCGGCATAAAAACAAATACTATGGAATATGAAAATTTAAATGAGGCATTTGCCGTTCAGGAATTCCTTATTGATGAAGTATGCAAGATACATGAGAGTGAAAATGATTTGGTCAATGAAAAGCTTTTGAGCAAAAGTATAAATATAAAAGAATTAAATGAGCATCTTAACGACGGTAAAAGGGCATTTAAGATATATTCATTTAATGAGAGCGGGTATGATTATTTTTTAATAGGAGACATACATTCAGATACTGTAAGCTTGAAAAGAATACTTCAAATTTGTGATTTTTTTAGTAACGTTGTTGAAAAGAAAAAGGAACGCCTTATTTTCTTAGGTGATTATGTAGACAGAGGCAAAGCACACATTAAAACATTGGAGTATATATTAGCCCTAAAATTTATTTTCCCGGATCATGTATATTTGCTAAGGGGCAACCATGATGATGGGGTTTTGATGGGAGATAGAATCAAATTATGCGTTGGAAAACCGGATGATGAAAGAGATGAAGACTATTTCCTTTTATATCTGGACAATATTTTGAAGAATGATGATGAACTAAGGCTTCGCATCATAAATTCATATTTAAACTTCTTTAATAGTTTATGCAATATTGCATTTATAAATAATCAAACGGTGAGCTTGATGGCTGTACATGGAGGTATTCCCAGGCCCAGAAAAAATGATTTGAAATATTACAGCTATATCCATAGCATATCTGATCTTACAAATGCCCAGATAATAGATACCATGAATAAAACCATATGCAATAATATGCTCTGGAGTGATCCTTGCAATGGTGAAGAGGACCTTAGAGAAAGCTCCGGAAGATTTAGATTTACAGCAGAACATTTCGATGAATTCCAAAGCGATATAAAATTTGATCTATTGATACGCGGGCATGAAGCAGAAGAGGAAGGATATAAAAATTTCTTTGACGATAGATTGATTACAATTTTCTCAAGCGGCGCTATTTTAGAAAATAATATAAATATCAACGATGAAACAGCTTATGAGGATGTTACTCCAAAAATTATTAAGTTTTCTAAAAGCGGTCAGGTTTCTTTATTAGGCCTGAGCGGCTGATCTTCATACCGGCGTTAGATGCGCTGCGTTTAAAGTTTTTCATTTATCTTTATGGACAAATGAAAAGAATGTTTACGCGTTTCCTTCATATAGTTTATAGGAATCAACTGATATGGAGGAACGCTTTATGGAAAATAGAGAAGGGAAAATTATAATAGGTATCATCATAACTATGGCAATTTTTATGCTGATGGATGTAGCCCAGTCCGGTTATGATGAAAGCAAGGCAGCGGTAGGGCAAGAAGAGCTGCTGATAAAACAAGCGAATGACTTAGAAGATACTGAGTATTATCACATGGAGCAAAAGATAAAGGTGGATGAAAGTACGGCCGGAGATATAGATGCCCAAGAAAACACTTCGGAGGAAGATATCCCTCAAGAGGCAATGATCGACATAGACAAAATCGATCAAAACTTATTGGATAAATTAAAGCATGAAGTGGCGAATGAAAAGGAAATAATCAATGATTTTATGAGAGCAAACAAAATCATTATGGATAAAGCTGAAAATTATTCGGCTGTAAAGGGAGTCACATGCTTCAGAGGAAATCATCATCGTGATTCTGCCGGCTATGGCGATGCGGATATTAAGGAAAAGAAACTGGAGATCAAATGGGAAATCCCCACCGGGGCAATCGATGGCTGGACAGGGGTAGGGTGGAATGGACAGCCCGCAATAGTTGAATGGCCTGATGAATTGCGAGGCAGCATGAATATAAGGGAAGAAAAGAGGAACAAAGAAGGCTTGCGGGAGGTAATCTATGCGGCATTAGATGGGGAAGTCTATTTTCTTGACCTTGAGGATGGAAGTCCTACTCGTGAGAAGATCCATATTCCCGGACCTGTAAAAGGAAGCCTTACCGTAGATCCTCGGGGAATACCATTATTGTATGTAGGGCAAGGCATCAATACTGTTCACGGGAAAAAGGTAGAGATGGGATATCGGATATATAGCTTGATAGACCAAAAGAAACTGTTTTTTCTCAATGGATCAGATCCATTTGCAAATAGAGGGTGGCCGGCTTTCGATTCAACTGCACTGATAGATGAAAAAACCGGTACTTTGCTGTTGGCAGGAGAGAATGGAATCTTTTATACAATAAAGTTAAATGCAGATTATAACAGAATTGAAAATACCATCACTATAGATCCGAAGGTAATAAAATATAAATACCGCATATCAGGAAATCACTATCAAGGAATAGAAAACTCTGTGGCGGTGTATAAGAACCTGGCATACTTTGCGGATAATGGGGGCTGGCTGCAATGCATAGATTTAAACACATTAAGGCCCGTATGGATAAAAGATGTCACTGATGATACTGACAGTACCATCGTGATCGAAGAAGAGGCGGAAGACCAGGCTGCACTCTATACAGCCTGTGAAGTGGATAAGCAAGGTGCCAAAGGGATGAGCCATATACGAAAGGTCGATGCCCTCTCCGGCCAGTTGATCTGGGAGAAGCCTTATGAATGCTATTCTGAACTGGGAGACAGCCCTATCAATGGAGGAGCTTTAGCCACTCCGGTCATAGGGAAAAATTCTTTAAAGCAAATGGTAATATATAATCTTGCCCGATGCGGGGGATTCAGCAAGGGCCTGCTGATTGCTCTTGATAAAAGCTCAGGCGAAGAGATATGGCGGCTGGAATTGCCTGATTATTCATGGAGCTCTCCTGTAGATATATATACCAAGGAGGGTGCCGGATATATTATCCTATGTGATTCTGCTGGAAAGATGTACTTAATAGATGGGCTAACAGGACGAGTATTAGATAATATAGACTTAGGCGCCAATGTAGAAGGCTCTCCCGCAGTCTTTGAAAATATAGCTGTTGTGGGGACAAGAAGGCAAAAGATATTTGGAATAATAATTCGCTGATATTTCGTTATTTTAATACAATGCCTATGATAATTTGTTCTATTAAAAGAAAAACTAAGGTGCAAAGGAAATAAGAAAAGGTGATACGATGATAAGGGAAAATGAAATAAAAGAAACTGGATGGAACCTGGATAATAGCTATGCCAGGCTGCCGAAATCTTTTTTTACTAGTCTCAAGCCAACCCCTGTACCTTTACCTAAGCTGATTATCTTGAATTATCCACTGGCATCATCATTGGGATTAAATGTTTCGGTGCTTAAAAGCAGTGACGGCATAGAGATGCTTGCTGGTAACCAGATTCCCCAAGGTGCTCTGCCCCTTGCTCAAGCATACGCAGGGCACCAGTTCGGACATTTTACCATGCTAGGGGACGGCAGGGCTCTGCTGCTTGGTGAGCAGATTACGCCTTTAGGTGAGCGTTTTGATATTCAGCTTAAGGGTTCGGGCAAGACACCATATTCGCGGGGGGGAGATGGCAGAGCAGCCCTTGGACCCATGCTGCGCGAATATATAATAAGCGAAGCAATGTATGGCCTTGGCATTCCTACCACTCGGAGCCTAGCGGTGATATCCACCGGTGAATCAATAATACGTGAAACCGTACAGCCTGGCGCAGTTCTAACACGCGTGGCTGCTAGTCATCTGCGGGTCGGTACCTTTCAATATGTTTCAAAATGGGGGACTGCTGAGGAACTCAGGGTTCTGGCTGATTACACACTGCAAAGACATTTCCCGAATGTAGTCCTTGATGATAACCGCTATCTTTTCTTGCTTGAGGAAATTATAAAGCGGCAGGCTTTGCTTATTGCCAAATGGCAGTTAGTTGGATTTATTCACGGAGTAATGAATACAGATAATATGAGCCTTAGTGGTGAAACCATTGATTATGGTCCTTGCGCCTTTATGGATGTCTACGATCCGGAAACCGTATTCAGTTCTATTGATACCTATGGGCGCTATGCCTACGGCAATCAGCCCGGCATTGCTATGTGGAATCTTGCCCGTTTTGCTGAAACTTTATTGCCACTGCTGCATCACAACAAGGAACAGGCTGCCAAAATGGCCCAGGAGGAGATTACGAATTTTACCGGGTTATATCACAATAATTGGCTGGCGGGAATGAGAGCAAAACTGGGAATATTTAACGCAGAACCAGAGGATGAATCCCTTATTGAAGACCTTCTCAATATGATGCATCGGTATGATGCTGATTACACTAATACCTTCCGCGCATTAACTTTAGATAAACTGAGGAATATAGTTCTGTTTGATACTGAAGAATTTGCTGAATGGTATAAGCTGTGGCAGGGCAGATTAAGCAGGCAGCAGGAACCAAAAGCCTCTTCCAATCAGCTTATGATGAGATCCAACCCTTCAATAATCCCTCGCAATCACCGAGTGGAGGAAGCTCTTGAAGCCGCATGGAAACAAGGAGATTACAGTGTCATGGAACGATTTCTTAACGTACTTTCAAACCCATACGATTACTCTGCTGAACAGGAGTATTACACTGCACTTCCCGCGCCGTCGTCTTGTCCCTACCGAACTTTTTGCGGTACTTAAATATAAGCAAAGCAAATAGCTATAGAGATAGAAAAGACAGTGCATAGAATTTGTTAATGCATGACAAAGTTTCAGCAGCTAATGGCAAGCTTGGCTTTTAATTACCAAGAACAGCAAGTACTCAGACAAAGGCTATATACACTTATAGAAGAGGCCGAACATAAGAGCTTATCATAAAAACCTTCTGCTTTCGCTGATGTAATGGTGAGCTGTACCATAAGTAACAGAGGTCTGCTATAATGGATAGATAATATATGAAAATAAAGCATGCAGGGAGAATAACATGAGCACAAGCTTATTCCATGGGCTGGAAGGCCAGAATATCTATTTTAAACCCTTGAATACAGATGATGCAAAAGTGATACACAGCTATGCTTCAGATGAGAATGTCAAACGTTTTATTAGCTGGCCGTTAATGAAAACTTTGGAGGAAACCCATAATTATATTGAAGAAATGTTGAGGCGTGAGACAGCTGGAACACATTTATATGCATCTGTTGTGATTAAATCAACCCAAGAAATTATAGGAACAGCAATGATATTTGGTTTTGACATGAAGCGAAACATGCAGAAATCGGCTATGTTTTTCATAGTAAACACTGGGGCAAAGGTTATGGTACAGAAACTGTCGCTCTGATGAACGATTTTGAGTTAGAAGGACAATTAAAAGACTATTATTTTATAGATAATACATTTTATGATTTGATGCTGTTTGGTAAATTCCGAACCGTGTAATTCACAGAATAATAGTAACTTAAAATATTTTTATTTAATCAGGAATGCTGTATATGGTATTCCTGATTTTTA
>NZ_JAJEKE010000021.1 GCF_024363565.1 Lutispora saccharofermentans | reverse complement strand
AGATTTATTATACTCTTTTAAAAAGAAATATTGAAGGAATATTTTTATTCGCACTTGCCAAATAAGTCAAATAAAGAAACACAAAAAATCCCAATGCCTCAAAGCGTTGGGATTGCTAATTTCAAAGTGGTGCACCTAGCAGGAGTCGAACCTGCGGCACACGGTTTAGGAAACCGTTGCTCTATCCTACTGAGCTATAGGTGCATTTTTATTACAATATGTATATTACAGTTTTATTTTGGTTTTGTCAACTTTTTAAAATTATGTATCATGACCATATTATGCTCATATTTCATAAACATGGTCTATTTAGAGCAATAGTTTCCAGAAGCTTTTTCCCATCTTTCAATATCTGCGGGCCGATTAAAGCTTTTAAGCTTTGCAAGCTTAAACCCATGTTTTTCAGCCAATTTTTTTGTGAAAATGATGCTTTCAAGGGAAACGCCTGTTGCTCCTATGCTTGTATGCTCATAATGATGCTCCAGGGACAGCATCATAGTTTCGGACATGCATGCATAAGCATGGCCTTTTTCAAAACCAAAGTCCCACCCTAAATACGGAAGACCCGGAACTTCAATAATTCCTCCATCTATCACAAGTATATCTGGGCGCAGTTTCTCAACATCAGGGCTGACGTTTGACGGCCTCGACATTTCACAAACTATTGAGCCATGCTTTAAGTTTTCAGGTGTAATCAATATATCGCCGGTATTTGTGGAGACAACTGCAATATCAGCCATGGGAAGATCCGCATCAATTTCTGTTGATATTTTAACAAGGTCATGGCTGCTGCCAATGCCTTTTGCAAATGAAACAAATTCGTCTATATGGTTTCCGCAGGCTGGAAATCCTTCAAGCCTGGCAATCTTGCAGCCCAAGCTGCCCTCCTCGAATATGACATTATCCTTTAATAAGGCTGCGATATGCTTATATATTTCCCCTGCAATTCTATATAATCTCTCCATGCTGGACTTTTTATTTTTTGAATTTCCTATAAGTATAAGCTTTGACACCTTCTCCGAAATCAAAATTGAAACACCCCTGCCTATGGAGCCTGATGCTCCAACCACTGCCGCCGTTGACTCGGCAGCAGATCTTCCAATCTGTAAAAATGCAGATGTGACTGCATCAACAGCGGATGCAACTGTAAAGCTGTTCCCTGAGGTTATTGCAACGCCTTCATCCTTTACAAGAAGGCCTCCTGCTGATATTACAGATGTATAAGCGCCGAGCCCTACAATTTTAGCACCCCTCTTTTTTGCCAGCCCGATCGCTTTTTTCAATTGAGCTACGGCTTCATTCTTAGGCGCAGCCAAAAATTGCTGGGCTGTTTTGGGGATAGCGATGAATTCCCCATATGCTGTTTCTCCGCATTTTGATGTTATACGGGTGCTCGATATATAGAATGGGTCCATCATTTTATTGCATCTGTCTGCCAGTTTGGCAAGCTCATCTTCCTTAAGGGAGGATAGACTTTTGTCAAATTGAGCATAGTTTTTGAGCTCCGTAGGATGCACAATGAATGCAAATCTTCCTTCAGTCTCATCACCGGAAGGTATTATCCGACTGCTGGAACATATATTCTTTTTGTATTCCCCGCCTGTTCTGCCTACAAGGAAGGATATAAAGTCAGCAGTATTACCGTTGTCCAAAGTTTTTAACATCCCTTCTATGCCGTCTAAAGCTCTATAACATTGCTCCAAGGTTATCGTCAAAGACGGTTCTATGCGTATGACATTGCTGCCGTTTAAAGTCGGAGCAACCCTTATGCTCTCAACATTCAGAAGATAGCTCGATATGACTGGGGTTAAAAGCTCTTGCTCAGCCATAATAGCGATAAATGTGCCGGGAAAGGTATCTCGATTTATACCAAACTCGATGCCCAGCATAAGCCCCTTGCCTCTAACGGATTTGATTATGTTAGGATACTTCAGACTTAGTGCTGTGAGGCCTTCTTTTAATATTAGGCCATTGCGCTTTATCTTTTTTAAGATGTTTTTATCGTCCTTCAGCAGCATATCAAGAACCTTTATCCCTATCCTGCAGCAAAGTGAATTTGCCGCAAAGGTCGAGGAATGTTTGAGAGCAAAATCCCCATTATATACTTCTTCTTTGCAGATGCAAGCGCCAATGGGCACGATGCCGCCCCCTAACGCCTTAGCCACCAATAGGACATCAGGATATATTCCTTCCTCTTCACAGGCAAAAATATTTCCCGTCCTGCCCAGCCCTGTCTGTATTTCATCTGCTACAAACAAAACACCATATGCTTCACAAAGCTTTTTGGCTTCTTTTAAATAATGCTCAGGAGGCTCTATGATTCCTCCTTCGCCCTGGATAGGTTCCACAATAAAGGCTGCATAGTAACCGGGTTTGTTTCTCAGTTCGGCCTCAAGAGAGTTTAAGTCTCCATAGGCAACAAAGCTAAAACCATGTACCGGAGCTCCAAAAGCTTCCTGATAGGAACTTTTTCCGGTAGCAGATAAAGCACCGAGTGTCTTGCCGTGAAAGCTGTTTTGGGCTGCAAGAATCCCTGTCCTCCCCGTTGCAGAGCGGCATAGCTTGATTGCGGCCTCAACAGCTTCTGCACCGCTGTTGGCAAAGGTTACATACTTAAGCCCTTGGGGGCAGATTTCAATTAGCCTTTTAGCCAACTCACCGGCAGCATCCAGAGAAGACGGCTGTATGAAACTTGGTTCCTTAGACTCATAGTAGTCCCTGACACACTCCCATATTTCTTCGTTATTATATCCAAAAGGCACAGCTCCATAGGAAGCTATACAGTCCAAATAGCTATTACCCTGATCATCATATAAAAAACATCCTTCACCCTTAGTAAAGCTCTTGTCCATATCCAGGTTTTCCAGCAAATCGCCCAGATATGGGTTTACATAATCTTTGTAAAAGTGCATAAAATAACCTCCTTTATAAGTTAACCTATAAATTCACATTAGGATAAATATATTCATTTTGAGTAAAATATATACCGGCTTGTATGCTAACCTATGCCTTGAACTACAAGCTTTCCTATCCATACGGAGGCCAAGCTCAATATCAGGTTTAGTGCTGCATTGCTCATTCCTAAAAAATAGCTGCCTTTGCTAAATAATTCTACTGTTTCATAACTAAAGGCAGAAAAGGTGGTCAAGCCTCCTAAGATACCGGTCACCAGGAATATCCTCATATCCGGAGAAAGACTCCAGAGCTTCATGCTGCCTTCCAGTATGAAGCCTATGAAGAACCCTCCTATTATATTTACGCATAGGGTCCCTAAAGGCAAAGAAGAGCTTATATGCTTTGAAATAATATTCGATATCATGTATCTGAAAGATGCGCCGATAAAACCGCCGATTCCTGCTAAAACAACTTTTATCAAATCTCACTGCCTCCAAATATTTTATCTATCATGGTATTATAGCATTCATATGCTTTTTCATTGTAACAGGCGAAAATGACCTTCTCAATAGAACCGTTTTTCCCCAAGAAGTCTAAAACCTCCGCAACAGCAATTTTCACCGCTCTTTCCAGAGGAAATGAATATACCCCTGTACTGATAGCCGGAAATGCTATGGTCTTTATATTATTTTCTGCGGCAAGCTTCAAAGAATTTCTGTAAGCATTCCTCAGCAGTTCATCTTCACCGCTGTTTCCGCCGTTCCATACGGGCCCCACAGTATGGATCACATGCTTCGCAGGCAGGTTATAGCCTTTGGTTATCTTCGCTTCTCCTGTCTTGCAGCCTCCCAGCCCCCTGCACTCCTCCAGGAGCTTCGGGCCTGCTGCCCTATGTATAGCGCCGTCTACGCCGCCCCCGCCCAACAGGCTGGTATTGGCTGCATTTACTATGGCATCCGCCTGAAGCTTGGTTATATCTCCAAGAAAAACTTCTATTCTGCTTTTCATATATATCACCGCCTTGAACGAGACTTAATTCAGTGTTAAATTATTCCGCATGGTTTCCGCTTCATCATTATGCTACTATTATTATAATATCATAAAAAGGGGTTATATAAATGTGTGGAAGGTTTTTATTGAAAAGCGGATTAGAGAATCTGGCAGCCAGGTACAATGCAGATTATTCAGAGGACTTATACAAGTCCGGTGAGATCTTTCCTTCCGAAAATGCTCTTGCAGTGGTAAAATCAGATGGCAGAATAAGGCTTTTGCCTATGAAATGGGGCTTCCCTATGAGCGGCAACAAGAGGCTTATCATAAATGCCAGAATAGAAACGGCGGATAAAAAGCCCATGTTTAAATTCGCTTTGATGAAGAGGAGATGTCTGATCCCTGCCAATGCCTTTTTTGAGTGGAAGGCAGGTCAAGGCAATAAGGTCAAGCATCTCATCGGCAAAAATGAGGAGGAGATCTTCTCCATGGCAGCTATCTATGATGAGGGTACCTTTGTTATTTTGACCATGGACTCCTCGGAAAAAATGAAGAGCATCCATGAAAGGATGCCCCTGATACTGACCAGAGAAGAGGAAAATATATGGCTGGACGACAAAGCCGACTTATCTATGCTGAAATCGGTTATGGGTGCGTCCCGGTTCGTAGACTTAAACATTGAACCTCTCGCAGGCAAAGAAGAATATACACTCTTTGATTTTATAGAATAATATTTCTCTTTACAGTTCCATAGATTCTCCCGGCTTCAACACCATTGCCTTTACGCCGGTCTCATCTTCTACAGCCTTTTTGAATGCCTCCGGGTTCTGACTGATAGCCGGAAATGTATTATAATGCATCGGTATCACATATTTGGGCTTTATCATCTTTACAGCTTCTAAGGCATCCTCAGGCCCCATGGTATAAAAATCTCCTATGGGCAGCAATGCCAAATCAATATTTTGCTTCCATAAAAGCTCCATATCCTTCGTCAGCCCCGTATCCCCAGCATGGTATATCTTTTTGCCCATAAGGTCAACTACGAAGCCGCAGGCATGGCCTCCTGCTATTCCGCTTCCGTGAAGAGCCTGAAATAGCTTGACGCTTCCAAACTCAGTTTTTGCTTTACCTCCGATATGCCCTGCAATCACGTTGATACCACTCTTGTCGAGCTCATTGCCAACTTCGAAACTGGTAAATACTACAGCACCTGTTCTTTTTGCGATATCTACTGCGTCACCCCTATGGTCTCCGTGGTAATGGCTTACAAATATATGGGTAGGGTTCAAATCTGCTGCCTTCACTGTTGCTGTCGGGTTTTCCGTTATAAAGGGATCAAAAAGAAGGGAATACTTGCCCTCCTCTATTAAAAAACAAGAGTGGCCTATAAATCGAATTCTCATTCAGCATCTCTCCTTTTCTTATATATGGTAACTGATTATATTATATCATTTGTTTCCGGGATTTATATGTTTTCAGTATTGAATATGCTGATATGACAAAAAAAATGAGGCCCCATGTCCCGGAGCCCCTCATAAACCCATTTCGTTCTGCTTCAATTAAAATTCAATAATGCTGCCCATTCCCTTTTTCAAAGCATTTTCATAAATGCGCTGAGCGTTTACAATATCCAAAACAGCACTGCCGGTGGTCTTAAACACTGTGATCTCATCATCGCTTATACGTGCCGGTGCCTTGCCTGCAATAACCTCGCCCAGTTCTCCGGTAATCCTGTCCGCACTGAAAGTCCCGTTTTTGATAGGAATGATCAAATCACCTGATTCGTTCAAAACGCCGTTGCGAGTATCTACATACACTTTATCGGCATGGGTGATAGTATATTCGTCAATCTCATGCATTTCAGGAGTGTATGATCCCACACCGTTGATATGGCAGCCCTTTTTCACCAATCTTCCGTCAAAAACAGGCTTTTTGCTGGTCGTAACACTGGTTATGATATCCGCATCCGCAATAGCTTCATCAGAAGATTTAGCAGCAAAGATTTCCACTCCAAATTTTTCTCCAAATTTGGCTGTCATCCGCTCTGCAAAGCGTTCAGCACGTTCTATGCTTATACCGAAAACTTTTACGATCTTTATGGGGCGCACGGTAAGAATCGCTTCCAGCTGTGTCTCTGCTTGTCCCCCCGTACCAAACATGGCAAATACTTTGCTGTCCTTACGGGCAAGCACATCGGCAGCTGCTCCGGATACAGCACCTGTACGGACACGAGTCAGGTAAGTACCATCCATTAAACTGCATACTTCACCTGTTTCGCTATTCAATAATACCATTGTGGCGGGCACGCTGTTCAAGCCCTTTTCAATATTTTTGGGATAAACCGATACGATCTTTACGCCCAATGCATTAGCATCAGCAGAGTACCCGGGCATATAAAGGCTATGGCCCTCATGCTCAGGCACATCTAAGTTTACGCGCAAGGGTACTGCGCTTTTACCTAAGGAATAAAGTTTCAAGGCATCCTTATCTGCCTGAATAGCATCCTCCATAGAAAATACGTTTTTAATATCATCTTGATTTAAAACAACAATTTTCATTTAGATAATTCACTCCTTGCAATATCCTGTATCAAAGTAAGCAAATCACTGTATACTCCGTAAGCCGTCTGCTGTATTTCAGGATTTCTTTCCACCATGCAGATTTCTCCCATGAGGTCTGTGGTGATGGATAGTATGGATGTAGTAGAATCAATATTGCTGAATATATCCTTGTTACTCACAAAGGCAGGATAAACCCGGCCTTCCATTTTACCCTCATGCCAGTAACCCTCGCAGAGCAACTTGAGCTTTCCTCCCCTGGACCTTGCCTCTTCCATATCTTTGAGAGTGATGCCTCCGATCCCCGTTCTGTCAATGGTCATAGGAGTGGCATTTCCATCCGTCAGTACGTTGATAAGAGCGGCAGTTTTTGCCGCTGCATCCCAGCCATCTATATCCATAGAGGGATCGGCCTCCGCAAAGCCTCTGATTTGAGCTTCTTTTAAAGCCGCTTCATAACTCGCTCCTGCTTCCATCTCTTCCATTATGAAATTTGTAGTGGAGTTTAAAATGCCCTTGAAGTGCAGCACTCTGCAGCCCGGCAGCGTCTTTTCCACCAGATTGAATATGGGAGCTCCATCCATAACAGTCGTCTCATGAAGGAGAGACAAGCCTTTTTCATCAGCCAATGCCTTCAATCTTTTATAATCCCATGCAATAGGCCCCTTATTGGCCGTAATCACATGCATATGATTGGCAAAGGCCTCTTCTATATGGCTTATGGCCGGCTGCCCATCCTTGATAGACAATGTGCTCAGCTCGATCAATACATCTGCTCCTGATTTTTTTATCATATCCATTGTGCTGTGGCCAACTTTCTGAGGGTTGTCATGAGAGAACCTGCCTTCTGCCTCCACCTCATCCAACGCTCTTTTCAGGTCCACACCCGACAGATCCAGCAAGCTGCCCTTAGACCGTGTCGATATGGCAGTGACAACTGCGCTCCGGCCATATGTATTCTTGATCTCTTCACCTTTTTCCACAAGCATCCTGCAGAATTCCTTCCCTGCATTACCGAAGCCCACCAGGCATATATTGAGTTTATTGCATTCCATGCCCTTCACCTCATCTAATCCATTTTTCATCATAAATATATTGTACCATTGATTTACAGTGTACCATATAACAAGTGCTATAACTTATGTGACAAACGCTATCCAAGCTGAGGATAAAATTTCGATAAGAGTTTAAGATAACAAGCTTCCACATCTTTTATTTCTTCTTCGGATAAAGGATTGGTTTTATGTATATAATTCTCCTCCTCCTTGTCTTGCGCATGAAAATCTTCAACGCGTTTAAGAAGCATTGTGAGAATATTTACATCTTTCTTTCCTGAAGAGAGTGACGATATTCCGTCAAAGCCTCCCGGCAAAGTACCAAGCGCATTATAAAGCCTGAAGACTCTTCCGCGTTCATCCTCCCGAGGCTGTTCCATATAATGTACAAACCAGCATACTGTCCGGCTACTATCTTCAAGTTCCTCAGGCAAATAAGCCGCCAGCGTGCTCAAAGGCACTGTATTTCCATGAGCATCTGCAGGTTCATCCCCCTCATGGCTTAGTATTATCATTCTACAGCTCATAAAAGGATCATACCCTGCAATATATGCTGCCAGCATAAGATGACAGCGCAACACCTCCAACTGGCGAATAACAGCTTTTTCTTCGCCATCATCCTGATATTCCCGTACAGCCAGAGTGCTAAGCTCCTCACAGGCTTCAGATACATGAGTCCGCTTCCCTATAAATTTAATGCCCCAAAGCTTACAAGCTTTCTCTATTGTAATATTGGGAAATAACGCTAGCTTTTCTTTCATTTCTTTCTCACCCCTGTATAAGCAAGACGATAGGAATTTTTAGGCCTTCCAACCTTTCCGTAAGTAACGTGCACCTCTACTAAATTTTCCGCTTCCATATACTGCAGATAGCGGTATGTAGTCTGATAAGCAAGTCCGGTAGCATCGGCAATATCTTCTGCAGTCAAAAATTTGCTGGCTTCCGCCATAGATTGTTTCATAAGCTCGAGGGTTGCCGGGCTGATGCCTTTTACCACTCTCTCCTCCGCAGTCTTGTTATCTGCTTGAGTTTGGGTCATATCCGCTTGATTTAAATTGTTGGCTTGCTGTTTCATAAGTCTTATGTGAAGATGTATGCGTGATATAAGGTCAGGGGCCTTTATAGGCTTCAATGCGAAATCACTGGCGCCGACTTCCAGAAAACGGTCAGCAACCTCCTGATTCTCATCTATGGTGAATACTATGATCGGCACATGAGGCGAAAACTGCCGAAGCATCCTTACGCCTTCAATACCGTTTATACGCGGCAAGTGATAATCAATCAGTATAATATCAGGGTTGTATTGCCAGAATGCCTTTAATCCGCTTTCTACATCACAAGCCGTCACAGAACGCCAGCCTTGGAAGTCAAAAATAGCCTGAAGGGCATAGAGTATATCCTTATCATCATCGATAGATAATATAGTGATCGGTTGTTTCATATTAGCCTCCTTGTGTGATTATTCAGACATAATTTTTTATATTTCAGCATCCGGATATTCAGCAGGAATGCATATAGTTACCATGGTACCACTGCCTTCGATGCTCTCTATCTCTACAGATCCATTGTTATCTTCAATGACCTTTCTCACAAAGCCGAGTCCCAAGCCTAATGAGCCTCTGGTAGAATAGCCGCTGTCCCATATATTTTTCATTTTCTCGGGAGAGATGCCCATACCATTGTCTTTAACTTTTATAGAAGCATATAATGCATCCTTCTTTATTTCCTCCTGTACATTGAGCACTATCTTGCCCTTATCCAGTTCTATGGAATAATATGCATTTTCCAGCAGGTTGATTATAGTTCTGGAAAAGCGTATTTTATTCACGTTTATACATAATTTGGGAGCACTGTTGCTGCACTCCACAAGATTGACATATTCGCTGCTGGATATCTGAGAAAGTATCTCCGTAATCATATCATAAGTAGTAATGGGACTTTTTCGGCTTTCATATAGGATCTCAGAAATCATGCTGCTCATACGTTCTACCGAAGCCTCTATCTTCGTAAGATAGGTCATCTGTCTTTCATCCTTGCTGCTCAACTTTATAACTCCTACCAGCCCCTGCATTGAGGTAAGAGGAGATTTGAGATCATGTACCAGATGCCGAAGCTCCATATAGGTACGGTTTTCCATCGCACGCATGTTGGATTCCATCAATGCCTGTTGGCTGCGGTGGTTTTCCTCGCTCATAAGCCTGAGATTGTTTTCATCCAATATCAGCTTGCATAACAATATATCATTAAAAAAGAGTAAAAAGAAAAAGAGCAGCGCGGTAGATTGGAGGAAAAACTCTCCATCCAGCAATAATGCGGCATTTTTAATATCGTTTGAAGTTTCACCTCTTCCAAAGGCTAGCCCGGAAAGGGATGGCATCACATCCAGCCATTGAAAGGCCATAACTGTCATTGCCACCATAAGAGATTTCTTTCCTATATTCACCATGTTGAAATCAATCTTCTCCAAGATCACCAGCAGTGTAATTACAAGAATCGCAGGTATGCCGAAATCATAGCGGATATGATAAATCCTTTCAATAATGACATATACAATGGGAATAACGCCACACACCATAATAGTTTTCATAAATCTGATTTCTTTCCCGCCACGATATAATGATACTGCTTCTCCTATAAAAAAGGCACCTAAATAATGAGGAAAGCTCCTGATACCGTTGAGCAGCACCAATTTAGATGCGGCTAGTATGACATACAACTTCTCTCCCATTCCAAGAGCCTGCTTCAAATCCGTATAAATTCCCATATTCCCCACATGAAGAAAAGAAGGCATTACTATACCTAAAAGCACTAGGCATATACCTATGGCCATTTCTCTTTTATCTATTACAATCTTATCGAAAAATTGACTCAAGCTACCGCTCCCCTCCATCTTGATTATTTAGTCCTGCATCCTTGCTTTTTTCTATACAGCAGTAATCCCATCACTGCTGCCGCAAAGATGCTTATAGCCGCAATACAGTTATAGGACGGCTTAATATATAGGGCTGAAGTACCTTTCGAAGGCAATATAACAGGGTCATAAGCAATGCCGTAGTCAACGGTAAGCTTGCGCAGATTGAGCAAATGTATAACCGGTACGCCTTGGTTTCGATAGATTTCTATAAGTCCACTGTCTTCTGTCACAGGTATTATTTTATCTACAATCAGTCCCTGGCCAAAGTAAATAGAATTCTCTCCTTTTCCTAGAGAAGTGACATTTCCTCCTACATTCACAAAGCAAGAGAGTTTCCCGCTTCTCTCCAAAAGCTTCCGGCGTATCATCAGGTTGTTTTGATAGCCCCTTGCAGTAATTTGTGGAAGGCCTTGGCTTTCAATACGTCCCGCTATACGAGATATGACTTCTTGTTCCATTTCTTTTCCCGTATCACCGGAGCCTCCTATCGAAAAAGCCGCTCCAGGACTATCAATTAACCCCTTAGCTGCAAGTTTCAACGCCATATCCGGAAAAGTGAGCTCCGGATCATTTGCACCGTAATTAGAGGACCCTACAGATGAAATATATACGCATTTTACATCCATAGCCTTGCACGCTGAAAGCACAGCAAGATTGAGGGAAGGAAAAGAGCCGGAAAAGTTTGCTCCTATTATATCTCCTTCTCTAACTCCCGCTTTGTTTAAAAGCTCCACCATAAGGGCTGCCATATCTGGATTAGCGCTTGTCCGCTTAGCTTCAATGCTTCCTAGGCTGGTGGTTATGGGTGAGTAAGCCTGACCTATCATTCCTGTCTTATGTATATCCTCTTTTGTCATGGAAATGTCCAATTCCTTTTTAAAACTGCACACTGCTGCCATGCATTCATCCATATATTCATAGGCTTTCATTTTAGTTTCATAAAGGGGATCTTGACTTATTTCCGCAGTATTGCTGATAATGCCTATCCCACAAAGCAACATCATGCAAATCAATCCCAGAAGAGCATCACTGCAGGTATAAGCCTTACGCATGCCAGATCACCTCCATTATATTATATCGTTAATACAGGGATACCACAAATCAGCATAATCATGGATATAATGCCTACCACTATTCCCAAAGAGAACAATGAGCGTATTACACCCTGTCTTTCGAATTCCGATGCCATAATGCCCGGCACCAATATACCGATCAAGCCAGGCATCGTAATCTCTGTCATAATACCTCCTATAAGCAGATCGATGGAAAATGAAAGAATTATCATAACAGCAAATCGGCGTCTTCCATAAAGTATGATAAAATTGCTCAATAACCGACTTATCCCCCATGCAAGCAAAGCTACCAGCAAGGTATAGACAACTCTTTGAGGAGTTCGCAGGCAAAGGGTTATGTATGACGGCACAATAATCCCGGCAGGCGAAAGGCCGATAAACTCGGTGAAAAGGATGCTTACCACTACTCCCAACACTATTATTTTGCTATACATATGGTACGCCCTCCTTTTCTATACGTTCCATGATCGCCTTTCCTCCTTCACCTATATTGCCTACGGCAAATATCATATCATTGGAATCAAGGGTACGAAGCGGTACTTCTACAGCATTTTTCAATATTGTCACAGGACAATCCGGCATTTTTTTGAAAAAAGCCCTCGCCATGGCACAGCTGCTCCCCCCCATGATCCATATAGCAGCAGGCTTCAGCACTACTGCAAGCTCCTGATGCTGCAATGTCCTATAACCGCGGTCTGACCGGTTGGTGATAAGCAATATAAGCCTGCGCTGTCCAAAATTCATGCGCTCTACGAATTGATTATAAACAATTTGTATTGAGACAGGATCGTTTATGGAAAGCCCTCCAATAAAAACTGCTCCGCTTCTAAGCCTGTAAAAGCTGAGTGCATAGGGATCTCTGCAGTAATGTCTCATGCCTTCCAACGCTGTCTGGGACTCTACGCCAAGCTGCCTGCATACTGCAATAGCAAGTGCTATATTTTCAGCGAAATCAATTTCCGGCTCAGTACCATCCGGCAATATAAGACGGGGTTCAGTACCCACATTTTTGCACCTTGCTGAAAAAGCAGGAAAAAACTTCTCATCAGCAGTGAAACATATTCCGCCTTTAGGTATTGTATTGCACAAGCTTTGCCCTATTTCATCCAAAGTATGTCCCATAACATCAAGATGGTCTGGGCGCACATTGGTTATAACCCCTATATCCGCCTTTACCATGCGATGCTGGGATATATATTGAAGCTGCGGATCTATCGCCATACATTCTATAATCAATATTTGAGCATTTTCTTGAGCTGCAGCCCTGACTATACGAAGCTGCTCCTTAATATTCGCCCTTCCCCTCCGATGTATAAGCTTCTCCCGTCCTACGGTATCGATGACCATTGGCAAGGTCCCGGTAGTTTTGGCATATGTCCTCCATCCTCCTTGCCGCAAGCCGGCATCAATCAGCCGTGTTACAGAAGTCTTTCCGCGTGTGCCGTTAATATATATGACATGTGGGATGATACAACGATACCTTGCTGCTGAAAGTGCTTCTGCAGCAAGGTAAGCAAAATATGATCCAAAGAGTAAGAACAATATTATATCTAACAAAATATCACACCATTCCGTAGTAACGAAGTACATAGCCGGCAATTGCCATATGTTCTTCTATGCGACGTTCCAACATATATGCACGATAGGTTTCAACCGTTATTACGGGAATCTTAAGGTTGTTGGCCACAACATTATTCATGCTGCCAATAGGCCCCGGGCCGAAAAAATTGAAGGGGCCTGAGCAGAGCTCTCCGTCCTGGGTTGCTTGATGCATATTCAGGAAAAGATCCTCCATACCGTTCAAAGTAGTATATATAAGTGAACTCCCCAAAAAATCCCTATCAGCTTTGATCATCCTAGCCTCATGATGATCCAGTATCAAGACAGGCTTTATTTTTTCTATTTCAGCATATATGGCCGCTGCCAGCTGCTCGGCTTTTGTGCCGTCCTTATTGCCGGGGAATGAACGGTTAAGATCTTCCTCAGCGTTGACATAGCGCGTTTTGGGCTCGGCTTTAAAGCCCGGCATATTTGCCGGAGAAAGTATATATACCTTACCTTTTTTCAGCTCTATACTCTTAAGTTTATTAATAGCTGTGTATCCAGCCACCTCGTCGGCATGCTGTCCTGCTACAATAAAAATTGTAGGGCCTTCCTCCATAGCTGTCAACACGGTTATCTCATTTTCAGCCTCAGTTCCCTCACAGATTTTATAGGTTTCAATTATAGTGGTTGCCGCTTTTTCTGGAGCGAAGAGCCCTTTAGTCTCCCAAGCATCTGTAATAGAGCCGTCAGCAACAGTTGAGCCGGGGATTTGCGAATTTGATCCAGAAGATGCTTCCTTTGCAGAGTCAGGTGGCTTTTGTGCAAAATCAGCAGCCGGTGTGCAGCCAGCCAAAAACAGCGAGATGAAAAGACATAGCGCAAGTTGTTTATAATTTTGCTTCATAGCATTATCCTTTCTTCATAAGCCTATTATTGTTTGTGTGCCAAATAGGAACCCAGTCCACCTTCTGCAATATCCATATACGTAGGTATACCGTCGATCACCAAACTGCCGCCTAGGCCTAATTCACTATAAGCTGAAGCAAGCTGCGCTATGCCGGTAATATGGCGGGCCACACGCTCCTGAATAGGATGACCCTTTTCATCAAACGGTACATAGAGCCTCCCATATTCATCTGCCATTTCATAAAATTTATCGATTCCATTTACAACAAGGCTTTCATCTGTCCGTCCGCGCAAACGACCCTGAGACGGATTTGAGGTTTCCATAAGGACAGCCAATGTATCAGTATAGTCGCCCAGCTCACGATGGGTAAGCCCATGAAGATTCTTGGGCGAAGGCTCAAGACTTATATCCATGCCTTCTATCTGCATATTTATAAGAGCCTGTGAAGCAAGCTCCATTGCATCCTCGTGAGCTACGATTGCATTAATTGTGGGATATTCCGGTGAGGCTTCGTGAAGGTCCACTGTAATATTTATCCCCTCTTTTCGAATCATCTCGCTCACTCCAAAACTTATCTTTTCCGTAAAGGTTCCGTCTGTTCTGCCGGGATATGACCGGTTGATATTGCGGGTTTCACTCCCTGAAAGTCTCTGTCCTGAAGAAGCATGTATGTAGATCTCCGGATCGGGCCACTGATGCACTGGATTTGTCGCACGTGAACCAAACCGGAACCATCGTGGCCCGTTATCGGTCTCAATAGTAAAACGCATTGGTTCACCTTCCTGCGGATCGGTGCAAGTAAACGCACTGTTATTGGTGCGTGGCACAACATAAAGAGTTCCCTCTTTGGGCTTTACATTCTCAATAAGCAATATGGCTGCCAGAAAACCCGAAGGCTCGTTGGGATGAGTCCCACCAAGTACCAACATAGATGGGCCCGGCTTTTCTCCCTTAAGCACATAAACCTCAGTGTCAGCGGCAGTACCTGCTATATCTGAATAGTATTCGCTGAGCATCTTTACCGCAGTTACACCGGGACCTTTGTAGATCATTTCGGGTTCTCTCATGGAAAGGAATTGCTGTGACAACAGAAATATGCACAAAACTGCACAAAACTGCAACAAAGCAGCGGTAGTCTTAGAGGCTTTTATTTTTTTTATCGTCATCTTTAATCACCACCTTATTACTTGATAAGCAGCAGCCGAAGCACCAGAGGGACAAGCACCAATGCCGCATCGATTTGAGCAAGGATGTCCTTTTCTTCAAACATATTCCATAATATAAATATTATTAAGAACAATATTATTCCAAGATAAATATATAACACGCAAAACACCTCCCGTTACACTAAAAAACTAAGGTTTTTAGAGTAAATCAGACAAATTATACCGAATATAATGCATGCTGTAAACGGTATTAAGCAATAGCGCAATACCTTGAAATATCTTTCGTTTACTATCTGGGCGGCATAGTTACCGGCCAAAGCAGTAGGAGGCATCAAGTCACCTAAAGAGCATATGAATGAAAGCGCTGCTGCAACGATTATTTGATTCCCAGAAAGAAGTGCCAGCAAGAAAGGCACCCCCAACACAGATGCGGCTCCATAGGAAGAAACTGCTCCGAAGGCGGGCATAACCGTAGCAATTGCTACATAAAGAAGCACTGTGCTAAGACCAAGGCAGCTTATTACTATATATCCCCTGACTCCCGTAAGGGTCATGATTTGTATAAACATGCCCACCCCCATCAGTTTGCCCAGCACTGGTACCGTCGTGTTCATTGCATCCTTTACAGTGCTTATGAAATCCAGTTTTTCTCCTGTAAACATTCCCACAATACTACCTAGCATAAAGATAAGCGGCATGCCGAGGTTTGGTATAGCGGTTGGAAGCACACGCGTTAAAACCATAAGCGTCAGTACTGTCAGAATAGGAAGGTATAACTTAAAGCCATGTTTGGCGTTCATATTGAAGTTAAGGTTTTTGATTATCTCATCATAATTTAAGTTTTTGCAGTATCTCATACCTATGAATAACACCGTAAAGATTGCTCCTGGAATGGTAAGGAAAAGCAGGGGCCCTTCAAACCCGATATAAGGCATATCTACACCGCCTGCAATCAACATTGCAGGAATATTTACCGGCGGGGCCGCCATACCCATAATGGAGCCTATAGCAAGTATAGCTCCTGTCTGCGGAGCAGGAATACCCATAAGCAGCAAAACCGGTGCCACAATAGACCCTGCACTAAGTACCGCAGCTGTTGAGGACCCGGTGATCATGCCCGGAAACATGATCATGAGCATAAGCATAATAAGCATTACAGCCGGTATCTTATGAAACCGTTTTACAATAGTGACATTAAGAGCCTCCATAGCTCCGGATTTTTCTATAACCTTCATAAAGATCATTGCTGTAGAAATAATAAGTATAGTATCTATGTATACAAAGGTACCCTCAAATAGATGACGGAGCGGAAAACCTTCTCCAGCAACCAAAGCACCAAGCACTGCCCCCATGATCATAGAAATGCTCACAGGCAACTTTAGCAGAAAATTACCAAGCAAAAATGCGCCCAGCATTACAATAAAAACTAATAGTTCTATTTGCAAGTTTTATCCCTCCGTTGAGTTTATTCAGTATTATGGGTAGAGTTGGAAGAAGATCCGATACAGCAAGTTTTACTATGCCCGCATCCCTACCCATGTTATTAAAATGTAAGGGATGCGGGCTTAAAATTCACCCAATGGAGCTCGTGTTATTTCCCAAACATTGTCTTAAGCGGATCTATGCAATCTGCAATTTTATTTACCAATGTAATAGGAATATTCTTCTCCTTGGCAAAATCGCTGAATTTACCATCATCGTTACCGTCTTCAACCATTATGATACCTGAAGCATACTCCAGCACCATATCTGAAAACTCATCGGAGAGCTTACCGCGCCTTGAAGTACCTCCAAGATGGGCCATAATAACCGTTACTTCGTTATCTTTGCAAGCCTGAAGCAGCTCTTTTCCCCTTGCCTTTTCTTCATCGGCAGATATGCCCGCGGCACCTAATCCCTTTGAGCTTGCACCTGTAGCGATAATTATGGTTTTTGCACCACCCATATCGTCAGCCTTAGCAGTCGTATTGAAGGTATATTCAGCACCTATCTTCTTTAATAAAGCATCCAGCATAGAAACATCGGCGGACTGGCCTACAGACGTAAGAAGCACTGGAGTCTCCATAGCCTTGAGCTCGCCGTTTAAAGTGACTACCTTGTTATCGTCACTGGTGTGACGTTCAACCTTCCCGGCTTCCGCAGGTTCAGTGCCTGAAGGTTCAATGCCCGCGGGTGCAGAAGAAGCCGGCTCGGAAGAAGATGCAGGAGCTTGACCGCCGCTGCAAGCTGTGACCAGCATGGAGACTGCTAAAAGTAATAGCAATACGACAGTAAAAATTTTTGAATTCTTCATTGTTGTTTTCCTCCTAAAGAAATTTATTTATTAATAGAAAGCAAAATGTTTTCCAGACCTTTGTTAATATAATCGTCATAACTTGGCATACCAGAAACTTCTATCGGTTTATCAGGATTGGATTCGCTAAATGCTATCATAAGTTCTCTGCACATAACCGCATGATTAGCAGTACGCTGGTTGATGCTGCTGCCTTCAGCGCTAAGTTCGCCAGAACTCAGCAGCCCTCTGTTGGTTATATCTACATAGTTTTGGTCTATTCCGCCGAGAACAAGCTCCTTGCTCATTTTACCACGTCTACAGCCTTGTGCAGGGTTTAAAGTTTCAAAAAGTGTCGCCAAGGTTTCTGTGTTATCTCCCAGAGCACGATGCGAAAGGCCATAGGATGTTTTGCCTGAAAGGTCTATCGCAAACGGCAGTCCCTCAATATTGGCATTCATGACTGCCATAGAACCAACAGGCATTGCCCGCTCATGGGCTATTAGATAGTTTACTCGTAAAAACTCCGGCCCCGCTTCGTGGCCATCATAAGTTATATCTATCTTTTCCGTGCGGATGAGGTTTGCAATCCCATAGTTGACCTTTTCAGTAAGCGTACCTTTTTCATTGCCAGGATGGTTTCGATTAAGATTTCGGATTTCTGCAACTTCCTCATGCTTAAGCTCGCGGCCTGAATTCCCATTATAGTAATTGGGATCCGGCCACTGATGCACTGGATTGGTAAGACGCGTTCCTATACGAAATTCCCGTACAGAACCGTCGGGCAGCTTAAAATCTACAATATCCATCATGCCCCAAAGCGGTGCGGTATGAGTGTAACCGCTGTTGTTGGCCCGAGGTATTATATACAGTGTGCCTGATTCTGCCCTGGCATTTTCTATATAGGTAACGGCGCTTAACATCCCTGCAATCTCATTTGGATGAGTACCGCCAAGTATGAGCATGCTGGCACCGGCTTTCTTCCCTTTAATAACATAAACCTCCGTATCTCCAGCTGTTCCTTTCAGTCCAGGGCTGTATTCGCTGAGCATCTTAACCTCAGTAAGATTTTGGTTAGTCACAGCGATCAAATCGGGTTCGTGCATACGCAGAAAATCATTTCCCGACAATATGCATATGGCAGCAACCGCTATGAGAACGGCAATATTCATAATAAACTGTTTTTTCATAGTCATTCCTCACATTCTTCCAGTATATCACTTAATCATAAGGGTTCTGAGAATCAGCGGAATGCTGACCAGTCCTAAACTAAGCGCCCGGGAAAAAGATTTTTCCTTGAGTAACTCCCATAAAGTCAGCAAGCATATAATTGCTGCTAAGCCTTGATAAATGAAATATAAAGCCCCCATATACAATCCTCCTTACACTATCAAGAACACAAGATTTTTATATGCTAAGGCATAAATTACACCTATTATAAGAATAAGTGCTACAGGAAAAGCAGCTCCTGAAATTATCTTCTTGACATCTATACTATCAGCACCAATAGCAGCTGCCGTACTCGCAATAAGGCCGCCGCGAATAGGCATAAAAATTGCTGTACAAAGAGCGGCAGAAAGAGCAGTTAAAAGCATCTCATTGCCTTCATAAGCTATTGCACCTATCACATAGGAGGAAATCACTGCTGCTATGGCAGCAAAAGGCCCCCCAAAAAATACTCCGCATAGTACGACTATTGCCATAGACACCGCAGTAAACACAGCAGGATTGACCGTATACCATATTGTGGCCAGCTTTCCTGTAACACCTGTAAGGGTCAATATCTCCAGCGCTGAAGCGACTGTAAAAGCAACGGCTATCACAGGAGCTATGAGGCCGACTGCCTTTCCTGAACTCTCAATAACATTTGCTTTCTTAGCAGGCAGCAAGACTGCCAGAATTGTACCTATAAAAAATATAAGAGGATATCCAAGGAATGGCATTAATTTAAACAGGAAGTTGTGGTTGAAAAGCAATACCGCTACTACTGCAATCGGTATAATGCATCGGGACGGCATTGAATTTAATGTAGCCGGCTCTGCCTCCAGCTCTCCTATCCATTTTGCCGACATGCCCGAATATACAAGCAATGCAGGCAGTACAATAATCAGCAAAGGTATCGTATAACCCTCAAAGGATGCGGGAAAACTTCCGCTTCGCGAAACTACAGTTATCATAGCAGGAAGACAGATGGGCGGCAAAAGTAAACCAAACAGAGCTCCGACAGACACAAACTGTACTGCTCTGTATTTTTCCACACCTTTTTTGATGAGATATATGCCAACCATTGTTCCTGTTGTAAAGACGCAGGCTGCAGCTGTACCTGTAAATATACCAGGCAGCGCTACTAAAAGGATCAGCAGCAAGGCTTGAAGAAAAGCACTGCGCTTTTTTATGATTATATTTTCAAAGAGAAGCTCAAAGGTGCCGTTATACATAAGTATCATAACGAATAACATTCCGGCCATCACAGCCAATACTGAATCAAGATAAGCAAATGGGCCTTCCACAAGTTCACGTATACGCAGGCCCATGCCTGCTGCCAGCGCTCCGGCTGCAGCGGCAGCAAAAATTATCGGCGCTAGTTTTGCTTCATCGTTTTTAAAGACGAAACTTGCTGCAGCAACTATACCTAACACAATAAACAAAACTAAAAAGGTTTCTGTCACAAATATCACTCCTTGCTACAGGGAGGATTTACCTCTCGTATTTAGATTTGTTTTATGATTTTCTCATTTTTATCTTTCAGCCATGTGTACAATAATGCAGACTCATAAAAGAATCTGCATTATTGTATATACCCTACGTAATGTTTAAGAATAATTATTATTTTAATAAGCAAGAGCTTTATAGTTTCTTCTTGGGTCACCGCCGGCATAGAAGATACCGGCCTTTTTATCCAAATAGATAGCTGCAATACCGCCAACTGCAGAATCATAATCCTTAACAGCCTTGATCTTATAGCCATATGCTTCCAAAGCCTTGACAGTAGCCTCATCAAAGCGTCCTTGTTCAATAGTCATAGTAGGGCCGAAACGGTCTATAGCCATAGCCCGGGGAGCGTTTATAGCTTGCTGTATATTCATATCAAACAACAAGACATTGTTTATAACCATTGCGACCGCCGGAGGAATAGCTAGTGAACCTGGGGAACCGATAGCCATTATAGGCTCTCCATCCTTAAGCACCAGTGAAGGTGTGATTGTGCTTCGCACGCGTTTGCCAGGCATTACATAGTCAGGACTATCCGACTTGGCAGGATCGTGTTCCAGATTGGATATATGGCTGTTATAGAAAAAGCCTGTTCCGGGAACGGCAAATTTGCAGCCCCAACCTAATCCAAGTGTATTAGTTGTGGAAACAATATTGCCCATTTCGTCGATAACGGCAATATGGCTCGTGTGCTTGCTTTCTTCACCAGTAGGATCCAAGCGTTTAACAGGCAGGTCTCCTGCAGGTGGATTCTCAAGGACCTTATCTTTAGGCATCTGCTTAACACGTTCGGTTGCATATTCTTTTGATACCATTTTGTCGATAGGCAAATCATAGAAAGCAGGGTCTCCTATAAAAGCATAGGAATCTGCGAGGCCCAAGCGAGATGCTTCATTAAATGTGAAGATATATTCCGGTGTATTGAATCCCATTGCTTTAAGATCGTAGCTCTCAAGAATGTTGAGAGTTTCCAGCAGCCAGTCACCGCCGTTGGACGGAGCTGGAGGAGCGATTACTTCATATCCATGATATGTTGTTTTGATAGGTTCGCGAATTGCAGCCTCATAATCTTTCATATCTTCCATTGTGATAAGGCTGCCGCCTGCACGGAGTCCGTCTACTATCTTCTTAGCAAGATCGCCCTTGTAGAACTCATCTATACCACCATCAGCTATTGCCTGAAGAGTATTTGCAAGATCCTCATTCTTAAACAAATCTCCTTCAGAATAAGGAATGCCCCCATTAGTATACAGTTCAAGCAGATATTCTTTCCCTGGTTCAGAAAAGAGATCGAAATTATCAGCTATAGCTCCGGCAAGCCTTGAATCCATCTTAAAGCCTTCTTTTGCTAGTTTGATTGCAGGAGCCATAACTTCCTGACGACTCATTGTCCCGTACTTTTCCAAAGCTGTAAGCAAACCGTTTACTTGGCTGGGAACAGCTGCGTTCTTGGCAGTGTACGAATCTTCATCCTTATTAAACCATCCGGGAGTGACAGCTTTGGGGACAGTTTCCATGTATTCTAAGATTATGTACTCGTTAGTATCCTTAAGATAAATGTTCATCATACCGCAGCCGCCTACACCGCTAAGGTTCGGTTCAACTACCCCTATGGCAAAAGCTGTCGCAACTGCTGCATCTACAGCATTGCCACCTGCTTTTAGAACATCGATGCCTATCTGAGAGGAATATTCGCTGCAACTGGATACGCCGCCATGCAGTCCAATAGCACCATTATTAAACTCGTCACCTTCCATTTTTGTAGGTAAAACTGGCGTTTCGGACTCACCCGAAGAAGCCGGTGAATTGGGCGCAGCTTGCTGTGAGCACGCAGTCAACATAGTAACTACCATAACAACTACTAAAAGAATTATCCAGATCCTTTTCATACGACTGTTATTTAACATAGTGAGACCTCCTTAAAATAGTATCTTAAGCCAGAACACCTCTATTCTACAGCTTGTCACTCTTTTTTGAGAAATATTTGTTCAAAATTTTAATTATACCACCTATTAGCAAGAGTAGAAACTGGAATTAAGTGCTCTTTTTTAGTATTATATAATACTAAAAAAGGATCTTTTACTTTTTCTCATTTTTATCTTGTTTTTCTCATTTATTTCTTATTATTCTCATTTTTCTCACTATTCCGATAAATACAGCAGCGCTGTTCTACTAAATCAAAAAAACAAAAAACCTTGGATTTTCAAGGTTTTATAATTCACACATATGGTGCGCCCGACATGATTCGAACATGCGACCCCTTGATTCGTAGTCAAGTACTCTATCCAACTGAGCTACGAGCGCAATTTTTTAAACACA
The DNA here is from genome assembly GCF_024363565.1 of Lutispora saccharofermentans. Classification (GTDB taxonomy): domain Bacteria; phylum Bacillota; class Clostridia; order Lutisporales; family Lutisporaceae; genus Lutispora; species Lutispora saccharofermentans. Next base: position 48,269 of record NZ_JAJEKE010000021.1, on the reverse strand, counting down.
TTATATATTATCACAAAAGCATTTTAAAATCAAACTGCAAAATTATGGCGATTTATTTTTTCCTGCTTTTCATAAGCAAGTATGAACCGATTATTATTAAAAATAATGGCACGATGCTTCTTCTCAGCATCCAATAAATATTCTGTGAGCTGACGCCGAATAAGGATATTATCAGGCTGTTAGGAAGGGAATTGATGAGGCCTATAAGTCCGAGCAGCAAAAGCCCAAGCCCCAAATATTTTTTGTTATTAAAAAATATATCATAGCTGTATACTTCTTCATCTTTTACGGTATTGCCTGCGGCTATCTGCTTTCTTATATTATACCCGTCGAAAAAACTAAAAAACCATAATGGCAAGCATACCACAGCAACCAATTGCTCCGTATTAAAACTGATCAAAAGGGAAAAAGCCCCGATGGTCGTTACCATCAATTGAACTCCCCGCTTGAAAAAACCCATAGACATATGAGCAGCACCCGGTATCAAAGAAAAACAAAAGAATAAAATATCCCGGATCATTCTGGTCCCCCCTATTAATTACTCATTGTTTGCACTCATTGCTTCATTTAAATTTGATATCTTATCTGAAATGCTGATAACGCTATTGTTTAGCACCTCAAAGGGCTTTAGTATGCTTTCCTGGACCTTTGCCATGCTCCTCCCGATGAATCTTTTATTGGAGCATCCCATACCAGGGGCTACGCTGAATAGGGATATGATCAGCCCTGCTGCTATAAAGCTGATCCCAAAGTTTCTCAGGTTATTGAGAGCATGAATCCCTATAGCTTTATATTTTTCCAGGTCAATAGCCTCCATAATATTTACCACGAGACTGCAAGGAACCGCAATATTTCTTCCCATATTCGACAATATGGATTTTATCTCCAGTATCCTTTCATATTCCGCTTTACAGGAAGGACAGTTGTCTAGATGCTCCTTTATAAGGAAATGCTCCAATCCTTCTGTCTCGCCTGCCGCATAGCTGTGTAAGCTCTTTCTAACTCGGCTGCATAGCAACTTTCCCACCCCCAAAATCCAGCTTCCTTTTTATTCTTTCCTTGATAAGATTTCTTGCTCTGAAAAGCCTGGTGTCAATAGTTTTCCTCGGAACCCCCAATATGTCTGAAATCTCTTGTGGGCTGAACTCCTGAAAGTAATACATGATCATCACTGTGCTATATATCTCAGGCAGATTATTTACCTCCCGCCTTATGAAATCCATATTCTCCTGCCTCAGTAGTATTTCCTCCGGATTGCTGTCATAATCGGCTATAAAATCATATATATCTACATTTTCATCATCCTGGCAGGTCAGAATGGAAATGGTCTTGGGCCGCTTTCTTCTGGTCCAATCTATGCACCTGTTTACTGCTACTCTGTAAAGATATGTAGAGAACTGGGCTTTATTTTGAAAGCCGGACAGATTGTTATACACCTTTATGAATATCTCTTGAGTCAAGTCCTTGGCTTCCTCATAATCCCTCGTATAGCTGTAAGCTGTAGAATATACCTTGTTTTTATATCTCTCTATCAGTTCAGCATACAGTTCCGTATTTCCATTTATTATAAGCTCAATGAGCTCCTCATCTTTCAAATTTACCCACCGCCCTCCGACTTATGTGTTTTGACGAATTTTTTTTGATTATTCTTCAAAAAAATGAGGAAAGGGGAATATCCCCCAATTTCTTTCCTATCTTGCTTCTATGTTGCCATTGCTGGTTTTCAATTTTATATCCCTGTTGCCGTTGCCGTAAGCGGCTTCCAGGCTCTTCTTCTGTCCGGAGTCCCGAACACTTGCATCATCGAAGCCTTTGATGCTTCCAAAGCTGGTTTCGGCAGAAACCTTTCCGTTATCTATGCTTTCTTTATCCAATCTCACATTTCCAAAGGAAGTTTTTGCTTCTATATTGCCCTTTGCTTTAAATATTTCTATATTGCCGTTGCTGCTCTCAGCTTCTATGTTTCCTCCGACTTCTTCAAGCCTTACATTGCCGAAGGAGGTATCGGCATCAATATTTCCGGCAGCTTTTCTTATATCTATGCTTCCATTGCTGTTTGAGGCATCTATGCTTCCCTTTATATTCTCAATTTCTATTTTCCCGAAGGAATTCTTTATTTCTGCATCTTCGGAGCAATTTATGAGCTTAATATCTCCATTGCCGTTTTTTACTGTGGTCTTTCCTCCACCTTCTATTTCAATCTTGCCGAAGCTGTTCTTTATATCTAAGGTTATTCCCTCGGGAATATATACTATAAAGTCCACCATGGCTTTATTATAATCTCTGTTGGCAAGATTTGATAAGTCCTCAATATAAATATTTGTAACTTCGCCTTCTTCAATCTTTAAAGCATTTTTTACATAATTTTTAGCTTTCCTCTCATCATTATACTGAACTGTTGCCACAGCTTCCAATCTGATTTCATCAGATTTGCCTTTTCTTATTTCAATATCCCCAAAGCTGTTGGTAAGTTTCAGTTCCTTTATGTCATAGTCCTTGGATATACCCGACCGGTTTATGTTTTCCTCTATCTGACCCCGGTATCCCAAGCCTCCGATAAAGGGTATATCTCCTATTCCCTGTATACGCATATGTCTGAAGCCTATGAAGTTTCCGCTGCCGATTATTGCAGCCAGGATAATAAAAATTATGCATAAGCCGTCTATGCTCAACTTCACATTTGCATTATCTCTCCCGTAAACAGACATATATATAACTATCTCCAGCCCCAGTCCTATGAGCAGCAAAGGCCAATACTTATATATATCCTTTATAGGAAGATCAGTAAAATTTTGGGCAAAGAGCACTGCACCCGCTGTAATCAGGCCAATAGCTAAGGTTATAGTGCCTACCTTTTTCTTAACCATATAAAATTCCTCCAATTCATCAAGCTAATTGTGATTCATAGTTATATACGAGGAAATACGAAAAAAGTATGAAGCAAAAAAAAGCCGTAGAACAAATCTACAGCCGGAAATTATTTGCTGTCTCCGATCCATGGCCTGAAAAATTCCGTCAGATCCTTTCCGCTTACCTCTTCGCATACTTTTATATAATCATCGGTAGTTGCAATTTTGAATTTATATCTATCTACATAGGTTCTTACAATCTTCAAGAAGGTATCGTCTCCGAGCATATTCCTAAGCTCATTATGGACTTGAGCCCCTCTGTCATAAGCAGTAGGGCCGTAATCATCCCAGTTTTTAAATTCTGACAGGGATTTGACCACGCTTCCATCTATGGTTCGAGAGGACATAGCTTCCTTCACACTATCTTCCACAGTTCTTCTGTAATAATCCTGTGCCGTTTTCTTTCCGTAAGTTTTCTCCGCAAATACCGTTTCCGAATAGGCGGCAAAGCCTTCATCGAGCCAAGCCTCGTCGACTTGATCATTGCCTACGATGCCATAAAACCATTGATGAGCTGTTTCATGGGCTACGGTTATAATCAAAGGATCGCTGGAATAGTCGGGCTTGTAGTATTTGTCGCTTATATATACCAAAGCAGGATATTCCATGCCGCTGGGGAATTCGGTTTGGACTACGGAATAAACAGGATAGGGATATTTGCCATATAATTTGTTAAAAAGCTTTATGGATTGAACTCCATATTCCAGAGCTTCTTCCCCCCTTATCCTGTCTTCGGGATAGTAATATGACATGACCTTAATCCCGTCTACTTCTTCCTCAAGCACTGTAAAATTGCTGTTGGCAACAAATGCAAAATCTCTGAGAGCCTTTCCTTCGTAAATGCGCTGTACCCTGCTGTCTTCTTTCTTTTCCTCAATGAGCCGGCCTGAAGCTGCAACAGTATAGTTATCCGGAATTTTTATGCTGACTCTATAATCTGCGGCATCGCTGTAAAAAGGGTCTCCGATAGCGAAATATTTATCCAGATTCCAGCCGTCTTTTTCATCATAGACTGCGGCTATGGGGTACCAGTTGCCCATATTGAAATTGTTTTCTCCATATCCAAACCGCTCTCCAGCAGGAGGTATCTGCAGTATGAACTCAATCTTGAGATTCACTCTCTCATAGGGCTTTAATGGAGCCGCCAGTTCCACCTTCAATATAGTTGCTCCTTCTCCTGACAGGGAATGTTTTAAAAGTTTCTCGCCGTTCCTGTCCTTTTGAGTGACGGAAGTTACTTCTCCGTATCCCGGCTCAAAGCCTCTCTTATACGCATTATCAAAATCATCAAACAGGAAGGGAGCTGTTTCCTTAGTTTTGAACGCGTTGGGATATACATGGAAATATAATTCCTTCATCTCCATATCATCATTGTTATAATAATTCACTTCCTGAACCGCCGTAAGGGTCTTTTCCTCAGCATTCAGTTCTGCATCGATATTGTAAAAGCTTCTGGCATCGACCTCATCCAGCTGCAGCGCAGGTGCTGCTTCTTTTTCCATGGAGCAGCCCGATATCATGATCATAAGTATAAGGAATAAAGGAAGCAGCTTTAGTTTGAATTTCACGGTGATCATTCCCCCTCTTTATTAACAAAGTTGAACGAGACTTCATTCAGCGTTAAATTATTATATATTATTCATGAGCCTTAATAATATACTATCACAATTAAATATCTATATTAACATCCATCATTATCCATGGCTGGGGATGAACACTTTTATGTCCCCTTTTTTCACGCCTATCGAAAGGGGAAAAACAGGGCCTCTCTCTCCGTCTATATCGCTTTCAAAAATTTGATTGGAGGATATCTTAAGATTATCCGTCTGGAAATGATATATATTGGGATCACTTGTATGCTCTCCCTTCAGCACCTTTAAAACAAGATTTATCACATTTGTGATGTTTGCTGCTTTTATGGCGATCACATCCAAAAGCCCATCGCAAACAGAAGCATAAGGAGCCAGCCTTAAGAAGCCTCCGGCAGACCTGCCGTTTAAAACCAGGAAAAGATAAAAGTTGTCATCGATGACTTTATCATCGTACTCCATCCTCATCGCTATAGGTTTGAGCTTCGGTATTTCTTCAAAGCCTTTTAAATAATAAGCCATCTTGCCCAGGCTGTTCTTCATGCCTATATCCGTCTTATAGGGTACGTCGGCTAAAAGACCTGCGCTGCACACATTCACAAAATAGGTACCGTTTACTGTGCCTGCGTCTACATTTATTATTTCGCCGTCCGTTATCATATCACAGCATTGAGAAATATTCTTGGGTATCCCTATATGAGCTGCAAAATCGTTTGAAGTCCCGAAGGGAAAGATGCCTATAGGCAGATCCACAGCCTTTCTCCTCATGGCATTGATGAGATTGTTTATGGTGCCGTCTCCGCCGGATATGGCTATAGCGGAATATTTATCATCTAAATCACACAGGGCGTTATCCATGTCATTGGCTTTCATAAGCCTGTAAGGTGAAACTATGTATCCCGATTTTTGAAAATTTTTTATAACTGTGTCCAGTCTGTTCTTAAACCTTGCATCCCCTGCCACCGGGTTATAGATCAGTCTCACTTTTCTCATATATTCTCAACCATCCCTTTTCGTAGTCACTCTATAATCCTTACCTTCATTTTATCATATTGCTTATATTTTTCACTTCAAAATATATTATTATGATTTATGAGCAATAAAATAAAAGATTAAGGATAAAGCTCCAGGGTATCCTTCCCCGAAGCTTTATCTCTAATCTGCTCTTACATCTTTTCGATTTCTTTTATCAGTTCTTCTATCAGATACTCTTCCTTTACCTTTTTCACTATCTCACCTTTTTTGAAAATCAGTCCTTCGCCCTTCCCGCCGGCGATGCCTATATCCGCTTCCCTCGCTTCACCTGGTCCATTTACTGCACAGCCCATCACAGCCACCTTGATGTTCTTATCGCATTGGGCCAGTCTTCTTTCAACTTCTTTCGCTATGTCAATAAGGTTGATCTGGGTCCTTCCGCAAGTGGGACAGGATACAAATTTGACGCCCTCATTTATATGTCCCAAAGCTTTCAGTATTTCACGGCCCACCTTAACTTCATCCAATACATCACCGGTGAGAGAAACCCTTATAGTATCTCCTATTCCTTCGGCCAGAAGAGTCCCGATGCCTACACAGGATTTCACGGTGCCGCTGAACAAAGTTCCCGCTTCCGTAACTCCTATATGAAGAGGATAGTCCACTTTTCCCGATATCAATCTATAGCTCTCTATGGTTTGCATTACATCGGAGGATTTTAAAGAAATAACAATATTGTAAAAGCCTAAGCTTTCAAGTATGCCTACATGTCTCAGAGCGCTTTCTACCAGTGCTTCAGGACAAACCTTCCCGTACTTTCCCAATATGTCTTTTCCCAGAGAACCGGAATTGACCCCGATCCTGATAGGAATGTCTTTTTTCTTAGCCGCCTCAACTACCAGCTTTATTCTGTCCTGGCTTCCAATATTGCCCGGGTTTATTCTTAAAGCGGCGACTCCATTTTCTATGGATTTAAGTGCAAGCCTGTAATCAAAATGTATATCTGCAACCAAAGGTATATGAATTTGCTTTATTATATCCTTTAAAGCCTCCGCTGCTGCCATATCGGGAACGGCACATCTTATTATGTCGCACCCTGCTTTCTCCAAATCAAGGATTTGGTTTACAGTAGCAGCCACATCTTTAGTATCAGTATTTGTCATGGATTGCACGGATATACTTGAATCTCCGCCTATGTATATATCTCCTACCTTTATTTTTCTTGTATTTTTTCTATTCATATAATTCATCTCCAAATTCTAAGTGATTCCATCCTCATCGTCATAGGCTTAAGTTATGGTATCTCTTCAAATCCTTTTAGATAGTGAGCTATTTTACCCAAGCCGTTCTTCATGCTTATGTCAGTTTTGTAAGCCACATCAGCGAAAAGACCATCACTGTATATATTTAAAAATTAAGTATCGTTCACTATCCCTGCAGCTGCATCTTTATATTACCATAATACTTAGGCTTTTGGCTCAATTATATTCTTATCATATCCGCTGACTATAAACAAAATACGCAAAGGGGGCATCCAAAACTACTGAATAAGTAGTTTACGATGCCCCCTTTTTCTGTAAAATTTAAAGTTATCACTAAAACACAATAAGCAACAATACCTTGAGCTAAGTTAAAAAATAGATTTATCTGCTTAGTGCGCCCAAAAAGGTACGAACACCTGGTCCATATTAATAATTACTTATACGAAAATCACTAGGCGGAGTTTCAACTATCTTTTAAATACCCTAGAAAAATAATATCGCAAAATTTTAAAATTTTATCATCTGAATGATAAACACCTAGATAATTTTTAATATATCTTTATAGACAGACTATCTATTTTTTTCTACTTCTGGCTTAATGCCATAATATATGTCTTTGAAAAGCCTAGTAGCTGAAACTTCATCCAAAGGATGAGGTGAAAGTTTGGATGACATAGATTCACATGCAGCTTTTACAAACAGCGGAAGCTGTTCCATGTATGCAGTTTCATCTATATTCAGTTCCTTAAAGCTGTGGCAAAGCCCCATTTTTTCAGTAAAGCTCCATAAATGATCTACCAGCTGGCTGCATAGCTCGGCTTCGGTTTTTCCATTGCAACCCAGCCTTCTTGCAACAGCTGCATATGTAGGATGAGGAGAAGCCAGAGCAGTAGTATATGGAAGGAACATTCCACAAACCAGTCCATGAGGAAGCTTAAAGAACGAACCTGGCTGGTCGCATGCATGTGCAAGGCCACAGAAGGAATTGGTAATGGCCACTCCTGCAAGTGATGCAGCATTGTGGCATCTCTCCCTTGCCTCGTATTTACTTGTTCCCTCTGCTCCGGTTCCTGCAGAAATAGGAAGATATTCAAACATGTCCAGTGCTGCTGAAATGGCTAATGTGACTACCATAGGGCTCGTATTTGCACTTACAGATGCCTCCATTGCATGAGTAAGCGCATCCATGCCTGTCTGTGCTGCTATATGGTCAGGAAGAGTATCAGTAAAATCAGCATCCAGAATGGCATACTCAGGAATAAGGTTGTTTCCCAGCATCAGTGACTTCTGATTTGTATCCTGGTTAGTAAATACAGCGCAGGAAGTTGTCTCTGAGCCTGTACCGCTGGTGGTAGGAACAGCAACTATGATTGCCTTTCCTGTGGTTGGCGGAAGCTGAAACGGCTTAAATGCATCCTCGAAGGGCATCTCCGGATGCTCATAAAAAAGCCAAAGTGCCTTAGCCGTATCCATAACAGATCCGCCACCTATAGCTACTATCATGTCAGGTTGAAATTCATTTACTGTCTGTCTCGCTTTTAAAATATCCTTAAAGTAAGGTTCTGTGCGGATATCAGCTACCACCTGATATTCCGTTCCTCCATCCTTAAGATAGCCAGTAATTTTATCCAGATTTTCAGGTGAAACTACTCCCCTGTCAAGCACTATGGCTGCACGCTTTCTACCCATATTCCCAAGAGAAGAAATGGCTCCTCGCCCGGTTATATATTTTTTCATTAAAAGCTGTGTATAAGCTTTTACCATTTTAAAATCCTCCCCTACTAAATTAAATATATCACCTAATTCTTCCTTATATTCTTATTAGTCATCAAACTTTGTATGCTGCGCTCTGATTGTGTTGACTTCCTTTATAATCTCGTCAACATCAAGAACCATTTCCATCATACCGCACTGCTCATCATATACAGCTGAATCGAATTCTTTCTTCATCTCAGGCTCTACAATGTGGTAAACTCTTAAGCCAAGCTCCACACCTGCCAGAGGACCTGCAAATGTAGGGTCTCCTGCACATGCTTTAATATCTAGTCCTGGTACTCCATCCCTATCGCCAATGGCAATAACCTTTCTTCCTTTTAATATCATTGCTATACCTCCTACTTACCAGATATTTTATCCATATACTTACTACTATCCATAGGTAATTTTAAAATGACTGTGAAAAAAATATACACCGACAATCCTGCGAGCTGAAAAACCAACAAGGCTGCCGGTGTATACTCTTTCAGTGCAAGAATACTATGCACATTCTATTACATTAATAGGATTCAGCAAAATTTTTGCCTGCTCCTGCTTGGTTTCCGCCAAGATACAGCTGGGTAGTGGTATCAAACTCTATAGCCTTATCAGATGGTGGGAAGAAGCCTCCCGATTCCTTGTTAAGCCTAAGGGAATCTCCTCCAACAACCCTATCTACATCGGGCAGCAGGTAGTGCTTTTCTATGGAGCCTCCGCTAATGATAGCATCTGCTTCTGGCACATCATCAACAAGAAGTATACCTTCCGTACCATCCTCGCCTCCGAATTCAAAGGTTATTGTGGATGCCTTTATACCGTTCTTCTCAGCTGTCTGTATGGTAAGCATTCCATCAACGCAAGCATTTCCGCCGCCTTCCCATGCCATAACAAGGCCGTTGGCACCAAGATACTGTGCCAGCTTCACATTAAAACTTGCACATCTCTGCTTATGCCAGTTGGTAGGCTGGTGGCTCCTGCAGAATATAACTCCCCTGAAATTAATTGTCTTTCCATGGTTTTTATACAGTTCAAGAAGGATTGGATGGTTAACATGAAGGTAAGTTGGTACCTTGAATGCAGGCCATACATAATTGCCGCTTACCACGCATCCGTCCAGCATCTCATTAGGATTAAGCAAAGTTGGAACAAGGTTGTCTATGCTTTCTCCATACAGATATGTGTTTGAATACGGGCCCTGGTTCTGGCATTGCCAAACAAGCACCACATTAGGCAGTTCAGGATTGATATCGTCAATACTGAAAAGCTCTTTGTCATCCGGCTCTACGTCCTTTGTAAGCTGGGCAAGGTATGTGGAAACCTTGACTCCTATCATACGTATGTTCTCATCATATTCAATAGAGGATTTGCCTTCGGCCAGCTTATATAATATCACAAGGTTTATTGTCTGGCTGAATGGGGTAAATCCAGCAATGGGGCCAGTCATGTCCATTATTGCATCCCTCGGATAAAGCAGTCCGCTGCTGGCACTGGATTCATCCCATGGAAGCGCAGCGCTTTCCATAACTGTAAAGCCCTTCAGAAGATTGGTTGTCCCATCTCCTACTGTAAAAGGTGTTCCAAAAAATCCGGAATACTGCATTCCATTTCCTGCTATCTTAAACATAGGCTGAATGGTATCAAGCAGGTGTATGATACGCGCATTCTCTCCGGGCTTTACTATTTCAAAGTCTATATCTTCAATGGCCTTGAACAGATCACTAACCTGGCTTTTAAGCTCTTCCTTGTTTATAGTGAGTACTCCCTCTGAAAGAGAGCATCTTTTACCAAATACTACGTCCTTTATATCAAAATACTGTCTTGTCAGCTTCACCTTTATCCCTCCTTGCTCTCATCAACAGTGAATATGGTCGGTTCATGAACATCCTGTGAAATCACAGCCAGAGCCTTTTCAACTATCTTTCTTCTGTATGCCTTTTCACGTTCAAGAGGAAGGCTTGGATTTCCTGCAGGTGATGTAAAGTTACCGCCGAATATTATTCTGTTAGCTCCAACATTTTGTGCTATAGATGTAAAGCCAGTTATATGAGCAGTAGGTATTCCAACCCTGTCTAATTCCTTTGTAATCGTTGCACCGCAACGTGTGCAGGTTCCTCACGTGGTAGTCATTAAAGCTGCGCCGACTCCAGCCTTTGACAACTCGTCAGCTATTCTCCTTCCCATCTCCTTACTGCTTTCAATGTTTGTCCCAACACCGCAGGTAGTAAAGAAGTATCTATATGTTCCTCCGATTATTCCTTCCTTCTCTAATGCCCTCATTGCATCCAAGGGAACCAGTCTGTGGGGATCGGCGGTAGCATAGGTAGTGTCATAGCCTCCATGTATGGATTCGTATACTCCCTGGTCAAGAGAGTCCTTCCCTCCCATGTCATACCTTCCATAGCTTGTAGCAAATGCCTGTCTTATTTTATCAGGATTCCCCATTGGAACAAGTCCGCCTGTAGTAAGCAGGGCAATAGTCGCATTCTTCAGTTTTACTACCTTAGGTGCTGGTGGAACAACCTCAAAGCCTCTCAGAGGCACCTCTGTCACATAAGGTTCATTGTTCAGCTTTTTAAGCAGTATATCAACAACCCTTTCAGCACCTGTTTTTTTATTGTACTGGTTATATCTGTGCCCGGTCCTAATATAACCTTCCAAACGCGCCGGACCTATTTCTTCCTTCTTAGCCAGTTTTAAAGCAAGACTTGCCATTGCAGGCAGTGACTTAGTCATTCCTGTAGCTGTCTCAGTTGTGGATATTATATAATTATCCTTTACATACATGCTTATAGCAGGATTTTCATGCCACATGCCTGTGACGCTTGGAACCCCAAGTTCCCTTCTTACGTAATCTGCCATCTTAGCACATGCTACTCCATAACGTCCAGCATTAAATGCCGGTCCAGCTATGAATACATCTGGTTTTTCCTGCTTTATTATTTTTGCAATCTCTGGTGCCACGCTCTCGAAGTTTTCGTCCTTATTAATGAAGTTATCGCCACAGGCGATGGTCTTTATAACCTCCATTTCTCCCTTCCACAGCTTTTCCAGTCCCATACCGGGCCCTTTTGTACCAGTAAAAACCTGAAGGCCTATATCTGCCATGGTCTCTCCGCCAATGCCTGCATAGAACTGGTTTATATAGTGTATTGCTTTTAATGCCGCCAAGTATATCTCTCCTCTCTAAAGTCTTATTGGTGGTTGACTTCCTTCAACTGTATCAAAGAATACAGTCTTGGATATCATATATTTGTGTATTCCTGCTACGCCAAGTCCACTCTGCTTCCAACCTGTTCCTGGTGACTCAACCATCGCCTTGCTGAAATAGGAGTTGACATATATCTGTCCTCCATGGATCTTATTAACAGCTCTCAAGGCTCTCTTTACATCGTTTGTATTTATACCACCCGCAAGGCCGTAAATAGTGCTATTAGCCAATGCTATTGCTTCCTCTTCAGTTTCAAAGGATGTAACTGTAACAACTGGTCCGAATATCTCCTCCTGAAAAATGGTCATATCTGGAGTAACGTCAGCAAATATTGTTGGAGGAACGAAATTTCCTTTCTCAAGCTTTGGATCTGTATATGGCACTCCTCCTGTGACAAGCCTTGCTCCCTCAGCTTTGCCTTTTTCAATGTAATTCCATACGCTATTGCAGTGTTGCCTGGAAATAAGTGTATTAAGAGTAGTCTTCGGATCAAAGCCATCACCAGGAACGAATTTTTCAACCTCTGCCTTCAGCTTCGTGATAAATTCCTCATATATGCTCTTATGAACTATCAGTCTCGAGCCCGATACACATACCTGCCCAGCATGTAGAGTGAAGCCATATCTTGCCCATTCAACTGCCCTATCTATGTCTACGTCCTCAAAGAATATGTTAGGGCTCTTTCCGCCCAGCTCAAGGGCTATATCCTTTATTGTATCCGCAGATTTCTCTATGATCTTGCGTCCTGTTTCAGTACCGCCTGTCATTGATACCATATCTACCAGTGGGCTTTCTGCCAATGCACTTCCGCACTCCCCTCCAGGACCCATTACAACGTTTACAACACCCTCAGGGAAGCCTGCTTCATGATATACCTCAGCTAAAAGTGACATGGTTGTGCAAGCCCATGTAGCCGGCTTTATGATAACCGTATTACCTGCTGCAAGTATGCCATTTATTTTCTGGCATCCCATTAGGAATGGTCCGTTCCATGGAATGATCTCGCCTACAACGCCTAATGGCTGCCATAATACGCAGTTCCATGCTCCTTGTTCGTTACATGGAACCATCTTTCCTTCAACAGTTCTTGCTACGCCAGCCCAATACTCAAATGCATCAACAGCCATATCCCCTTCAAAGTAATAGCAGCTGCCGAAAAGCTTTCCCGCTTCAAGAGTTTCAAGAACTGCAAACTCTTCCTTTCTTTTCTCAAGGATTCTTCCTGCTTTCATAATCAACTTGGATCTTTCCTTGGCAGTCATCCTTCCCCATACTCCCTCATCATAGGCCCTTCTTGCAGCAAGTATAGCCTTTTCAACATCTGCCTTTCCACCTATATAAGCCTTTGCAAATGGCTCATTGTTAACCGGATTGATTATATCCATGGTCTTGCCAGATTCAGACGGTACAAATTCTCCATTAATATACAATTTGTAAGGTTCCTTTTTTACATAGTCTAGTGGGTTCATATGATTACCTCCTAAATTTATACATTTATAATTATTTAAGAAATTTTATCAAGATATTCCCTAATGGACTGTATATCCTTGTTCACCTGGCTTTTTACCTCATCAAGTCCGTTGAATTTTTTTACACTCCTGATGAATGCATGTACTTGAAGCTCTATAATTTTATCATACAGGTCACCTGAAAAATCCAGGAGAAAGGTTTCAATAGTCACATAATCGTAATTATCAACCGAAGGCCTTTTGCCTATGTTGGTCAGTCCTTTTACACTTTTGCCATCTATTTCAGAAAGCGTTGCATATACTCCATAAGCCGGCAAAAGCTTGCTTTCTCCAAATTCAAGGTTGGCAGTCGGCATGCCAACAGTTCTTCCAAATGCCTTACCATGCATTACTTTTCCTATAAAGATGTATGGATGACCCAACAGCTTATTTACCTTTTCCAAATTATTGTTTTCAATCTCAGCTGCTATGCGCTCTGACGTAATAGGACCGCTATCCGAAGTAACCGTGTCGCATTCTTCAAGGCAATATCTCAGACTTTTGGCACATTCACGCAATGCCATTATGTTGCAATCATTTTTTCCAGCCACAATAACCTTCGCGCCAAGGCTTTCAACCAGCACATCCCTGATGAAGCTTTTTATGTCACTATCCTTATTATGCTTATCTATTTTATATGAAATCATTAACTCCGGTCCTAGCCGGCCTATCAAATGCTCTTTTTCCATTTCAGTTGAAAGTACTTTTTTATCTTGCAGCAATTCAGTGTCGTATTCAAAGCTTACAACTACAGGAGTATATCCCTTAACTGACATTTCCATCAGTTTACTTATTACAGCCTTGTGCCCCTCATGAACTCCATCAAATACGCCGAAGGCTATGCAGGTATTGGACATTGCATAATGATTTCCATAAATATGCTTCAGTGCTAACTACCTCTTTTCAATATTGTCATTCTGCCATGTTAATTAAATGGCAGAATGACCAGGTAATAATATACATGTATAACAATTCTCAATTAGTCAGAAGCTTTTCCTGCTCCAATAAAGTATATAATCAAACCAATTACTAAATATATTGCTGTATATGCCCAAATCTGCCATCCTCCACGGATAATGTCAGGTACATAGCATGCAACCAGTGCAACGATTGTTATTACAGGGATAGCATTTCCTCCAGGTGCCCTAAAGTTTCCTTCAACATATGGATGCCGCTTACGAGCTGCAATTACTGAAATGCATATTACTGCAACTACCAGCACACTACAAAGTGCGCCAAGGTTTACAATCATGCTAGTAAAGCTTGGGAATACTGTAAGAATGGCGGTAACTACTATTACGACTTCAAGTGATACCGTTGGCACCTTTGTTTTCTCATTATTCTTTGCAAAGGACATCGGAAGAACTCCGTCAGCTGCTGCAGCCTGAAGGGTACGTCCTGCAAGGGCTATAAGAACAAGTATTGTGGTTATAAGCGCCAACACTGCTGAAATAGATATGAGCTTTATAAGCCATGGTATTGATGCCAGCTTTGTGAAGGCTGCAGCATACAAGGGTATATAAGCCATTCCACTATTCTCCTGAAGGTACTGTGATGATACAAGGCCTAATACAGCTATCATAACAAGAATATAAAGGGTTGCAACAATGAGCATTGCAATGCTCATTGCCTTTGGTACTGTCTTGTTAGGATCTTTGATTTCTCCAACCATGAACGCAACAGCTACTATGGATCCATATGCAACCATTGCTATAGGAATAGCACTCATGAAGCCCCACGATCCAGCAGACCCCTGAGTAAAGAAAGGTGTAAGCATCGCTGCATCCCACTGTCCACTGAACAAAGCAACTACAACAAATACAACCATTGTAGCTGCAAGCAGTATCGTTAATGCAGTGTTAGCCTTTCCTGTAACAGATATGTTAAACAGGTTCAGTATGCCACAGACTACAATTGTTCCAATGGCAATAACAATCTGTGCATTGGCTAGGCTTGGGAAGCCAACTCCAAGGTAGGTTCCTACATAGGTTGCTGAGAATGCCGCTCCTCCAATGCAAGTAAAAAGATAAGCCCATGCTGTAATCCATCCTATAAGCTTCTTCTGTTTTTTAGTCTTTCCAAGCGCCTCAGCAGGGAATACGAAAACTCCTCCTGAGGACGGATAAACTGTAGCCAGTTCTGCTGTCTGAAGACCATAAGCATACAGTATGATAGCTGCAATGATCCATGAGATGATACAGGCAGGACCAGCACATAAAATCGTCATTCCTGAAAGTGAAAAGATGGCACTTCCAATCATTCCACCTATGAGAATGGTTGTACTGTCTAGTAAACCAAGCTTACCGTTTTCTTTGTTTGACATAATATTGCTCCTTTTCTTAATTTATGATTTCACAGCTTTATGTCTGATTCCCTATGAAGCTAATTTGTAAGAATTAGTGTATATATTGCAACCCATACTATGGGGCAATCATCATTTTGGGATTATATGGTGTAAGCCTTTATGCTTTAATTACTATACGATATGTTTTGGGGTCAATTGCACGCTTAAAAGCATAATCAAGCTTTTCTAATGGAACTGTCTCTGATATAAGTATTGACGGATCTACCATATGGCTTGAAAGAAGCCTTGTTGCTGCAAGGAAATCTCTGGTGTTAGCATTTACAGCGCCTGTTATATTCATTTCCGATGAGTGTACCTTGTTTACGCTAAGGTCAATTGGATTGTCTGGATGGAAAGAGGAGTACATTATAACACGCCCAGCCTTACTTACAATCTGTATACTTTCCTCTGCAAGCTTTGTAAGAGCTGCAGTGCAGAATACCACATCTGCTCCTCTTTCTTCGGTCAGTTCCTTTACCTTATCGACAGCATTTACCTTCTTTGAATTAATCAGGAGGTCAGCACCCATTTTTTTTGCAACCTCTAGGCGTTCCTCCTCTACCTCACATGCAATAACTCTAGCTCCTCTCAGCTTAGCAAGTTTAATATGGAAGGCTCCCATTATTCCTACTCCTATCACGACAACGTCCTCACCCAGCCCAATATTTGCATTATTTATGCTGTGCACACAGCATGCGAGAGGCTCTGCCAGAGCTGCATGAGTTAAATCCAGGTCATCAGCTACCTTGTAAAGCTTCTTTGCATCCAGCATCATGTATTCTGCAAATCCTCCAGGTCCTCCAACTCCTTCATGTACATTAGCCATGAAGGATATAACACACTGGTTTTCATGACCGCTTCTGCAGAAGTAGCATTCACCGCAGCTAGTCAATAGCCTAGCCGCTACCTTATCACCCTTTCTCAAACTTTTTACAAACTCACCTACTGCAACAACCGTTCCTGATGCTTCATGGCCTCCTGCAAATGGGTATCTTTTCATAACTCCATTGTACATTCTCTGTTCAAGGGTGCATATTGCACAGCTGTCAACCTTTACAAGCACCTGATGTCCTTGAGGCTGTCTCAATTCCTTTTCAGTGATTTCTGCCTGTCCTACACCAGTTAATATGGCTACTTTATACTTTTCACCCATAATGCTTCCTCCTAGAATTTCTTGCTTAATTCCTTAAGTGCTGCTTCAACGCTGCAATCTTCATGTATTAGCTTAGCTATAGCACCTGCATATCTAGCTGGCTCCTCATGTCCCCATATGTTCCTTCCCATGGCAATTCCAGATGCACCTGCTTCAAGAGCTTCCTTTATTTCTGTAAGCAGCTGCTCTTCAGACACCTTCTTACTTCCTCCTAAAATTACAACAGGTACAAAAACGCTTTCGCATAATTCCCTGAAGCTTTCAGTATCTCCTGTATATTCTGTCTTTATAATATCAGCACCCATCTCGGCGCCAAGTCGGCATGCAAAGGTAATATTTTGAGCAGTACGGGAATCCTCTCCACCTTCAAAACCTCTTGGAAGCATTTCCGCAGTCATTGGAATACCCCACTTATTGCATTCGCTGATATTAGCTGCCAGGTTTTTAAGAACCTTATCCTCCCATTTAGATCCAGGAAAGCCCATGCCAATTACAGAATCAGCTCCAAGACCTATGGCATCTTCAACGTTAGCTACAGTTTCAACAGTTTTATCTTTTGAGCCCAGGAATGTAAATGCGCCATCCAGCCTTAAAATGATTCCCTTCCCATGAAAGTCATCTGCAAATTTTTCTACCAATCCAACATTAGCCAAAAATGCATCTGCTCCTGCTCTAGCCACATCGCTTACAATATCACCTATACGCTTCATAGCAGGAAGAACATTAAAAACGCTTCCATGGTCCATTGCCATGATGAATGTCTTTTTATCCTCTCTGAAAATATGGTTCAAGCGGTGTGTTTTACTTGCCATTATACTTCACCTCTTTTCTATAATAGTATAATGCGTCATTTTGTGTTACATTTGCTCAGTCAATTTACATTTGTAACGTCTTAATTATGATATCATATCGAACTTTGTATGTAAAGTGAAATTTAACTATACAATTATCGCTATTTTCAATATTGTTAATAGGTTATTTGAATAAAATATTGAAGAGGTATCGAATAGTTCATTACAAAATAAGAAAAACTCCTTCACTTAATAGTGAAAGAGTTTTTCTTAACATAAACTTCTTTATATGGTCTATAATTAAAAGTCAAATTGTTTTTGATAATACATCAGCAGTTTCAAAATCAGTTATCAGTACATTAATCAGTCTGCTTTTTGCAGCACCTATTATAGACTGTACAGATTCTTTTCCTTTTCCTATTCCAACACGCAAAGGAATATTTTTATAACTATCAATATCAATTGACAGCACCCTGTCATTTATAGTGTTGGTAATGAGATTGCCATCTATATCATAAAAATGAGTACATACTTCACCAACAGTACACTTATTTTTCAAATCCTCTAATTCTTCTGCTGAAATAAATTTTGTTTCAACGAGCGATGATATATGGTTCATGTCGCCAATAAGAACCATAGCTATGGTACAGGCCTTCATGGCATCAAAAACATCAGTATAAAATTCTTCTTTTAAAAGAGAGTCACGAAGCAATGTACTGTTCAGCATCATTGGAGCATAAATAAAGTGAGGCTTTGCATGCAATTTGTCTGATGCCTTCCTGACAATGTAGTCTGAACTTCCATATTCGCCATCTGTATTAAGAATTCCTACCAATTGCGTAACAGAAAGATTCTTTGCCTCTACAGGCTTGAGCCTATCAACAATATATGATAAAGCCTTTCCTCCTGAAAAACCTATAATATCATTGTTCTTAATAATGCCTTCAAGATATGCTGCTGATGCATTTCCCAATACTTCCTTTTCTGGTGCAGCTACGATAATCACCCTATTAAGGCCCAGCAGGGATTCCAGCTTGACCTCCATTTCAATGCCCTCGCATGGGTAGCCTTCAATAGTAATTTTCACTATACCATCTTCAAGACATTTTTTTAAAACCCTGTTAACCTTCTGACGGGACATCGACATCTTTTTTGCTATCTCTTCCTGAGTCATTCCAGCTTTATAATAGTAGTAGGCAATTTTCGTATATTCATTTCTTAAACTATTACTTATCATTAATATCACCCAAAATAAATTATTATATATTTCCCTTTAAATTGCAACATTAAACTGTAATAATTTGTTACAGGTAATCTATGTTTCCTATTTGAGGATGAATCAATGATCCGTGATTATCAAGCAATCATCAGAACTTGGTTTCCCAAGGGTAGGCAATTCCTTATTCCTACCTATGGAAAGTATCATGGTGTTAAATTGCTTGGAATATTAAACTATGAGACCGTTAAAGTTCACTGTATGGAGGAAGAAAAATACTATGCAAAAGTATTTTTTAAATTCCTGTATAAAGTACTTGAAATATATGCCTTGGGAAAATAGGATATAGATTCTTTATCGTGATTTATATAGCAAAAAAATCACTCTTATGAGTGATTCGTTTTCAGATGGCGGAGAAGGAGGGATTCGCTCCGCTCGCTTTGGCTCGCTTTCACGCCTGGGAGGGAAAATGCTTCCAAAGGGCGCATTTTCTTGTTCCTCCCGTTCGAATCCCCGTTGCTCATTCGTTTATACTAAAAAATCACTCTTGTGAGTGATTCGTTTTCAGATGGCGGAGAAGGAGGGATTCGAACCCTCGCGCCAGTTTCCCGACCTACGCCCTTAGCAGGGGCGCCTCTTCGACCTACTTGAGTACTTCTCCAGGTCTAAGCTATAGTTCTTTATGGAGGAGAGAGTGGGATTCGCTCCGTTCGCTTTCGCTCACTATCACGCCTGGGAGGGAAAATGCTTCCAAAGGGCGCATCTTCTTGTTCCTCCCGTTCGAATTCCCATCTACTTTTCCTCTTATACATACTCTTATTCAAAGAACTAAGTTATGATTCTCTTATGGAGGAGAGAGTGGGATTCGAACCCACGGATGTCGTGAAACATCTCTGGTTTTCAAGACCAGCTCCATCAACCGCTCGGACATCTCTCCAAATTTAAGACATATTAAATTATATCAGGTAAAATCATAAGTGTCAACAAAAGCATAATAAATTCCGGTGTCAATTTGTGGACCTTATTTAGCTTGGGAAGCTCTAAAATACAGGCAAGTTTCACTTTAGATCTTTTCTATTCTTCTCTGCTATGAGATCTATCTTAATATAAGAATAAAATTTTCGAACCCTGTTTTGTCATCATTTTTAAAGCTGCAGGTATACTCAGATACACCTTTGAAGCGAAAATATATAGCTGTATGGCTGTTTTCCGTCAAATCCTCATAATGCTTAATATCTACACCGGATATATATTCCTTTTTTGCCAGATCCATTATCATTTTTTCATTTTCTTTTGATAATATCAGATTTTCAAAATCAAGATAAAATACTGGTTTATCTTCTTTATCAAACATCACTCCGGATTTAATAGCAGGACAGAAAGCTCCTCCTGCCAGTATAGTCCCTTCCACTTCCTCAAAATCAAAAGTGATTTCTTTATCAGTTTCAGCAATATTTTTTATGCCTGCTTTATTTATGCCATTTCCCAGCCTTACTTGAGAACCTGATTCTAAGCTATGGTATAATTGCTCTATTGAAAGTTCCCCATTTTTTATATCATAATTTATATTATGAGGAAACTCTCTGAAAGCGTTTACTATATTATTTCCTTCACTGTAAAAAGAAATTACGCCATTATCATAGGATGTATCGGAAATATAATCTACAGTATCAAGGTTTATCGTCCTGCAGCTGTTTTCCCGAAAACCCACAAGAGCATAATTCAAATTTGTCAGAGGATAAATGGGAGAAATCTGATAGGAAGCCAGATAATAATTTTCATTTAGCCTTTCAAGCTTCATTATTTGGATTTCATCATTTTTTGCGACCATGGTTTTCTCTGGTGAAGCTTCCTTCAGATGCTTGTCTAAAAGAGCCACTGCTTTTTCATAATCCCCAAGCTTGTACGAGCCATCCTTTGCATCCGCCGACACTTCTTCTCCAATTTTCAGTGCTTGGCTTGTGCAGCTTGCAAGAAGCATGGAACAGATTACAAGCATTAAAATAAAAAATTTTCTTTTCATGATTTTCATCTCACTTTTTAATTATTTTAAATTTATCTAAGGGCCATATCCTGGCCACAGCCTTGCCTTCGATCTGCTTGTAGTCTATAAAGCCCAGCTGCCTGCTGTCTAAGCTGACCTCTCTGTTGTCCCCCATGACGAAAACCTTGCCTTCAGGCACTATCAGCGGAAATTCCAGAGCATCGGCATAGGTCTCTCCCTTTACATAGGTCTCCTCAAGCAATTCGTCATTTATATATACCTGGCCTTCCTCGATTTTTATTTCATCTCCGGGAAGCCCTATGACCCTTTTTATCAGATGATTCTTACCGGCTTTACCTCTGATAATATCAATGGTCTCCTTTACCTCATCAGCGTAATCGAGAAAGAACCCCTTGCTTGCATTGTCCTTGTCGAGAATGATCACATCTCCTCTTTTTGGTGCGGTAAGCTCATAGATGAACTTGATCTCCAACACCCTCTCACCCTGGATAAGTGTGTTTTCCATAGAATTCATCCTTATCTCCGGAATAGCAAATACAGTAGATTTTAAAAACATTGCGATTGCAAATGCTATAACAACAGTTCCAAGAAGCTCAAAAATTTTTTTCATGCGCATCACTCTCCGTATTTAACGATTTATTATCATATATGCCTCCCATAGGTTGGCTACTGCCAGTATTAGAACAGCTAAAATCATACCTGCCCATTTTTCTCCATCTATAGGTGCTATCTCTTTAGACTCAATTTTTGCAGGATTTGTTACAAATATTTATCAAGCCAGGCTACAGACTCCTCCACCATACCGATGGTCTTATAATGATTCAGCCTGGGTGTTACAATAAATTCTAATCTTTCAGGCTTATCCTTATATACTTCCTTTAATCCTTCAAAAAAATACTTCTGGATATCTATGGATATGGAGGTATCACTGTCCCCATGCAGCAAAAGCATAGGCCTGGGATATAATTCATCCTTCTTCGACCAAGGGTCGTATTGCCTTATCTGCTCAAGCTGAACTTCACCTGCCAGGCCATGTCTTTTCCGGTCAATTTCCTTAAACTTCATCTCTGCCTTCTCCCAGGCGCAAGCTCCATTCATATTGATGAGGCATTTTATTTCCGGGTTTGATGCAAACACTCCGCCGGCTATGAAGCCTCCCATGGAGCTTCCCATAACGGCAAGCCTGTCAGGGTTTATTTCAAGCTTTTCTACGGCAGCTTCTTTTAATGCTTTATATTCCGTCACCGAATTCAATATCACCTTCCAGAAATAGGATTTCAATGATTCTGTATTATAGCTCTTCAACGCATCCCTCCGGCCGTGATGAAGAGCATCGGGCAAGATCACCTCAAAGCCGTTAAAGGCCAATACCTTTCCAAGGAAAAGATTATTTTCTTTATTTGACTCCCATCCGTGATAATAGATCACTGCCGGTCTTTCATCACTGACAAAGCTTGGTTTAACATACAAGCAAGGTATGCCTCCAAGCTCCACCTCTGATATCCTTAATATATCCTTCGTTTGCATAATCAATGTCAGCCTCCTTATTTATCCCAATGACACGCCTTTCTTATAATAATCAAACGCAACCTCTACCCCAAAACCGTTTCTTTTATACAGGTCAAAGGCCCTCAAATTATTGCTGTCTACTTCAAGAGTTATGTTTTCGTAGCCATTTTTCAGCAAGTCCCTCATTATCAAAAGCAATAGCTCCTTGCCGAAGCCTCTGCCCTGAAACTCCGGAAGCACGCCCAAGCCATATATTATTGCTTCTTTATCTCCGAGATATCCATTTCCTATGCCTATCATCCTGTCTTCCCAAAAAGTTGCATATGCCTTCCGATTCTTTGAATTAAAACAATTTATAATAAAGCTTTCAGCCTCTTTACGGCTTTCGTCAAATGCCAGCATGCTGACATGGCATAGTTTTTCTATATCTGATATGCCAGGCATATATAGTTTAGTTTTATATTCATAGCTCTTATCAAATACATTGGCGAATATATCAAATCTCATAAAATATTCAGTGAAGTCATAGCTTCCGCCCAGTCTTTTGATGCTTTCCTGCCCTGATAAGCATTGACTTTCACAAACAAACAGCATGTCTTTTACATCATATCTTTTTAACTCTTCCACTGCCTCTAGCAGCAGCCTTTTGAAGCATCCTTTTCTTCTGTATTCAGGCAATGTATATGCTGATATTTCAGCTCCCCGGGCTGTGGGTATAAACATATATAAGAAGCTTATAAGTCTATTTTCTTCATATAGCAAAAACAAATAATTGATTTCCTGATTAAAGTTTACTGCTCCATCAAGAAGCAGCTTGGCTTTCAGGCTATCATGCTTCTTGCAGCATGAGTATACCTCTCTTATCTCTTTCTCCACAGCTGAATCTAAATTGTTAAGTGACTTAATGTACATAGCGGCCCCCCTATTTCATCTGCTCTTCAATATAAGCAATGTTTTCATTTATCAGCTTTTCATCCGCTTTGCCTGAGTGGCCGCATAAAACGGTCCGGGCTCCGATGCCCTTTATGTATTCCAGCGATTTAATATATGCTTCCAAATCATCATAGCTCAAATACGGATATGGATGCTCCACCAAATCCCCGACAAACAGAACATAATCCCTTTTATCATAGCAAATAGCGGAATCTGCCGTATGACCCGGGGCATATATGAACTCTATACCATAATCATCATAGCTCAATCTGCTGTCAAAGGTCAAATTGGGCAGCTTCAGCTTAAAGGAACCGTCATGATACTTGCCTTTAAATTTCTCCAGATCCCTTTCTCCGCTCTCCATGATCCTCTGTCTGCAGCTTTCATGGGCTATAATTACCGCATCCGGGAAAGCGCAGTTTCCCCAGATATGATCCCAGTCCCCATGGGAATTGAACACTATGATTTCTTTGCTTCCAAGCCCTTGAGCATCTATATACTCTTTTACAGTCTCCATGGATTTTGGCCCCACATGAGTATCGCAGAGGAATAGCTTTTCCCCTGCATCTATTAAATATACATATGTATCTTGAGGAAAGGATGAATCCTTTTCATTAAATTTGAATAGGGTCCCCCTGCTTCCCACTTTCTCTATATCCATATTAACCCCCTCTTTCTTTTCTATATTATTCTCAGATCTGCTAACATAAAGCGAAATTTGCTTTCTGCCAATCCTCGAAGAAAATGGCCATGGCGTGATCATCATAGTATTGCCCATCTCTGAAAAGCTCTTGCTTAAAAACTCCCTCCACTTTAAAGCCGCACTTTTCGTAGCATCTGATAGCCCTTTTGTTAAAAGAAAAAACATTCAACTTTATCTTATTTATGTTCATCTGCTGGAAAATGAATTTGATGAGAACATTGAGCGCATCTGTGCCGTATCCCTTGCTCCAATATTCCTTATCCCCAATAAATATGCCTATCGTAGCAATCCTGTTGAGCCAGTTGATACTATTTATTCCGCAGCCGCCGATATATTTTCCCGTTTCTAAATCCTCTATAGCAAAGCTATAAGTATCTTTCGCGGTCAACAGGCTTTCAAACCATTTTTCTTCCTGCTCCAGGATCATAGGGTAAGGGATTTGAGCTACCAGCAATCTTTTCATTTCGCTGTCATTCATATACTCATAAGCCAATTTTATGTCTTCCTTTTTATAGGCTCTCAATTTTACTTTGTCTCCATAATACATGTAAAAACACTCCTATCCTCATTTATTGAACCATTAAAGCTAAACTGCGCTCAATTTTTCGACAGCCTCTTTTTCGCCTGGCAAGAAAAATATATCATTTCCCTTGTTGCTTTCATAAATGAAATCTTTCAAGCTTTTACTTGTATAGCCGGAAAAATCGCCTACAATGGCTATCTTCATATGATAATTGATAAACTTTTGCAGTATTTCACCCGCAAGCTTCGTTCTCAACTGAAAAAAATCCTCACATAGGGCTGCTTTGTTCAAAATCATACGATCACAGCCTGTTTCATAGTTTACCGTTGCTATTAAATCCAATGCCGACTGAACATCTGTTATCAATATTTCGCTGCTGCTTATAACAGCAATTTCTGTATTATTTTCTTTTATAGTCCTTATTTCCATAATAATCCTCCAATCCAATCAATGACAGCCATGCACTTTAAAGCAAGGTTTTGGTCATATTCACCATTCCGGGAATATATCCAAGCTTCTGATTTAACGCCATCATATTGCTATTATTGTAATGAACCGTTGTTTGTATGGTCTTTATACCCTCAAGCCGGCACCATTCTTCCAGCAATGCTTTCAGATTTGTTGCTGCGCCATGTCTCCTGCAGCCTTCTGCAGTATATAAAGATAAAATCATAACGCTTTCTTTGGGCTTTTCTTGCTTGCACGCCCATATGAATCCCTGAGCTTGGCCCTGATCATCCTCTGCAACCGCAATAAATAAGTCTTCCCTCTTTGTATTCTTAATCCTTTGTATCGTTTCATCTATATCGGCTGCTGAAGCTTTGTAATCCGGTATCCACAGCTTCGGTGTGAGGTTATGCCATCTGGCGATCTGCATCAAAAGCATATCTGTTTTCTTGTCGTTATTGCTGCCGTTAAGTTCAATCCTTCTATAATTCATTGTCAATCCCTCCAACTGTTAGTCTCCGTCCTATATCCCGCTATCCTTCGCCAGCTCACTATGCCTGAAGCAGTCCTTTATATGATCATTGATCAGGCCTGTAGCCTGCATATGGGAGTATATTATTACAGGTCCCAGAAACTTAAACCCTCTCTTCTTCATATCCGCGCTTATTCTCTCGGACAGTTCCGTCTTCGCAGGATTCTCCGATTCACTTGTCCAGCAGTTTATTATAGGCTTGTGATCTACAAATCCCCATATATAATCACAAAAGCTTCCGAATTCTTTTTGAACCTCCAGAAATCTTTTTGCATTGTTTATTGAAGCTCTTATTTTCCTTTCGTTTCTTATGATTCCTTCATTTTTCATCAGCTCTTGGACTTTATCCTCACCAAAGCCTGCTACCGACACAGGATTAAAATCATCATAAGCCTTTCTGTAGTTCTCCCTTTTTCTTAAAATGGTGATCCAGCTCAGCCCTGCCTGGGCAGATTCCAATACAAGAAATTCAAATTGCTTTTTGTCATCAAAGGAAGGGACGCCCCATTCTTCATCATGGTATTTTATGTACAGCTGATCCTCACCGCACCAATTACATCGCTTCATACAAAATTTCTCCTTCATTTATTGGCATACATGCCAATGTATTACATTGACCTTTTAGAAAATTATATCCTTCTTTAAAGCCGCTGTCTAGAATAAAGAAAAAGCGCCGAAACCTGATTACCGGTTTCAGCGCCATCCTGCTACTTCTTTATTCTGTCTACACCGCCCATATAAGATCTGAGGACCTCGGGCACCAATACGCTGCCGTCCTCCTGCTGGAAGTTTTCCAATATGGCGGCTACTGTTCTTCCTATAGCCACTCCTGAGCCATTCAGGGTGTGAACAAACCTGGCCTTGGCCTTCGGGTTTTCCTTAAACTTTATATCAGCCCTTCTTGCCTGGAAATCTTCAAAGTTGCTGCAGCTTGATATTTCTACATACCTGTTATAGCTGGGCATCCACACTTCCAAATCATAGGTCTTGGCAGATGAAAATCCTATATCCCCTGCACTCAGGCATACTACTCTATAGGGCAAGCCCAAAAGCTGCAGAATCCTTTCTGCATCATTCGTGAGTGTCTCAAGCTCTTCGTAGGAATTATCCGGATGAGCGAATTTCACAAGCTCTACCTTGTTAAACTGATGCTGCCTTATGAGCCCTCTGGTATCTCTTCCTGCAGAGCCGGCTTCTGCTCTGAAGCAAGCGCTGTAGGCAGTATATTTTATAGGAAATTGCACGCCTTCCAATATTTCTTCTCTGTGTATATTGGTCACAGGAACCTCTGCGGTAGGTATGAGATAATAGTCCGTATTGTTTACTTTAAACATATCTTCCTCAAATTTAGGAAGCTGGCCTGTTCCCTGCATGCTCCTGCTGTTGGCCATATAGGGAGGCAGTATCTCGGTATATCCATTTGCCGTATGAGTATCCAGCATGAAGTTTATCAATGATCTTTCAAGCCTGGCGCCTAAGCCTCTGTAGAATGTGAACCTGGCACCTGTGACCTTTCCTGCGGTGGCGAAATCCAATATGCCCAAGTCCTCTCCGATATCCCAATGAGCCTTGGGTTCATAGGGGAATTTAGTAGGTTCTCCCCATCTCCTTATTTCCTTGTTGTCCGCATCGGATTTGCCGTCAGGAATGCTGTCATTGGGAGTATTGGGGATGGTCAGGAGCTCTTGATTGATTTCATCCTCTATCTCCCTTACCTTGTCATCATCTTCCTTTATTTTATCGGAAACTGCCTTCATCTCAGCAATCAGCCCATCCGCATTTCCTCTTGACTTCTTGATCTTGGCTATTTCTTCGGATACTTTATTCCTTTGAGCCTTCAAATCTTCAACGGCAGCCAAGAACGCCCTTCTTCTTTCATCCAATTCAAGTATCTTCCCGACCCTGTATTCTCCGCCTCTTCTTTTCAGCTTTCTTATTACTTCTTCTGCATTAGCTCTTATTTCTTTAATGTCAAGCATAAAATTACCTCCTTAAAATTTTTGGTAAAAAAATAAACCTTCCGTCCCCATAAAAGGGACGAAAGGTAATCCGCGTTGCCACCCTAGTTAACAGCACCAGCATATGCTGCTCTCTCAAAGATATAACGGCTTCACCGCTCCTGCTCATCACAGGCTGCTCCGGGATGGAATTCAATGTCTTGCACACCGGCTTTCACCATCCGCCGACTCTCTTTATAGCAGTTTCATCTACTTTTTCCCATCAATGCATTTTACTATATAGTTTTTTTTATTTTACTACTTATTATTAAATTTTTCAAGCAGTTTATGCAAAAGTTTCGAAAGCCAATGTATTACTCAGATCCCTGCTCTACTCCTGAGCTCTGAGTTCTGAATCCTGAGTCCTATTAATACGCTTTCGCTACATAGATCATATGCTCAGCTTTTTTGCCGCAGAAGGGGCATGTATCTCCCAGTTGCTCCTGTTCAAATGGCAAGCATCTTATGGTGGCTGATGTCTCTTCCTTCAGCTTATCTTCGCATTCCCTGCTTCCGCACCACATGGTTTTTACAAAGCCCGGAGTTTCTTTCATTATTCTCTTTATTTCCTCATAGTCGGTGGTAGTGTAAGTCTTTTCTTCTCTATTCTTCAATGCCATGTTAAACATGTTTTGATGGATGTCATCCAATATTTCCCCAATCTTTTCGGTCAAGCCTTCCATAGATATCGTAAATTTCTCAAGAGTGTCCCTTCTTACTGCAGTAACCTGGTTATTTTCAATATCCTTAGGACCTATCTCCAGTCTGAGGGGCACGCCCTTCATTTCCCAATAGTTAAACTTCCAGCCCGGGCTGTAGGTATCCCTGTCATCCATTTCAACTCTGAAGTTCTTTGCCAATTCGCTCTTTATTTCATAAGCCTTATCCAATACGCCTTCCTTATGGAATGCTATAGGCAGGATAACAACCTGAACAGGTGCAACTCTCGGAGGCATCATGAGCCCTCTGTTATCTCCATGTACCATTATGATGCCGCCTATCAATCTGGTGGATATGCCCCAGGAGGTGCTCCAGCCGTATTTTCTTATCCCGTCCTTATCAAGGAATTGTATATCAAACATTTTGGCAAAATTCTGACCCAGATTATGAGAAGTTCCTGCCTGCAAAGCCTTGCCGTCATGCATCATGGCTTCCATGGTATAGGTCTTGTTGGCTCCCGCAAACCTTTCCTTCTCACTCTTTTCTCCCAATATAACAGGCATAGCCAATTCGTCCTCTGCTACCTGTCTGTAAACCTCAAGCATCCTCAAGGTTTCTTCCTGTGCTTCCTCTTCAGTTGCATGAACTGTGTGTCCTTCCTGCCACAGGAATTCAGCAGTTCTCAAAAATGGCCTGGTAGTCTTTTCCCACCTTATAACATTGCACCACTGATTGATAAGAACCGGTAAATCCCTATAGGATTGAACCCATTTTGAATACATGGTACAAATTATAGTCTCTGATGTAGGCCTTATAAACAGCTTTTCTGCCAATCTTTCGTTGCCGCCGTGAGTGACCCATAAAACCTCCGGTGCGAAGCCTTCGAAGTGGTCCGCTTCCTTCTTTAAAAAGCTTTCCGGTATGAGCAAAGGAAAATAGGCGTTTTTGTGCCCTGTTTCTTTAAATCTTCTGTCTGCCACCCTTTGTATGCCTTCCCATACTCCATAACCGTAGGGTTTTATGACCATGCACCCTTTAACGGGAGCGTAATCCACCATATCAGTTTTTAGTATTACATCTGTGTACCATTGAGAAAAATCCTCTTCCATAGGTGTAATCTCTTTTACAAAATCCTGTTCCTTCTTGTTTCCCATAAAAAATCACTCCTTAATCGATAAGATATATATATTTGAAAAAAATAAACCTTCATCCCCATAATGGGACGAAGGTTGTGCTCGCGGTACCACCCAATTTAGCATGAATATCATGCTATCTCAAAGCCCTTATCGGCGGCTCACCGGCCTGGCTCTTCGCCAGCAGCTCTGAGGTGGGTTGAAGCAGCCTTTACCTGAAAGACCTCTCAGCCTATGAGTCTTTCTCTCTTTCGGATTGCTTGCTCTTTTTTCCTCTTCATTGCTTAATATCATTTTAGGCTTATTATATATTATTGTGTCGATATCGTCAACATATTATTAGATTCATCAATTCAAGCATCATAAATAACTATTTAATAAGCTTTTCAAGGTTCATCCTCGCCTACCTTATCAATAAGATTTCTTCTCAAGTCCGAAAATACTTCCTCATGAGAATATCTTATTCCGGTAGATTTAGCTTCTAATTCTGCTTCTTTAAGGCTAAAATATATTTCACTTGCATACAGCTTGCGTTCATAGGCTTCAATGCTCATAACAACCATATCCCCATAACCGTTTTTTGTCAAAAACACCGGTTCCCCTGTTTCATGCACAATTCTGGAAATATCTGAAAAATTATTTCTTAAATCGGAAACGGGTCTAATCTGTGGCATAAAATCACCCTTCCACTGTTTTATCTTAATTTTATCATAATTATGATAAAGCATCAATATGCTTCTTTACTTAATCATACAGCTCCTAACGGAAAGGCAACATCAGCAAAGAGCAACTTGCTATCAGAGTTGACTCTCAGCTTTTCTATGGTAATTTGATACAAACAGATACAATGCTGCAAATATCAGCCCAATTATTACCCAACCCCACCACCGGATCGCTATATCGGCTGAGCCCACTGCTGATGCAGCCAGAATCCCCCAAGGCCGTGTCAGCAAAGTAATAATAAAAAATTTGCTGAATTTTATCCTGCTGAGTCCTGCTACAACACAAACCGCATCATCCGGAAAGAATGGAAGAAAGAATATCAATGCAAGCAGTATATCTCCCTTGCGCGCAAGAAGGCGTCCATACTTATTTGCAATTTTGGGGCTGATAAATCTATCGGCAAAGGGCTTCCCCAATTTTCTTGCCAGCACAAATACCGCAATTGAACCGCATATTATTGCCGCCGCACTGATGAAAAATGCCTTCCACAAGCCGAATATCATCCCTCCTGCAGCCGAGCTTATATTGCTGGGTATAGGAGCAATAATAACGGATACAAGCTGAATTATGAAAAAGGCTAAATCCGCCTTTGTTCCGAACCCAACGATATACTCCTTAAATGCTTCCAGCGAGGTGATGATATCCAGAATACCGCTTGTTTTTATATATACAGCCGCCCCAATTAATCCTCCGGTAATCCCCAAAAGCCAATAAACATATCTGAGCTTTCCTCCCTTGTTATTCATACAGCGCTTAACCCCCTGATGCAATTTCTCTCTATCATATAATGGTTCTCCCGCTTTCCAAAATGCTTCAAGTCACCCTTGAATATGATATTGCTCTTGATATCCAATAAGCTTTGGGGTCTGACCAGGTTGCCGGGCATATTTAAATCTGCAATGCCGCTTTGATTCAAAACATAATATACAAATTCAGAACATACAAAACGCTTATCTTCATATCTCTCCACATCAAATAAGTTATAGAACAATCCTTTGTAATTATATTTATACAGATGACTATTCGAGATGAATCCGCCAACTATGCTTTGGGCCTTTTCGTACTGCTGCTTTGAGACCTTAACCTCCAATACTATGCAAGGCACTTCCTTCTGAAGCCTATAAAACCCATCATCTATATACTCCCTTTTAAACCTGCCTATAAAAGGATTGTATATGTATTTCCTTCCGAAGCTGTACATTTTGTTGAGGTCTTTGTCCAATGCTATTGAAGCATGTGTGTATTCATCATTCATAAATAGCCTGATGAGCCTTGATAATACCGTATTTGTCCTGGTCAGAACAATATAAAGATGATTTTTGTCCATGATCGAGCAGCTCCTTTTTATGTGATGAATCCATTATGCAATATGGAGCTTAACAATCATTGAAGGAAATCTTAAGATTATCTTAACATTGTCTTACAATTTTGTTTCTTTACCAACATGCACATTTAATGCATAAAAAATAAGCCATATAACTGGCTTATTTTACTTATCTATATATAACGTGAAAAAGATTTTACAGCATAACAGCTATGTAGAATATTTAATGCGTTATATATAAAATCTACCCCAAGGGCAGACCTACAAAAAATTTTATCCTGTTTTCTTCACACTCAGCCCAGATATCGCCATGATGAAGATCCACTATATTTTTAGCAATAGCAAGGCCGAGTCCCGAGCCTCCTGTGCCTGAAGATCTGGACTTCTCCAGCCGGTAGAACCGGTTGAAAAGATTGGGCAGTTCTTCTAATGGTATTGGATCCCCATTATTTTCTATGCACAACAAAGCTTTATCCTGCTGGCGGTATATCCTTACCAATATCTTCCCAGGCTTATAAGAGTATCTTACAGCATTCATCAGAAGGTTTTCAAAAACTCTGGCTATTAAATCCGCATCAACGCGCACAATCATTTTTTCATGGGGAATTTGCTTTACAAATTCCAATCCATTTTCTTCGCCGGCGGGAACCAGCTCCTCAATCAACTGTTCCATCAACTCGTTGATATTCACATCAGTGATATTCAGCCTTATACCCTGGTTAGATATCTTAGTGTATTCAAAAAGATCATCGATCAATGTCTTAAGCTTTTCAGACTTTCCATATGCTATATTGATATAATCCTCCAGCTGCTTGTCATCTTCATATTTTTTATCGCCGACCAGCTTTAAATACCCCATAATGGAGGTAAGCGGGGTTCTCAGATCATGTGATATGTTGGTGATCAGTTCATTTTTAGTTTTCTCTGCTTTGCGTTCTTCCTCTATTTTGCATTTGAGCTCTTCTGCCATGCTGTTTATATTGTCGGCAAAAGAAGCCAGTTCATCTGACCCCTTGCTTACTACCCTGAAGTCAAGGTTGCCGGTAGATATGACCCGAAGCCCGGCCGCAAGCTCCTCAATATATTTCATCTTTTTCCTTGTGAGCATCTGAAATGAAATGCCAAATACACCGACAAAGACTATAACAGCTGCCAGCATTACCAGCAAGTCTACATTGCTCCTGTAAACTATATTTGCTTCAGGTACTCCGGTGCCTATGACATAAACCTCTGTTTGATCTACCTGGGACGGATAGAAACTGGAATACTCCAATGGTTGCCCCCTATTATCCTGCACAGCCGCAGGGCCCATTACTTTTTTAATAAGGCTGTATAGATCTATCTGAGTTTCTTGGGCATTTTTTGATTTGTAAAGCACTTTACCGTCCACATCTGCAATTATTATTTTATAGTTATGCTCTCCAACGGTATCATCAATGATTTCCTGAACAGTTTTATCATCCGACCGGAGAGACGGGTCTTCAGCCAACCGCTCCGCAATATACCTGGCAGCTTCATCGATCTGGTATTGGCCCCGAGTATATTCTATGCGCGCCTTTTTTGTATAGTCGGCTAAAAAAGCAGACGTAACAGAACTTATCAGCATAGATAATAAAAGACAAATAGTAAAAGTCAGAATCATCTGCATGCGGATGCTGGCCTCTATTCTGCTGCGAATCGCTCGAGAAGCCTTTTTTAAAGGCCCGGATAATTGTTTTATCGGCCAAAACAGCTTTTTCATCAGCCAAAATACTGGCTTCATCAACCAGATCAATGGTTTTACCAGCCAAAACAATGAAAATCTAATTTTCAAATTTATAGCCTACCCCCCATACCGTTTTTATATATTGCGGCTTTCTCGGATTCATTTCAATCTTTTCTCTTATTTTTCTGATATGAACCATGACCGTATTATCCGATTCATAATAATCTTCTTTCCAAACGCTTTCAAATATTTTTTCTATGCTGAATACAATGCCTTTATTTCTGGCAAGCAATTCAAGAATATCAAATTCCCTGGGGGTCAGCTTCACCTCTTTGCCATCTACGATAACCTCATGAGTAGCAACATTTATGCTGAGATTGCCGATATCAATTTCATCCTTTTTCTTCTCGTTGGGTATATTAAGCCTTGTGTACCGCCTTAGCTGGGATTTGACGCGGGCGATAAGCTCCAAAGGGTTAAAAGGCTTTGTTACATAATCATCGGCGCCGGTACTGAGCCCCATGATCTTATCCATATCCTGGCTCTTGGCAGACAGCATGATTATAGGCATGTTTTTTTCTTCCCTTATCCTCATGCATGCCTGAATTCCATCCATTTTGGGCATCATAATATCAAGGATGATCAGATGAACTTCACTTTTCTTCAAAACCTCAAGGGCCTCCAGACCGTCAGAGGCTTTCAGAACAGCATAGCCCTCATTCTTCAGGTATATTCCGATTAAATCGCTGATCTCCTTTTCATCGTCAACAATGAGCACAGTTTCTTTATCCGTCATAATACTATCCACCGCCGTATCTATCAATAATATATTTTTTACAACAATTGCTCTTCATTATATATTAAATTTCTTAATAAAATCTTCCGCAAATTCTTAAGATTTTCTTAAGGCTTTAACTACGCATGAGCCCTATGAATATTACCTTAATTATATAATACCACCGATGCTGTCCAAATTGCTGCATAAAAAATCTTCCTGCCGCTTCGGCCATCGTTGATAAGGATTCTTGAAAAATATTTGTTTTGATATGGCGGGCGAATGATATAAATTTTTTCCGAATACTTTGCAGCCTTTTCACCGTATAAAGCGTATATAAGGTAAAGGAGGTGGAGCGAATGGCATATAAGTCCTGTCGGCCGGAGGACTTCGAGGCGTTTGTAATAAAGCACGAGAATAAGCTCTACCGCACGGCGCTCGCTATTATGGGAAATATATCCGATGCCGAAGATGTGGTGCAGGAGGCGTTTTTGCGTGCCTATGAGAAGGCTCCGGAATTTCAGACAGATAATCACGAGAAGGCGTGGCTCATCAGGGTAACGGTAAATCTATGCAACAGCCGCCTTCGCTCACCCTGGCGAAAACGCAGGGAACCGCTTCTGGCTTCCTATCCTGCTGCCGAGCCGGAGCAGCATGAGCTGCTGGAGCACATTCTGTCTTTGCCGCCCAAATATCGTGCCGTCATCCATCTGTTCTACTACGAGGGTTATTCTGTAAAAGAAATTGCCGGGCTGACCGGGCAAAAGGAAAGCACTGTTCGTAGCCTGCTCACCCGAGCCCGGCAAAAGCTCAAGTCCGTCTTAAAGGAGGACAATATTTATGAAAGCATATAATCAATATATGGACAATATCTCAGTTTCGGATACACTCCACCACAGGCTCATATCACATACTGCCAATGCCAGGCCCGCACGCCGCCCAGCTATGATCAGGCGTTATGCCACGGCCTTTGCCTGCCTCGCCGTAATTTTATTGGGAGCGGTGGCAATACCGCAGCTAATGCAAAGCAATACACCGGGGAATACTCCGTCTGTTTCACAACCCGGTGTGTCCGCACCATTACCCGGAGAAGCCGGCAAATACGCGCTTATTTTCAATAAAGCCGACAGCCTGCGTTCTGCGGATAGTGCCTATATTTCAGGTCATTTCTGGCAGGAGCTGACCTCCGATGAACTTAAAAAGGTCTTCCCCGGCTTGACGGATACGTATGCCGTTACAGCCACAGCCAATTTTCAGGGCGATGGAACGCTGCTCAACATTGAGGCCAATGCGGTGTCAGTAAACGGCTGCGC
Source organism: Lutispora saccharofermentans (assembly GCF_024363565.1). Lineage (GTDB taxonomy): Bacteria > Bacillota > Clostridia > Lutisporales > Lutisporaceae > Lutispora > Lutispora saccharofermentans. The sequence goes on along the minus strand of NZ_JAJEKE010000021.1, from coordinate 13,277 downwards.
GTCTTATATCCAGGCCGCTCCCGGAAAGGTCTTGCTTGACTATGTGCTGAATGGCCGGGTTAAAATTTCCGATGTCCTCGGCACAGCGGTCACTGCAGGGTATTTTGAGACCAAACCGAATAGCAAGGGCCAACGAAACATCATATATTTTGCTTCCTTCAAGATCGCTAACTTGGACTACTATGTGGAGCTTGGCGGAGCAGAAACGAAAAAGGAAGAGCTTCAAAAGGAAATCTCTGGGCTTATTGGCCTTCTCATTAAAGGAGGCGCAGCCGACCTCAGCGCATTTGATAATCCCACAATACCTGAGCTGCGCGAAGATGCTCTTGACTTGAATGAGGCCCGTGCCGACGCTGACTTCGGGCCGTATATGCCTGCGAGTATGCCGTCCGGATTTGCCTTCGAGTCCGCCATGCGTTTTATCAATCAGAAGCAGAATTACCTCAGTGCCCTATGGGTAAAGGGCATGGGTAGTATTCACTGGCGCATTTCTGCTCTGGGAGAGGATGACAAGGCAAGGATCACCTCTGTGACCGACAGGCAAAACTATGATCTTTCACTCTATCGCATTCCCCGCGCCGATTCGGTTCCCGATGGACTGAGGGAGATGGTGAATGATCCCATCTTCCACAGCGAAGATCTCACTCTGGATGTAGTGCGCACCCGAACCTATGAGGTTTCGGATGCAGGGGATGAACCTGGCTGCCGGATGCGTTTCGGAGTGCTGTATGGAGATACCTTGGTGGAAATTAACGTCAAGGGTGCCACATCGGAGGAGATGTTTCAGATATTGCAGCAGATCAAGAAATAAGGAAGCCTCATACGAAATCATATTACAGCATCACTAAAAGCGCTTCATTTCTATAATTATTTAGAAATGAAGCGCCTTTTCCCTATCATGAATGCTGAACTAGATGCCAAAATACTTATCATAATTTTCCTTTATGAGAATTTCTGCATGCTCAAAATGAGCACTCATCGTATCTGCTGCGATTTTTATATTTCCAGCGTGATAATGCTCCAGTATATTTCTGTGTTGAATAATCGATTCAGCTTTACTGGTGTTATTGGAGTAATAACATTTTACTAAAATAGAACGTAAAGTATTATACCTTATATATATTTCTCTGAGCTTGCTATTGTTTGAGTGATCAAAAAATAGCAAGTGAAAAAGATAATCATAATATAAGTACTCGTCATCATCAATGTATCTTTCTTGATTGATGATGGATTCTTCAAGCAAGGCAGATATTTCATCGATATCACCATTCTTTGCGGAAAGAATCACGGCATCCCGGCACAGCAGCCCAATCAGCTCGTTGATCTCTATCGCATTTTCCAGGCCGAAGTCGATAATCTTAGCTCCTACCTTTGTAATCTCCTCAATCAGATTATCCTGATAAAGCCTGTTGATAGCATCACGGACAGGAGTGGAGCTGACCCCAAAACGCTCTTGCAATTCTCGATTCGTAAGCCTTTTACCAAACCCTATTTGATGATTGAGTATCTCCTCTTTTAACACATCGTAAATCTGCTCAGATAAAGATTTTTTTATAATCTCTGCCATTCCAATCACTTACCCTAATCCGTCGTTTTTTTAATCATATAAAAATAAACCTATTTTGTCAAGACTTCTAAATCTTTAGCAGACGCGTGTAAATAAAGTATTGACACATCACGCATTGAATATTGCTTTGAGCGGTGTTATTCATAAAAACTTATCCCGCAGAGCCGTTTAAAATTAAAGTGGTAGAGCCATGTAAAACGATGACCAGAGAAGAAAGATTAGAAGTTTGCAAAAAAGCAGGATACAACACATTTCTAATAAACAGCGAGGACACATACATTGACCTTCTTACAGACTCAGGCACAACAGCTATGTCTGATAAACAATGGGCAGGTATGATGATCGGCGACGAGGCCTATGCAGGCAGCAAAAACTTCCTTCATTTGCAAGAGATAGGCAGAGAATATTATGGCTTCAAGCATATTGTTCCTACTCATCAGGGTCGTGGAGCCGAAAACCTGCTGTCAAGGCTCATGATAAAGCCGGGAGATTATGTGCCAGGCAACATGTATTTCACAACCACAAGATATCATCAGGAGGCAAACGGTGCTGCATTCAGAGATATTATTATCGATGAAGCCCATGACTCTCAAAAAGACCTTCCATTCAAGGGCAATATAGACCTTAACAAGCTTCAAGCCCTTATTGATGAGGTTGGCGCAGAGAAAATACCATACATCTGTCTTGCAGTTACAGTCAATCTTGCCGGCGGCCAGCCTGTTTCCATGGCAAACATGAGGGCAGTTAAGGAGCTCGCACATAAAAACGGCATCAAAGTGTTCTTCGACGCAACGCGCTGTGTTGAAAATGCATATTTCATCAAAGCAAGGGAGGAAGGCTATGCAAATGTACTCGTCAAAGACATCCTCAAAGAGATGATGAGCTATGCAGACGGCTGCACCATGTCCGGTAAAAAGGACTGCCTTGTTAATATCGGCGGCTTCCTGTGCATGAATGATGATGATATGTATACAAGGGCAAGAGAACTAGTCGTTGTATATGAAGGCATGCCGTCATACGGCGGCCTTGCAGGCCGTGATATGGAGGCTATGGCCATTGGTATCACAGAATCGGTAGACGAAGGTTATATCGAGCATAGAATAAAACAAGTAGAATATTTTGGAGATAAATTGATAGCTGCCGGCGTACCAGTGGTACAGCCTATTGGGGGACATGCTGTGTTCCTTGATGCCAAGCTATTCCTGCCCCATATTCCTCAGGAAAAGTTCCCTGCGCAATCACTGGCTGCACATCTGTACATTGAGTCAGGAGTTCGTTCAATGGAAAGAGGCATAATCTCTGCAGGCCGTAATATTGAAACAGGCGAAAACCATAAGCCAAAGCTTGAGCTGGTAAGGCTTACCATTCCGCGCCGTGTTTACACCTATGCGCACATGGATATTGTTGCTGATGCTTGCATCAAGCTATATAAGGACAGAGGCAAGATTAAGGGCTTGAAATTCACATATGAGCCGCCAATGCTCAGATTCTTCAATGCCAGATTTGATATAGCCGATTAATATATGCCTGACTTGCTGGAAAAACGATGGTAAAGCAGTTGTAATTATTATACCCCGAATTATTATAAATCCAATTATAATAATTCGGGGTATTTTGATGTATTCTGCTGTTTTAATCCAAATCATGTATGAAAAGTCCGCTTCTCAGCTTGGGCTCGAACCAGGTGGACTTGGGGGGCATGATTTCCCCTGCGTCTGCAATAGCCATCAAGTCCTCTATAGAGGTCGGATACAATGAAAAGGCAATAGCCATACCTTCCGCTGCCCTCTTTTCCAATTCCTCCAATCCTCTTATTCCGCCTACAAAATCAATTCTGTCATCTGTTCTCGGGTCTGTAATGCCCAGTATCGGATTCAAAAGATTATCCTGGAGTATGGACACATCTAGGCTGCCTACTGCATCATGGGGATTATAGGTCCCTTTCTTGGCAGTCAGCTTATACCACTTATTATCAAAATACATACCAAAAGTATGCTTCTCATCAGGCTTATACTGACCTTTGCCGGAGAATTTTTCCACTATAAATTTTTCATTGACCTTTTCCATGAAGTTCTCGGCCGTATACCCGTTCAAATCCTTCACAACTCTGTTATAATCCATTATCCTCAGCTCATTGTGAGGGAACAAAACTGCCAGGAAATAATTGAACTCTTCATCCCCTTTATAATCGGGGTTTTCTCTTCTTTTCATCTTGGCCACTTCCACGGCGGATGCGGCTCTGTGATGGCCGTCTGCGATATAAAGGCTGTCTAAGCCGCTGAACAGAGATATTAGGGATTTTATGATCTCATAATCATCTAGGACCCAAACCGCATGCTCTATGGCGTCCTCTGAGACAAAGTCATATATAGGCGCATTTCCCTTCATCCATCTACCTATCATTTCAGAGATTTCTTCTTGAGCCCTATACATCAGAAATATTGGGCCCGTGTTTGCATTGCAATGCTTCACATGGCTTATTCTATCTTGCTCCTTATCTTTTCTCGTGTTTTCATGCTTCTTTATCCTGTTATTCATATAATCATCTGCAGAAACACAGCCCACCAGGCCGACCTGCTCATGACCATCCATTACCTGCTTATATATATATAAGCTTTCCTTTTCATCTTTTTTCAGCCAGCCCTTTTCCCTCATAGCTTCAAGATTTTCTCTCGCTTTATCATATACTCTTTTATCATGGATATCTACGGATGGATCAAGATCTACCTCCGCTTTGTCTACATGAAGGAATGAATAAGGGTTTCCTTCCACCATTCTCCGGGCTTCTTCACTGTTCATGACATCATAGGGCAGCGCCGCTACCCTCGAAGCAAGCCCGGGTACCGGCCTTATTGCCCTAAAGGCTTTCAGCGCAGCCATTCAATTCACCCTCCTGCACAAAATCCAAAATTATATTTACTATTTCCTCTCCGATCCTCTCCTGAGCTTCCATGGTGGATGCACCTATATGAGGGGTGCAGGATACCTTGTCATGGCTGCACAGCGGGCAGTTCTTTGCCGGCTCCTCCACGAACACATCCATCGCCGCCCCCGCCAGCTTGTCGGAGTCGAGAGCTTCTATCAGGGCTCCTTCATCCACGACTCCTCCCCTGGCGCAATTTATTATATATGCTCCATCCTTCATCTTGCCTATCTCTTCTCTGCCTATAACTGCCCTTTCTCCGCTGTAAGGAACGTGAAGGGTAATAAAATCCGAAACAGCCAGCAAGTCGTCCATAGGCAGATATTTATATTCGGGGAATCCATTTATTTCTCCTGCAATATCAGTATACACCACATTCATTCCCAGGGCCTTTACTTTTCTTGCCGTTTCTCTGCCTATCCTTCCAAAGCCGATGACGCCTATTGTCTTGCCAAAGATCTCAATCCCTTCATAGGCTTTTTTGTTCCATTTTCCCTGCCTCATGGTAACATTTGAGTTGTGAATAAATCTGGCCAGGTTGAACATATGCCCTATTACCAATTCAGCCACAGATGAGCTGCTTGCATTGGGGGTGTTCCTTACGATGATGCCCTTAGCCCTTGCATAATCCACATCTATATTATCAACCCCCACTCCGCCGCGGATAACGAGCCTTAATCTGCCTGTCTCACAGGCAGCATCTATCACAGGCTTTCTGACCTTGGTGGCTGAGCGCACTACCAAAACATCAAAAGCTTTGATTTTTTCCATGAGCTCTTCCTGTCCATAATATTGTTCCACTACTTCAAACTTCATATCTTTCAGCTTTTCTACAGCTGCTTTTTCCATTCCATCCGCTATCAATATTCTTAACATTATCCTTTCTCCTCTCTTTATCAATCTTGGATCAGCCTCTAGATTAGGGGATTCCTCATAGGTCTTTTTTGTAACCTTGAACGAGACTTCATTCACTGGAGTTTAAAACTTAACTAACCCCCTCCGTGAAAATCCGTGCATAATTCCGTGTTAATCCGTGTTTTCCGTCCTCCCCGTTTCCCCTATTTGCCTAAAATATCATCTATCTCTTGTATCAGGCCCTTTACATCATCCAAGGTGTAATCCCCCATATGAGAGATCCTGAAGGTCTTCTCCTTTAAATTCCCATAGCCGTTGGATATTGCATATCCCCGTTTTCCTAGCTCCTTATTCAATAAGGATACGTCAATTTCTTTAGTATTTTTTATGGTGGTCAGTGTATTTGAGGTATACTCTTCTCTGGGAAAAATCTCAAAATTCTTCTTAGCCCAGGCCCTTACATATTGAGCCATCTCTAAATGCCTGGCAAATCTGTTTTCGAGTCCCTCAGACAAAATCTTATCCAGCTGGTAATCCATGGCATACATTATAGGTATAGCCGGTGTGGACGGGTATTGATAATCCTTTTTCTGAATGTATTCATAAAGCTCCAGAAGATCTAAATATACACCCCTGTATTTTACCTGCTTTGCCGCTTCTACAGCCTTCTTGGACATAGATGCTACGGCCATTCCCGGAGGCATCCCGAAGCATTTTTGAGTTGAAGTGATGCATATATCTACACCTAGCTTATCTACCTCAATCTTTGTTCCTGCCATAGAACTCACCGCATCCAGGCACCAGATGACTTCCGGATATTTTTTCATCACCTTTGAAATCTCTTCCACCGGATTCATAACCCCTGTAGAGGTTTCATTATGCGTAATCGTGATCAAATCATACTTCCCGGTTCCAAGAACTTCATCCACCATCTCCGGTTTAGTGGCTTCTCCCGGTTCAACGGTAAATTTGTCTGCCGGCACATTGTTGGACACCGCCATCTTGTACCACCGGTCTCCGAAAGCTCCTACAGAAAATACAGCCGCTTTTTTCCTTGTACATGATCTGATTGCCCCTTCCATCAGCCCGGAGCCTGAAGAAGTGGAAAGAAGGATTTGCTCCTTTGTATAAAAAACTTCTTGGAGCTTTTCACTTATACTCCTCTGAAGGATAGAAGCCTCCTTTGACCTGTGCCCTATCATAGGCCTTGTCATTTGCTCCAGCACATCCTGCTTTACATCAATAGGACCCGGAATAAATAGTTTTTTGTGCATTTTTCTGCCTCCCTTTTTAAAATAAAAAATAAAAGTCTTTCATCCACAAAGGGACGAAAGACTCTTCTTCCGTGTTGCCACCCAAATTAACCAATAGATCTTTTGAGTATTTTGACATACATACAGGCCCAGGACATAAAATCCCACATTAAAAAAAGCCCTTCATCCCATAAAGGGACGAAAGACTTGCTTCCGCGTTACCACCCAAATTGATCTAGTGATCCTCTCTATGCAGTGTAACGGCTGCCCCCGTTTTGCTCCTCGCAATCCCTCCAGGGTGGATAAGATAAAATCTCAGACCTGCTTGCACCAGACGCAGGCTCTCTCAACTAAGTATTTATCATTTTCCCTGTCACCAGTTTTACCTATTTCGAATTATTATACACTCACTTTTTTAAAAATGCAATAGGCAAATCGATAATTTTTAAAAAAGATTGTGATGAATAAATCCATTGCTTAATGGGTAAAATCTATCTAGCACGATAGATGAAGCTCCTAAAATACAAAAGATGAAACAATAAAAATAGCCCTACCCCCGGGGCTATTTTTATTGCGTGCCTATCTCAATATATAAAAATAATCCGAATCTGCACCAAATATCATTCCCTGGTGCTTCTTTATTACTTTTTGCTGGACTCTGTCATATATATAAATAGTGAAATCATCTTCATACAATTCATAAGCTATTATAGCGTTGCCCAGTCCATAGACAGAATAAGTAAGATTCCCTTGTATTACATCCTCTATGTTGTTATTTTTCAAATTTATTATATTCCCGTCTCCATATGCCATATATCCGTTATCTTTATCATATTCTACCTTTCTTATTATCATGATGTCATCATTCAAAAGGCTTGGATTGGAAGCTTTAGCAGCTATCACCGCTGTCTTTTTTTCTTTTAAGCTGATACTGTATATATTTGCTTCGTCATTTTTCTGGCTGTACCCTTCCGATATAATGATATCATTATCCTTCCATGAGTATTTCAATGGGATTGGAAAACCGTCGCTGCTGTTGTGGTAGAAAATATCCTCCAGCTTTTCTATAGTCTTGCCCTCCAGATCGATATAATAAAGGTCTACCAGCTTGCTGTCCTCATCCTCAAAATCCTTATATTCGGATTTGAACACCCCGATCATGCTTCCGTCAGGGGATATTTCCGCTCCTATTATATAGTCCATTTTATCAGCGGCATATCCGAATATAAGCTTGCCCGGCTTGCCTTGCAGCACTTCTTCAAGGGTATAGAGCCATATGCTTTTGCTGTTGTATATGAGAAAGCTTTTGCCGTCCGGCATCCATTTACATCCGAATATTATGCTTTCCATATTATCAATGCCTCTCAAAAAATGCTTCTTGACACCGTTGTTCAAAAGCTCCAGCAAGACGGGCCTTACAGGGAAGAAATCTCCCCCAGTATCTATAATCCTATATCCAAAAGCATATTTCCCGTCCGGCGCTACTTCCTCCAGCTCAAGGATTTCATCCCCGATGGGCATATCTCCGGCAATATTGCCTTTGGCATCTATCTTTGATATCTCTTGTGCCTCTTGCACAAGGAATCCGAAAGCTTTATTCATTTCAATTTCCTTATATTCCTCACCCGTTGCTGTCTTTGCACCATTAAAGCTTATAGGGTAGGATTGTCCGACCTGCATATCGGAAAAATGAACTGTAAGATTGCTGTCATCCTTCCAAGCTATTGACACCTTTGCCGTGAATTCTTCCGGCACATACCTAAAGCCGTCTAAAAAAGCCTCTTCTACACTTTTTCTGTTCATCGGATAATTGAAGGTGACTTCAAAATCCTTATCCTTCTCATCCAAAGTATAGGAGTTAAAGTCAAACCCGGAATCAGAGCTTATGGTAGGGTCATTTTTCAGCCTTATGTATGCATTCACCTGCTTCTCTCTTTTTAAAGACAGGCTAATATCCTCAGCGAGTTTTTTACCTTTATCATCAATGATTCCTGCTTTCAAAGTTATTTTTATCTCATCGGGAAGGTTCCCAGTCTCATTGAATTCAGCAGTTATTCTCGTCGTATCAATCTTGTCGCTATGTATAATGCTTGTCTGAGGCTTCACCTCCCCGGATGAAACTACCAGATACTTTTCCAGGTCCTCGTCCTTTATATTCAGCTTGCCGTCAAACCAGAAATCAAGCTGAAATGGGTTGTCAAAAGTCCCCTCCTGCTTCTCCTTCAAGGATATTTCTCTGTTCCCAACGGCCATGACTATCTCGAAGGGCTTTAATGGATTTTCCGGTTCATTGCTGCCGGGACCGGTTTCTATGCCCTTGCTGCAGCCGGTTAATAATACAGCAGCTAAAATTATTGCCGTCAACCTCTTCAATATCTCTCACTCCCCCTTTTTAACACTGAATGAAATCCCATTCAAGGAACAGGGGCCCATAGCTGCAAAATGCGCATATTTGTGATTGCAGTATGTCCCCGGTTAACTTTAATTATTCCTATTTCCAATTAGACTGATTTTATCGATTATTTGTTCCATTTATCCCCTTCTGCCGTGCCTTATCACTGGGCTGGTGCAGCGCCTAAGGTGTTCAGCTTCTGGAGTATGCCCTGGAGCTCGTTTATCTTCTCGCCGTATAGGGCCCAATTGCCTGCCTTCATGGCTTCCTGAGCCTGATTGAAGGTATCATTGGCCAGGATTATAAGCTCTGCAACCGTATCAGCTTCTGCGGTTGGCTGGTTTGCCGGCGGTGTTTGAGGCTTCTCCGGTACGTTAGGCTCTTCTTCCTTTGGCAGCGGGAATATCCGGGCGAGAGATTTTTCCAAACTATCTTCCATGACTACTTGATTTCTGTAAAATACTATAACCTTCTTGAGCTCGGGCAATGCGCTGGCATTGCTGGCCCTCAAATATACAGGCTCAACATATAGTATTGAATCCTCTATCGGAATGATGAGCATATTGCCCCTGATAACCTGGGAATTGCCGCCGGATTGGAGCAAATTAATAGCATTGCCTATGGCTACATCCTGGCTTATTATGCCTTCCACCTGCATAGGCCCTTCTACGATCTTACCCGAAGGGAAGGTATAGAGCTTAAGCTGCCCGTAGCTTTCCCCGTCATTTTTCACGGCAAACCAAGCTGTCATATTATTCTTTCCCTGAGGTGTATAGGGCACCATAAGTATGAATTCTTCCTTATCTGAGTCGGGAAGCTTCATGATCAGGTACGAAGACTCAACCGGCTGGCTTTCACTGCTTCCGCTGCTTGGGCCGTATATCTGTGTCGATATATCCCATATATCGCTTTTATTATAGAATTCTCTGGCATCTTTTATATGATATTTGCTGTAAATATCCGTCTGTATATCAAACAAGGTCTGAGGATATCTCAAATGTGCTTTTAAATCACCGGGCATGCCGCTCAGTGGCTTAAACATGGTTCTGAACACCTTGGCATAAGTGCTTATTATCGGGTCATCCTCATCAGCAACGTAAAACTCTACGCTTCCGTTATAAGCATCTACTATAACCTTTACAGAGTTCCTTATATAATTGGTGCTGGTATTTTTGTTTATGGATTGAGAATAAGGATATTTGCTGCTTAGAGTAAATGCATCAATAATCCAATATAGCTTGCCTTCGCTTACTACTATATATGGGTCCTCGTCATAAGCCAGAAAAGGCGCTATCTTTTTTACTCTTTCGATTATCTCTCTGTGGAGCAAAATTTTGCTTTGAGAGTTTATGTCCTGGGAAAGCAAAAAGTTCATCTTGCCCTGAGTCAGCGCCAGCATGATCCTATTCGGCAGCGTAAGCCTTATGCCTCCGGTGCCTTCATATAGGGTTTCTACATTGGCATTGCTTGCAGGATAGTCAAATTCCTTTTCTCTCGTATTTACAATCACAAAATCCTTTGTCAGCTCCCCAAAGTATATCTGCGGTCTCTCAACCTTTATATTCACCTCAGAAGTCACCGGCATATCTCTGACAAAGAGCCTTGGCTGACCCGAAGGAGTTACTTCGTTTACAGGTGACATTGCCACACCGTACCCATGGGTGTATTTTAGATATCTGTTAATCCAGGATGCAGTGTTTCCTACCTCCTGCTTCGGTATATTGGCGCTTTGCAGCTCTCTGGAGGATATGAAAACCTGTCTATAGGTGCCATTGATCATATACCTGTCTATATCTATATCATTGAACTGATAATAGCTCTTCAAGCCCTGAATCTGATTATATATATCCTTTGCCGGTTTATAATCATTTACAGGAATATTATCTATCGTGACCCTGTTTTCTTCAATGTCTTGTCTCACAAGGTTTTGAGCTACCCCAAACTCTTTTTCCTCCACCTTGTCAAGCCCATAAGCATAATTAGTGTAATCTATATTATGCTGAATATATTTCTCTTCCTTTGCCGACTCGTTTGGAGTCACTATAAGGTTCTGTACGGCTGTGGATACAACTCCGGATAATAATATTGCCGCAACAAGGATAAGGGGGCCGAATATGGCCAGCTTAGGCTTCTTACCTTTATATGAAATCATAAAAGATATTGCGGTTATAATTGAAACAGCAATATATACATAGTAGAAAGGCAATCTCACACGAATATCGGTATAACCTGCTCCAAAGGCTATACCATTGGTAGAATACAATAATTCGAAGCTTCTGAGATAAAAACCGAAAGCCAGCAGCAGAAAAAATATCCCTCCCAAGAAGGATAGCTGCTTCCAGGCTGCACTCAATACATCCTTATAGGACACACTCTTTATTCGGCGGACATTAAAACCATCTTCTATGCCTACATCCTGCTGTTTCGGAGAAACCAGCAATATGGCATTGAATACTAAGGTTATTATGGCAAAGAATGCTATAATGCCCAGCAAAAATCCGTAGAGCTTATTCAAGAAAGGCAGCGTAAATATATAAAAGCCGATATCGTATCCAAAAATCGGATCTTTTATATTAAATGGCGTTTTATTGATAAATATCAGAAAATCGTACCATACCTCTGTAACAAAGGCTATGGAAAATATGACGGAAATCAGGCCTGAAACAATGATGAATACCCTGTTCCTTGTTTTGCTTTCCTGAGCCGATAGTATTGCCCCGCTCCTCTTTATTGAATGTGCGTTGATAGATTTCATGAATACATAAAATAAAGCGAAGTTAACTATCAAGGAAGGTATAAAAAATTTAATCTGAGTGAAGAGCTTTTTAAAAAATACTTCTCTGAAGCCTAGCTCTCCAAACCACTGAAAATCGATCAAATAACCGGACAAAGTTGCGAATACGGCAATAACCATAACCAACAAGATTAATATTATTGCAAGGCCCTTGAGCTTCCAAGTCCCTTTACCTTTCATCGTTATCCCTCCAAAAAAAGAATATGGCTTATGTAAGTAAATTATACAATCATAAGCCAAAATATTCAAATGGTTTTAGTGCTGTTGTCATAACTGATAACGACTCTTGGTCGTTTATCCTCCCAATGACGAGCATAAGTCTCACCTGTAACTCTAAAATAATACCCTCTGTGAAAATCCGTGTTCCCTGTAATCTCTGAGCTCTGAGTTCTGAATCCTGAGCTCTATAGATCCAGCTTCATATCTCCGTTTTTGATATATCCTTTCTTTCTCATGAACTCCGATATGATGAGAGTCAGGGCAGCCGGGAGCAATACCTGAAGTATCAATATTTTCAGCAATATCACTGCCCCGCCGTTTGTACCGGACATGGCAGCAAAAGTCCCGAACTGACCTACAAGTCCGCTGGTCCCCATACCCGCGCCCTCCGGAACATTTTCCATCTTGAACAAAGTAGTGGACAGCGGCCCTAATATTGCGCTGGCTAAGGTTGGAGGAATCCATATCATAGGATTTCTTATTATATTAGGCATTTGGAGCATGGACGTGCCTAATCCCTGAGCTATGAGTCCTCCCAATTTGTTTTCCCTGTAGCTGGCGACAGCAAAGCCTACCATTTGGGTGCAGCAGCCCACGGTTGCGGCCCCTGCTGCTAACCCTTTAAGCCCGAGAGCTATGGCTAATGCCGCACTGCTTATGGGAAGCGTCAATACAACGCCCATGATAGCAGAAACCAATATGCCCATGGGTATGGGATTCATTACAGTGGCTGTATTTATTATGCTGCCCAGAGCAGTCATTATAGCCGATACTACAGGCGATATATATTTGCCTGCAATACCTCCCGCTATGATCACCGAGGAAGGAACCAGCACTATATCCACCTTGGTCTTTCCCGATATCAATTTGCCCACTTCAACGCCTACAAGGGCAGCGATGAAAGCTCCCATAGGCTCTCCTACCCTTATGCCGTATTGATTAGCCGCATTTAAAAATACTGTTCCCGCGCCCAAAGCGCCTGTGACCGCAGAGGAAAACACCGCCAAAGCAGGGGCTTTTCTGCCGTACGCCACAGCAATACCTATAGCCGGGCCCATGAGAAATTTTGCGACTCTGCCTAAGTCCACAAGTATGCTTATCCCTAGCTTGGAGCCTATTTGATCAAGTATAAGTCCGACAATAAGCGATGAAAAGAGACCCAAAGCCATAGATCCCAATGTGTCTATAAGATAACTCTTAATTGAAAACCTCTTGTCCAATTTTTTACCTCCTCAAATGTATTTACACCTGTCTTGTCACCTGTAAATATAAAT
>NZ_JAJEKE010000020.1 GCF_024363565.1 Lutispora saccharofermentans | reverse complement strand
GTATATGTCACTCCCTTACCGGGAGTGTGGATTGAAATTGTAGGTTTATATTCCAAGGCTGCGCCGCCCTTTGTCACTCCCTTACCGGGAGTGTGGATCGAAGCAAATTATCATACTACGCAAACAAATGAGCTACACATTGCATTTATTAGCTGAGAACCGCTGCTTTGAATCGTTGCAGTTTTGTATTATGTTATTTAAGTTCTATACGATATGCACGATCATTTTCTATCTCCAGGACATCCTCACAAGGTTTGCCTATAAATTTATAAAGCGATATTTTTATAGGCTTGGCAATGATAAGCAGATCATCGGGTGTGCTTGAATAGATTTTGCCCAAATGAGGAAATTTCTTGGGGTATTCTTCAAGAAAAAAAGGGTGACTGCTTGGGTGACCGAAAAGTTCTGCAACTGCTTCAATCTTCAAGTTCCCGATAGCCAAAGCGATATTGGGATTTTGTCTGATTTGCTCAACTTTTTGGCTGTTCTTGCTCGTTGAAAACATGATTGTTATGCCATCATTAATGTGGCACATCATCCTTGCTGTAACCTTGTTATCAGCACAAGTAGCAAGGACAATCATTTCTTCCGTCTGAAGCTTTTTTTCTATTTCGCTCTGTAGTTCGATGTAATTCAATTCATTCATTTCATTTACCTCCATCTCTTTCACATAATATCACAGGGAACAGGACAACTGCATGTCATATTCAGAAAATATAAATAATAGTAAATGAAATTAAACCGCTGTATTTCATGTAATTCTTATCATAAATTATACCGTAATTATACCGTAATAAAAAAATTCGGATGGAAGATAATATAAATCTGCTGTTAGCACAAAGATATAAGCCTGTAGGATGGACAGTACCAATTATGTTGTTAGACATTGCTTAAAAAATATTATATACGTGCTTTGAGGCATATTTTAGTATCTTTTGATATCAAGATATTTCGCACATTCTAAGGTTTGCATTAATTGCAGAAGCATGTTAAGGTAAAATCATCAAATTGAAGATATAGCAAAGGAGTGTACATATCAAATGCTAAGTAACCAGACATATCAAGCTGCGGTAATTGGAAAGAAATTGGAAGGAGAGAATCTGCCTTCAATTGAGGAAATTGTTAGAGACATATTATTAAACAGCGATATAGAACTCAAGAAAGACGAGATAGATGAAGCTGTACGAATAGAGATGAGCAAGAAAATTGGATTTCAGTTACCTTTAGATGATTCATTAATCGGTGCTACGAGTGCGGCCTTAAAAAAACTTCAATCGCAAAATATTATAAAGCATTCATCACATGGATATTGGAAGAAGTATTAGCATATATTTACGATATAGATATTGTATTATTTATAAATTGTTCATTGTTGCTTACTCTTTGACATGGCTTAACAAGTACATTATGCTGTTGATTTTCCCAACCATCACGCTGAAAATGCAAAGCTAGACTACCAGGCTGATGCAAGGGTGGCTTTTGTTGCTGCAGGATAGATTTTCCTGTATAATGATAGTTGATTTATGTGATAGAAATGAATTAGAGCATGAATGTGCAATATGAGATGAAGGTGAAAGAAATGGCCGTAGAGAAGCAATATGTACCAGATGTTGAAGCGATATTGTCGCATAGATACGATAATGGTTTCGACCTGTGGACTACACCCGACAAGCGTCTGCTGAAAGGAGCACCGTTCTCGACTCTGGAGAGCGTGCTTTTCCTGTTGGAATTGGGTATGGAACCCACTGACCCTTTGCTGAAAGAAGCCGCAGAATTGTTCCTCAGCACCTGGCAGGAGGATGGACGTTTCAAGTTGTACCCGACAGGTTCTATTTATCCATGCCATACCGCCCACGCCGCCAATGTGCTTTGTCACATGGGGTATGTTGGCGATATCAGACTGCAGAAAACCTTCCGGCATCTTTTGGATATACAGTATATAGATGGCGGCTGGCGCTGCAATAAATTCAGTTTTGGCCGGGGGCCGGAAACGGAGTATTCAAATCCCTTTCCGACGCTTACTGCCTTAAATGCGTTCCGCTTTAGCGACTATCTCAATAAAGAACCGGCACTTGACAAGGCCGTAGATTTTTTGCTGGAGCATTGGACGATCAGGAAGCCCATCGGCCCGTGCCACTATGGAATCGGCACATTGTTTATGCAGCTCGAATACCCTTTCCGCAACTACAACCTTTTTGTTTATGTCTATGTTTTATCCTTTTACGACCGGGCAAAGGAAGACAAACGTTTTCACGAGGCATTGAAAATGCTGGAATCCAAAATGGTGGATGGGCAGATCGTGGTTGAGCGTGTTGTTCCAAAGCTGGCTGAGCTTTCCTTCTGCAAAAAAGGTAAACCAAGCGAATTGGGAACAAAACGCTATCATGAAATTTTAGAAAATCTTATCAGCGCACGGCGCACCATATAGAAATAATAAGTTGTAGAGTCTTTGGTTCTACAGCTTTTTTATTTTACCCCTATTTTCTGGCGGCATGTGGATGCATGCAACTGTGTGCATAATACTATCTATGCCTTTGATGCTATTATTGACCTTGTACGCAAAAGCCGATAAGCAAGGCATTTGAAAATTAGCTCAATCATTCATAAACTCGTGTTTGAATGAATAACATGTCAATATAGCCATTAAATTATTGGAGGTATTTTGATGGGATATTATGTTAGGGTAGAGCCAAATGTAAAAATTTATGTGGAGGACCTTAATCCGGAAGGCGATAAGACGATTGTGTTTCTGCATGGTTGGCCTGGAAGCCATAAATTATTTGAATATCAGTTTAATGAGCTTCCTAAAAACGGATACAGATGTATTGGGTTAGATCAAAGGGGATTTGGTAAATCCGATAAGCCATGGAGAGGGTATGATTACAACCGGTTGGCTGACGATGTCAGATGTGTAGTTGAGACGCTTCATCTACAAGATTTTACGCTGGCAGGCCACTCAACAGGCGGGGCAATTGCCATTAGATATATGGCCAGGCACAATGGATATGGAGTATCTAAGCTTGCTCTTTTTGCAGCAGCGGCTCCCAGTCTTATCAAACGCCCTAATTTCCCTTATGGCTTAGAGAAGGAGGCTGTAATCAAAATAATTGAGGGAACATATACCGATCGTCCTAAAATGCTGAGGGATTTTGGCGATATATTTTTCTTTCAGTATATAACTGAGCCATTCTCTTCTTGGTTCCTGCAATTAGGGTTGGAAGCGGCAGGCTGGTCAACTGCTGCCATTGCAAATACTTGGCTGCGTGAAGAACTGTTTCGTGATTTAGGAACAATAAACGTGCCAACATTGATCATACATGGTATTCATGACAAAGTCGTTCCATTTCAATTAGGTGAAGTGCAAAACCGAGGCATTAAAGATTCTAAGCTCATTCCTTTTCAATATAGCGGTCACGGCTCCTTCTATGACCAGCGGGATCTGTTTAATGAGGAATTGATGAATTTTATAGAATCCTAAGTTGAAGAAAGCTGAAATATTATACATCATCCTACATAAATAATTAACGATTGACAATAAATAAATATAGAAATATAATAAATCTCAAGTTATAAGCACACATATGATATTGGGAGCTGCAAAGATGGTGCTGGAAAGCAGTAATCTAAGGAGGAATAAATATTGCTTGTTAAATTGGATACCACTATTGAAGAACTGATAAAAAATAAAAAGATAAAGACAAAATGGTCGGAAATTGAAAGCTATGGCATTACAGAAATGATCAACCTTCTTTGGCAGGATGAAATTGAATACGGCAGCATAGGTCAGGCTACCATGGTCAAGGATAAGGCGGCATACCAGAATTTATTCGAAGGAATACCTTATAAATCAGAAACCGGATATGAAACTATCATAAGAGCATATATAGATACAGATGATAACATTGTTTTCCAAAGCAGCAAGGGCAATGTGTTCTTATATGAAACAGATGAGATTGACGGTGAGGATTTGAAATATTATAATACCGGCGAATAAAAACCGGCTGAAGCATATAAAAAAGAAGAAATCAGTTTTAACTGGAGTCAATAGCTGTCTCAATTTTGAGGCGGCTATTTTTGTGCCGCCTATTAGGCATTTACATAAACTTGGTATTCATATAAAATTTCCATGGCGAATATTGTAAATATCATTCACTTTTTTGATGAAATTTGTTACAATCTAAGTATTACCTTCCTTAAAATGAAAATGTTTCTCACAACTTTTATACAATAGCTGCATATAAATCCTCATTTCATATACAAAAGAAGAATCCTTGTATAAACCTATATTATAAAAAGTAGGGGGTACTTTCATGAGGAGGAATTTGAGAACGAGAGCCATACTGATAAGCAGCATAGCGATCATGATTTTTTCCATTGCGATAGGTGCGTTCATTTATTATTTCGCTTCTGATGCTATTGTTGAAAACATTTCTGAATCTCTGACCGAGATAGCGATGCTCGGCTCCAAGGCTGTAGAAAGCAGCCTGAAGGGCAGTCTGGAAGTTATAGAAACCATAGCCGCCGAAGAGCCGATAAAGGATCCAAATGTTTCTGCGGAAGATAAAATTAAATTATTGATAAATGAAGCAAAGAGAAAAGGCTTTGCAAGGATGAGCATTGCAGATGCATCAGGAAATTCAGTGACCACTGACGGCGTCAGGCTATATGTGGGCGACAGGGAATATTTCAAGCTGGCCATAAAGGGAATAAAAAACGTATCAGATCCCATAACCAGCAGGGTTGACGGCACGCTGATCATCACCTTTGCTGTGCCTATAGCAAATGGTGAAGATATCATCGGGGTTTTGTATTCTACCCAGAATGTTGAAGTTCTTTCCCAAATAACCGACGGGATAAAGCTGGGAACCCTAGGAAGATCGTATATAATTGACGGCATGGGAACAACCATAGCTCATGAAAGACGGGATCAGGTAAGCAATAGGGTCAACGTTATCCTGGACTGGAAAGAGCTAGGCTTTGATGAAAGCATGCATGATTTTTTCATCAATATGCAGAGAAATGAAAAAGGAGCAGGACAATATATTTTTGACGGCCAAAAAACCTATGCCGGTTATGCCAAAATACCCGATACCCATTGGTATTTTGGCATATCTGCGCCTAAAACACAGGTTTTTAAAAGCATAGATCAGATATACTTCTTTGTTGGATTTTTGCTATTGCTGATAATAGTCATATTTTCAGCAGCTCAATTTTACATAAGGATACTCAGAAAAAACCTGGCGACTGAAAAAAGCATCGCAGATGCTGCCATTGAAGCCGCTAATTTGATAATAATAGGCATGGACAGAGAAGGCACAATATTTGAGTTCAACAGATATGCCGAAATAAAGCTGGGGTACAAAAAAGAGGATATAGCAGGGGATTTGAAGCTGGAAGATATTATAAATCCTGATGCCGCTCCTTCTTATGATAAATTGATGGAGCATATAAAAAGCGGAAAGAGCTTAAACTCTCTGGAACTGTCTTTAAAAAATAAAGCCGGAGATGAGCTGTACCTGCTATGGAATTTGAACCTGATGCCTGATCATGAAGATGAATATTTTGAGATTGTAGGCATGAATATCAGCGAAAGGGTAAAAATCGAGAAAGACCTGATAGAAAGCCATGAGGAATTGACTTCCCTTTACGAAGAGCTTTATGCGTCGGAGGAGACTCTGAGAGAACAGTATGAAGAGCTGTCGGAGAAAGAGAAGAGCATTCATAAGCTGGCATACTACGATCCTCTGACAGGCTTATCCAACAGGATCAATCTGGAGGTCAGCTTTAACGGCAGTGTTCTGAACAAAGATGTAAAAGCTGCGCTGCTTTATATGGACCTGGATAATTTTAAATTTGTAAATGATACCTTTGGGCATTCCTTGGGGGACGAGTTGCTGGTCAAGGTAGCAGAGAACATCAAAGAAACGGTCAAAGAAGGCTATATAGCTGCCAGACTTGGCGGAGACGAGTTTATGATTCTGATAACTGATTATGAAGATCTGGAGGAAATTGAGCTTTTTGCAGACCGGCTGTTAAAAAACTTTGAGCCTAATTTTCATATAGGGAACACATCGATAAATATATCAACGAGCATAGGCATTGCCCTTTATCCTGACAACG
The DNA here is from genome assembly GCF_024363565.1 of Lutispora saccharofermentans. Classification (GTDB taxonomy): domain Bacteria; phylum Bacillota; class Clostridia; order Lutisporales; family Lutisporaceae; genus Lutispora; species Lutispora saccharofermentans. The sequence continues at coordinate 77,676 of NZ_JAJEKE010000020.1, read as the reverse complement.
GAAGGGATTTCAAGGAGCTTCTCAAATGTGCGGATATAGCCATGTATGCTGCTAAGGAAGCCGGCAGAAGAAATTATATCTTCTTTGATAAGAACATGAATGACATCATAGTCAGAAAGATGAAGATTCAAAACAGCATGAAAAAGGCCATGGAAAACAATGAATTCTCTTTGCATTATCAACCCCAATATGAAATAGCATCCAACAGGATCAGGGCATTTGAGGCTTTGCTCAGGTGGAACAGCCCCGAGCACGGGTTCGTATCCCCTGCAGACTTTATAGGCATTGCTGAGAGTTCAGGGCTGATAGTCCCTCTGGGTGAATGGGTGCTCAATGAAGCCTGCGATTTTATAAAGCATGTAATTGATATGGGACATGAAAATATCAGCATATCAGTGAATGTCTCAGTTATACAGCTTATGCAGGAGGATTTTTTATCAATGGTAGACGGTGTCCTGAAGAATAAAGGCCTCAAGCCATCGTATCTGGAGCTGGAAATCACCGAAAGTGTATTGATTGAAAATATAGATCTGAATATGAAAAAAATAAAGGAACTGAGGGAGCTGGGAGTCAAGATATCCCTGGATGACTTTGGTACGGGTTATTCCTCCCTCACGTATTTGCGGGAGCTGCCCATAGATGTCTTAAAGATAGATAAATCCTTCATAGACAATATTTTATCCACCGGCGAAAAAAGCGGATTAGCAGGGTCTATTATTTCACTGGCCCATGATCTGGGGCTTGAGGTGGTGGCAGAAGGAGTTGAAAATGAAGAACAATTAAAATATCTGGAGTGGTATAATTGTGATGTGGTGCAAGGGTATCTTTTCAGCAGACCCTTGCCGGGCGAAAAAGCAATGAAATTGATCCCATGATGTGTCCTGTTTATCGAAAGGAGTCGTTTTCGTGTATAAGATATTTATTAATGGCAAAATTGCAACGATGGAAAAGAATATGCCTCTGGTGGAAGCAGTAGTCGTTTCAAAGGGTAAAATTGTATATGTGGGAAGCAATGAAGAAGCATTGAAGCATCAAGAGTCAGACTCTTTGATTGCAGATTTGAAGGGAAGGCTTATGGTGCCCGGGCTAATAGACAGCCATATGCATCTTTTGAATCTGGGCTGCAGTATGCAAAATATTGACCTGAGCGGCGTCAGATCCATGAAAGAGCTCAAAGCTTCAATATCGGGCTTTATAAAAGATCATGATATTGAACCGGGGCAATGGGTTTTGGGAAGGGGCTGGAATCAGGATTATTTTGATGTGAAGGTATTTCCCGACAGATATGATCTGGATGAAGTATCCGAGGACCATCCCATAATGATTACCAGAGCCTGCGGACATGCTGTGGCGGTCAACAGCAAGGCCTTGGAATTGTGCGGTATAGACAGGAATACAAAGCAAGTCGAAGGCGGAGCCATAGATTTGGATGATGCAGGTGAGCCCAATGGGATCTTCAGAGAAAATGCAATTTCCATGGTAGATGAGGCGATTCCCAAGGCTGATATAGAAACCATCAAGGAGATGCTCATATCAGCTCAGGAAAAAGCCCTATCCTTTGGCATAACCTCAGTGCAAAGCGATGATTTGCAGTCTGCTCCGGGTTTGGGCTTTGAAGAGGTAATTCAGGCATACAAAGAGCTTGCAGCAGAAGGCAGGATGAAAATCAGGCTGTATGAACAATGCCTGCTGCCGACCATGGAGGAATTAAGGAGCTTTTTCGATAAAGGATATTATCCCGGCTGGGGAGACAGGGTTTTTAAGCTGGGGCCTTTAAAGCTTGTTACGGACGGTTCGCTGGGGGCCAGAACCGCATACATGACTTTGCCCTATGAGGACGCTCCTGGCACTTACGGCATATGCACCTATAGCCAAGGAGAACTGGATGAACTTGTGGCCTACGCTCACGAAAGAAATATGAGCACCGCAATACATTGCATAGGCGATAAGGCAATGTATATGGCCTTTGACAGCATAGATAAGGCAAAGAATAATATGCCGGATAAACATGTAAGGCATTCAATAGTCCATTGCCAGATAACAGATGAAAAGCTTTTGGATAAGTTTAAGGAATCAGACGTAATTGCACATGTGCAGCCTATTTTTCTGGATTATGACCTTCATATAGTGGAAGACAGAATAGGCACTGAACGGGCAAAGCGGACTTATAATTGGAAAAGCCTTATAGATAGAGGCGTGCACACGGCTTTCGGCTCCGATTGCCCTGTTGAGCCTTGCAATGTGATGCATGGCATCTATGCAGCCGTGACGAGGAAGGATCTCAGAGGCTACCCGACGGGCGGCTGGCTGCCGGAACAGAAGATTTCAGTGGAGGAAGCACTATATGGTTTTACCATGGGAGCGGCTTATGCTTCTTTTGAGGAAGATATCAAAGGCTCGGTAAAGGCAGGCAAGCTTGCAGATTTCACTGTCCTGTCCGAGGATATATTTGAGATAGAGCCTGATAAAATTAAAAATGTGGAAGTTGCAGCAACAATTTTAAACGGAGAGATAATGTGGGGTTCTCTATAATATCATTTAGTAGAAGCAGTTGAATCAAATTTTGAGGAGTCTTGGTGGTATGAATTTTAAAAAAATAATATCTATTAAAACTATAGTAATTCTAATTTTAGTCTTGGCAATCATCCTCTCGGTGTCAAAAATAATCGATAATAAAAAAACAGCAGAACCGGTCAGCATAGTTGAGAAGCAAACAATAGAAGACTCCACCGTTATTTTGGAAAGGGTTGAAAGGCTGTGGGAATTATCCTCCAATAAATATTTTTACAGCAATGTAGTAGCTTTTAAAGATAATATGAAAATCAAGGATTTTCAAGTGCCTTTTACAGAAAAATCATTTTTGATAAAATACGATGGATATTTGAAAGCGGGTATAAATGCTCAGGATATACAGATATTATCCAATGAAGGGAAAGCTATTGAAGTGAAGCTCAAAAATTCGAAGATACTGGATCATGTCATAGATGAAAAAAGCATATATGTTTATGATGAAAAAAATTCGGTGTTCAATAATTTGAGCATAAATGATATTTTTAATCAGCTTTCCACTGAAAAGGATAAGATAGAAACTCAGCTTGAGGAAAAAGGCTTTCTTAAGGATACAGACAATAATATAAAGCTCTTCCTCGAAGAATTCCTGAAGAATTTAGGATATGAAAGCGTACAAATTAGTTTTGAAAATCAATAAAAAAAGGCAATAAAAAAAATAGTTAAATTGATTCATTATAGGTTGACATATTATTTTATATTTTGTATAATGGAGAAGTCGATTGCGACAGTATTCAAATTCTAACGCGCCATTAGCTCAGTTGGTAGAGCAATTGACTCTTAATCAATGGGTCCTGGGTTCGAGTCCCCGATGGCGCACCATCAGAAAAATAAGGCTTGCAAGATTTAAATCTTTGCAAGTTTTTTTATTTTTATATATTTTGTCACTATAATGCGATGGCCTATGGGCTAGCTGATAGGAGCTTCTGAAAGTTTTTTTATGTAGCATAAAATGCGTTGCTTAAATAATATAAAATACAGAGGAAAGAAAAGTGTTATATAGTTATATAGTAATAGGCTTACAAAATCTATCTTAACGAGAATAAGCATCTGGAATTAGGGGCTCCTGCAGAGCTTCAAACTCGTTATATTGACGGCTTGCCGGTTAAAATCGAATAGAGGTGATGATTATGTACGAAATCAAAGAAAAATTCATTTCTAAGAACCGTTCAAAGAAACCGCTTATTCCCCGGGGAATTGTAGTCCATGAAACGGCTAATCCCGGAGCGACTGCCGAGAATCATTATAAGTATTTCAACTCGGCAGATAGGAAAGCCTCGGCCCATGCATTTATTGACTGGGATGATATTATACAGACCATACCCTGGAATGAACAGGCCGGTCATGCTGGCACTTACGCAAACACAAGATTTATTGGTATCGAATTATGTAGACCGGCAAAGCATGATGTTGAAAAGTTCAATATAGTGTGGAAGAAAGGTATGTGGCTGTTTGCGAATCTATACATTAATGAACTTGATATAAAAACAATAACGAAAGATAATCTGCTGTCACACGATGAAATCAGGATACGCTCCGGCGGAACAACTCACACAGACCCGACAGCATACTTCAAGGAATATGGCCGTACAGTGGATGATTTTAGAAAAGGAGTGCAGGAAGAGATAAATAAGATGCTGCAGTCAAAGGATGAAGTAAGTCCATGGGCAAAGGAAGCTACCGCCTGGGTAGTTGAAAATGGAATATCAGACGGCACCAGGGCCAAGGACACTGTTACCAGGGAAGAGGTCTGGACCATGCTATACAGGATGAGAGGGTAGCCGAAAGGCCACCCTTTTCTATTTTTATAAAATAGCATATAATTAAGAATATAAGCTGAAAAAATTTAAGCTTCAAACATTGCAGTTGCAAAGGCCAGAAAAATGTTATGACATTGCAAGGACTGCAGTGATTTTTGTTTATGTACTGCAAATATAAGGAACGATAACGTTAAGTAGGAGTAGTAAATGATATGAGAAAAGTAAGTGTAATGATAGTAGATGATTCGGCGTTATTTCGCAAATTTTTGAATGATGCGGTAGAACGGACTAATTCTGCGGTGGTTAAGGCATCTGTAGCTGACGGTATGGCCTGCTTGAATGAGCTGAAGCAAAAGGTCGTCGATGTAGTGCTGTTGGATGTAAATATGCCTGGTATTAACGGGTTAGAGGTTTTGCGGGAAATAAAAGAAAAATATAAGGATACTCAGGTTATAATGATCAGCTCTGCCGGAAATGATAATACGGCTCTTACAGTGGATGCGCTGGAAATGGGGGCTTTGGATTTTATATCAAAGCCAAGGGGAAGCAATCCTGAAGCAAATATTTTCCGCATATCAAGCTACTTAAAGGTTTTATTCAATCATATTGCCATTAATAAATTTTATAGTCCGGTTAAGAAATCGGAAAATGTGGCAGCCGTGAAGCCAAAACCTGAAAGGCAGGTACCCAAGTCCAAAATAGACCTGGTGCTTATAGCCTCATCAACAGGCGGGCCGAAGGCTTTGTATGATGTTTGCGGCAAACTGCCTTCAAATCTGCGGCTTCCGGTGCTGATAGTACAGCATATGCCTGTGGAGTTTACAGCTATTTTTGCTAAATCCTTGAGCAATATATGCAAGCTGGAGGTATCCGAAGCCAAAGACGGAGATATTCCTGCCGGAGGAAACATATACATAGCAAAAGGCGGAAAGCATATGGTGCTCGCCAGGTCGGCATCAAACGGCATGACTATAAAATTGATAGAGACGCCGACTGTGAACGGTGTGCGCCCTGCAGCGGATGTGCTATTCAAATCGGTAGCAGATAATTTTTCGGATTTAAATATACTGGCCGTTGTCTTGACCGGTATGGGCAAGGATGGCACTGATGGGCTGCGGGAGCTGAAGAAAAACGGAAGATGCTATGTTATAACGCAAAGCGAGAAAACCTGTGCAGTCTATGGAATGCCAAAAAGCGCATACGAAGCGGGCCTATCCGATGAAGTACTGGATATAGAGGATATAGCAGACGGTATAATCCGCCGGTTGAATAATCAATAGAGAGACTACAAAATAAAGTACTGCAAGCTTTGCAGTACTTTATTTTTTTATTTTACCCTTTTGATTATCAGGTCATTATATTTTGTTATAGCCTCGTTTAGCTCCTGACTTGCAGCAATTATCACAGAGTCTTGCAAATTGCCCTTCTCCTCTATTAGCTTTATCAGGTTCTTCCTAAGCCTCTCTATATCGTTCAACAACGATTCCAACTCAGTCATAATGAAATCCTCCTATTTATTAAATATAGAATAACTATGCGCCATTATTGGAAAACTTATTCTAGAAAACCTGAGGAAGGAGTATTCAATATGAATGAGACAATATTGGAAAAAACTGAAGGAAGGGTCAGCTATCATGACTCTGTGGAGGAAATGCTGGTAAGGATCAGGGAAGACGGAATGACTAATGTCTTTGACCGCTATGCTCTGCAGGAAAAAATCCGCTGCAAGTTTTGCCTTGAGGGGTTGAGCTGCCAGCTTTGCTCTCAAGGGCCATGCAGAATAAGCGAAAAATCGGGGCAGACCAGGGGTGTATGCGGCATAGGGCCTGATGCCATGGCTATGAGAACTTTTCTTTTACATAACATAATGGGAGCAGGCACATACGGGCACCATGCTTATCAGGCCTTCAGGACTCTTAAGGCTACGGCAAAAGCTGAGACGCCCTTTAAGATAACCGATGCTGAGAAGCTGAAATGGATGTGCAAAATGCTGAATATCGATACGGAGCAGGATATAAACCAAATGGCCATAAAGCTGGCGGATTTCCTGCTCGAGGAATTGCACAGCGATTATGACAGGCCTAATACAATGGTCGAAGTATTTGCACCCAAAAAAAGAAAAGAGGTATGGCGGAGCCTGGGCATATATCCTGCAGGGGTTATCTATGAGGAGCAGGATTGCGTAGCGAGCTGCCTTACCAATGTGGATGGGGACTATGTATCTTTGGCCAAGAAATCTCTCAGGCTGGGCATATCAACAATATATAATGCCCAGATCGGCCTTGAAATGGTGCAGGATATATTGTTCGGAACCCCAAAACCCCATGAGGTTGAGGTCGATCTCGGCATAATGGACCCGGATTATGTAAATATAGTTTTTAATGGGCACCAGCCCTGGCTTGGGGTGGCAACCTTGCAAAAAGCAAAAACAGATGAGGTTCAGGAAAGAGCAAAGAAAGCAGGAGCCAGGGGCCTGCGCATAGTAGGCTCTATAGAAACAGGACAGGAGCTGCTGCAGCGTTTTGACATGGATGATGTATTCGTAGGGCTTATGGGGAATTGGCTGTCCATTGAGCCACTGCTTGCAACGGGTACCGTTGATGTATTTGCAATGGAAGAGAATTGCTCCCCTCCTGCTATAGATCGCTATGCGGAAAAGTATGGGCTCACTATGGTCAGCGTCAATGACATCGTAAGGATACCGGGTTTGAAATATGCTTTTGACTATAACCCAAAAGAGGTTGACACTATATCGGACTCGCTGATAAATCTTGCTATTGAGAATTTCCGAAAGAGGCATGGGAAAATAGAGCCAAAGGTTCCCAGGATCAAGCAGAAGGCCATAGCCGGCTTTTCCACCGAAGCTGTGCTCAATGCACTGGGCAACAGCCTCGATCCTTTGGTTCAGGTTATAAGTGAGGGCAAGATCAAAGGTGTTGCAGCTCTGGCGAATTGCTCTACCTTGAGAAACGGTCCTCAGGACTGGAATACTGTGAATCTCACAAAAGAGCTCATAAGAAGGAATATTCTGGTGGTCAGTGCAGGCTGCGGCAATCACGGCTTGGAGGTAGCGGGGCTATGCAATCTGGATGCCGTCAAGCTGGCCGGCGAAGGCCTGGCGGAGGTATGCAGCATGCTGAAGCTTCCGCCTGTACTGAGCTTCGGCACCTGTACGGACACCGGAAGGATATCCATGCTGGTGACAGCCTTGGCAGATCATATGGATGTCGATGTGCCCCAGTTGCCCATAGCCGTAACTGCACCCGAATGGATGGAGCAGAAGGCTACTATAGACGGTGTGTTTGCCATAGCATACGGGGCCTATACTCATCTTTCTCCGGTGCCCTTCATTACAGGTGCCCCGGGTCTTGTAAAGCTGCTGACAGAGGATGTGGAGGGGCTTACGGGAGGTAAGGTAGGGCTGGGAGATAACCCCAGAGAAGCTGCAGACGGCATAGAAGAGCATATCAACAAAAAGAGAAAAGCCCTTGGGTTGAAATAAGATTTTACTATATATAACGCATTAAATATTCTACATAGCTGTTATGCTGACTGATAACGATTGCTGTAAAATCTTTTTCACGTTATATATAGAAATAGACCACTTGATTTGTGGTCTATTTTCAAATGGTGATATTGATTACAGAAAAGGCTCTGATTGAGATTTATAATTAAGCTAACATAATTATCCAGACAATATATTAAAATTCATATAATCATCTCGTTACAAAATTTATATAGGAGGGTTTTAAATGAGTGAAATAATAAATAACAGAGAATACAGGAAAAAAGTGCTGAAGCAGTTGATACTTGAGCTCCATGAAGGAAAAAGCGTAGAGGAAGTAAAGTCGAGGTTTGCAGAGCTGATTAAAGGAATCTCCGCATCGGAGATATCGGAGATGGAAGCGGCTATAATCGCAGAAGGCATGCCGGTGGAAGAGGTTCAAAGGCTTTGTGATGTTCATTCCGCAGTATTTAAAGGTTCCATTGAAGAGATACACAAGGCTGATGAACGGGAGCTTGAAAAAATATCAGGACATCCTCTTAATACTTTTAAACTGGAAAACAGAGAGCTGGAAAAATTAATGGGAGGACAGCTCAGCGATGCATTAGATGCTTTTAAAGCAGACGACGGCAAGGATAATATAAACAAGCTGATAGAAAATCTGAACCTTCTTTGGGATATCGACAAGCACTACAGCAGAAAAGAAAATCTTATCTTTCCCTACCTGGAGAAATATGGCATAACAGCGCCTCCTAAGGTTATGTGGGGCGTAGATGATGAGATAAGGGCTGAAATAAAAGGCATAAAGGTGGAGCTGGAAAGCTACAGGGGAAACAAGGAAGAAGTGGTAAAAAGACTGGAAGCCCTGACGAAAAAGGTCTCTGAGATGATTTACAAGGAAGAAAATATACTGTTCCCTATGTGCAAGGACAGCTTCACAGAGGATGAATGGATATCAATAATGGAGGAAAGCCAGGAAATAGGGTACTGTCTCACTGAACCGGAAGGTGTGTGGAAGCCTCAAAGAGTAAATATAGAGAAGAAGGATAAGAATGATGCGGCAGGAGAGGCAGCGGGCTATGTAAGATTCGATGCGGGCATCTTAAGGGTTGAGGAGCTTGAGTCATTATTAAATACCCTGCCCTTTGATATAACCTTCATTGATAAAGATGATGTGGTGAAGTACTTTTCACAAGGCAAGGAGAGGATATTTGCCAGAACAAAAGCTGTTATAGGAAGGACAGTCCAAAACTGCCATCCGCCGGCAAGCGTCCATACAGTGGAGAAGATATTGCATGATTTCAAAGCAGGGACAAAAGACCACGAGGATTTCTGGATCAAGATGGGAGAGCTGTTTGTATATATCAGATACTTTGCAGTCAGGGACAGGGAAGGCAACTATATGGGCACTCTGGAAGTGACACAGAACATCAAGCCCATTCAGGACATACAGGGGGAAAAGAGACTGTTAAGTTAATCTGTTGTGATAGCTGATAACAAGTATAAAGCTTCGAGGCTAAGAGTTTGTAAGCTTGTATAGGGCTGCGTCAAAACTTTTCCTATACTTCGCTAACAAACTCTAAGTCTCTTCACAAAATACTCTTTTATCAGCCAGCACAACAGATTAAGTTAAACGGGATAATAAAAAATACAATAGTAAAAAAGGATAAAAACATGCTTGTGGAGAATTTCATAGGAGCCGGAAGAAGAATAGGGGAGATTTGATGAACAGCTTTCTTGATATAAACTTAGGGCATAAGAAATATCCGATATATATCCGCAAGGGCTTGATAGATGAGCTTGGGACAGAGATAAGGAAGATATACGGCGGCTCCAAAATAGCGGTGATCACTGATGAAAACCTGAACTGCCTCTATGGCGGCCGGCTTTTTCCCGCACTTAAGGCTGCAGGATTTGAGGCGAGCAGTATAGTGCTGCCCCCGGGAGAAAAAAGCAAGTCCTTCGATACCCTTTTGGGCATCTACGACTCACTGATAGATTCAGGGATCAACAGGAGCCATCTTATAGTCGTATTTGGGGGAGGCGTAGCAGGAGATATAGGAGGATTTGCAGCCTCAACATACCTTCGGGGCATACCCTATGTGCAGGTTCCCACCTCATTATTGGCCCAAATAGATAGCAGTATAGGAGGAAAGGTGGCCGTAGATCTCAAGCAAGGCAAAAACCTTGTGGGAAGCTTTTATCATCCGAAAGCAGTATTTATAGATCCGGAGCTTTTGAAAACTCTTGACAAAAGGTTCCTCTACGACGGGCTGGCGGAAGCGATAAAATACGGCTGCATAAGGGACAAAAAATTATTTCTTGCCTTGTCGGATTATAATACGATTGAAGAATTGAATGAGAGCATGGAATATATGATACATTCCTGCTGTACCATAAAAAAAGAGCTTGTAGAAAAGGACGAAAAAGATACGGGAGCCAGGATGCTCCTGAATTTCGGACATACAATAGGCCATGCAATAGAAAAATATTTTAATTATGAGAAGTATACGCATGGTGAGGCTGTGGCCATAGGTATGCATATGATGACCAGGTTCAGCGAGGATTTGGGCATGACACGGGCAGGCACCGCTGAGGCCATAAGGAATATACTGTGCAAATATAATCTCCCGCACTGCATAGACATCGATGATACTTCAAAAATATTTGAGGGCATCAAGCTCGACAAAAAAAATGTGGGAGATCATATAAATATTGTTGTGCTTAAAGAAATAGGAGATGCCGAAGTAATAAAAACCAGCACAGACTTTATAAAAGAGAAATTTGATTTTGCTGCAATAACTCGAAATTAACATGTTGTGCTAACTGATAAAAGAGTGCATTATCAGTTAGCACAACTTTAAATTCCAAAGGCGGTGAACCCATGAAAAGCGTAAAAATAATGCCCTCAAAGCTTAGGGGGACAATAAATGTGCCCCCCTCCAAAAGCATGGCGCACAGGGTAGTGATCTGCGGAGGTCTTGGGGCAGGCAAAAGCAGCATATCAAATATTGATCTTTCTGATGATCTGACAGCTACAATAGAAGGCATGAGAGCTCTGGGATCGGAGATTGAAAAAAGCAGCAGCGGCTTTATAATAAACGGTGCCGAATTTCTTGATAACGCAAATGCTGCTTTTACCAATGTCATAGATTGCAACGAGTCAGGAACTACATTAAGGCTGCTGATACCTATTTCTCTTACAAAAGAAAACAGCGTTGTGTTTACAGGCAGGGGAAATTTGGGCAAGAGGCCTTTGGACTTATATTATGAAATATTTGAAAAGCATGGCATAAGCTATGAATATGAGAAGGATGGCTTGAATCTCAAAATAAAGGGCAGCATGAAGCCGGGGGAATACAAGATTAGGGGAGACATAAGCTCCCAGTTTATAAGCGGCCTTTTGCTGGCCCTTCCCTTGCTTGACGGAGATTCCAAAATAACGGTTACAACCGATATGGAGTCCAGGGGATACATAGATTTGACCATTGATATGCAGAAAAGATTCGGCATAGACATACAGCAAAGCAAGTCGAGAGAGTTTTATATAAAGGGCAGGCAGATATACAAGCCCACAGATTATGCTGTGGAGGGAGATTTCTCCCAGGGAGCGTTTTATCTTGTGGCCGGAGCTTTAGGAAACGATATAAAATGCAAGGGGCTGAATATAGATTCTCTTCAGGGAGACAAAGCCGTATTGGGAATCATCGAAGCTATGGGAGGCAAAGTCGAAACCAAGGGAGGCTACATTCAGGCCTATGGAGCCGATACTCAAGGGACTGTGATCGACGGCTCCCAATTTCCCGATATAATACCCATACTTGCGGTATTGGGAGCTTTAAGCCGCGGTACAACAAAAATAGTGAATGCAGGAAGGCTAAGGATAAAAGAATGCGACAGGTTGAAAGCCATATGCGAAGGGCTCCGCAATCTGGGCGCAGATATCCGAGAACTGGAAGACGGGCTCATCATCAACGGAAGGAAATCCTTGGATGGAGGCATAGCAGATAGCTGGAATGACCACAGGATAGCAATGTCCTTAGCCATCGCTTCCACGAGATGCAAAGATGCCGTAACGATTAGGAACAGCCATGCGGTGAAAAAGTCTTATCCGGGTTTCTGGAATGATTTCAAAAGTTTGGGAGGCAATGCAGATGAGTGGAATATGGGGTAAGAGCATCAGACTTTCTATATTCGGAGAATCCCACGGTAAAGCAATAGGGATAAATATTGACGGACTGCCTCCGGGCTTTGAGATAGATATTGATGGCATCAAGCAGGAAATGGCAAGAAGAGCACCGGGTAAAAGCATTCTTTCCACCTCCAGAGCGGAGGAGGATGAGTTTGAAATAATCAGCGGATTCTTTGAAGGCAGGACGACAGGAGCGCCTCTGTGCGCCATCATAAAGAATACCGACAGTATATCGGCTCATTATTCGGAAATGCAAGCAAAAATGAGGCCAGGCCATGCTGATTATACAGGTTATGTGAAATATAAAGGCTTTAATGATTATAGAGGGGGCGGACATTTCTCCGGAAGGCTAACGGCTCCCCTCGTATTCGCAGGCGCTATAGCAAGGCAGATGCTTGAGAAAAGAGGAGTGATCATAGGGAGCCATATAAAAAGCATAGGAAGTGTACAGGATGAGGCTTTTGATCCTGTGAATATTGATGCACAAGCCTTAAAATCCATAAGAGACAAGGTGCTGCCGGTGATAGATGACCAAATCGGTGAAAAAATGAAGGAAGCTGTTCTAGCCGCAATGGAGCAGGCAGACTCACTAGGAGGAATCATTGAATGTGCAGCTGTAAATGTGCCGGAGGGATTGGGAGATCCGTTCTTTGACTCTGTAGAAAGCAGCTTGTCGCATCTGCTGTTTTCAATCCCCTCCGTCAAGGGGGTAGAATTTGGCGCAGGCTTTGACATCGCATATATGAGAGGGTCGGAAGCCAATGATGAGCTGTATATTAAAGACGGAATCGTAAAGACATATACCAATAATAACGGCGGCATTTTGGGAGGAATCACCTGTGGAATGCCTCTCGTTTTCAGGGCGGCGATCAAACCGACCCCATCCATAGGCAGAGAGCAGAGGACAGTGGATATAAAGGGAAAAAAGAATACGAGCATACAGGTATCGGGCAGGCATGATCCCTGCATAGTTTCCAGGGCGGTGCCTGTTGTAGAAGCTGCGGCGGCTCTGGTGCTGTTGGACTTTATGCTCTTTGAAAGCCGGGTGAAATAATGAAAGATATTGAAAGTCTGAGACACAGCATAGATGAAATCGACAAGCAGCTTACGGAGCTTTTTGAAAGAAGAATGAATATCGCTGCAGAGGTTGCGGACTATAAGGAGAAGAATAAACTGCCCATACTGGTGAAGGAGCGGGAAAAAGAGGTCATAGCGAAGAACCTTTCCAGGCTGAAAAATAAGGATATTGAGAAGGAGACGGAGGAATTTTTTCAGTGCTTGATGGACATAAGCAGAAAATACCAGGCTTCAAGGATGTCTTGTATATCCGATGCTCCGGAATCTTCGGATGTTAAACTATATGGGCTTATAGGAGAAAAGCTGGGGCATAGCTTTTCCCCGGCCATACATTCGATAATAATGCAAAAGCTTGGCATAAAAGGCTGCTATCACTTATTTGAGGTTGAAAGGGACAGCCTCAGCCGGGCCTTAGACGGCCTTAAGCATTTGAACATAAAAGGGGTGAACGTCACCATACCCTATAAGGTTGAAGTGATGGAATATCTGGACGAAGTATCACGGGAGGCAAAAGGAATAGGTGCGGTAAACACCATATGCTTCAGGGAAAAGAAAGCATATGGGTTCAATACCGACTACTACGGCTTTGGAATGATGCTGGATAAGATGAACGTAGACTTGCACCACAAAAAGGCCGTGATATTAGGGGCAGGCGGTGCCGCCAATTCGGTAGTCCGCTATCTGAAGGACAATGGAATAAAAGAGATAGCTCTGGTAAGCAGGAATAAGGATTCTGCGAAATGCAGATTCAAGGATTTGGGCATATACGGCTATGAAGAAGCGGGCTTGCTGCGTTCCTTTGATATGATAATAAATTGCACGCCTTGCGGTATGCATCCCGATATAGATGTGTGCCCTGTACCTCCCGACATTATCGGAAATTTCTCCTATGCGATAGACTTGATATATAACCCATCTGAAACCTTATTTTTAAAATATGCGAGGGAGAAGGGCTTGACGGCAGCAAACGGATTATATATGCTTGCAGGCCAAGCGGTGAAATCCCAGGAACTGTGGAACGATATAGATATCCCAGGGTCTACGGCTGATGAAATATATGCGCAGAGTGTAGAGCTCAGGGTTAAGAACTCAAGATTTTAGGGTAGGGCTTTGGGGTCAGAGGGAACGGTGAACACAGAAGGGCACTGAAACTTCACAAAAAATCTTTCCGTGTTTTTTCGTGAAAAATTCCGTGTCTTTCAGTGGTTTCCGTTCTCCAGGACTCCGGAGGCATGCTCAAAGCTGGAGGCCAGTGGCTGGCCCTCAAGGAATACCCCATAGAAAAGGAGATAATACGATGGGCAGAAATATAGTGCTGATCGGTATGCCGGGCAGCGGCAAGTCCACAATAGGTAAAAGGCTTGCAGAAAGGCTTGGCATGGAATTCTGCGACATAGACGAATACATAGAAAAAAAGGAAGGGAGGACCATCTCTGATATTTTCAAATACGGTGAAGCGCATTTCAGGGAAATTGAAAAAAAGGCAGTAAGGGAAGTATCAAAGATGCAGCCCCTGGTCATAGCCACAGGCGGCGGTATTGTATTGAAGGATTGCAATATACGGGCCCTGAAGGAAAATGGTGTAATAATTTTTATTGACAGGAATCTGGATGATATATTATCAGATGTGGATGTATCCAGAAGACCTCTTCTCAAAAATGGCAAAGATCAGCTTTGCAGCTTATATGAGGATAGGATAGAGCTTTACAAAAAATATTGCGATATACAGATATTAAATGATAAGGGGATTGACCAGGTTATAGATGATATAATAGAAGCCATAGGGATGGAGAACACGGATTTACACGGAGAAGTCATTATATCAAAGCAGACATAGCGGCCGTAGTGTGTATATGCTGAGAATCTAGATCCTTCGGTCGTTCCGTCCTCAGGATGACATATAATGTCTTCAATTGACGTATATATAGTTGCTATAAGTTTTATATGGCTTAGTATGGTTAATTTATTATTTTTCCGGTAATATTTGCACATAACAACATAATATACTTTCCGTGTAAATCCGTGAATAATTCAGTGTCAATCCGTGTTCTCCGTCTTCCATTTTTCAATATTTTTCAGTTTCCTGTACAGTGTCCTGAGCCCCATGCCCAGCTCTTCTGCTGCCAGGGCCTTGCCCTTTACATCCCATCCATGCTTGTCCAGCGCCTGCTTGATCATCTCCAGCTCTACGCTTTCAACCTTTGATTTTATGGATTCCTTTGCTTCCTTATTGAGCTGAGAATATTTATGGGGTATATCCTCAATAGTTATCATGCCTTCTGCCATATTGACGGCATATTCAACGATGTTCTCCAGTTCTCTGATATTGCCCGGCCAGGAATAATCCATAAAGAAATCCATGACCTCCTGAGAAAAGCCGGGTATCTTTCTATTCAATCTATGATTGTATTTTTTAAGGAATTCCTTGGACAAGGGGCCTACATCCTCTTTCCTTTCTTTTAAGGGAGGAAGATCGATGGGTATTACGTTGAGACGATAGTACAGATCTTCCCTGAATTTTTTTTCTTTTATCAAAGCTTCAAGATCCTTGTTCGTGGCAGCAATAACCCTTACATCAACCGGTATGGATGAAATTCCTCCCACTCTTTCTATGGTATACTCCTGCAGCACCTTCAGAAGCTTGGCTTGCATGGGCATGGGCATCTCGCCTATTTCATCGAGAAAAATCGTGCCTTTCTGGGCTAACTCGAACCTTCCCGGCTTGCCTCCCTTTTTAGCTCCGGTAAAAGCTCCTTCTTCGTAGCCGAACACTTCGCTTTCGAAAAGGCTTTCGGGTATGCTTGTACAATTGATCATTACAAAAGGCTGGTTTGCCCTGCTGCTCTCAAAATGTATAGCTTTTGCCAGAAGCCCTTTGCCGGTTCCGGTTTCTCCTGTGATCAAAACAGTTGAAGAACTGCTGGCTATCTTTCTTACTTTTTTCTTCAAATCCTTTATGGCAAAGCTGTCACCTTTGATATCCTCCAGGCACCTATCCTTGTTTGCCTTATGGTCGGGCTTCTTGCTGTACTTGGTCTCTCTATCCTGGCTTATTCTTATAGCCGCACCTATAAAGGCATCGTTATGGATTATGGGCATGCTGCTTACAAACATATATTGATTGGTTATTCTGGCTATCTCGTTTTGGATCTCTTCGCCCTTCATTATCCTGCTGTTCATATGCTCCGGCAATATCTGGCGCACTGTCTGGGTATATAAGCTGCAGAAGGAGAACAGCTTTAAGGCCGAATCGTTTCCATAGGAGACGGAGCCTGCGCTGTCAATGATGATCATGCTGTCATCTGAGATATTTAAGGCGCATTGCAGCATCTCTTCCATAGCCAGAGTCCTTCTTGTCTTATCCTTGTTGTATATCATATTTGAAATCAAAACCGTTATCTCATTCAGGATTTTGGTATACAAATCAATATTATGAGTTATTTTATCATGGCCGGATTTTGTGAAGGAGGTCAATGCTATTACTCCTATTGGAAGCTCCTCTATCTTGATGCAGTTCAAAAACTCTATAGTGGCAGGGCAATGCTCCCTGAAGCGGCAGCCTATGCAGGATTTCATATAGCCGGGCTTGTTCACCAATATGTTGCCGTTTAAAATTACCTCCTCGATAGAGGGGGCATGGACCGAGTTGCCCTTTCTTTTAAGGTATTGAGTAGTGCTGGCTATCAGATTGCTTTCGGTGTCAAAAACCGCGCAATCAAGGTTTAGTGCATCGTTTATTATTTGTATAATAGTTTTTAACATATCCTTATGATTCTCTAGATAACTCATCCTATCACCTCTGCTTTTAATTATATATCCTATGGACGCTAATGACAATTAATATGACAAAAATGACACATAAATATATTGCCATATTTAAGCGCCTGTCCTCCATATTTCACTCAAGGCCTTGGAAACCTATGATCCGCACTGTGATTGCCATAGAGGAAAAATATTACTTAATAAAAAAGGTTTTGGCATAGAATGTGCAAATATATATGTATAAGAATAATTTTCGAGGAGGGCTTAAGATGTTGCAAAAAAAGGATGTCCTGAATTTGGAGGGAAAGGTGGCAGTTATAACCGGTTCTGCTTCAGGAATAGGCTTAGGAACTGCGGAGCTCCTTTCAGCATATGGAGCAAAGGTGGCAATGGTAGATATAAGTCCTAAAGGGGAAGAAGCAGCCGAGAGAATACGCAAAGAAGGAAGGACAGCAGAATTTTTCAAATGTGATGTAACTTCTTTGGAGGATGTCAGAAAAACCGTAGAAAATATAAAAAACAAGTTTGGCAGAATAGATATACTTTTCAACAATGCGGGAGTCACGGTAAGGAAAACTGTAGTGGATTTGGAAGAAAAGGAATGGGATTTTGTAATAGGCGTTGGGCTTAAAGGAACATATCTTATGTCAAAATTCGTTATCCCTGTCATGGCAGAGGTTGGCGGAGGCAGCATAATAAATACCGGCTCAGGCTGGGGCCTCAAAGGCGGCGACAAAGCTGCTGCTTATTGCGCCATGAAAGGCGGCATAGTAAATCTCACCCGTGCTATGGCTATTGACCATGGGCCTCAGAATATCAGAGTAAACAGCATAAATCCCGGGGACACGGATACCGCAATGCTGAGAGATGAAGGAAAACAATTGGGCTGTGAAGTAAATGCTTTCCTTAAGGATTCCGCTAAGGGCAGGCCATTGGAAAGATTGGGAGTGCCTGAGGATATAGCGAATGCAGTATTATTCCTTGCAAGCGATCTATCCGTTTGGGTCACCGGAACAGCTTTAGTAGTAGATGGCGGCGGAATCGCGTAATTATTTTTTTATATACTGGAGGAGAATAATATGGCAATAAAAGGCTTTAAAAATCACCCTTATATACCAAACTCAGTCCCTGAGGTACAACAGGAGATGCTGAAGGAAATCGGATTAAACTGCCTGGAGGACCTGCACAAGGAAGTACCTCAGGAATTGAAGCTGACGAAAAATATGAACCTTCCCAAAGCTTTTCAGTCCGAATATGAGCTGAGGAGACACGTGGAAGGACTGCTGAAAAAGAACAAAAGCTGCAATGACTATCTCAATTTTCTTGGAGCAGGCTGCTGGCAGCACTATGTGCCAGCCATATGCGACGAAATCAATTCCAGGGGAGAATTCCTTACCGCCTATGGCGGAGAGCCGTACAATGACTTTGGAAGATTCCAGACCTTATTCGAGTACCAAAGCTTAGTGGCAGAATTGGTCGATATGGAAGTAGTCAACGTTCCTACCATGGATTGGTCACAGGCAGCGGCTACAGCCGTCAGGATGGCTTCAAGGATTGCAGATCGCAAAGAAGTTTTGGTGCCGAAGGCCATGGATCATGAGAAGTTCCTTGCGATGAAAAACTACTGCGATCCTGATATAACCTTGGTACCTGTAGAATACGACAAAAATACCGGGCTTATGGATCTGAAGGATCTGAAAAAAAAGCTGTCTTCAAAAACAGCAGTAGTGTATTTTGAAAACCCTTCCTATCTGGGCTTTATAGAAGTAAACGGACAGAAGATATCGGATATGGCACATGAAATAGGAGCTCTCAGCTTGGTGGGAGTCGACCCCAGCTCTCTGGGGGTTATGGAGCCTCCGGTAAAATACGGAGCGGACATAATATGCGGAGATTTGCAGCCTTTGGGCATTCATATGAACTATGGTGGAGGTCAATCCGGCTTCATGGCCACCATGGATGATGAAAAGTTCGTCATGGAATTCCCATCCAGACTTTTCGGAATCGCACCTACCACTGTGGAAGGCGAATATGGCTTCGGCGATGTAGCTTATGACAGAACATCCTTCGGCCATCACAGGGAGCATGGCAAAGAATATGTAGGAACTCAATCCGCTCTATGGGGAATAACTGCAGGAGTATATCTGGCAACGATGGGCCCCAAAGGAATGGAAGAGCTTGGCCAAAATATTCTGCAAAAATCCCAATATGCGATAAGCAGATTAAATGAGCTTGAAGGTGTTGTGGGCTCAAAATTCAGCTCAGTGAATTTCAAAGAATTTGTCGTAGATTTCAACGCCACAGGCAAAACAGTGAAGGAAATAAACAGAGAACTTCTGCAAAGGGGCATCTTTGGGGGCAAAGACTTATCCTGTGAATTCCCAGAGCTTGGACAATGCGCCTTATACTGTGTGACGGAAATTCACACAAAGACCGATATAGACAAACTGATTACCGCCATCGAAGAAATCCTTCGTTCTTAGTGGCAGAAAGGAAGGCAAGATATGAAAAGAATAAATAGAGATTTTAAAGTAAGAAATTTTCACCAGGCCAAATGGGATGAGCCAATAATATTTGAGCTGAGCAAAAAGGGTGAGAGAGGCATCTTGGTGCCAAAGGCAGAAGCGGAAATAGAGAAAGCAGTTGGCGACGGAATATCAGCTTTGCCTCAAGGGATGAGAAGAAAAGCAGCTCCGGCCCTTCCTGAAATCTCACAGCCCAGAGTGCTCAGGCATTATATGAGACTTTCCCAGGAAACGCTGGGTGCGGATGTGAATATAGAAATCGGTCAGGGGACCTGCACCGTAAAATACAGCCCCAAGGTAAATGAAGCCTTAGCCAGAATGCCTGAAATGACAGAGCTCCATCCGCTTCAGGATGAAAGCACGGTTCAGGGCATATTGGAAATCATGTATAAAACGGATGTATATATGAGAGAAATTTCCGGGATGGACAGATTCAACTTCCAGCCCAGCGGTGGCAGCCAGGCCATAATGACCATGGCATCAGTAGTGAGGAACTATTTTAGAGAAAAAGGCGAGGAAGAGCAAAGAGACGAAATAATAACTACTATATACTCTCACCCCTCCGATGCTGCTGCACCGGCTGTAAAAGGCTATAAGATAATATATATTCACCCCGATGAAGAAGGATATCCGGATTTTGAAGCCTTTAAAGAAGCCGTAAGCGAGAGGACTGCAGCCTTCATAGTTGCGAATCCGGAAGACACGGGAGTTTACAACCCAAGAGTAAAAGAATTTACAGCGCTGGTTCATAAGGTCGGCGGACTTTGCGGCTATGACCAGGCTAATGCCAATGGTTTGTTGGGAGTCACCAGAGCGTCGGCGGCAGGCTTCGACATGTGCTTCTTCAACCTCCACAAGACCTTCTCCACGCCTCATGGCTGCGGCGGTCCTGCAGTGGGTGCCACCGGTGTTACCAAGAAGCTGGAGAAATATTTGCCCGGCCCCTTGATAGATTATGACGGAGAGAAATATTTCTTGAATTATGATATAACAAATAATCCTTACAGCATAGGAAAGGTAAGGATGTTCAACGGAGTAGCCCAGGTCATAATGAAGGCTTACGCATGGATAATGTCTTTGGGAGCTGAAGGATTATATGAGGTTGCAAAGATAGCAGTATTGAACAACAACTATATGTTCAAGAAGCTTATGGAAATCGAATGCGTAGATGCTCCTTATATCAAAGGCAAGCAGAGAATAGAGCAGGTAAGATATACTTTGGAGAAAATGACAAAGGATACAGGCATAACCTCCGGAGATATACAGAGGAGAATGATGGATTTCGGAATGCATTACTGGACCAGCCATCATCCATACTATGTTCCTGAGCCGGCAACTCTGGAGCCCACAGAGACCCCGTCCAAAGAGGATCTGGACGAATACATTGAGACACTGAAGCATGTCTTCAGGGAAGCCTATGAAAATCCTGAAATAATAAAGACAGCTCCCCACAGAAGCGTATGCCATCAGGTTGATGAATCAGGCATGGATGACCCTGCTAAATGGGCTATAACCTGGAGAGCTTATTTAAAGAAATATAAATAATTAGAACTCAGGATTCAGAACTCAGAGCTCAGAGCTCAGGAGATTAGGGTATTCCTTACGGGTCATAAGGGGACGGGAAACACGGAAAGACACGGAATATTGCACGGATTAACACGGAGAGGGCATTATATTAAAGCAGATATAGGCGGTATGTACTGAGAATATTTTGTTTGCTTTGTTAACGGTTCTTAGCGAAGAGCGAACATTGACATGCGAAGCACATATATGATTAGAGCAGCTGTCATTGTTATGAAAGACCGGCTTTCTTGTCATCCTGAGGGCTGCGCCCGAAGGATCTAATTTGAGATTCTTCGAGCTGTGCTCTCAGAATGACCAGATATGTTTTCGCTTATCGTGGTGCGGATAACGCGTAGTAATTCCGAGCGTGAGCGAAGAATCTAGATCCTTCGGTCGTTCCTCCATTAGAACGATATATAATGTCTTTAATTGCCGTATATATGGTTGCTATAAATTTTATATGTATTAGTACGATCAGCTTATTATTTTTCTTGTAATATCTGGGCAGAACAACATGATATACTTTCCGTGTAAATCCATGAATAATTCAGTGCCAATCCGTGTTCTCCGTCTCCCTTTAGCGAAATGCGAATTTAAACGGAGGGAGAAGATGAAAAAGCTAGGCTTGATAATAAATCCCATAGCAGGCATGGGAGGCAGTGTAGGGCTTAAAGGCACGGATGGAGTCTTGGATAAGGCACTGGAATTAGGAGCCGTGCCCCGATCTCCCCAAAGAGGCAAAAAGGCTCTGGAGGAACTCTTGCAGATAAAAGATGAGATAGAAATTCTCACATGCAGCGGCAGCATGGGTGAATCTGAGGCATTGGAGCTGGGATTTAACACCAGGCTGGTGTGCATAGAGAGCGGTAGCCGCACCTCGTCTGCAGATACATTGGCAGCAGCCAAAAGCATGCTGGATGAAGGTGCTGATTTGATTCTTTTTGCAGGAGGGGACGGTACAGCAAGAGATATATACAAGGCAGTGGGAGATAAGGCTGTGGTAGTAGGTATTCCAGCAGGCGTGAAGATTCACTCTCCTATATATGCACAAACTCCTGCTAAGGCCGGTGAACTGGCAAGATTGTATCTTACGGAAAAGATAACAAAGGTACAAGAAGCAGAGGTTCTTGATATAAATGAGGATGCATATAGGGCAGGAAAAGTCACCACAAGCCTCTATGGATATCTGAAAATACCCTTTGAAAAGAAGTATGTGCAAAACAGAAAAGCCGGTACTCCCATGAGCCAGCAGGCATCTCAGAATGCCATAGCATTAGATATAATTGATAATATGGAAGCCGGAGTATACTATATTATCGGACCTGGCACCACTACAAGACCTGTCATGGAGAATCTTAAACTGCCTTATACTCTTCTGGGAGTAGATGTGGTATTAAACAAAGGAGTATTTGCTCTGGATGTAGCAGAAAAACAGCTAGTGGATATAACGAGCAACAATAAGTGCAAGTTGATCATTACTCCTATTGGAGGTCAAGGCTATTTATTCGGCAGGGGCAATCAGCAACTGAGCTATAGAGTGCTAAAAGCAATAGGCAAAGAGAATATAATTGTTGCAGCTACTAAAGAAAAGCTTAGTGAGCTTAGGGGCAATCCTTTTCTGGTAGATACAGGAGACGAGAAAACTGATAATATGCTCAGCGGCTATATAGGAGTAATAACTGGCTATAGAGAAAAGACAATATATAAGGTAAAGGTTTAAAAGATCCCGGACTTGATTCCGGGATCTTTTACGTTTTTTGGGGGATTAGCTTTGTAAGAAGCAAGCAAATAACTGCATGGCTAAAGCATGAAGGAATATAAATGAGCAATAAAAAATATAAGGGAAGGTTTTTTGATAATTTTATGATAATATTTGATCCAAGGGAGTATGGAAAGGTAAGACATAAACTAATAGATGTGCTCTTCATTGCTGTTGCTGCAAGCTTATGTGGTTGCAACGACTGGATTGGCATGGAGATATGGACTCTTGAAAGAGAGAATTGGCTTAGAAAATATCTTGAACTTCCTAATGGTGTACCATCATGGTATACCATTGAAATAGTACTTGATGTGATAGATCCAAAGCAGTTCGAAAAGTGCTTTACTGCATGGATGAAGGAAATAGCAAACGTCCAAGAAGGTACGGTAGTTGCGATTGATGGTAAGACCATGTGCGGAGCCAAAGAAAAAGGTAACGCGAAAAGTAATATTCATATAGTAAGTGCATGGTGTAGTAGTGATAAACTTGTTTTAGGACAGGTAAAGACAGATGAAAAGAGTAATGAGATTACAGCAATACCAGAGTTATTGGATATGTTGTTTATCAAGGGCTGTATAGTAACGACCGATGCAATGGGATGCCAAAAAGATATTGCAAAGAAAATAGTAGATGATAAAAAAGCAGACTATGTGCTTGCACTTAAGGGTAATCATCCACTGTTATATCAAGAAGTTGAAGAATACTTCGCTGATGCAGAGGCAGAAAACTTTAAGAATAAGAAAATAGACGAATATAGAACCATAGAAAAGGGACATGGATGTATAGAAGAAAGAATATATTATTTCTCTAGGGATATCAACTGGATGGATGCAAAAGATGATTGGAGAAAGCTCAAGGGGATAGGTATGGTAATTCGCAGATGCGAAAGAGACGGAGTTAAGACAGAAGAAAGGGCGTATCATATAGCCAGTGTTAAAACAGCAGCAGATTACGCAAGGGGTGTGAGGCTTCACTGGGGTGTTGAAAGTATGCACTGGAGCTTAGATGTAACTTTTAGAGAAGACGAAAATAGAACAAGAAAAGGATGTGCGCCTCAAAATCTTGCATTACTGAAAAGGCTTGCTTTAAACATGGTAAAAAGGGATCATGATAAATATCCGAAAAGAAGCTTGCGTGGTAAAAGGTTCACATGTTCACTGAATACAGACTATCTTGATTATATACTATCAATAAATCTCAAATAAAGAGAAACAGATATTGCATGATGCTGGGCGTCACCTTTTGCAGGAACATCCGGTTGAATTGATATAAAGCCATATAAAGGAAAGGGGATAATCCAGGCAATTAATTTACCAACTCATAGCAAGTATAGGAGTATATTCCTAAATGAGTTGGCTTAGCAAAATTCGCAGCGGCAAAGAAACACTTTTTAAAAACTCTATTGTAAGAGTTTTGGAAGGAAATGTATTCATGCTTTTGCCGTGCAAATAACTGCCATCATTATTGACAATTCCTAAGGATGGATTTATTATAAAATAATATAGTGATAATTTTTTCTTATTACTATGTTATTTTATTAGCATTGAATGAAGTCTCGTTCAATTTAAGAAGTATGACATAAATATGTATAATAGGGAAGGAGTCTATTTATGAGTGTTAATCCAATTATTTCACCAAATGCACCGGCCGCAATAGGACCATACTCACATGCTACCGTAGCCGGAGGCTTTATTTTTGTTTCAGGGCAGCTGCCAATTAATCCATCAACAAATAGTATTTCTGATGATATAAAGGAGCAAACAAGACAATCCTTATCCAACTGCATAAAGATAATTAATGATTGCGGATCAGCTATAGAGGATGTAACAAAAGCAACTATTTATATTAAGGACATGAATCAATTTGCTGCAATAAATGAAGTGTATGCAGAATTCTTCTCTAGTCATAAGCCTGCAAGAGTATGCGTTGAAGTGGCAAGATTGCCTAAGGATGTTCTTGTGGAAATTGATATGATTGCGTATAAGGAAAATTAATTACTTCCATATCAAAATATAACATTAGAGAAACTGTAAAAAAACTCCTTTCTGGTTTTATTGCTGCCAGAAAGGAGTTAACTTTTTCATTTACCCACAGAATTATTTACATTACCACTGGCTGAATAATGAGCCAAAGCCTCCTGTATGTATAAAACATACTTCACCATTTACTCTTGATTTTCTTATCATATCAAACATACCTACAAGAGCCTTGCTATTATAAACATTCTCTATAAATATACCCTCCATCTTAGGAAAATCAAGTACAAGCTGTTCGCTTTCTATTGTATTTCTTCCCCAGCCTTTTCCGCTGTAATCATCTATAATGCTGCAGCTTTCTTCAAGCTTGTAATTAAAAGGTATTTGCGTTATTTCTTCAACTTCTTTAATTATATTTCTTATATGATTTGATAAAGTATCCTTATCATATTCAACACTAATAATGTTTATCTTGAATGGAAATCCCAGGATAGCATTTCCATATATTAAGCCGGCGGCAACACCGCCATTTCCTCCGGGCGCAAATATCTCATTTATTCGGAAACCTAGTTCTTTACACTGTTTGAATATCTCATATATGGCATTAACATATCCTAATGCACCATAGCCTGTAGAACCTCCATTCATAATTATATATGGGCGTTTTCCTTCTTTCTCAAGTTTAACGAATAACTCATCAACATATTTAGTTCTTTCGTTTTCACTAACCTCTCCTATATAATGTGCATCAACGTCGAGAATTTTGTTTAGTAGCAAATTCCCTTCAAACTTATCCGGTTTTTCCCCGCTATGAACTAAAATACAATTCAGCTTCAACTTGCTGCAGGCACAAGCTGCAAGTGTGCACAGATTTGACTGCAACGGGCCTGATGCTATAATAACATTTGAATCCTGCCTGACTGCATCTCCCAATATATACTCCAGGCTCCTGGTCTTGTTGCCTCCGGGTCCTAACCCGGTAATATCATCTCTTTTAATATATATAGGCTTATAATTTAAAAAGCCTTCTGCATTTGTCATTCTGTATAGTGGTGTAGGAAATATTCCAAGCTCCAATTTGTTTATACATTTATTCCATGAATGTAATTCTTCCATATTTTAACCTTCTCTGCCTTTCAAGTTTACATGATTAGTCCAAATACTATATATAATACAAGGGATATAGCTCCGCTAAGCAAAGCATAGGGAATTTGTGTTTTAAAATGGGAATATAAATCTGTTCCTGCTGACATAGAGGATAATATAGTAGTATCTGAAAGCGGTGAGCAATGGTCTCCGAATATGCCTCCTGAGACTACAGCACCAATTGAAATCAAAATATTCGAATTCATCGAAACTGCCATTGGTATGGCTATAGGCATCATTATTGCAAATGTTCCCCAGCTTGTGCCTGTGCTGAATCCCATAATTGAACCAATTATAAATACTATAGCAGGGCCAAATGCACCGCTTATCTTTCCTTCAACTAAGCTTGCCAGGTATTTGCCCGTACCCAGAGAAGATATGGCATTTCCTATTGTAAATGCCAATACTAGCAGCATAACAAGAGAAAGCATATTTCCTATTCCTTTAGTGACAAATGTGTTAAACTGCTTAGTTGTCATTATATTTTCCTTTTTATAGTACATAAACATAACAATCAATGTAATTATTATGGAATATAATATGGAGGTGGTGCCATCACCTTTTGAAATATTACCGCTTCCCGTTATAAGTAATCCAACGAAAGTAACTCCCACAAGTACTAATAAAGGTATAAGCATATAATTTTTGTTTGGCTTTATATTTTCTAATTTTTCGTCTTCTGACAAATCGTCTGACATTAAAGGAGTTACACCATCATCATAAAGCTTTCCTGTTTTAATGACCCTTTCTTCTGCTTTTTTCATGGGTCCCCAATCCTTTTCAGTTACTATATAGAAAAGGACAAACAAAATGGAGACTACTGAATATAACTGGAAGGGCAGACTCTTAATCAGGAGTTCCATAGGATCTCCTGATATAATACCCGATGCTATCTGCGTACCTATTAATCCCATCAGCATTGCACCCCACGAATTCAAGGGAATTATTGCATTGATTGGTGCAGAGGTTGAGTCGCATATATAGGCCAGTTTTTCTCTTGATACTTTGTATTTATCGGTGATTGGTCTGGTAACTACACCTGTAAACATAATACTCAACAATCCGTCAATAAATATAATTATACCGATAAGGTATCCAAGGAGCATGGCCTGTTTTTTATTCTTAATTTTCTTGTTTTGTTCAGTTAAATACTCAACGAAGCCGTCAACACCTCCTGATGCTGTTGCCAAAATTACAAAAGCACCCATTAGAGATGTGAATATAAAAATTTTTAGATTTCCTACGCTTGCAGCTACACTTAAGATTCCATCCACTGTACTGGTGACTGCATGAAAAACATTCCAATTGCATAGCAGTAAATTTCCGGTGAGAATTCCCAAAAGCAAAGCTAATGAAACCTTTTTATATAATACTGCAATTGTCATAGCAATTATTGGTGGTATTACACTTAAAAATCCAAACTCCATAAATTTTCCTCCTTTAATAGATTGATTAGATTTACTGATCAAATTCATTCAACTCTATAGTAATCATATCACCTCCAAATCATAATTTATCCGATAGCTTAGCGCCGCTAATTAATATAAGCGGCGCTAAGCTATCGGGTACACTCCACCTGAGCCTATAAGAATACCGTTAATAAAAATTGCCTTGCTCAGAAGCTTATATGTGCAAAATATATGCCAATCATTACATATGATAAAAGGATAATTGGTAAACAGGGTAAATGTTAAGCTTTTTATCCTGTTTACCAATTAATTGCTTGAGTACTTTCATAAATAGCTTACTTAGTATATCTAAGAAAGGGATGCAAAGGGTTAGAAATTAGCCCAAAATACCCCTTTGCAAATATACATGAAGCGATTTGCGCTAGAATAAGTGCCAGGCACGACGTTTAGACTGATATTGAATTAGGGACATCCTTCTGATATTATAGTATTAGCATAGTATCAGGAGGTTTTTTTAATAGGTAGGCCGTGGAGAGAAGAGTATAAGGGTGGTATTTATCATGTGATTGCGCGGGGTAACAACAAGAAATACATATTCAAGGAAAGCATTGATAAAGGGTATTTCATCAAGCAGCTAAAAGAGTCAATAGAGGGAATGAACTACCGAATATTCGGATATATCTTGATGGACAATCACTATCATATTCTGATACAGACAATGGATAAGAAACTGCAGGAGATAATGCATCAGATTAATAACAAATACAGCAAGTATTTCAATGCTAAGTATAAAAGAGTAGGACATGTATTCCAAGGCAGGTACAAGGCGATTCTTGTGCAGGATGAGAGATATTTGATATGGGTATTGAGATATATACATCAGAATCCGGTACAAGCGGGTATATGTCAGACAGTCAGCGAATACAAATGGAGCAGTGACATTTTTTACAGAAGGGGAATAAAAGGCTTTGTAAACGTGGTAAATTAGTAAAAGCAGGCTCAATGAAAAGAAGGCTGACACAATACAAGCTGGAATATGCAAGAGCGGCATTAGCATTGAAATATACATATAAGGAAATCGCACATAACATCAACATAACAGAAAGATCAATAAAAGACATGATCTATAAAAATGAGAGTAAAAGTGAATAACCATCTAAACGTCGTGCCTGGCACTTACTTTCCCGCATAGAACTGGAACATCTTCGAGGATTGCTATATGAACAAAAATAAATACGTCGACTATATGTAGTCAACGATAAGAATACCGTAGTTCCGGGGCTTCCAGCCCCGTGATCAAGAGATTCATAAAGGAGGTGAATTAAAATGATAACGCTTGTATTTTTACTATTACTAGGTTTAACATTTTTTCTTACATTGGTAATGAGGATATTAGGATATCTATATAAATTAGAGATTAGTATACCTGAAGTTATCAGATACAATGCTTCATATGTTTGGCTTGCTTTGATTGTAATAATAGGAGTACTGGGAGGCAAGTCATTTAATATTGCTTTACCAAGTACTGCTCTTGATATTGGATTAAAAGGGTGGTTCTATATTTTACTAGTATTCTCATTGTTTTGTATTTATTCAAGTTACGATATACCAAAAACATCAGAACAATTCATCAAATTTTCTATAATTTTTCCAATTGGGGAAGAAATTTTATTTAGGGGGATTATACAATCTTTAACTACAAATCTTCTAAAATTGCATAACCGATATATCATACTTCCTCTTTTTGGAAGCATTCCTATTGTGGCTTGTATATCTGCTATTTGTTTTGGAATTACACATTTTCAATATCACAATTTTAAAATTAACAAACTTTCATTGAAACAAGTACTATTTGCTTTTGTTTTTGGAATCTTTGCGGGGAATATTGTAGAGGTTACAGGATCAATTTTATATCCTGTACTTTTCCACATTGCCGGAAACACAGGTACTATACTATAGTATATGAAAAGTACATAAAGAAAAGTATAAGTAGTGTTAAATCCTAAGTTTGACGTACCATTTATTTTAAACTATTTCAATATTAGTATTTTGACCATATACCATGTTAGTAGGTGTTCAGTAAATTGAATTAAATTGGGTAAGAACACCAAAAATGTGGCAGCAACAAGTACAGCATTGCGCAATTAACGCTTAATAAAAAACATGCTTTTCAATTTTCTATTTTTAGTGCATAATAGTATCATACATACTTCAGATAAGGTGATATTACAATGCGAAATAAAACAGTTGATACTATTCCTGTTCTAACAGAGCAGATGTATATAATTTTAAATTCATTTTCCAGCAGCCGTTCCCTTCCTTCCAGTCTGGTAAAGCGTTCCAAGATTATATTATTGGCTTCCCAGGGGACTACCAATCTAGAAATTGCAGAAATTATCGACTTGCATTATACCAATGTAGCCACCTGGCGTAACCGTTTCCTTCACCGTCTCCCTGTTCTTCGAGAAATTGAAATCTCCACACCAGAAAATTTACAGGGAGAGATTATAAAAATTCTGACGGATGAAAAGCGTCCTGGTGCTTCACACAAGTTTACACCGGAACAAATCATGAAAATCATAGATCTTGCCTGTAAAAATCCCCGGGAGCTCGGATATGAAGTCAGCTAGTGGAGTCTGACACTTTTGGTAAAGGAAATCAAAAAACAGGGAATTGCTGACGAAATTTCAGAGAAATCCGTCAGTCGTTTTTTAAAAATGAGGTAAATTTATGCCCTCATAAAATCCGATACTAGCTGCATTCTTCGGATAAAGAAGAAAACCCGGAATTATTTGCCACAAAAGTTAATGAAATCTGTGAACTATATCTATCCTCACAAGCATTGGAACAAACAGGAACCCATGCTGTTTCTACGGATGAAATGACTGGAGTTCAGGCATTAGAGCGCAAGTATCCGGATAAACTGTCGTTGCCGGGGATGTGTGCAAAAGCAGAATTCGAATATATCCGCCATGGAACTACCAGTCTGATTGGATTCTTTGATGTTGCGAAAGGAACACTTTATGCGCCTTATCTAGATGAAACAAGGACAGAAGAAGATTTCTGCAATGCGGTTCGTTCCACGATTGAAACAGACCCGGAAGGGGAGTGGGTCTTTGTTTGTGATGGATTAACCACTCATAAATCAGAGTCACTGGTAAAACTTGTTGCAGAGGTCTGTGACCTAAAAACACCACTTGGTGTAAAGGGAAAGTGCGGTATTCTGCAGAACAAAAAAACCAGGGAAGAATTCCTTCATGACCCAGAACACAGGATACGGTTCGCGTATACTCCAAAACACAGTTCATGGATGAATCAG
This sequence comes from Lutispora saccharofermentans, assembly GCF_024363565.1. Lineage (GTDB taxonomy): Bacteria > Bacillota > Clostridia > Lutisporales > Lutisporaceae > Lutispora > Lutispora saccharofermentans. The sequence goes on along the minus strand of NZ_JAJEKE010000020.1, from coordinate 47,115 downwards.
ATTGAAATATGGTTTGGAATAACAAATCGTAAACTTTTAAAGCGAAGCAGTTACTCTTCAGTAGCTGAACTCAAAGAAAGCATCCTGCGATTCATTGAACAATATAACCTGACTGCTCACCCTTTTAAGTGGACATATAAAGGGATTCCTTTAGCCATTTAATTAAGTGTTAATTATGCAGAGCTTGTACTAGTAGTAAAACAATTCTTTAATTCTTTGACTTATAATATCTTCTTCAAGTGGTCTTTCGTAAGCATATTTTTTAGAAGGAAACCATTTGCAAGTATTTTTAATTTCAACTAGAAACTCAGCATACTTTAAGGAAGCAACAACAGGGTCGATAACAGGTATATTTAATTTCTGTTGTAATTCCTCATAATGACCTACCTCTAGAGTACAACCTAAAACAATAACGTCAGCAAGATCATTTGTAATTGCCTCTAGTGCTTTTTTCTCAATCAATTCTGAAATGACAGAATTGTTAGCCATATCATTAACTTTATAACCTAGAGACTGAATAGAAGTTATTTTACCCTCTATACCTTTTGTTTTTATTACCTCAATACATTTTGGAATATGTTTTTCTCTTCCAACTATTATACTGATGCTCTCTCCTAAAGTTTTAGCAATAATTAATGATGCTTCTGCAACTCCCACTACGATCATTTTAGTAAGCATTTCTTTTGCAACATCAAGACCAGGATCAAAGAAACACCCAATTATAGCTGCATCATAACCCTTTCCTTCTAGATCTAATAGTAGATGTATCAAATCTGGTATAATTAATGCTTCATAGTATCTATACTCGAGGTTATCAGGACCTCTTTTTAGACAAAAAAAATCTACATTATTACCTTGATCTACAAATCTCTCCAATTCATTTTTTATGAAGTAGTAGGCACCCTTCGGACCAACTGGATCAATATATGCTATCCTCACTAAACTAGCTCCTTTCTAATAAAAATTATAAGTAATTTGAAAAGCATTTTTATTATTAAAGTTGATTCTATCGCAAAAAATAGTTAACATAATCGAGTTATTTGTACATTGAAAACTTCACAAACCATTGAAAACGCTGGATTTTAGGTCGATTTTATGGTATACTGTAATTGAAAATACAGCCATACTTTACAAATGAAGGAGACCTACCAATGTTTAGAGAAAACCACAATCATAATCAGCAATCCTTGTTAGACAGTACCCAATGGATGAATCCCAGGATCCGTGAAAAGCTCAAAAAATCATGGGCTCCTATCTTTATGGTCAACTATGCATTGGGAATAAAAACCCTTGGTGATCTTAACCTTGCAGAGCCGACGCTGAACCACTTCCAGGAGCGTGTTTACCAATACTGCATAGAGAATCCGGAGAAGGAAGACTTGCTCTTCGGTCAATTTATTCGTCTCTTGGAGTCCTTTGCTGCCCATGCAGGCATCTCTCTGGAACAGCAGAGAACAGACACCACCCTTTTCATGAGTAATATAAAAAAGGCAGGAAGAATGTCTTTGACCTACGATGTGCTGGTAAAAGCAGTGAAAGCTATACCAGAAGCCAAACGGACGGAAGCCTTATCCCAGGTGCTGGAACACTACTTTCAAGACGGATACCCTTTATCGCTCAAAGGCTCAGAAAGCAGATAGCAAGCTCACACAATTGTTGAATCTTTGCCGTGAAGCCCTTGACCTGCTAAACGATCTACCGGAAATGCAGTCCTCAGAAGAGGTACGTATCACCAAGCGATTCATTGAAGAACAAGCTAAAGTAGATGCAGAGACCGGAAAACTTATTGCCAAGCCAAAGAAGGAGATTTCCTCTGGTTCACTCCAATCTGCCTATGATGAAGATGCCACCTATCGGATAAAGGGAGATGTCCGGCAAAGTGGGTATGTGTTGGAACTTAGTGAAACCTGATGCACCGACATGTATGTGGATGGAGGGTTCCATTCCCCCGATGTGCACACCACTGCTCAAGAAAATGGTATCCGAATACACCTTATCAATATGAGCGGAACCACACCTAGCAAAAAGCTATCAGCTACCGCCTTTGAGATAGATTCAGAAACCTATATCATCAGCAAATGTCCCATGGGTTATGTTCCTACGCGAGCCAGGGTAAGCAACAGCCAAACTTCTGCCCACTTTCCGCATCAAGCCTGTGCTGGCTACGAACTTCGGGACAAATGCTATAGCAAAACTCAAGGAAAGGACAATGTGGTCCGTATTCCTGTGAAAGCTGTCAAAGCAGGCATAGAGCGAATGAGCATGAAAGTGGAACAAAAAGAAAACACAAGCCTGTGTGCCAGCATCGAAGGCAGCAATTCCGCATTGAAAAGAACCGGATTACAAAAACTTACTGTACGTGGCAAAATTAAAAGCAGAATGGTTTGCGGTATCATGGTTACAGGACAAAATATTAAGAGGTTCATCAAATTCATGCAGGGAGGGTACAAGACAAAAATCACAAATTTATCGCTATACGGAACTCCTGCGCCCATTTTGAGATAAAGAAGTTGATAAACAGGGTAAAATAATCGCTACATGGCTTCAAATGAGTCATAATTGAAGAGATTCGTGAAATTTGCCTCTTTGGATTTCTTTAAAATGGTCTTTTGTGAAGTTGTCAAGGTTCAGTTTATTATAAATTTTATTTTATTGCGGTACAATCAATCTTTATAAATACATTTTATATAAAAGTTATCAATAAAATTTATAAAAATTATAATTATTAGATGAAAATATTGTATAAATTTAAAATGTATACTTAAACGGTAACTTGCAATTTAGACAAAAACAATAATTATGATATAGTTTAAGAGAAATTAATTTATGTATTGAGGGTGATTTTATGCAGGATGTAAGGTCAATTTTAGGGTTATCAATATTTGAGAATGCAACAATTATTGCAGGTAAAAATGGATTAAGTAGAAAAATAAATAGGGTAAGCTTTACCGATTGTCCTATTAGAACAGATGGAATGGGAGAGAGAGTAATATTACCTGGTGATTTTTTTATTGGTAGTTTATACATATTTAAAGACAATCTTGATGAGTTATCGAATAATATTAAATTCTACATTCGGTATGGTGCTGTGGGGATATGTGTTATTGATGAATACTTTACCATATTACCAAAGGATATCATTAAATATGCAGATGCAAATGATTTTGTTATTTTTATTGTAGACCGCGAAACACCTTATGCAGACATCATCAATCAAATCACTAAATTAATAATGGTAGACCAATATGATCAAATTATGGAGATGAAAATTGATAGTTTGATTCATGATAAACTAAATAATCTTGAAGCTATTAATGTATCAAAATCAATATTAGAATATAATTTTAAAAAGTATTATGTATTATATTCCTCCGATACATTTAAAAGTAATAATAAACGAGAGATATTTAGAACTATGATAAACAAAAATAGCAAAAAATTATTTATAAGGTATAAATTAGGATTTTTTCTTATTGTGGAAACATCTGATGATAAAAAATATGAGCAATTAAATGACATTATTGACAATATTAAAGGTTATCATAATGAAGTACATATTGGTATTAGTGGGATTTTCAATGAAATAGAATCATTAAAGGATGCTTTTAGACAATCAATCACATCATGGGATTTTTCAAATTCAACCAATACGCATATTGTTTATTATAATAAGCTTAGTCTATATAAGATACTATATTTAATAAAGGATACAGTAGAGTATAAATCAATATTTTCAGAACTTATAGGTCCTATTATTGAATATGATGAAAAATACAATACAAATATTTTGGATACTTTAATTACATATGTAGAATGTGATGGCGATTATAGAAAAACTTCAAAAGCACTATTTCAACATGAAAATACTGTTAGATATAGAATTCAAAAAGCTAAATCAATCTTAAGTTTAGAAGAGCGAAATTTAGAATTTTTAGAATGTATATGCCTTATTGAAAAGATGTACAAGCTTTCATCTGATAAATAGTTTCAAGAGTAGTGTAATAATAATAAAATTATAACTTCCTAATTATAAATTTTACAAATAATTAATTTCTTCTAAATGTTATGATAATTTCAGGATATCTTAATATAAGTTCCATAGAAAACGTTTAAGATTACAATTAGGAGGAAAAAGTATGACAAAATTATATGAATTTGAACTAGGTAAAGCTACAGATATACTAATGGGAGATATGTTTAAGTTAAAAGAAGGAGAAACTATCATAATTACTGCTGATACAGAATCAAATGAAAACGTTGTAAACGCAGCAGCTAGAAGTGCTTATAGCTGCGGTGCTAAACCCATGGTAATATGGACTGCGACACCTAATGGAGTTGGGAAAGCAGCGGATCCAATGTTACCTGTTGAAGCTTTAAGTGCAGCTTTATGTAATGCAGATGCTTGGGTAGAATTTAACAATCAATGGTTATTATATTCCACACCTTTTGAAAATGCAATGGCGAATAATAAGAAGCTTAGATATTTAAACCTTGTAGGAATGGATGAAGATTTACTTATTAGAATTATAGGAAAAACAGACATAGATAAGCTAAGAGTATTTATGTCTAGGGTTACTGAAATGACACATAAAGCAAAAAATGTAAAGGTAACAACACCTGCAGGAACTCAAATTGAATTTGAAAACGAGCCTTCTAGAAAAATTTATTGTGATGTAGGGGATGCTTCAGTACCAGGGATGGCTTTCCTTCCAGGACAAATTTGCTGGTTCCCTAAATTTGAAACTATTAATGGAACAATTGTATTTGATGGTTCCCTAACACCGCCATGTGGATTATTAAGTGAACCAGTTCATGTAGAAATAAAAGATGGTGTAGCAGTAGGGTTTAAAGGTGGTAGACAAGCTGAAGAATTTAAAAGTTGGATAGAAAACTTTGATGATCCTAACATGTTTAGACCTGTCCATATAAGTTATGGCTTTGGACCAAATGTGAAACTAACAGGAAATATTGTTGAGGATGAACGTGTATGGGGTTGTACTCAGTGGGGATTTGGCTATTTAAGTCCAATGGATGCACCACCAGAAGGAATACCTGCAAAATCACATTGTGATGGTATTTGTTTAAATTCAAGTGTTTGGTTAGATGGGAAACAAATCTTGAATGAAGGGAAAATTATTGATGAAGAGCTAATGGTATTAGCTCATGCACTTGGAAAATAGTAGATAAATTAGTTGATTGTTAACACGAGTAAAGTAGGATTGAATTAAATCTTCCTACTTTACTAACTCCTGTTTTATAAGATGTCAATATTGTACTGGGAGGTATTATATTTATGAGTAATTTTATAGATAACTTAACAGATTTTTTAGATAGAGGAGAAGATTACCCTAGAGAACCCGTTCCACAAGCTGCCAGAAAACCTTGGCAATCAATTGCAATGGTTTGGACAGGTATTTATATAAGTATGGCGGCAATACTTGATGGATTAGCTATTATAGGGGGACTTTCATTTAAAAATAGTTTAATTGCACTATTTACAGGGTTTGTAATTTTCATAGCTTTGACAGCGTTACAAGGGAGTATAGGGACAGAAACTGGATTATCAACATATATAGTTGCAAAGCAAAGTTTTGGTTTAAATGGGTCGCACGTTGTTTCAATTATTTCATTTATAGTTAATTTTGGATGGTATGCTATAAATGTAAGAGCATTATCGGAAAGCGTTGTCATAATATTAGGAAAAGGAAATGTTAACGTAATTAGTTTTATTTTAGGTGTAATAATGATGATAACTGCAACTGTTGGATATAAAGGCATAGAAATGCTAAGTACGCCAACTGTAATATATACGTTTTTATTTATGGTTGTAAGCACAGTTAGAGTTTTTTTACATGAGCATATTGTTCTTTCTGAAGTTATATCTAGAGCTCCTTTGGGTGAGAGTATGAATTTAGCTACTGGAATCTCAATTTTAGTAGGTGCTATGGCAGCAGGAGCAGTAAATGCACCAGATGTAATGCGTTTTTCGAGAAAAACTAGTGACAATTTTAAAGGCTTATATCTGATAGGAATGCCTCTGGCTATAATTCAACCAATAACGGCTATTTTTCTAGGGCTTTTTGTTGGCTCATCCGATTTTCCTACTGTTATGATGTCAATAGGAGGTTTTTGGGGACTATTAATGATTATATTGGGAGCATGGACAAGTAATGATAACGCATTATACTCCGCTTCTCTAGCTCTATCAGAAATATTCCCTAAAGTTAAAAGATGGAAATTGGCAATCGGGTTAGGAGTTGGAGCATCTGGATTAGCTTCTTTAATTAATTTAGGAATGTATACTAATATGATGCTTTTGATGGGATCCTTTTTAGTCCCAATACTAGGTATAACTATTTCTGACTTCTTTGTATTACCAAAGTTCAATCTTGAAAGAGGATTATCTTTAAAGCATAATGAAAAGGCTAATAATGCTGCTATCATAACTTGGATAGTAGGCGGAATCTTTGAAGCTGGATTAGATTTTGGATATATCCAAAGTCCGTTAGGATTACCAAGTGTTGTTGCAACTATGATTCTTTCATTAGTATTGTATTTAATCATTATGAAAATAAAATATAGAAGACAAATAACAGCAGTACAATAGTAAAAATAGAAGGATGATAATAATGGGAGATTTAAAAGAAAAAATAAATTGTTATAAAAATGATATTGTTAAAAATTTATGTGAATTTGTTAGAATTGAGAGTATAGAGTCTAATCTTGAAAAAGATATGCCATTTGGGAAAAATGTTAATGATGCATTAAATTATATGTTAAATTTATCAAACAAACTGGGATTTAGAAGTAAGAATCTTGACAATTATGTTGGATATTGTGAATATGGTATTGGTGAAGAATTGATAGGAATTCTTGGGCATATCGATGTAGTAGAAGCTTCAAATGGATGGAAATATCCACCATTTGAAGCACAAATGCACGACGGAAAGATATATGGAAGAGGAACCATTGATGATAAAGGTCCACTATTAGCTTGTATGTATGCATTATATCTATTAAAAGAATCAAATATAAATATTAACAAACGTGTTAGAATTATATTTGGTACCAATGAGGAAACAGGTTGGAAAGGAATAAAACACTATGTTAAAGAAGAAGAGATTCCTTCATATTCATTTACACCAGATGCCAATTTCCCAGTAATACATGGTGAGAAAGGAATCTTGGGTTTCCATTTAGAAAAAGAGTTCAATGAACAAAGTAAGTATATAAAGAATATTAAAGGTGGCATATCAGCAAATGTTGTTCCTAGTGATTGTAAAGCAATATTATATAATACGGAGACAACAATAAGAAATATAGAAGAAAAGATTCATAACTATAAAAATATAAGTTATAATATTGAGGATAATGAGATTGAATTAATAAGCACAGGTAAGTCTTCACATTCAAGTCAACCTGAACTTGGAGAAAATGCTATAAGTAATTTGTTAAGATTTTTAATGGAGATTACCGATTTTGATGACGAATTAGGCAATTTCATCAATTGCTATTCTGATACCATTGGATTTGATTATAATGGCAATTTAATTTTTGGAGATATGTCTGATGATATTTCAGGAAAACTTACTTTTAATTTAGGGAAAATTGAGTTTACAGATAATAAGATTAAATTGACATATGACATAAGATACCCAATATCTTATAATTATGATGACATTTATAAAAAGCTAAAAGAGAGTTCAATTAAGCTAGGATATAATTACTCCGAATTTGAACACTTTACTCCAATTTATATTGATAAAAATTCTAAATTGATAAAAACTTTAATGTCCGTATATTCTAGTCATACGGGTGATAATGTCTCAGAACCTCTAATTATTGGAGGAGGAACTTATGCAAAGGCTTTTGAGAATTGTGTTGCTTTTGGACCTGTATTTCCAAATGAAGAAGAATTAGCTCATGGACCTAATGAGTTTATATCTATTGACAGATTACTAGAACTAGTAGAAATATATACTAAGACAATAGAGGAATTAATTAAACTATGATAAAAGAAAGAATAGGTGCCAGGCACGACGTTTAAAAGTGAATAACCGTCTAAACGTCGTGCCTGGCACTTATCTCGCTTATCTCGGAAAGGGGTGCAAAGGGTTAATAATAACTTGAAAAGCCCCTTTGCAAAGATACGTGAAGTAGTTTATGCTTTGCATTAAGGCAAGTTTATTTGCATAGGAATTTTTAAATATGTATAATAACTGTAAATAAAAACATATTATTTTGATTTAAAAGCTCAGATTGTACTAAAAGCAATAAACTTTAAGGTTGAAAGAGGTTTTAATATGAATAAGAGAATTGCCATTGCAGCTCATGAACGGAAAAGCACACAGTATTACTGTGAACAATTAAAAGCCTTATTTAAGGATAATGTTGATATTGAGCTTTACTCCGTTGAAGATAGGAGCATTTCGAATATTAATGCCGATATAGTTTTAGTATCTACACATTCAATATATGAAGAGGTAAAAAGGCAGGTCAGCAATTGCGGTGATATTATAATTGCAGATATTACTTTAAAAAAACATGCACTGGAAAAAATCATGAGTATCCCGGAAAATACAAAGGTACTGTTGGTCAACATTAATGCTGAAATGGCAATAGACACTATTGCATTAATATATCAATATGGTGTTGCTCACATAGATTTTGTACCTTATTACCCTGGCAAAGAAATAGCACCGGATGTCAATATAGCGGTTACACCGGGAGAAGCGAAGCTTGTACCTAAGAATATCAGTGAAATAATTGATTTGGGGCATAGAGTTTTATCTGTAAAAACTATAGTTGATATTGCAATAAAACTGGGGTTGGATTACCTGCTTCAAACTTACGACTTTGTGAATTACTTTGAAAGTTTGGTTGAAAATAGCTATGGGATAGAAAGTCTTCTTGGAAAAACGAATGTACTTGAGAAACAATTAGATTTGATGCTGCAAATTTTAGATGAGGGAATAATCGGGTTGAACTCTAATGGAGTAATATGTTTTTTAAATGATGCTGCAGAAAAGATCATAGGGACAATAAAGGAAAATGCTATAGGGAAATATTACGAAGAAATTATTGGTGATTTATCATTTACAGAAGTAATGAAGACAAGAAAGCCTGTTAAAAGAAGAGTGATTAAGTATAAAGGAAATTATATTGTTTTATCTATTTATCCGATTATTAACATAGACAACATTAAAAGCTGTATAGTTCTGATAAAAGAATTTACAGATACTGAAAAGCAACAACATAATCTCAGAAAGCAAATACTTGCTAAAGGACATAAAGCAAAATATAATTTTTGCGATATTATTGGACAAAGCTCTGCAATAAATTATGCTAAAGAAACAGCCGAAAAAATGGCTCTTTCAGACTCTTCTATACTGATTTGCGGTGAAAGCGGAACAGGCAAGGAACTATTTGCCCAAGCCATCCATAACAGTTCTAAAAGAAAGGATTATCAATTTATTGCAGTAAATTGCGGAGCGATTCCGGAAAACTTGCTAGAAAGTGAACTGTTTGGATATAATGAAGGTGCATTTACCGGTGCAAAAAAAGGAGGAAAGTTAGGTTATTTTGAGTTAGCACATCAAGGTACTTTGTTTCTTGATGAAATAAGCGAACTGGCTTTAAGTCTTCAGTCAAGGCTTCTTAGAGTTCTACAGGAAAAAGAAGTGGTAAGAATAGGGGGAGATAATGTAATAAGTGTTGATGTCAGAATCATAGCTGCAACGAACAATGACCTGAAAGAACTTGTTAAGGAGAAAAAGTTCAGAAAGGATTTATATTACAGATTGAATGTTCTACCGCTTAATATACCCCCTTTGCGTCATAGAAAGGAAGATATCCCTATGCTTATCCAATTCCTTAAAAAGCAGATGAATGCGGATTTCCAACTGACGGATGAGGTGTTAAATAAAATATATAAATATGATTGGGAAGGAAATGTAAGAGAGTTAAGAAATTTTGTCGAACGGTTAATGTATATTGGTAAAAGACAAATAAATTCAACTGATATTAATTCATTCTTGCCGGAACATACTGTTATTACATTTTTGAACGATTCTGAAAAGCATTTATTACAAAGCTTCAGAAGAAGCATTTGGGGAAACGAATCCAAGTATTTATTTATAATGGAAGAATTAGAAAAAAGCTTTATGAACAAATACCGCCTTGGAAGAAGAAGTATATCGAAAATTGCTGCGGAGAAAAATATCTATTTGACTGAACAAGAAATAAGGAATATAATTTTGGATTTAAAGCTATATAGAGTAGTAGAAGTTTCCAGAGGAAGAGGAGGTACGGAAATAACAGATTTTGGACTAAAGGCTCTTAAAGCTATAAGAAATAATGAAGCAGATGATGATCATATTCAATAACACATCTTTTTATCATAAAGTTTTCCACAAACTATCTATGAAGTTGGCATGGATTTTGCATTTATATAAATAAAATATAACATTAATGCTAATTTTAATAATTAATGGAGGTTCTTAAATGAGTAAAATAATAATTACTGGGAACACGTTGACATTAGAAGAAGTTATAAGAGTATGCAGAAAGTATGAGCAGGTAGAATTATCAGATATGGCAAAGGATAAAATATTAAAATCAAGAAAAGTTGTAGATTATTTTGTGGGCAATGAAACAGTAGTATACGGTATAACTACAGGCTTCGGAAAGTTCAGCGATGTAACAATAACTAAGGAAGAATCAAGGCTTTTGCAAAGAAATCTGATAATTACACATGCAGTAGGAGCAGGAAAGCCATTTGAAACAGAAATAGTAAGGGGAATAATCCTATTAAGAATTAATAATCTAGCGAAAGGGTATTCAGGAGCAAAATTAGAAACTATACAAACAATGATAGATATGCTTAACAAAAAGGTTCATCCTGTAATACCGGAAAAGGGCTCATTAGGTGCAAGCGGTGATCTGGCTCCATTAGCACACATGGTTCTGCCTATGATAGGACTTGGAGAAGCGGAATACAACGGAGAAATATTGCCCGGCGGAGAAGCCATGAAAAGAGCAGGAATACCGGTAATTGAACTGACCTCAAAGGAAGGACTTGCATTGATAAACGGAACACAAGTCATGACTTCGGTAGGAGCCCTTGCACTGTACGACGCCATAAACCTTGCAAAGGCTTCAGACATAGCAGTGGCATTGAGCTTCGAAGCACACAATGGAGTAACTAATGCTCTTGATAATAGAGTGCATGATGTACGTCCCCATAAGGGACAATCAGACACTGCAAGGATATTGCTGCAGCTGCTGGAAGGAAGCAAAAATACAACAAAACAAGGAGAAATAAGAGTACAGGATGCTTACTCGCTAAGATGCTCACCACAAGTACACGGAGCGAGCAAAGATGCAATAAACTATGTAAAAAAAGAAGTAGAAATAGAAATGAATTCAGTAACAGACAATCCGATAATATTCCCGGAAACACTAGAAGGAATATCAGGAGGAAACTTTCACGGACAGCCAATGGCATTAAGCTTTGACTTTTTAGGAATAGCACTATCAGAGCTTGCAGATATATCCGAAAGACGTCTTGAAAGACTGGTAAATCCGGCTTTAAGCGGACTGCCCGCATTTTTAGTCAAACATGGGGGACTAAACTCAGGATTTATGATAGTACAATACTCTGCAGCATCCTTAGTATCGGAAAACAAAGTACTTGCACACCCTGCAAGTGTAGACAGCATACCGTCATCAGCAAACCAGGAAGACCATGTATCCATGGGGACCATAGCAGCAAGAAAAGCAAGAAGCATAATGGAAAATGCGAGAAGAGTAATAGCCATGGAAATAATGTGCGCATGTCAGGCAATAGACTTAAGAGGGAGCAAAGGTCTCGGTAAAGGAACATCACCTGTATATGACACCATAAGAAAATCAGTACCGATGCTGAAAGAAGACAGACCCTTATATGAGGATATAAACAAGTGTGAAAGCCTCATAATAAACGGTGGGATAATCAAAGCAGCAGAGAATTCAGTTGGGGAGATGTCTTTTTAGCAATATCAGTGGGTATTACAGCATATGAGGAAATCAGATATGCGTGGCAGTATAGAGAAGGCGAGAAATAGGAATTTGAATGAAAGATTATCAACTGTATACCTTCGATGAAAAATGGAACGGGAAATACCACAAAATTTCCCTGCCCTGGTGGGCAAACTGGGCGAATCTGTCCACATATTTCAAATATCCCCAGGAGGTCAGGACGCTCATTTATACTACCAATGCCATTGAGAATTTTAACCGTCAGCCCCAGCTGGAGATATTATTTGACGACAGGCTGCCTGATTAGCAGAAAACAACCGCCGCGTCAAGGGTAGAATAAACGGCTGCCAGGCTTTTACAAGGCACCTCAGTTGTTTTGCAGCACATCTTTTGCATAGTAGCTTACTTCCGGCTCACCCATATGATGTTCACATGAGGCGATGCATGTACATACTTTGCGTTTAGCACGCTAAGCACCACGGTAACTTCCACAGCACTTCCTCCATTCTATCTTCATAAACAAACGGAAACCTTAACTATTTATGCTGTTTTGTGACACATGCTTCAGCAATAAAACTATGCAGGCGCCGATGCTAATGGCAGCAGTCAGGGCACAGGTGCCCCATCCCCATTCCCAAAGCCCCCGAGTGCCAAACATAACGACGACAATGAACTGCGCTAGCGGCATTCCTATATCTCCAACCCCTCCTGCAAACCCTGTGACCAGAGGCAAATCGCTGTTATTATATAACTCCGGTAGGATAGCATAAAAGGTGCCAAGTCCCCATGATGAGGCGAAGCAAATCAGGAGCACACACAGATAAAAAATCGGGAACGATGACAAATCTACAAAAATAAAAAGGCAGGAAGCTAAAGCAATCAACAGGGAACCTAGCATCAGCACTGTCAAACGTGCTTTTGCTCTGTTCTGCGATCGCAGGGCAATCATATCCGAAATTTTGCCCGACACTAGACAGGAAATCAAGGTACCCATCAGGGCGGCAGATGAAATTTGGGCGGTTTCCCAATCGCCATACCCTATCCACATGCTAAAAAGCGGTATACCAACCGTTACTGCCTGCAATACATAGGTGGTGGAAAGAAAGGCTAGAATCAACAACCAAACCTGTGGAGACAGAAGCAACCGGAAGGAAGACCTTCGAGAGGCGCTTGGAGAGGAAGTGTGCCGAAAGTCATTTGTTTTTACAGTAATAAGCCAAACAGTGCCGGTAGCAGCCTGAATCGCAGCCAAAACATAATAAGAGGATTCCCAGCCAAGCTTGGGGCCTAAAAATCCCGCAATCATGCCGCCGGCTCCACCGCCGCAGTTAAATAGGCCGATAAAAACAGCCGATGCAAATCCTGCTTGCGATGGTTGGACTACTTGCATCGAAATCATAATCAAAATTGGGAAAATAACAGCACCCAATCCCTGCAGAATTTTAAGAAATATAAGTGCTGCTGGAGAAGAAACAGACGGCAAAAATAGCTGTGGAACGATGGCACAGACAAAGGCAAATGCAAAAATCAGATGCAACCTCACCCGTCTGTAAATCGATCCAGCACACATCATAGCTGCTACAATAGCGGCAGATTTTACGGTATCTGCGGTCAGGAGAAGAGCAACCGACAGACCGCTTTTCAAAGACAAATCCGCCGCAGTGGCGGAAAATTGCGAGGAGGCAGACGATATACTGCAACCGGCCAATGCACTGATTAAAACAATATACCATCCCGCAAAACGGAACGGTTTTTTTACACCTTGCGTCTCATTCAATTATCATCCCTACCTTGTCTTAACTTTATCTCATTAACAATGAAGCTACGGTACAAAATAGCAATATTCATGCCAACATCTAAATACAAGTGTCAGCCGATTACTATATATAAATATTGCATATATATATTTGAATTTTAACTAATTTTTATATATACTGTTTTTAATAACAGGAGTGGTTGTTACCAGGGCAAGGAGTATGAGCAATGAAAAGGCAAACGAACCCAAAATACAATAATTTTGATATGACACTGGAAGAGTGCCGCTTGGTGCTGGATAACATTGACGGACTCATTATTACAAATGAAGCCGGAAAAATTAAATATATGTCTCCATCGATTCTAGATCGGATGGACAAACGGATGGGTCTAGACAAGAAAAGTCAAATTGCAGGTCAGCCGGTTTTGCAGCTTCACCCCACCTGTCAAATTCCCGCATTTCTAGACAGCGGCCAACGGGAAACCAATACTTACTACTTTACAGCCGGAGTAGCTACTGTATCCCGTATCAAGCGGGTAAACGGTGAAAAACGAGGAATCGGCGCATTAGAATACGATTTCTTTGTCGATGATTACCAGATCCGCAACTTTTTGCTGGAAATCATAAAACTGGCCGATGGCGGACAAATTGACCTGACCGAAAGCATTGAGGAAATCAAAAAACGGTTGTCCAAACCGGAAATCATCAAGTATAAGATGTCGGGTATTATTGGAAAATCACCTGCTATGAAAACCATTAAGGAAAAAATCTTCGCAATATCCAATTACAATTCCACCGTGCTGATTACAGGGGAAACAGGCAGCGGTAAGGAGTTGATTGCCCATGCGATCCATGATATCAGCCGGCGGGCACTGATGGATATGGTAGAGGTCAACTGTGCCGCAATACCTGAAAGTTTGTTCGAATCAGAAATGTTTGGCTATACCGACGGCGCATTCACCGGTGCTAAAAAAGGAGGTAAGGCTGGAAAGTTTGAGATGGCTCACAAAAGCACTTTATTTCTGGATGAGGTAGACCAGCTTCCTTATCATATACAGCCCAAGCTGCTGCGGGTACTGCAGGAAAAATCCATAGACAAAATTGGTTCCCGCATCGTGCCGGTAGATGTGCGGGTGATTGCGGCCACCAATAAAAACCTGAAGGAGCTGGTGAATCAGGGCAAGTTCAGGGAAGACCTGTATTACCGGCTGAATGTGGTTAATTTTGACATTCCACCCTTGCGGGAACGGAAAGAGGATATTCCCGAGATGGTACAGCATTTTATCGCCCGATTCAACAAATCCCTGAACTTGAATGTGGAGGGGGTTTCCGATGAGGCAATGCAGCTTTTCTACCGATACCGCTGGCCGGGAAATGTACGGGAGTTAAGTAACATCATCGAACGTGCCATGACGGTATGTAAGTCCGATATTCTCTCCCAACGGGATTTCCGGGAGCTGGCCGATATATTACAACGAGATGCTTCCTATGAAGATTACGACGGTAGCACGCTGGAACAAATCTGTATGCGTGCGGAAAAGGAAGCAATAGAAAAAGTCCTGGCCTTCTGCAATGGTAACAAGACCAAAGCCGCCCAATTCCTGCAGATTTCAAGACCGGCGCTCTATTATAAGATAGAAAAATACGCAATTGATTCATGTCAGAATATTTAACAGTGTTAAATATTCTGACATATGCTGCTATGCCAATGCATAGGTTTAGCTTAGACAAATACTACAATTAAGTTGTAAAAAAAACTGACATCTAGAGTATCGCTACATATAAAAATAAAGGCATAAAGCAATAGATGATTACCCTACGCCCATGCATTTGTTAATTAAATGCCAACTCGACCTTCTACAGATGTTTATTCATAAGAAACATCTGTAAAAGGCCGGGTTGGCATAAAATTTGCTCTGTGATAGAAAGTGAATATCTGCGCAAAAGACCACTGCTGTGCAACCAGTCGGAGGATCTGCGCAGACAGGCCACATGTTTCATCATATCATTTCAGTTATAGTGAGGAGGAATTAACATGGAAGAACAAACAACGCAAAAAAATGCATCGGGTGGGCATATGACATCGACCAAGGAACTCAAACGGGTACTGGATCGAAAGGACTTGCTATCCATTGCCATTGGGCAAACCATTGGCTCCGGTGTTTTTGCGCTGGTGGGTGTGGGAATTGGAATGACCGGACGGTCGGTCAGTGTGGCAATGCTGATTGCGGCGGTATTCACAATCATGATGGATATTCCCATGATGCTTGTCAGCGGAACAGTGCGGTTGCGCGGCGGCTTCTATACACAGCTGGCTTTTTTACAGCACAAAAAGGCAGCGGGCTTTTATGTCATTGTTCATATCATTTCATGGACAGCATTGGCCATGTATGCCATCAGCGTTTCTCAATATCTGCTTGACCTCATTGGAAGAAGTACCATCAATCCGGGATTGGTCAGTATGATAGGTAAGTTAATCGCCTTTGCCGTTCTGACTATTTTCTACGTAACAAACCTGTTTGGCATACAGGGAGCGGCAAAACTCCAAAATGCCATGATGGTTTGCATGACACTGGGGCTGACCGCATTTATCGTATTTGGCCTTCCTCAGGTAAGTCCCAATTATTTTACTGAGGACTTTTTAACCAGTGGATTAACAGGTCTGTTTGCTGCCGGCGCACTGCTTACCTGGGCGGTAGGCGGAGCCAATGTAATTGTTCACCTGGGGGCAGAGGCGAAAAACCCCACCAAGGACATCCCGGTTATTATAATTCTTGCAACGGTAATTATAGCTGTTTTCTATTCTCTGATTGCAGTTGTGGCATCCGGAGTATTGCCGGTGGCGGAAGTGGCCGGTCAGCCCTTGTCCCTGGTAGCGGCCAAAATATTCCCCCGCCCCATTTACGTTTTCTTTATTGTTGGCGGAGCAATTTTTGCCTTGACAACCACCTTGAACGCATCCTTAGGCTGGGTCACAAAGCCCATTCTGCAGGCGGCCGTGGATGGATGGTTTCCGCCTTTTGTGGCCAAAATCGGCAAGCGGTATAAAGCACCGGTTACCATCCTTACCATACTGTATCTGGAATGCCTGCTGCCCATCTTTTTTGGCGTGAATGTGGATGCTATTGCAAACCTGGCCATTATCCTGACCAACGTTTGCTTTGCCATGATCTGCTTCTCGGTTGCCAATGTGAAAAAGGTTGTGCCGGATCTGTGGGAAAAATCCCGGTTTCATGTATCTGATCGCCTGCTGAAGGGCCTTAGTATTATAGGTGGCACCGTCTGCCTGCTGCAAATTGGATTGCTGGTAATGGTAGGCGACATGAACTGGTATATGATTCTCAGCAACCTGGGAGCATTGGTGTTTGCCTTGGCCTACACCTTCTGGCGTGACCGAAACGGAAATGTCAATATGGAAATTAGTTACGAAGAGGCATAAAATTAAAACCATATGAAAGGAAGATGCAACATGACCGCTATATTAAAGTATCCGGCTTTGTTCCAACCTATTACAATCGGAAATAGAATTGCCAAGAACAGAATTTGGTCTGCACCTCAAGGAATGAGCGATCTGACTCCGGATGGCTACTTTACCCCGCAGAACATTGCTTTTTACCAAACCAAGGCCAAGGGCGGCCTGGCAGTGATTAGCCTGGGTGAAGCGATTATTGATCGGGTTCGGGCCAAGGCTCATGGCCGTATGCTGGCTCTTGATGATATCGAAGTGATTTCATCCCTGATCAATTGCAGCGATGCCATTCACCAGTACGATGGATTGGCATCTATCGAGCTGGTTCACGCCGGTTGTCGGGCTCGCCCGGAGTACTGCCAGAAAGGGCCGGTGGGCCCTAGCGCCCATATGGGAATTTACGGGGAAATGGTCGCCGAAATGGATGAAGACATGATTGAGGAAGCGGTAGAAAGCTTTGGCAAAGCGGCCTACATGGCAAAATTCTGTGGTATTGATATCTGCTGCATCCACGCCTGCCATGGTTGGATTTTTTCCCAGTTCATGGCTCCTGCCACCAACCAAAGAAAGGATAAATACGGCGGCAGCGTAGAGAACCGCTCTCGTTTTGCACGCATGGTAATTGAGCGGATACGTAAATACTGCGGTCCCAATTATCCCATTGAATGGCGTATGAGCGGCTCCGACCTGTATGAAGGCGGCGTTACTATAGAGGAATCGATTGAATACGCCAAAATTCTGGATGGCATGGTGGACATTTTCCATGTATCTGCCGGATCGTTTAATGTTCCGGATACTTCTACCCGCATGTTCCCATCCATGTACTTAAAAGACGGCGTTAACGTGACTTTTGCGGAGCAGATAAAGCGAAACGTCCACAAAACTGCTGTTGCTACTGTTGGCGCACTGGGTAATGATCCTGCTTATATGGAGGAGTTGGTAGCCAGCGGCAAGGTAGATATTATAAATATTGCCAGAGGTACTATCACTGATTTTGACCTTGTCAACAAAATCCGTCGGGGCGAAGAGGACGAAGTCATTAATTGCTTGCGGTGCAACATGTGCCTGAGCATGGATTTTGTACCTCATGTGCCTTTTGCCATGCGGGTTCACCGCTGTACGGTGAATCCTGAGGCAGGCCGCTATTACTGCTGCCCAGCGGGGACATGAAGTCATTCTCTGTGAAAAAAGCGGGCGTTTAGGGGGGATGCTAAATTCCGCCGACGATATTTCTTTCAAAAAGTTGATGAAGCAGTACAAAAACGCGCTGATTACTCAAGTAGGAAAAGCAGGTATCAAGGTGCTGCTGAATACAACTGTCACTCCGGAGCTGGTGGAGCAGATTGCTCCCGACACCTTGATTGCTGCTATCGGTGGCGAAGCACTGATTCCGGATATTCCCGGCATCAACGGTGACAGTGTGTACGTGGCTGCCCGGGATTTTGGCAAAGGTAAGGAAATCGGCCAAAAAGTAGTGGTAGTGGGCGGCGGCTTGGTGGGATGCGAAGAGAGCATCCATTACCGCGAGCAGGGCAAGGACGTGACAATACTGGAAATGGGCGACACTCTGGCGCGTGATGCATGGTTCTTGCATCTGCGGGCTACTCTGATGGAAATGGAGAAACTGGATGTCAAATCCTGCCTTAACACAAGGTGCACCAAGATTACCGATAAAGGCGTATTTGCAGTAGATGCTGATGGCAAAGAAGTATTCTTTGAAGCTGATACGGTGGTTATCGCAGCCGGGCTGCGGCCTCGAAGCGATGAAGCGGAAGCCCTGCGCTTTACGGCCCGTGAGTTTGTACGAGTAGGTGATTGCAAGGAGTGTAAAAGAATTTATGAAGCAACACGCACCGGCTACGATGCTGCAGTGACGATATAAAGCATTCTCCCATAAGTTTTTTACGTTCGATAAGCCCTATAACAAAGAAATACTCCCCATTACTGATTTCAAGCCAGTGACGAGGAGTATTTTTTTGCCTATTATTCCCGTATCTCCGTCCCGTTCTTAAAGGTAAACCACACATCGACTGGGCTGTAAACTGTTACAAAGTCAACCAGGCTGTGCCAGAGAAGCGGGTCAAAAGATGATGAATATCATTAATAGGGCAATTATCAGTTCAAATGTACCCCCTGAAAGAAGGCCAAGCTTTCGAGAAACTACAAAATATGAAGAATGTAAGCGATACACGGACTAATTGAATAAAATATTCAAAAAATAGACTTTTATCAATATGATAGATTTAGTTCTTTTATATATAATAAAATTGAGACTTGAAGATAATAAAGATATATAAATTTTCAGCCTATAAATATTTGGAGGTGCGGGATGAGAAAAATTCTGGTTACAGGTGCATTGGGGCAGATAGGTTCTGAACTGACAATGTATCTGAGAAAAATTTACGGCTCTGAAAATGTAATAGCTTCAGACTTAAGGAAAGTTGAAGGCTCAAAGGTTTTAGAGGCAGGACCCTTTGAAAGCATCAATGTCCTTGACTCTCAACAGATCGCCGGTGCAGTGACAAAACATAATGTAAATTCCATAGTGCATTTAGCTGCTTTGCTGTCAGCTACAGGTGAGGCTAATCCAGCCATGGCATGGAATGTAAACATGGGCGGGCTTTTCAATGTTTTGGAAATAGCCAGAGAAAAAGGCTGTTCGGTATTCACACCCAGCTCCATAGCTGCTTTTGGCCCCGATACGCCAAAGGTAAAGACTCCTCAAGACACTCTTCAGAGGCCTACTACCATGTATGGCGTTACAAAGGTGGCAGGGGAGCTTCTATGCGATTATTACCATAAAAAATTCGGCGTAGATACCAGAGGCGTGAGATTCCCGGGTTTGATATCCTATGAAACACTGCCGGGCGGAGGCACTACCGACTATGCAGTCCATATTTATTATGATGCATTGCAGAAAGGAAAGTATGCCTCATTTATCGCAGAAGGTACATTAATGGATATGATGTATATGCCCGATGCTTTGCACGCCATAGCTTCTCTTATAGAGGCCGACCCTTCGAAGCTGAAGCATAGGAATGCCTTTAACATAGCATCTATGAGCTTTGCTCCGGAACATATAGCTGCGGAGATCAAGAAGCATATACCCGAATTTGAAATGAGCTATGATGTGGACCCGATCAGACAAGCTATTGCGGATTCCTGGCCTGATTCACTGGATGACAGCGCCGCCAGGGAAGAATGGGGCTGGAAGCCTGAATATGATTTGGACTCAATGACAGTAGATATGCTGGCTAAGCTCAGAGAAAAGCTGAATTTGAAATAGTATGCCGAATTGACTGCTCCACCTGAAAAGTGTAAAATTAGGTGGAGTAAGTTTATTTAAGAGAGGGATGTAATTATGCTAAAGACCAATATAGACAAGCTTGTTATGCAATCAGTGCAGGGTAAGGTGCATCATCCTGTATCAACATTTCCATATAGGATCAGTTCCGTCGGAGAACCAATGGTTTTACCTGCTACAGGCGGTATTACATATAATGTAAAGGTTGGAGATCCGGCTATGGGCTGGGCAGGAGATCATGTAGAGCCCGGAGTATCAATAAAAAATGAAAACGATTCTGAAAATGGAGCTTTAAACTTATTTTCCTGTATAGGAAATAAAGCAAAGATAGTAAGCGGTGATGCAAAGGGTGCAACAGGATATGTTACAGGTATGCACGGCGGAGTGGAACATGTTTTGGTGTACTTTGAAGAAGAAGCTCTGGAGAAGATGACCGTAGATGATAAGATACTGGTAAAGGCCTGGGGGCAGGGGCTTGAACTTTTGGATTATCCGCAGGTAAAGATGATGAACATAGATCCTGAGCTTTTCGGCAAATTAGGCATAGAAGAGAAAGACGGCAAGCTGATAGTACCGGTGGCTGCAGAAGCTCCGGCATATCTTATGGGCTCGGGTACCGGCTCAGTATCAGCCTACAGGGGAGATTACGATATAATGACAAGCGATGCCGATACGATAAAGGAATATGATCTTGACAAGCTCAGGTTCGGAGACATCGTGCTTTTACGGGATCATGACAACAGCTTCGGCAGGACATATTTAAAGGGAGCTGTTACAATAGGTGTTGTAATCCACAGCGATTGCATAAAATCAGGCCATGGCCCGGGGATAACAGCCATAATGACCTGCAGAGAACCCATCATTGAGGGAGTAATATCAGACAAAGCCAATATAGCTGATTATTTGGGCTTATATTTGGGCTTATAGAAAAACGAAACCATTTCCTGTCATTCTGAAGGAGCAAAGCGCCTGAAGAATCTTAAATAAGATCCTTCAGGCAAAGCCTTCAGGATGACAATGGAGCTGGACTTTCACAGTAATAGCAGCTGTGTAGAATATTTAGCGCCTTACCCGAAAGCTTATATAAACAACTGCATATCTGCTCCCAGCGCATCCTCAAGATACTGCTGGGCAGTCATGACCTCTACCTCAGGTATCAGCTCCTTCTTGTCGATGCCCATAATCTCCATCGAAAGCTTGCAGCTGTAAAACTTGACTCCATTTTTGCGGGCACCGTTTAAAAAATCTATAAGCTTCGGTGCTTCTCCATCTTCCATCATCTCCAGCATCATAGCCTTGCCGATGCCGCTGAAATTCATCTTTGACAGGGGCAATTCTTCAGGCCCCTTTGGAGTCATTACAGAGAAAAGCTTCTCATAAAAGCTTTTGCCGTCCATATTCATCTTATCATCGCTTCTCAAGAGGCAAAGGCCCCAAAAAGCAAAAAACATTGTTACATCTACGTCCATGTCTCTTGCGGTATTGGCCAATATCAATGCGGCTAAAGCTTTGTCATACTCTCCGCTGAACATAAGGATATTAAGTTTCTTAGGCAATATAATACCTCCCTATAGCTTTTTCATTAGTTTATTCTAACCTATGATTACAAAGGATATTCTTTAATATACCTATCTTTGTTGCTTACAATCTTTTTTAACATCAGAGCCAGCACATCGATCTCATCAAAAGTGTTATACATGCCGAAGCTGATCCTTACGAAACCGGGGTGGTTCTTTAAAATGCCTCTTTTTCTTTCTTCTATTTCCATAAGGCTGACATTCAGCAATTTCTGCACATAGGGCTGAGCACAGAAGCATCCGCTTCTCACCCCGATGCCTGCCTCATCAGAAAGGATGCGGGCCGTTTGACTATGATGCAAGCCTTTTATATTAAAAGGTATGATGGATACTTTATCGAAGTTTTTCTCAGCGGCGTAATAAAGCTCAATATCAGGAATGTTAGAAAGACTATTGGCTGCATATTCGGTCAGCCTTTTTTCATATTCGTCTATATAACCCATACCGATCGAGCTCAATATATTTATAGACTCCACCAAGGCCGCAACTCCCATTACATTGGGAGTGCCTGCTTCTTCTTTGTCCGGCAGCTTTGCCCATTTAACATAATTATGAGTGACAAGATCTACGGTTCCTCCGCCCTTATAATCCGGAGGACATTTTTCAAATGTTGCTCTAGGACCTATGAGAACTCCTATACCAAAGGGGGCATACATCTTATGAGCTGAGAAAACCAAATAATCAATATGCTCAGGAGAACAATGGGGCTTCATATCTATGAAGCTGTGGGGAACCAGCTGAGCACCGTCTACAAGGATTCTTGCACCATATTTATGAGTCAGCCGGGCGATATGATGAATCGGATTTTTAAACCCTGTTACATTAGATGCTCCGGTAATTGTTACCAGGCGGATGCTCTTTCTATAGAATGACAGCTTTTTCTCCAGATCATCCAAATCCAATCTTCCCGCTTTGTTTATATTTATATAATCCACACGAAATTTATTCCTCCATGGCAGATCATTGGAATGGTGCTCCATGCTGGTTGATAATATGACACCTCCGCCGTATATATCCTTATACATATTGGATAGTTTGTTTATGGCCTCGGTAGTGTTTTTAACATAGATGACACAATCCTTATCAGGGGAGCCTCCAACAAAGTTGAGAACTGATTCTCTTGAGCTGTCATATATCTCAGAGGAAGCTTTTGATTTATAGCCTGTGCCTCTATGTATTGAGGAGTACCATTGTGAAAAATCAATTATTCTGTTCACCACAGAAATGAAGGGAGGGGTGGTGGCTGCATTATCGAAATTGATATAAGGAGTCATGACACCATTTTTTATCGGCACCTGCGCATTTACGCCGGCAACCAGTTTCCTGAATGGACTTCCTTGATTCTCAAACATCTAAATCACCCTCAAGCAATATATATACATAATCATTTTATTCAGGCTCCGTGCTTTGGTTACAAATATTAAGAAGACGTTAGCGATCAGATATGATTAATAGCTATTGCTATTAACAGGGAGAAATAATGAGAAAAATAGGTATAAATTTGAATAACACGTAAATATTATCATATATCAGAGCTAAAAATAGCTCTAAGCTATTGAAATATATAAAAAGTATTGTATAATATAATTAAAGGTCAAAGAAAGTCAAAGTCAAACTAAAAACAAAATTAATATAGATCACGGAGGTGTTGTATATGTTTTTAGTTCCATATGGCAGAAGAAATAAAGGTCTGGCTAACAGGCCAAATGATGTTTTCAACATAGACAGCTTGTTTGACAATTTCTTCAATGACTCCTTTATGCCTGCATTTTTCGCAGGGGATACTCAAATGAGAGTAGATGTGAAGGAGAATGAGAAGGAATACATTGTAGAGGCTGATTTGCCAGGGATCAAAAAGGAAGAGATCAATGTAGAGCTTAATAATGACAGGCTGACCATATCTGTGGAAAGAAATGAAGAAATCAATGAAGAAAAAGAAAATTACATCAGAAGAGAAAGAAGAAGCGGCAGCTTCTGCAGAAGCTTTTATGTTGAAAATGTATTGGAAGATCAAATCTCTGCAAAATTCGAAAATGGAGTTTTGTCAATGGTACTCCCCAAGAAGGAGCCCGGCATGAATAAGAAAAACAAAATAGAAATAAGATAGTTATAGGGCAGCTTATTGAATTATACCCAAAACGATAACAAAAAAAAGAGGTCACATGAATTTGTGACTTCTTTTCTTTGCAGGTAAAAAAGCATAATCCCGACCGTAATTGCCGGTATTGTGCCCATGTCATTCTTTTGATGCTTGGCTTAATAAAATTTTACCATCTTGATAAACAATATCTGAAATATAATTCGCTTTCTTAATATCAAAGTTTACAAAATCTTTAAGGTCGGATATGACTGCGGTATAAAGTGACGGCTCGCCGTCGCTGTTCACTGCAATCATCATATCTTCGTTCAAATGCATATATTCAAATTTGATGATCTGCTTGTCGGTCGGGTCAAAATACGCTGCATGGGATCTGTGAATGCCGGACCCCCATGAATAGGTAAAATACAATTCCTGCTTCCCATCACCATCCAGATCGGCAAGGGCCATGCTGGTTACACCCAGTCCGCCGAACCATTCTCCGAGAGGATGAATATTGCCCTCGTATAACAAAAAGGAAGCAGAAGAGGCATTATATTTGAAAACCTGATAATCGGATTTTTGTTTGATATTTTCCGGCGTGATGTTATAGCATGTGTCGGCATCATACCCTGACTGGAAATTTCCCTGCAGCAATAAGAACTCTCCAACGCCATTCTGGTACCCGCTGATAGAAGCTTTTAGAGGGGTTTCTCCGTAATTGCCTGCAATTTTATAAATACTCCAGATGTAATCGCTCTTTTTCTGATCGGAGGCATCTCCTCTACGCAGACGCACCAGCCAGAATTCTTCATCCATCTGGTAAATCCGATATCCGGAAGAGCCGGAATCATCTGTCAACTGATAACACTCCTTATAAGAAGAAATATCGGGAATGTTGAATCCCTCAATAAGAAAATTAGTTTTGAATTCCTGCTCATCCACCTGGGTCTTTTTATAGGCAATTGCAAATTTCCGCTGACTGCCGGCTTCATCTATAACAGTGAGAGAATTTTCATCAAGCGTATAATATTCCTTATAATCGTTGGAAGCAATAAAGGAACTAAGCGGATTCATATAGATCTGCCTTTCAAAAGCATAATTTCCATATGGAAGCTGTTCTTCCTTTATGCCTTCCCTTTGCATTTGACCTTTTACGCTGCTTTCCTTCGTCTCTCTGAGCTGCTTCGGGTTTGCCGCACAGGCAGCAACGGATGTAATACATATAATAACGGCAAAAATGACTACCCGCCTTGGCGGCTTTTTAAACTGCAGAACGTTTTTTATACGCTCCCTGACACCGGCTTCTCCAAACGCAAGGGGGCTTGCTGCCGGAAATCGCCGGTTTGCAGCGAATGAAAGCAGCGACATGCTGTATTCGTGAATAATATTAACGTTGGACTCTGACAGCACCTTTTCATCGCAGCTCATCTCCATATCTTTAGTCATCAACGCATAAGCAAGCCAGACAAGGGGATTGAACCAATGCACGGCCAGTACGCACAGACTCAGCAACTTGATCCAGTGGTCTTTCCTCCTTAGATGAACTTCTTCATGCTGGATAATGTACCCGCGCTCTTGTTGGCCCAAACCGAAAGGGATATAAATTAAGGGCTTGAAGAATCCGAGAATGAAGGGCGAACGGGTTTTGTCGGATTCACAGACATTGCCTTTCAGGCAGACAGCAGTTGCCATACGGTGCTTCAGACGGATATAGGTAACAATGTTGTAGACAAGGAGTGCGGCGATTCCTATGCACCAAAGAATCGTGCCGAGCAGTATCCATATCTGCATAGGATTGACGCTGGCATATGGAGTAGCCGCCGGCAGACTTTCACTGATAACGGAATTCATAGATGGAATGCCTACCGTCACCCTCGGAGCATTCATGTATCCTATGTCCGCAGGAACATATGTGAGTGCCGCTGCGCCGCCGCTCTGGGCCATGGTCATATCAAAGGGCTCCGTTTGAAAAATGCTGAATATGGAGGAAAAGGATACTGGACAAATCAGGCGAAAAAGCACGACAGACCACAGCAGGTAAGAATATTTTTTCGGAGCTCCTTTCAGAAGCAATCGGATGAAAAGCAGCGCAAAGATGACATAACCTGCCGTAATACTCATGTTCAATATCTTTAAAAACAACGCTTCCAAATTTATTCCTCCCTGTGTGCGTCGATCAGACGCTTGAGTTCGTCGGCTTCTTTTTCCGAGATGATTTTGCCGCCGAGGAATGAGGTGAGAAATTGCGGCAATGAGCCTTCAAAAGCCCTTTCGACAAAGTTTTCGCTTTCAAAAGCCTGCACCTGTTCTTTGGAAACGATAGAGCTCACTATAGTATTTTCATTTTTCAGGAGTCCTTTCTCACACATTTTTCGCAGCACGGTATAAGTGGTAGGCTTTTTCCATCCAAGTTTTTCGGCGCACAGCGTTACAAGATCCCCCGAGGCTACCGGCTCATTTTCCCATACCACCAGCATAAATCGGTAGTCGCTTTCACAAAGCTTCAAGTTCTCCATTTATATATCTCCCATCTTGGTTTATAGTTATAAACCTTATCATGAGTTTATAACTATAAACCAGAATTGTCAAGAGAATAAAAGGCTGCAGTATATTTTTATCGCTAAAATCAAGCCATCAAATAATAAAACATAAAAAACTTTTTTATGATAAAATAATAAGTAAAAGATGTAAAAATAAGTGGCAGGTGATTACAAATGAGCAGAAATTATTACAGCAACATTTGTACCCTTATCGATCGTTTATCCGAAGGAATCTTGATCCTTGATTCTGAAAGCAGAATAATTGCCAATAATAAATTCATGGAAATATTTGATATAAAGAAAGAAGAAGTTCCCAATATTCTTCAGAAATTAGACGGATATTGCCTTGATGAAATATTAAGCAGCAGCGGCAATGTCGATAGAAACATATATGTCAAGGATAGAAAAATAAAAGTCGAGAAGCTGGTAATGAAAGCATCTGAGCAATATGAATACTCCATGTTGATTTTCAAAGACAGGGAAGACATAGAAGATTCAATCTCCCAAATCAATGAACTTAAGCATAGTTTGGATGTAATGAAGGATATCCTGGATAATGCATATCAAGGTATGGTATTGGTCGATGAAGATGGCCGCATACTTAAATGGAATTATGAAAAGCTGCTGGGAATAAAAGAACGTGATGCATTGGGAAAGCCTGTAGAAAAAGTTATTGAAAACACAAGGCTTCATATAGTTGTAAAGACCGGGAAAAAAGAACTCTGCGATATCCAGAGAATACAAGGCCACAATATGATAGCCAGCAGGATTCCCGTGATAAAGGATGGAAAGACCATCGGCGCTTTAGGCACCGTACTGTTCAGGGATATAGAAGAAGTCAAGACCCTGGCAAAAAAGCTGGAGGTGCTTGAGAATACCGTTGGAAAATATAAAGGGGAAATAAGCAAAATGTACCGGGCCCGGTATTCTTTTGATGATATAATAACACAAAACGAGAAAATGCTTAAGCTGAAGGAGATTGCAAGAAAAGCCGCTGAGTTGAACTCTACTATAATGATTCGGGGCGAGAGCGGGACAGGCAAAGAATATTTTGCACATGCCATACACAATGCAAGCCTGCGGAAATACGAACCTTTCATAAGAATAAATTGCGCAGCAATACCTCATGAGTTATTGGAATCAGAGCTTTTTGGCTATGAAGGCGGCGCCTTTACGGGGGCAAAAAAAGAGGGCAAGCTGGGCAAATTTGAGCTTGCCAATGGCGGCACTATCCTTTTAGATGAAATTTCTTCAATGCCATACAGCATGCAGTCAAAGCTTTTGAGGGTATTGGAGGAGAGAGAATTTGAAAGGATAGGAGGCAATACCAGGATAAAGGCCGATGTAAGAATAATAGCTTCCACCAATGAAAATCTGGAGGGAGCAGTAAGAGAAGGACGATTCAGACAGGACTTATTTTATAGATTGAATGTAGTCGAAATAGATATTCCTCCTTTAAGGAATAGATTGGATGATATACGCATATTGTCCGAATATATTTTAAATGAACTGGTGCAAAAGATGGGTTTTCCTTATAAAACGATTACGGATAAGGCGAATCTGGTATTAAGGCTATATGACTGGCCCGGAAATGTGCGTGAATTAAGAAATGTGCTGGAGAGGGCCGCAAATATTTCTTTCGGCAATACTATCAATCCTGAACACTTGCCTGATTATATAACTAACAGATTCCGTGGGGATGATTATAACGAAAAGGCATGCCTTTTAAAGGCTAAGGTAGCGGAAACGGAGATAAATGCAATAATGGAAGCGCTGAGGCTGACGAATGGAAATAGAACTGATGCGGCTAAGTATCTGGGGATACATAGGACAGCTTTGTATAAAAAGATGGATAATTACGGCATTAACGTTAAAAGCATTCCCAATACGGATAGACTTTGAATGTTAGTGTAGCGAATTATATACAATAAGTATTTGTGTAGAAATTTTGCTACACCATCTTAAAGTGATGCCCCTCTAACATGTATGGTAAAAATAGAGTTCGAACAATAGGAAAAGTGTAGAAATATTTCTACACTTTTTTATTCTTCATTTATCTCTGCTCTTTATGCTATAGGCAAACCGTTGGGAACACAAGCTTTTGAGAACCGTGTTATAAGCTGATAATTGGTATGCTATTTGCATTATTTAATCTACGAAATTATTGATTTCAAATATTGGAGGGGCAAAACAAGAAATAACACTATAAAATAAAAGGAGGAAAATCGATGAGAGAGGTTGTTATCGTCAGTGCTGTGAGGACGCCTATAGGAACATTTGGCGGGAGTCTTAAGGAGGTTTCCCCTATCATTCTTGGCGCGGTTGCTGCAAAAGAAGCTATGTCCAGGGCAAATGTAAAGCCTGAAATGATTGATGAGGTAATATTCGGCAATGTGCTTCAGGCCGGGCTAGGCCAGAATGTGGCAAGACAGGTAGCTATTGAGGCAGGTATCCCCGTAGAAGTGCCATCCATGACTATAAATAAGGTCTGCGGCTCGGGTTTAAAGACAGTGAGCTTAGCTGCTCAAGCAATAATGCTGGGAGAAGCAGAGGTAGTGCTTGCCGGCGGCACCGAAAATATGAGCATGGCGCCATACCTGATGCCTAAGGCAAGATGGGGGCATAGAATGGGTGACGGCACGATTGTGGACTATATGGTCCATGACGGCTTGACGGATATTTTCAATAATTATCATATGGGAATTACTGCAGAGAATATTGCAGAGCAATGGAATATCACAAGAGAAGAACAAGATAAATTTGCATTGGAGAGCCAGTTAAGGGCAGAAAAAGCCATAAAGAGCGGAAGATTTAAGGATGAAATAGTGCCGGTAGCAATTCCCCAGCGAAAGGGTGATCCGGTAGTAGTGGATACGGATGAGCATCCGCGCTTTGGCTCCACTATTGAAGGCTTATCAAAGCTTAAACCAGCATTCAAAAAGGATGGAACAGTCACTGCGGGCAATGCATCAGGAATAAACGACGGTGCTGCAGCAGTGGTGCTGATGTCAAAGGAAAAGGCAGATGAATTAGGCGTAAAACCACTGGTCTCTATAGTATCTTTTGCCTCAGCCGGAGTAGATCCTAAGATCATGGGATATGGCCCCGTACCTGCATCAAAGAAGGCTTTGGCTAAAGCTAAGATGACTATTAAAGATATCGACCTGGTCGAAGCTAATGAAGCTTTTGCAGCTCAATCCCTGTCAGTTGTAAAGGATTTGGGATTAGACCCTGAGAAAACAAATGTGAATGGCGGCGCCATAGCTTTAGGCCATCCCATAGGATGCTCAGGAACCAGAATACTTGTTACATTGATCCATGAGATGATAAAGAGGGATGCAAAAACCGGCCTTGCAACCTTATGCATTGGAGGCGGCCAGGGGACATCAATAATAGTTAAGAGATAAATAGCAATATGAGGAGGTATATATAATGAATAAGTTGATTTCTATAGATGATGCTGTAAATATGATCCATGATGGCATGACAATAATGGTCGGCGGTTTTTTAGGATGCAAAAATCCTTTTAGAATTGTTGATGCGATAGTTGAAAAAGGGGTTAAAGATATAACGCTGATTGCAAATGATACTGCTTTTCCCGATATTGGCATAGGAAAGCTTATTGTAAATAAACAGGTCAAAAAATTGATAGCATCCCATATAGGGACCAATAAGGAAACCGGGAATCAAATGAATGCAGGTGAACTGGAGGTCGAATTGGTACCCCAGGGGACTTTAGCAGAGCGGATCAGGGCAGCCGGCGCAGGCCTGGGCGGGATATTAACGCCGACAGGGCTCGGAACAGTAGTAGCAGAGGGAAAGACAATAATTGAAGTTGATGGGAAAGAATATTTGCTGGAAAAACCTCTTAAGGCTGATGTGGCGCTTATAGTTGGAGCAAAGGTAGATAAAAAGGGCAATATAAGATATAGAAAAGCTACAAGAAATTTCAATCCATTGATGGCTGCAGCCGCTGATTTGGTAATTGTTGAAGCAGATGAGATAGTTGAAGTCGGCGAGATCGATCCGGATGATGTTATGACTCCGGGATTATTTGTAGATTATGTAGTAGGGGGTAATAAGTGATGGATAAAAACATGGAAAAGGAATTTATTGCAAGAAGAGTAGCGAAAGAATTAAAAGACGGCGATGTAGTAAACCTTGGAATTGGGCTTCCCACCCTTGTTGCCAATTTTATTCCCGAAGGCATTGAAATAACACTTCAGTCGGAAAATGGATTTGTCGGAATGGGGCCTGCACCTAAAGAAGGAGAGGAAGATCCGGATCTGGTAAATGCGGGAGCACAATATGCAACTATAAATCCCGGAGGAACATTTTTTGACAGCGCGGATTCCTTCCTCATAATAAGAGGCGGACATGTAGACGTTACGGTACTGGGAGCTCTTGAGGTAGACGAAAAGGGCAATCTTGCAAACTGGATGGTGCCCGGCAAAATGGTTCCGGGAATGGGCGGAGCCATGGATCTCGTTACGGGGGCAAAGAAAGTAATCGTTGCCATGAATCATACGGCAAAGGGAAGCCATAAGATACTTAAAGGATGTAAATTGCCTCTGACAGCGGTGAAATGTGTTGATCTGATCATAACAGAGATGGGAGTAATGGAGGTTACAGACAAAGGGCTTGTTCTAAAAGAGATAAACCCTGAATTTACTGTTGAAGAAGTTCAGAATGCAACTGAGGCAAAATTAATTATTTCTGAGGATTTAAAAAAGATGGAAATATAGGTCCAGACGAGAAAATGCCCCGGCATAGCCGGGGTATTTTTTAATGTTTCAGGCGGTAGTATTGCTCGCGGTAGCGAGCGGCTGGTTGCAGGCGCAGTTCTTTTTTTAGCATGCGGGCATATTGCTCATAGTACCTAAGATAGGCGTCGCGGTTACCCAACCTCAAAGTTAAATCCAATAGTAGAGTGTGGGCTTCCTCACACAGCTCATTGCGCAGCAGCAGCGATTCAATAATGTGCTCTGCCTCCTGCAAGCAGCCTTTAGAGATATAGTAGCTGCCGAGCCCTAAGGAGATGCGTTCGTATTCGGTTTCAATTTCATTAGCGACCTCTCCTGTCCACTCGAAGCTCTCCTTCTCTAGATATGGTCCCCGGCAAAGGCCGAGCATGTGTGCCGCTTCCGCTGCGTTTTCTCCGGTTATGATGGCGTTTTCCTGTCCAAAGCGCATAAAGTCCGTAAAATCGCAGACACCCGGTGCAATGTTGAGTCTGTTGTCCTCAGTCAAGCGAATCAGTTTGCGTTCAGAGTCTAAGGTATACAGCAGGCTTTTGAGCCGGTAAATAGTCATGTATAGGTTGTGTACTGTGCTTTTGTCACTCTGGCCGCCAAACAGAGCGTCTAGCAGCTCCTGCTTTGAAGCAGGCGAGCCGTTCCGTCCGATCAGATAAAGAAACAGCTCTCTTACTCTGCGAGTACCCCATTTGACCTCATTTTCACAGATAAGTTCAAAAACGCCGAAGCAGCGGAGCGTAGGTGAATACTGTATCGTTCTTCCAGGATGCAGCAATGCGTAATGTTTACGCAGGTGAGCAACACAGTCGTCCAGTCTTGCACGCCTAACAGGCTTCAATAAAAAGTCCAGCGGATGCGTCTTGAAAGCATCCAATGCGTATTGGGCATGAGCCGTGACGAATATCACAATGACGCCGGAGCACTGCTCCTGTATACGCAGTGCCAGTTCAAGGCCATCGATCTTTGGCATATCGATGTCCAGAAATACCGCATCCGGTGAGTGCTTCGCGATGGAAGCGAGAGCTTTTACCGGGTCGGTGTCCATGCCCATAAGCTTTAAATCAGGGTATTGTTCCAGCATCCAAGCCAATTCATCCAGGCAAGGCTGCTCATCGTCAATAAGCCAAGTCTTCATACTTGATCGTCTCCTTATAAGGGATTTCAAAATAGACCTCGCATCCGCCGCCCTCAGGAGCAAGGTAAACAAGAGAAGTGCGGTAAAGTCTGGACAGACGGCGATTGATGTTCTCGATGCCAACGCCTCGGCGTGACGGTATGGATTTTATGGAGAAGCCAATACCATCATCGCGGACACCAACGCATACTTTGGCATTTTTCATTCTTCTGGCATAGATCGTGACCGTGCCGCCGTTATCCTTTTCGCGCAACCCGTGAACAAAGGCATTCTCTACCAACGGTTGTAAGACCAGTGATGGGAGAAGAAAATCCTCTGCTTCGATACAGTATTCCACCCGGAATTTTTCGCCGAAGCGGGCCTGCTCCAGTGCAATATAGGCGTGCACTAGCTCCAGCTCCTGCGAAAAGCAGACCTGCTCGTCCTGATCGTAATCATAAAAGCCTCGAAGATAGCTGCTGAAATCCACCAGTAGCTCCCGTGCGCGGTCCGGTTCGGTGCGGGAGATGGAGATGATGGAGGTTAGGGAATTATGAATAAAATGTGGCCGTATCTGCTCCTTCAAATGTGCTATTTCCAGCTCCTGTGCCCGGCGGTAGCGCAGCGCCACGACGGCTACTTGTGCAAAAACAAAAGCCATATATTCAAAGTGCAAATTTGTCAATAGATAATAGCCTGTTGATATATCTTCGAAAAACAGCTCGTAGAAGACCAAAAGAAGAATAAGGCAAAGCGCTCCAAGCAGCAGGGGTGCGCCCTCTCGCCCCTGCCACGCTGCACGTGTATAATGAATTGTGATTATTGCAATTACCAATAACAGATTATAATTAATCATCATATAGGCAGATGTAACGATATCAAAGGGAAACAGCAAAATGAACAGTGACAAGCCGATAGAGTAGGCAAGCAAAGTAATTACCTGCCACTTGGGCACAAGATTTATATAAGCACAATATACGAAATACAGCAGCAAAAACTGTGTCCAAGGCGATGTCATGAATTCTAGGCGGCCCACGCTCCCAATGGCCGTTCTGGGGAGAAGCGCTATGAGCGCCGCATCGCCGATTGTCAAAAACCTCAGTAAAACCAAGATGCTGATACTCGAAAGGATGAGCATATCCTTTTCCTTGTGCTGTGCTGCAAAGAAGATAAGGAAAAAAAGGCATGTTATAATAAGACTAGTCATAGCAGACGCTCCCACAATGGAAATCCGCCTGTCGAATGCTGAGACCTTTTCGTAAGTCCCGAATATGATAGGCTCCCACATTCCCCCTATCGCATAGATATTGTTGCTGACCTGCAAAACAAGATCAAAATTGTTATTGTTGGGAATAATCTCTCCAAGCTGGGGGCGATAGGCATAGGCTGGAGCAAATTCCGTATCCCCGAAGCTGCCATTTTGTGCTACGAGAGCACCGTTTATATATAATCTATAGGCAGTAGCCATGCTCTGGATGCGCAGTCCGTGTCTTATGCCTGCTTTCGCTCCTGTCACATGGATGCGGTAAGTTGCCCTACCCTTTCCCGGCAGGCTGCTGCCGTTAATCTCGTAGTGATTCCATTTATCTGGTGCATTAACGAACATAGGAACTTGGCTGCCTTCCTTGATTTCTTGATGGGTCAGCAGATCGTCCCAATAAAACTCCCATTCACCGGCAATTTCAAACACCTTGTCCATATTCCATTCCCCAAGATCTAATACTCCATATTTTACGGAGGGTGTTTGTGCTTCCGTAAAGCGGAAATAGCAAATAAGCCCTTCTATGACGAGCAGAGCGAACATAACTGGCAAGACCGTTCGCGCGAGTCTTTTCCAAGCAACGTCTGCAGATATAATCTTCAAGGGATAACTAAAAATTTGACCTAATCCTCCATGAATTATTTGATGCTTTAGATTTTTCACGACCTTCAAACTGATTACCACCCGCCTGTAAAGCTCTATTCAGCCGCAGTATCTTTTGCTCTGGTATATTCCGTATTGATCTCTTTTGAACTTTTTTAACATTATACTTCTTGATTAAAAAATTTTCAAGATTAAGAAATCTGTGAATATGACCATAGCTGCTTTGCTGCTTAGCGAAAGAAACCGGAGATATTGACATATAAATACAAAGGCAGGCAGCAAAATCTGCTGACTGCCTCTTCTAATAACCATGCTTCATTTTGTGTTCCTATGTACATGAGAAAAGGTTAGGGTATATTTTTAATGAAGTGCTTTCTTTGCCAATTCATCAGCCATTTCATTATACTTATCACCGGAATGGGCTGCAACCTTTTCAAAAGAGATATTGATAACACTTCTATATCTGTTCATATATTCAATATATTTTTTTGCACAATAGGAATTAGCCTTCCATTGGCCTGTGAACCATTTTGCTATTCCTTCATAATCATGCCTTATTATTATCTTATCGAAGCCTTTGCCATATGCCCATTTTATTACGAACATGACGCCCATAAGCTCTCCTGCTACATTTCTGCTTCCCACTGCCTCCGGTTCATCGTTGCTGCCGCTTTCACAAATAATATCTCCTTGAGGCGTTATTATGACACAGCCGAAGGAGTATCTTTTTAAGTTGTCATCATAGCTCCCGTCTGCATATGCAATTACCGAGCCCGATTCTGCAGCGAGCTGCATATGTATCTCTGAAATATCTATACCCTTTGCAAAGGCATCGGCTTCCTCAAAGGTAGGAAAGGACTTGTATTTTACACCCTGGACTCCTTCAATGCTGCTTTTGCATTCTTCCCAGGTTTCAAACACCCCTGTGATCTCTTCGCTTCTCACTCCATAATACTTCTTCTTTGCCATAGGCTACCTCCAATAATAATGTCAGTCAAATGCTACTATACGCCGCTGCATTTGTCAATCGGAAACGGGTAAAAATATATTTCAGTTTTTTTAATCGTCATGTATTTTTATGTCGTAATTAGTAAAAAGTTGAGAAGTATTATTGGCTCTGGTATACTATTCTTAACCAATATCTACTAATATATTCAATAAATTTCTAAAGGGCAAATAATGTGGGGTGCGATAATTGCTTAACTTTGTCATATGTGATGATATGGAGGCCAAAAGCATAAGGACTGTAATTGAACCCATGATAAAAGAGCTAAATTTAGGCAGGATTGTTCTTTCAGAAACAAAACCCGATAGAATATTGAATTATATCAAGCATAATGATACCACCTCAGTTTATCTCATAGATATAGAATTAGACACATCTGTAAATGGAATTGACATAGCCAGACTCATAAGGGATAGGGATGCCTCCTCCTATATAGTATTTATCACAGCTCACCAGGAATTTGCTTTTTTGACATATAAATATAAGCTGCGTGTAATGGATTATTTAGTGAAGCCTCTGAAGCCGGAGGATATAAGACAATGTCTGGAGTCAATTTGTGAACTTGAGAAAAAGAGGAAGGCTATTGAGGATGACAATCATCAAAAGAATAATACCTTAAGCATAAAATCCGGCTGCAGGCAGTATAGGGTAAATGTAGAAGATATAATATATTTGGAGGTCATCAAGAACAAAATAATTATCCATACAGAAACAGGAAAGATAAGCTTTATTTGCACTTTGAAGGATGTCCGGGACAAGCTGTCCCGTATGGGGAATGATATCATAATGGACTGCCATAAATCTTATATGGTAAACATCAACAAAGTGCAGGGCATAGATAATATGGATATCATAATGTCTAATGGAGACCGCTGCCCTCTCTCCAGAAACCATAGAAAGGAGATTATCGATGCTTTTGGAAGTTAACTTCCTTATGTGTTTTATAATGGCTGTTTTGTCTTATATATCAATAGTACGTTTATCAGGTATAAGATTTAATAGAATTAAAGCAGCTTTTTATATCATCTGTACTGCTTTTCTAACAGCCATGATAAAGAGCTATGGGTATAATGATAATGTAATCTTGCCATTAAAAATGATAGCGATGGTAGTTGTTATCGTATTGACCACTTATTTTATACTGATTAAGGACATACTGAAATCTGCTTATTATACAATCATAATATATACGGTTGCTTTGATAAACGATTCGCTTCTTGCTTTTATCCTTATTAAGATGCTAGGTTATGAAATGAAAATACTTCAAACAAATATTATATATGTATTGTTAACAAATCTTGTAATATCTTACTTATCTTATGTCCAAATAATATTCATAAAAGCCCTATTATATAAGAAAAAAATAGTTAATGAAACAAATAAAAATGCAGCCTATATAGCTTTTGCGTTAATGACCTTCATAGTAACTGCCTTTAATATATTGGTTTACAACAAATATATCGAGTTAATAGGTAAGAGATTGATGCTCATGAACATATTCATAACCTCAGCTTATTTTATACTTACTATGGCAGTATATGGGATTTATAGCAATTTAGTGGTGAATGAGCAGGAAAATAAACAGCTAAAGGTATATATAAATATGGCAGATGAACTTATAGATGAGTATAGAAGGGTCAGGCATAATACATATAATATTATTCAAGCTGCATCAGCCTTTATCGAGGAAAATGATATGGAAGGATTAAAGGAGCACTTCAGCAGTGTAATTGAAAGGCAAAGGGGTATTGAGAAAAGCAACATAGCATCTTTATATAAGATAGCCCACCCTGGGGTAAAGAGCCTTTTATCCTCCAAACTAGGCAGGATAGAGGCACTGTCGCTGAATCTGAATCTAGAAATAACAACAGATTTGAGAGGAGTTAAAGTAAATATATCGGATTTATGTGAGATACTGGGAGTATTCTTAGATAACTCCATAGAGGCGGCAGGATTAACGAAGGAGAAATATATAGAGCTTTGCATGTTTGAAGATGACCAATATTATATAACCATCATCAAGAATTCCTATGACCCCAATCATGGCAAAAAAGGCAGCGGAATAGGATTAAGGACAGTAAACAGCATATTAAGGAAGTATGGTTTGATGCTTAATAACACTATAATAGAGGAAAAGTATTATATCCAGGAGCTGATAATTAAAAAATTCAACTGATACTTTTTCGACAAAATGCATCTTGTACTTAAAAAGCTACCTCTTGTCCTATGCATATGGACTTTTTATTTTATTCTGTTATATTTAAATCAGGTGATGAGTATGATAATTGATGCTTTAGCTAAAAAAATAGAGGATTTTATTGTAGCTCACATGGAAGAAATGGACAGCATAAAAATAGAAACCATCAGATATGGGATAAAAGTTTTTTTGATAAACGCATATAAAATTCCTATAATATTTATTGTTGCCTATATGCTGGGGATTCTCAAGTATGCTATCATAGCCTATATATGCTTCGGTTCTTTGAGAACTTTTGCCGGAGGTATTCATGCAGAACGAGGAATAGCTTGTATAATATCATCTATGATAATAATATATAGTCCGGCTTATCTTTCCCCTTATCTGGATAGAAATTATAATATTGCCCTGTTTATAATCACATTTATTATTATTGCATTATATTCTCCATCGGATACAAGGAAAAAACCGATCAAATCATATAAGCTCAAAGCAGATTTAAAAGCAGATTCAATTCTAATAGTTGTAATAATTTTTGCAGCATCCTGTCTTTTGCCAGAAGATATATCCGGCGTTATGGTGGTGAGCATGTTTTTTGAGTCACTGTTGGTATTACCAATAACATATAAAATATTTGGAAAGGAGCGGAGCTCATATGCGTAAAATGTTAGCGTTGTTGCTTGCAGTGCTTGCTATTATGGCAGCACAAACGAGTGTTGCATTAGCATGCGTTTGGGGATTATTGGAGGAGGTAGAGACGCCGGAAATTTTGGTAAAGTAAGGCTCGGACAAGGCAGATAGGGCACATCAAGCATGATCTTTTGTTTTAATTTTATTATTCAATTAAATTAGTTGTGGGTGTTAACGATGGTATAGAAAAGTACACAATTATTGTAAATCAAAGATATACAAGGTTGTGTACTTTTTATCTCTTACAACTGTAAATTTTTGCCTCTTTCAGTTATACTTTAATTAAGTCATATAATGATGATGGTGCAAAGCCAATTTATAAGTTTGGGAGAGGGTTAAAGTGAAACAGATAATTCTTTTTATACTGTTAATAAGCTTAATATTCACTGCAGCCTGCGGGACAAATCCAGCTAAAGGCACCGACAAGGAGCAGGAGCAATTCGCCTATGAAGCCAAAGAAATATATTCCGTCAATGGAGGAAAAGGAATATCGTCCATTGCTATGAGAAACAATGGAGACTTAGCAGTATACAATTACTATGAAAAGAAGATATACGTATTTGACAA
The DNA here is from genome assembly GCF_024363565.1 of Lutispora saccharofermentans. Lineage (GTDB taxonomy): Bacteria > Bacillota > Clostridia > Lutisporales > Lutisporaceae > Lutispora > Lutispora saccharofermentans. The sequence goes on along the minus strand of NZ_JAJEKE010000020.1, from coordinate 8,176 downwards.
GAAGGGCAGTAAAACCGGAGAAGCCGAAGTGGGGGAAAACTGGGACGGGGTATTGGCCTTTGGCAAGGACAACAAGCTTTATGCACTGCTGCAATACCGTGAAAAAAATGAAAATAACGAGAATATATTGCTAAAAAGAAAGCTGCAGGTATATGACACTCAGGGTAATGCTATTGAAAGCCAAAGCGGAATAGTAGAAATAAAAGGCGAAAGCAAATACCTTACGGGAGAAACCATAGACAAGATTGAGATAGATAGCAAAGGAAATATATATTGCTTAAAGGTAAGCGAAGAAGTAGAAGTATTGGATACAAAGCTCAAAAATGTCACCACTCGTCAAGGGAAAAAGTTTCTGGACATAGACATAGATGAAGAAGACAGCATAATAGGGTTATGCTATGACAGCGGTTCGGAAGTCTACATAGAGAAAATATCGAGCAAAGATCATAGATCCATATGGAAGAAGGAGCATGACAGCAATGAAGCTGCCAAATCAATACACTACAATGCGGCGGGCAAAACTCTATATGGGTTGAATGAAAAAGGCATATTCAAATATGACGACAAGGGGAATATAAAAGGATATATAGCAGACATCACTCAATTATCAGGTCTGGAAAACATGTACAGATTCATCGTAGATGAAGAAGAAAAAATATATGCCTTTGGAAAGGATGGCAGTCAGAGCAAGCTGCTGGCATATGCTAAGACTGAAAAGAAAGAACAGGAAGAAATAGACAAAAAGGAGATACTATTATACTCCTATTATCCAAGGGATGATTATATCCATCAAAATATGATAAATGTGATAAGAAAATTTGAAGAAAAACATCCAGAAATAAAAATCAAATTTGAAGCTCATGACAACTTGCAGCAAATCAACACGGAACTTTTGACAGGGAAGGGCCCTGATATACTATGCGGAATATACCCTGCCATGGGATATATCACAAAAGGTGTATTTCTTGATTTAAACCAAATGATAAACGCAGACAACGAATTCAATAAAGAAGACTATAATGAAGCGGTTATAGAAGGCTCTAAATATGAGGACAGCTTATATATAATGCCAATAATATATACAAAGCAATTCTATATAGGCAATAAGAAGCTACTGGATGACAAAAAGATAGCGATAGATATGGAATGGACTTGGAGAGACTTCTATGAAATTATGGAAAAAGTGAAGCAAAAAGGCATATATGCTGCTCCCACATACCCGGAAGAATTTATATTATCAGAGATGATTAAGGATGGTATGGACTACTATATCGATTGGGGAAATAAGGAAGCCAGGTTTGACTCCAAGGAATTCATAGAAACCTTGAAGCTTCTTATGGCCATAAGAAGCGGAAACTTTGAACACCCTGAAGCTAAGCCATTCCCTAAAAACGGAAGGAACTTAGAGCTTATCCAGAACAACACGTTGTTCTATCCTGACTTTCGTTCAGGAAGCTATGAATTCACGTATGTTCTTAGTCCATATTCAGATATTCTACTTCTTCCAAGGCCTAAACCTGAATACGGTGGCAGCAAATCATTTTTAGCATATAATGCGGGAATAAACAGCAATTCAAAATATAAGGACGAGGCCTGGAAATATATAAAGTATCTTTTAAGCGAGGATATTCAATTCTACATAGGCGAAAATGATATTCCGGTGAATAAGAGAGCGAACGAAAGAGTGCTGGAAATCCAATTGGAGCCAATGAAGAAAAGTGGTTTTGATGCAGATGCCAACCTGCAGGCGTTTAAGGACATAAATGGTAGCCTGAATAAAAATGAAGCATTGAGAGTGCCTGATGAATTGTTCAATACCATCTGGGAGGAAATCAAGACATATCTTTCCGAAGATAAGGGCCTGGAAGAAACGGTTAAGACTATACAAAACAAGGTAGAACTGTATCTCAATGAGTAAGAAAAGGGAAGCCTTTTATTGGGCTTCCTTATTTTGTGATTAAATTTATGACTTCTTCTATAGAATTGAGCTCAAATATATTTTCTGCCAGCAAATCCAAAACAGGAAGAGCAATATTTCGTATCTTTTCTTCTAAAGAAGTAGGCAGTACGCCGAATTTTTTGCTGAGAAGTCTTATCAATAATTCTGCTTTGCCCTCTGCTTTGCCTTCAGCTCTACCTTCAGCTTTACCTTCAGCCTTACCCTCCGCTCTGCCTTTTTCCATGCCCTTCATTTCGGCAAACTTAAGGCTTGATATGGCGTCAAGTCTGGCTTTCTCACGGGCTGCATATTTTTCTCTCAATTCTTCATCTGCACTTATTTTTTTCAGCATTTCCATAGCTATACTCAGCTCCTCCTTTCTCTCAACCAGTTTTTCTATTTCTTCTTTTCCCGCTTTTTTTATAAAACTCAGCCATAATTCTATGGCTTCCATTTCTTCCGGATCCTTTTGAGGATGGAATTTTTGAAGTTCTATATAGTGTATTTCCAGATCATCCAGTAATGGAAACTTTTCTTCCTTTTCTAGTATCTTATACTCTGTGTGGTATCTGTTTGTTTCTTTTATTATTTCGAAATCCATTATGTTTATTACTATGCTCTTCTTTAGATTTGTATAGTTTTCAGATTCCTTTATGGTTTCGGAATACATCTTGCTCCAGTAATATAAGCTTCTTTTCCTAAAATCGTCTACATTGTTTATCTGCATTTCTATGTTTATTCTTTCTTCCCTTTGATTCTTTACCTTTATGTCAAATATGGAGCCTTTATCCTCTTTGTATTCTTTTATGTTGAAGGGGTTTAAGTGGACTATTTCAGTTATCCTTTCATTACCTTCAAGAGATAGTACAGAATTTAGAAAATCTATGAGTATTATCTTGCTATCTTTTTCTTCCCTGCCAAATAAGGCTTTAAATACTATGTCGCTCAAAGGGCTTAAAAGCTCATGCTTATTATTGGCCAATTTCATCCCCCTTTCTTTTGTTAATTATATTATATCAATAATTCCAAAAGGTGTAAATGAAATCAGCAGTAAAACAAAACGATGGGTCATGCATTTCTATACTTCAAAGTGAAAGAGGCAGCAAACATTATAGTCTTATATAGTATAGTCTTATATAGTGGTGTAAAATTTTAATAATAATTCTTCTTTTGCCCCTCAAGATGAATTATTCAATACCATCTGGGAAGAAGTAAAAATATATCTTTCCGGCGGCAAGAGCGCAGAGGAAACTGCTAAGGTTATACAAAACAAGGTAGAGTTGTATCTCAATGAGTAGAAAACTTGAACATCCATTATAAAATGGAGAGATAGATAATATTTTTGCCGAAAAAATATCGACAGAAAGGTTATTTTATACTTCAAAAATGCATCTTATCCTTAAAAAGCTACCTCTTATCATATAGCTATGGACTTTATGTTTCTATATGTATATATTTGAATTTAAGCTATGGATTCATAAGTATTAAATGTAACATGCTATTAAATTTATTCATAACAAGCCTGAAATATTATATAGTCATGGAGTTTTTGTTCATTGCATATTAGATTAATATTTTAGGATGTGAATTATGTGAAAGAAAATATTGCTATTTTTAAAAGACTCCTAAAAGCTCTGTATCCGTTTAGAAAAAGAATACTTTTTATTATATTTATAATGTTACTTTCTTCCGGAATAAGCTTTGTGAGGCCCTTATTAAATAAATACTTGATTGATGAAGGCTTAATAAAAAATAACTTTCATAATGTTCTTAGGTATTCTATTGTAAGCCTTTTGCTGGTTATAGCAGACCAATTGTTATCGCTAGCACAATCAAAAAAATTAACTTATATAAATAATCTATATACTTATAAATGGACCAGTCTTTCTATGCGAAAGCTAATGAAGCTCAAGTTATCATATCTTAATGAAAACAATTTTACCGAAATAATTAACAATGCAAAAATGGATATTGCGAGTATCTCTCAAATTACAGATGAATCCTTTGCTCACAGATTGCTAAGCCTGCTAAAAATAATGGGCGGTCTAATAGGGCTGACTATCATCAGCTACAAGCTTTCCGTAATGATAATAATGATCATACCTGTCAAATATTTATTAACAGCTTATTTCACAAGACTGAGAAAAAAACTGCATAAAAGATATATGGAATATGCAAGAGATTACTCAAAATGGTATGGAGATAAAATGTCGGGGATAAAAGAGATAAAGCTGTCGGGCATAGAAAATATTATTATGAGACAATTTGCGATATTGCAAAGAAGTATTATAAAAACAAGCGTTAGATCTCAGATAATAGACGGAACAAAAGTGGCATGTGATCTGATCTTATTGCAGCTAATGGCTTCAATGATATATATTATAGGCTCAAAGATGATTGTAAAAGATGCATTTACTATAGGGGGCTTGTTTGCCTTTGCAACGTACAGTACCAATGTGATTATGCCTATTTCATCATTAATTAATATCAGATATGATATGGCAAAAATTCTATTATCGGCAAAGAGACTATTTGATTTCTTAGATATGGAATGCGAAGATGCTCGAAAAGATTCAATAAGAATAAAAAAGGATGAAATAAAAGGCAAAATTGTATTCAAAAATGTTAGCCATTCCTATAGAAAAGATAATGAAGTATTAAAAAATGTGAGTTTTGAAATAAACCCTGGAGAAAAAGTAGGAATAGTGGGATTGAATGGTTCAGGAAAGACTTCTGTTTTTAACATACTTTTGAGGCTATATGATTTTCAAAATGGAAATGTTTATATAGATGATATGGATATTAGAAGAATTAATATAAATGATTTAAGAAAAACAATATCTGTGGTGAACCAAGATTTGTATATTTTTAATGCAACGATAGAGGAAAACATTTCCATGTTTAATAATCACTCTGAAGACCGAATAAAAAAGGCTATGGATCTCAGTTTCGCAAATGAATTAATTGATAATTTACCTGAAGGTTCTAATACAAGGCTTGGAGACAAAGGCAGTAAGCTTTCCGGCGGCGAAAGGCAAAGGATAGCCCTAGCGAGGGCCTTTGCAAAAGAATGTAAAATAATATTACTTGATGAAGCTACATCCAGCTTTGATTTAAAGCACGAAGAAAGACTGATTGAAAATTTACTGAGCAACTTTAGTAATCACACTATATTATTCATAACACACAGACCCTATGTTTTACATAAATTGGATAAGATCATAGTAATGGATAAAGGAAAGGTGGTGGATGTAGGAAAGCATGATGAACTCATTAGGGGATGCAGTTTATATGCTGATATATTGAGAGAGGTAGAATATAAATAAATATCTATTATGATTATCCATCCATAAAAGTCAGACATTAGTAAAACAGGATAAATATTAATAATTACGCTTTTCAAAATAATGACATTCAGATATTCAATCAATTATCAAGATAAAACAAATAACAATTAAATTTTATTGAACATTAAATTGTTGCAAACAGAAAAGTTATAGAAAGGGGGTGTGTCAGATGAAGAAGCTGCGAAAAAGAGAAATGGTGGTTGAGGATACCGTTGAGGCATTTGCATGCAGTTGTGGATGCCATTGTGGAGGTTGCACTTGTAACGGAGATATAGATGTATATTACGATGCTAATGTAGATGATCTTAGATATGATGTAAGTTATGAAAATAAACAAGAAAGTTTAATGGATGTTGAATAGATGATATTTAAATCTTATGTTTTTTAACTAGAATTAAGTTATGTTATTTCTTTATCTTGAGGGTTGAATATAGTGGATAAGCTATAGATTTATTCTATAGCTTATCCGACTTGAGTCAGAAGAAACAACTTGTATACGAAGTTTTATATTGTAGTTATTAATCATAAAACAATTGACTAAATAACTACAATATAAAACATTAGATAAGTATATTAATTTTGAAGGTGATGCTACATGAATATTAAAACTAAGGAAAACTATATATTTACTCTTCTAATGCTCATCTCTGTACTACTCATGTCCGGATGCAAAAGCCAAAATGCTTCCGTTGACAAGGCAGTAGAAGCAAATGCCTATACATACAAGGAAGTAATATATAATCAATTGCTGAGTATCGAGAGTGTTTCCTCAGCATGTATAAATAGTGCGGGTGAAATAATTTTCTATGATGATAATGGAGGAATTGTACATGCAGATAATACGGGCAGAATCATAAAAGAAATAAAGAAGAGTTTGAATGGAGAAATATGCTTTGCAATAGATACAAATGATAATGTTTATGCTCTGCAAAATTATTTGAAGAAAGACGACAAGGGACAAGTGCATGCATTAGTTACAGAGCTAATAGCCTATGACAGCGCCGGAAATGAATTGAAGGATAGATATGCAATTAATGAGAAAAAAGGTAGTTGGGAAGATATAAAAGACGAAGTTGCTAGAAAAATACAAGTGAACAGCAAAGGAAGTATATATGTACTTAAATACGATAGTACCGTTGAGGTATTTGATTTCAAACTGCAAAGCATCAATACCCTTGGTATAGACGAATATAGAGATATAGGGATAGATGAAAATGATAATCTAATAGCTGTCCCCAAAAAAGAAGCGGGAGAAAATCAACTGCTTAAAATGGATACTGTTAGCCTTAAAACAATATGGGAAGGGGAGTATAGCCACTCGGGAGCTCCCGATTATATACATTATAATGCGAAAACCAAGTTCTTATATGGCATTAGTAATGGTATTATCATGAAATACGATATGACAAACAACAAAGCAACTGAACTGCTAAACATCAATGAGTTTACAAAAACTGACGGCATATACGGCATTTTTGTAGACAGTGGTGAGAATGTATATACACTGGCAAATGATGAAGGGAAAAATGAATTGGCAAGCTATATCAAGGAAGAAGAAAAGAAAGAATCATCAGAGCAAATTGAAATAACCATAAGTGCCTATTGGCCGGATAATAATTATTCCAACAGTGCTTTATTAAACATTGCCAGAAAGTTCGAAAGAGATCACCCTGATGTAAAGATAAACTTTCAAGTGTATGATCATTTAATAAATATAGAAACAGGCCATAAAAATTATATTGAAAAATTGAATTCTGAGCTTTTAGCAAGTAAGGGTCCCGATATTTTATTGGGCTATTACCCTGCTTTAGAATATGCGAATAAAGGAATTCTGGTCAATTTGCATAAAATTATGGAGAAGGATAGCAGCTTTAATATTGATGATTATTGCGAGACAATTATTAATGCTTCAATGTATAAGGATGGCCTGTATATAATGCCCCTGTCATATGCTTGCCGCTTTATAATAGGGAATAAGGAGCTTATGAACGAGAAAAACATCGATATAACCCAATGGACTTGGAAAGACTTTAGCGATTTATTAGATAAAGCCGATGATAATGAGAAAGATGAGAAAATCTATGCATTTCCTCAATCCTATTTTTATGATCGCATTTTATTTAAAAATATTATACTTCAAGATATAGACTATTATATTGACTGGGATAAAAGAGAGGCAAGGACTAATACAAAAGATTTTACAGAGCTCTTGGATATGTTTAAGCAAATTATGGATAAAAATTGTTATCATCCTCAGCTAAAGGCCTCTTATGGGGGAAAGGATAGAGATGCATTTATGGAAAGCATACTATTTATTCCAGAATATACAGGTTGCTATTGGAATTTTAATACTATGGGTCAAAAATTTGATTCCATCAGGATATTACCTTTGCCAAAAGGGGAAAAGACGAATACAAGGCTGTTTATGAGCTATAATGCTTCTATATTGGAGGGTTCAAAACATAAAGATTTAGCATGGAAATTTATCAAATATATTCTTAATGAAGATAATCAGTTTTTCCTCAGTGAATATCAATTTGTTATGAATAAAAAAGCTGAAGAAGAAAGAATCAAGCTATTTTTTGAGCAGCAAGAAGATGACGATATAAAAAGAGTTACTGAGTCTGAGATGAATAATATAATTGCAATAAAAAACAGCTTAAACAAAAATGATGCTTTTGTACCGGCTGACGAATTCTTTAATATGATTTGGGTTGAGGTGGAACCTTTCTTGAAAAATTATAAAAGTGTAGAAGAGATAGCTGAGGTCATACAAAACAAGGTGCAATTATATCTGAATGAGTAACTATAGGGGAGGTTATGAAAATGGACATTAAGAATTCCTTTATACATACTTTTGATACTAGACAAAATTGTTATATATATGATG